>OMZG01000042.1 GCA_900315505.1 uncultured Lachnospiraceae bacterium
TTTAGGGCTGCAGTAACATAGTAAAATAAAATCCCGGCAGATGCAACTGTCAGGATCAAGAATATAAGCTTCACGCCAGCGGCGTGATTTGGTTCAATTTTATTTGTTCAGATATGCAGATTTGTACACTTAAATTTTTGCTTTGAAATGAATTTATGTCTGTTTAGGCGTACGACAGGTGACAGAGGATGATTCTAGTGATAATATCTGTTTATGACAAATAAATTATCAATGAATAAGGGAACGGCAGGCGCACTGCTGTGTGCGGCCGGTGGCATGTGCTGGGGACTGTCCGGCTCGATGGGACAGTATCTTTTCACAAGACAGGGGATGGACTCGAGATGGCTTGTTCCGCTCAGGCTGGGACTGGCCGGAGTCATCCTCTTCATATATTGCCTGGTAAGATATGGCAGGAAGGTAGCGGGGCCTTTATCAAACAGAGCAGATTTCCTTAGGCTCATAGTATATGGACTGCTCGGGGTCAGTACCTGCCAGTTTGCGTATTTTCTTTGCATACAGCTTAGCTCGGCAGCAATGGGTACTATTCTGCAGGATCTATCTCCGGTCTTCATCCTGATGGTCACCTGTATCCGCGAACACAGGAAGCCGTTGATAAAAGAGGTAATAGCCATACTTCTGGCTTTTGCAGGAGTGCTTCTTTTGGCAACACATGGCTCGATAGAAAATCTGCTGATCTCCATGCCGGCGATAATCGCTGGAGTCGCCTCCGCAGTCTGCGTCATGATCTATAACTGTTCAGACAGGCTTATCAGCAAGTATCCGGTTGCTCTGCTTCAGGCGTATTCGTTTATTGCCGGCGGGATAGTTTACTCACTGATATTCAGGAGCTGGACCATACACTATGTACCGAATGCGGCAGGTATCTTCGGGATCGTGTTTGTGGTTATAGTCGGAAATGTTCTGGCATTTACGCTCTATATCAGGGGAGTTTCATATATAGGCCCGGACAGGGGGATTCTGTACGGGTTTTTAGAACCGGTTACGGCAGCCGTAATAACTGTCACGGTTTTTCATGCAAAGGCGACGGTTTTTGACCTGGTGGGATTTGCCATGATCTTTATCATGCTCCTGCTTATCAGCAGAAGAGATGAACCGGTAGAATGAATGTCTGGCGTGAGGTGAAGAAATGTACGATCAGAAGGAACTCGTGGAAAAGGCTCACGAAAGCCATGAAAACAGATAATACGAAGGAGACACAAATGATCACAACAAGGCAGCAGGCAATAGATACGGGGCTGTCTTTTCCTGATACATATCAGGATGCGCCGTTTCATGACGACAACTGGCAGCTTATCAGATACAGGTGGAATGAGAAGGCGTTCCTCTGGACATATTTAAGGAATGGATATGTCTGTCTGAATGTCAAGGCTTCGCCTGACAGGCTGTATTTCTGGCGTGACAGATATGAGTCCGTGGTTCCGGGATATCACCAGAATAAGGAGCACTGGAATACTATCATTCTCGATGGAAGCATTCCGGATGAGGATATCCGTGCAATGATAGCGGAAAGTTATGAGGCTGTTTCAGACAGCCCGACCAGAAGGATCTATGAGGCGGTGAAACAGATCCCGAGGGGCTTTGTGGCAACATACTCCCAGGTGGCGGAGGCGGCAGGCGACGCAAAGATGGCTCGGGCAGTAGGAAACGCACTGCACAGGAATCCTGACCCGGCACAGATTCCGTGTCACCGCGTGGTTAATGCAAGAGGGGAGCTTGCGGTGCGCTATGTATTCGGTGGAGAGAAGAAGCAGGAGGAGAGGCTTCGTACAGAAGGAGTCGAAGTAAAGGATGGGAGAGTGGATCTGTCGCGTTTCGGATGGAAGAAGTAAGAAGGGACTATAGAAAAGGCACATATTTTTTCACCACAAGAATTTACTTGACATACTACGACTGATGTAGTATGATTTTTTTGCAAATATACTACGACAGTCGTAATACTACTGACGTAGTACGACAGGCAATATATAATAAGGAGGACATTGATTGGAAATAAGCAGTGATGTGATCCGAGGGTATAATGATACCATCATTCTGAGTCTGCTACTTGATTCTCCATCCTATGGCTACGAGATCTCGAAGAGGATCCGGGATATGACAGATGACTGTTATATCATTAAGGAAACGACCCTGTATTCCGCGTTTAACCGGATGGAGAAGAACGGATATCTCGAATCGTTTCCCGGATACGCGGATAATGGCAAGAGGCGGACATATTACAGGATTACAGAAAAGGGACATCAGTATTATAGTGAGAAGTGCAGCGAATGGGAACTTACTAAACGCGTGATCGAGCATTTCATAAGAAAGGACTAAGTTTGAAACAAAGTAGCGCTTAAGGAAAACTAAAAAAGGGCATAGTAAACAAGCTGTATTTTTACAGCCTTTTAATATTGGATATGGATCAAGACT
>OMZG01000041.1 GCA_900315505.1 uncultured Lachnospiraceae bacterium
ACTTGGTTCAAACGGAAAGTACCAAATCTGAGGCAATCCACCTTGACGTGGGTTGCCATTATTAATGCCTCAGACTTGGAACTTTCCTAAGTTATTTTGGGACATTTTCAAAAATGCTTGACAGTGAAACTTTAATTAATTCATGATGCCTTTTTCCCTACATAGCCTTGATGTTTTTCGACTTTATTCCTGCCTTCTTGAAAAGCTTCTTATACGCCTTTGCTTTGGCCTTAGGCACAAGAACCATCACAGACTTGTAAACTTTTCTGAAGGAGCTTACCTTAACGGTCTTAAGGGGCTGTAGAATTTACAACTACCTGCTTGAGCTTACTGCAGCCGTAGAATGCCTTATTCCTTCATATTGGCCTTTATCGTCTTAAAGGACCAGCACCATGCGTGAAGGATGGTTCCGTCTACGGTATCTGTGGCCAGGTTATTTGCTTTTGCCTGTGCATCTGTTGCGTGCGTGCTTGAAGCTGGTTCTGCTGCCACAACAGTCCTTGCCGCATAGAGGCCTGTTTATGATTTATGTTTCTTTTTTGAGTTCCACGTGATGAGGATGATAACTACACAGATCACGACTGATGCCAGTAAAACCGCGAAAACGATTACCCTGGTGGAAACTGTGGCTTTGTCCTTATTGTAGATAAAGGCTGCTGTCTGCTCCCCGATCGTACCTGTGAGCTTCCCCTTCTTTACTGTGAATTTATTGCCACTCACGGTATCAGTATATGTACCGTTGGAAAGCTTCGTATCTGCATTGATCTCTGCATCTCCACCACCGTTTATGAGAGCTACCCCCTTATCGCCTCTCTCAACCATCAGCAGATGGGTATCGCTGTCCGGATTAGATAGCTTCTGCTCCTCGCCGGACATTGCATTTCTGAAGAAATTAGAGCATTTCACTATAGTGCTTTTAAACTCGTCATTGCCCTTCGCGCCAAGGACATTATTTCCCCAGTAATTACGGTTCGGTCCGTCCGAGCCATCCGGTCTCGAGAAAAAGAGCGGGGTGCCGTTCTTCTGTGAAGCGAGGATTGCCCAGCCAAGCTCGATCTGCTTATCGGTAAGCTTCGCTGATTCGTGATCATTGCAGTAGGTGTCGTGTGACTCCACCCAGGTGACTGCCTTCGACGTGTCGCTTACCTGCATATTTTCTATCATTGATGCGGAAAAATTATTGATCGTAACTACGCTTCTGATGGTAGTTCCATAATCAGAGGCTGTCATGGACAGATATTTCTGATACTCGTCCTGTGGGACATTATTCCCCTGAAGCACCTCTCCATAGAGAAAAAGATTCTTCGCATCGAATTTCGTGCCATTCAGATTAGCTTCCTTCCCTGTGACGAGCGGCCAGAAATTATTCTTCCAGCCCTTCTGCTCTGTGTACTTATCGAGAGGATCTGACGGCACGCCGATATGCTTTGTCGTATCGAAGCGCATTCCGTCAGCGCCGTCCTTCACGAGCTCCTTCAGATATTTAACAAAATAATCCTGGAATCCCGGATTCTCTGTATTCACATCCGGCAGACCGCCCATCTCTCCGGTGGTACACTCGTAGCGGTCATCCCAGTTCGTGATCTCATTGAAGCCATTCTCATGATAGAGTCCGCCTGCAACTCCCTTTCCGCCGCCTGCTGCATCTATCAGCTTCTGCGATACATCATCAAGCCTCGGAGTGGTATGGTTCGGGATCACGTCCACTATCACCTTGATCCCGTACTTATCCGCCTCGGCGCACATTGCCCTGAAATCATCCTCTGTGCCCAGCTGGTAATTGCCGATGGTCCAGTCCGTTGGCTGGTACTGCCACCACCAGCATCCATCGGTACCACCTGACTCATCATCTCCCATCAGCTTCATCGTAGGATAAGCGTCTACACAGGCATTTGCCGGTGATGTCTGCACGGTAGAAAAGCCTGCTTCTGCTATATCCTTCATATTCTCCTTAATGGTCTTAAACGACCAGCACCATGCATGAAGGATAGTGCCATCAGCGGTATTGGCTGTGAGATTATTTTTCTCTGCAACAGCATCTGTAGAATGAGTCTCAGATGAAGGCTGAGACGTATCCTGTGCCAGGCCGGCCTGTGGCACTGTAAGTGTGATCGCTGATACGGCAGCGATTACTGCTGTAAGTATTTTTATCCTGAGATTTTTCATTGGCTGATCCTTTCCATAATTCCGATTTTACAGAAATTATGGATTAGATCGGCAGATGGGTCAATCAGAAATATTCTTTTTTTATGACAATCTACGGCTTTATGCAGTGGCCTTAAGTGCCATTCCCATAGGAATCTGCTTTATCCGGTTGTAGTCAGGTATCACCACCTAATAAAAAACCGCCCCGAATGCTCGGGACGGTCTGTACCAGGAAACGTAACATGGTTGATTATTTCTGGCTGCCCTTGAGGAGCGGTGAGATGTGCTTGTAGATCAGGAAGGTGATCACCACATCTATCATGCCCTTCACGAAGGTGAACGGTACATTGAATACAAGAATTGACTGCTCAACGCTCTTCATCGACGGGATGATAGCCTGATATGCCTGAAGGATAGTAGCCTTCGGCATGAAATTGTAGTAAACCGGATATACGAAATAGATATTGCTTCTTCGTCTTATTGAGCTTGTAAATAAGTCCTGCGACTCCTACGAATACTGCTCCGAGAATGAAATTCGAAATCTCGCCTACTCCGAAGCTCTGTGATACGAGTGCATGGAACAGATTCTTCAGGAGCTCGATGATGATTCCGCATACCGGTCCCATCGCAAATGATCCGATGAGTGCAGGAAGATCCGAGAAATCGAACTTGATAAATGTCGGCATGAACGGGACCGGTACCTCGATCAGCTGCAGCACATACGCGCATGCTGCGAGTACTCCTGTCACTGCGATGTAGCGGACCTTGTAGTCCGTACCCTTCTTACTTCTGCCTGTCTGTGGTGCTGTCATGTCTGCCATAATGCAATCTCCTTTCTATGGCTGCCGTTTATCACGGCATTCTTGGGAGATCCTCTTATAACAAAAGAAAAGGCACTCTGACAAATATCAGGGCACCAAAAAAATTTATTTTTAATCTTCTTCCATCCAGACTTGAAGATATCGTATGAATGATTTGTGCAGATGACGTAGCATCACTGTGCAGTGAGGCAAGTCAGATGTGCAAAGAATTCATCAATATCTGACACTGTTGGTACCGGAATCACACCGGTTCAGCCGGGCTTCTGAGCCACGGGTCGGTCGCGGACTTGTATTTTTACCGCCAGTGGGGAATCGCACCCCGCCCTGAAGATCTCCTTGTTTAATTGTTCAGCAAGTAGTGTAACACGTTTGGTTATATAATGCAATAGCTTTTGTAAAATACAATTTTTTCTTCAAAAACAGGAGTTCCTGTCGTTCTTTGCAACTCCGTCCGCTATCTTCAGGAATGCATACTAAAAGGGGGCCATGGGCCCCTTTTTATTATATAAGTTTTACCAGCTCGCCCTCAGGCATTGGCTTATAGAAGAGATAGCCCTGGATCAGGTCGCAGTCGTTTTCCCTCAGGAAATCGTACTGCCGCTCAGTCTCCACTCCCTCTGCGACTATTGTCGCACCGAGGCTATGGCCCATGTCTATAGTCGATCTGATTATGGCACGGGACACCCTGCTCGATTCGATCTTTTTGATGAAACCTAGATCTAGCTTTATAGTATCGAACTCAAAGCATTCAAGCGTTGAAAGAGAGGACATGCCGCTTCCGAAATCATCCAGAAGTATCATGATGCCTAACTCCTTCATCTCATTAAGAAGTCCAAGTCCATCAGACTCAAGCACGGCATAGGCCGACTCTGTGACCTCGACCTTTATCATATCCCTGATATCCTTATACTCTCTGAACCTGCTTATCAGATAATCCATAAGAGTCGGATTATAGAAGTCTATCCTTGACAGATTTACTGCGCATGGCAGAGGTGCAAGCCCTGCCTTCATCCTTCCCACGTTAAAATCAAGGACAGAATCGACCATGAACCTTGTGATCTTTGATATATCACCGTTCGCCTCTAGTGCCGGTATGAATATGCCGGGCGAAAGCATTCCCATCTTTGAATGATCCCATCTGATAAGGGACTCAGCGCTTTTTATTTCCTTAGTTGCTGCATTTACGACAGGCTGGAAATATGGTATCAGCTCGCCCTTTTCTATAGCCTTATCTACCTGATGGATAAGGGTCTGCTTTGTCACGAAATCATCATTCATCGACTGGTCAAAGACCGCACAGTAACTCTGCTTCTCACAGCGGATGCTTTTCTCAGCCAGATGGGCATAGTCTATAAGCGAAGATATCTGGCAATCGCGATCAGTGACATGACAGATTCCAAGGCGTATATGAAGGGTATACTCCATAGAGCCATAGGACAGCCGTCTTGTCGTGACATGCGAGATGCTTTCCGCAGTAAGATTCCTGTTCTCTACAAGTATCACGAAATGATCTGCCTCAAGACGTCCTATTACAGCCGGATGCAGCTCATCCTTCAGGGCATGCTGCTCGTCGAATATTATCATATCGCCGTTCTTCCTGCCGAAGAGACTATTCAATGCCTTGAAATTGTCGATGTTGGCATAGATGACAGAATACGAGAGGCTCTCATCCATATGTCTTAGTGCACATTCACAGGCTCTTAAGAAGCCCTCTCTGGAATACTCGTCTGTCATCCAGTCGTGATCCAATATGGTCTCTATATCCATTATTGAGGCTGCAAGTCCACTGTCACGGCTGTCTCCGGGATAGATACGCAGACTCTTCGTACTTATCCCATCATCGGTCCTCACATGAAAGG
This sequence comes from uncultured Lachnospiraceae bacterium, assembly GCA_900315505.1. Classification (GTDB taxonomy): domain Bacteria; phylum Bacillota; class Clostridia; order Lachnospirales; family Lachnospiraceae; genus Weimeria. The sequence goes on from OMZG01000041.1 coordinate 4,826, forward strand.
CCCTTGTAAAGACCCCTGTCCTCTTTATCTCCTTCTTTACATCTGATATCTGTGTCTGGTCTATAAGCGCCTGCTTCTCATCATCGACCGAAAGCCTCTCAGAGATCTCATTTATAAGCTCATCATAGGTCCTTACCGTCAGGTCAGAAATCCCCTTCCTCTTAAGCTTATCGTCGTAATAGACAAATCTGATGCTGCCATCCCTTCCTATATGGAATATTGCATCAAAGCCGCTGGCTTCCGGGAGCCTGAGATCCATGTTCGTAGTCCCCTTTCCACCTGTATATACCTCTCCGCTATAAAGCCTGTATTTACTCTGATCCTCCAGTACAGTTCCCTCTCCAAAAAAATAAGTTCTTCCTTCATTTATGAAAAAATAGCTGCCGTCTGTGATCAGATATATCCTGCGTCCTATACTCCGCGGCATAAGGATATCCTCGATCAGATCCATACCGTCAAAGGTCTGCCTGGCATAATACTGTATATGGGGAATGATATTCAGCCTGGTAAGTCCCAGTCCCTTAAGCTCATAGCAAAAGTCCGGGTCTGATGCCTCTCCCGCAAGCTCCGGCATCATAAGGACATCTGCGGCCGCATTTAGAGTTCCGGCACTCTCACCTATAAAGATACCGTTAAAACCGTAAAGTGCTTCCTTAAGCCCTGCTTTCTCTATAAATGCATTCTCGTCTGGCCCATGGCCTCCTGCCAGATACAAGACATCAGCCCACTGCATCAAGGCCTCAAGCGGCTCCTCTGTCCTGCTGTCAAAGATCCTTATCTCATCAAGAGAAAAACCGGAAAGCTTTAGTGCATCCTCGATCTTTCTTCTGTAAAGATCATTTCCCCTCTGATCGTCCGGATCGGCCGCAAACAGAAGAATCCTTGAATCCTTCTTCCAGTATCTGCCAAGCCGCCTGGCCATTCCATTTGTCTCGTATACAGGCCTTGCCCCGTATCCGTCTCCAGAAGAATACTCCGTAAGACTACTAATAAGAAAAATAACCATAACCCCTCCGGCTTCTTATTCCTTATCATATTTACA
>OMZG01000038.1 GCA_900315505.1 uncultured Lachnospiraceae bacterium
GGCTTGTGCCATCAGATTCGATTCTCTCACAGACTACAAGGACACTATCTGATCCGGAGCATCCATACAGGCAGAGATTGAGCCGTGACTTTGCAGGAAGGGTTGGAGTCTATACGAAGGATATGCTTCTGAATGGACAGAATTTTTCACCGGATACGGTCACGGATATGCTGACAGTCTGCGTCATGAGCTATGCATCGCTTCGTATCAACAGCAGGAAGAAGGATGTCCGCAAGGTCTATCAGGAAAATGGAAATCTGGCAAGGTTTGCAGACTACTTTGATGACAAGTCCGTGCTTCTGGCAGAGACACCTGAGACGGCACTTATTCAGGTGCTGAGATCCATGTCACCAGTCGTGATCGTGGATGAAAGTCATAATGCCGGTTCGGAACTATCAACGGAGATGCTTGAGAATCTAAATCCGTCCTTCATTCTGGAGCTTACGGCAACGCCACGGGATACAAGCAATATTATTTCCTATGTCGATGCGAGAGAACTGAAGAAGGAGAATATGGTGAAACTGCCTGTCATTGTTTTCAACAGAACAAGCAGACAGACAGTCATTCGTGATGCAATCCAGCTGCGTGGCAATCTGGAAACCACGGCGAAGGCACAGGAAGCAGATGGTGGTAAATATATCAGGCCGATAGTTCTCTTTCAGGCTCAGCCGCGAATTAATGAAGACAGCGGAACTTTTGACAAGATAAAAGATATCCTGATAAAGCTGGGTATTCCTGAAGAGCAGATTGCGGTAAAGACAGCAGATATAGATGACATAGGTGATACGGATCTGATGAGCCGTGACTGTCAGATCAGATATATCGTCACAGTTAATGCACTAAAAGAAGGCTGGGACTGTCCGTTTGCATATATTCTCGCTTCATTGGCGAATAAGACTTCAAAGGTAGATGTGGAGCAGATTCTGGGACGAATACTTCGCGAACCATACACGCAGCATTAGAGCTCGCCGCTACTCAATACTTCTTATGTTCTTACTTCATCAAGTGATTTTCAGGAGACTCTTGATAATGTGGTGAAGGCACTTAATGAGGCAGGCTTTAGCAGAAAAGATTACAGAGTTGCAGAGGATATTTCGCAGACATCAGATGAGTCCCATATGGAAAATGCTGCCGATGAGTATAAGCCGAAGGATGATTTCCAGTATTATGGTCAGGAGCAGATGGATGCCATTAGTCGTGAAGCTGAATTGAAAACTGAGATGGCAGGCACTGATGATACTTTTGCAGATATAGATACGAGTCAGAGCGACTTTGTACAGAATGATACCAGCCGGGAGCTTTCCTCAATGCTGACTCAGGCCGAGCAGCAGGTGCAGGATTATGATGAAGCCACGAGAGAGACGGCGGATGTTCCTTTTGTAGGTGGGGAACTAGGAGATATGATGAATCAGTATGAAATTCAGGAGCAGTATAGAGAAGAAGTAGAGAATCTGAGGATCCCTCAGTTCTGCGTCAAGGGCATAGCGGATCTTTTTGGAAATGAATATGATCTTCTTGAACCGGAGAATCTGTCAGAAGGATTTTCTCTTGCAAATCAGGATTCACAGGTGAACTTTGAATTGTCGACTGGGGATGCAGTCAGCATTGATATCCAGGAGCAGGGCGAAGCAGTTCCTAAGTACAAGAAAGTCAATAAGGTCGATATGGAGAGGCTGCAGAAGTATTTCGATGGACTGTCGAACAGAGGGAAGCGCAGGCAGTGTATAGAACAGATTTCGAAGCAGATCAATAAGAATGACCGTTATCCGTATGAGGATATACACGACTATGTGAAGAGAGCTTTGTCTGTGCTTCGGGATGATGAACTGGAGCTGGTGGCAAATTCATATCAGATATATGCGAGGAAGATTCAGGAGAAGATAGACGAGGTTGAGACGGTCTACCGCAAGAATCAGTTTATAAGGAAAATCGATACAGGAGCTATCCTCTGTCATGAGACCTATTCTCTGCCAAAGCTAATCACACCGACAAATGCCATTGACTCGATTCCATACTCGCTGTATGAATCCGAGGCAGACAATATGAATGGCTTCGAGCGCCAGGTGTTGGATGCGATGGTGGGCACAGAAAATGTCAGATGGTGGCACAGGATAATCGACCGCAGGGGATTCTACCTGAATGGCTGGTTCAAGCATTATCCTGACTTCATGGTCATGACCAAATCCGGTAAGCTGCTTCTGGTAGAGGCGAAGGGCGACCATCTCGATGGAAAGAACAGTCAGGAGAAACTGATACTCGGCCGCGACTGGCAGAACCTCGCAAGACAGGGGTATCGTTACTTCATGGTGTTTGACAACAAGGATATAGGATTGGATGGAGCATATAAACTGGATACGTTTATAGAGATGCTGAAGGAGATGTGATGGGACTCCGGCATTTTAGGGGAACTTAACGGTTCAGAGACCATCATACTATTTGTACATTATTAGGAAAATGACATTGAAGCGGGAAATGCTTCATTAATACAATCAGACAGAGAAAACGGCGCGTCAGCTTATGAGTGATCATGAGCTGGCGTATTTTTATGCAGAAAAGGAGACGCATATTATGGCAGAATACGGTTACATGAGAGTCAGCAGCACGGATCAGAACTAAGATCGACAGAGATTGGCTATGAAGAAACTGAAGGTGGACGAGAAGAATATTTATCTCGATAAGCAGTCCGGGAAGGACTTCAACCGCCCACAGTACAAGAAGATGTGCAGACGATTCAAAGAGGGAGACCTGCTCTATATCAAGAGCATCGACAGACTTGGCAGGAACTATGAGGAGATTCAGGAGCAATGGCGGTATCTGACAAAGGATAAGAAGATAGATATTGTGGTACTTGATATGCCTCTGCTTGACACCAGACGTGGCAAAGATCTCTTGGGCACATTTCTGGCCGATATCGTACTGCAGGTGCTATCGTTCGTGGCGGAGAATGAGCGTACAAACATCAAGATACGACAGAAGGAAGGCATAGCCGCCGCCAAGGCTCGTGGAGTGAAATTCGGTCAGGCACCAAAACCACTCCCAGCTAACTTCCATGAGGTTTATCAGAAGTGGAAGGCTGGCAAATATACTGTGACAGAGGCAGCCAAGGCTTGCGAAATGCCCCGCTCGACCTTCTATTACAAGGCCAGGGTGTACGAAAAAGCCACCTTCTAAAACGCAGGGGTTTATTTAACGAAGTGTACTCCATAAAACGAGAGAAAAAGTATATCATATGCATTCAAAATACCGTTTATAAATGACTTGAAAATGTTGATTTTTCAAGGGAAATACTTTATCATAGGCAAGAGGATTATTCACAGAAAGTTCACAAATCAGTTATCCAACAGAGTACACTTCGTTAGATGACACATGTCGGTGTGATGATCCTGAAAGAGTTATAGACACGGTAAATGAGCAATACATTGTATAGCTCGGAATGGAGTTTTAAGATGTCAGAGTTTAGCAGGAGGCTTGAAGAGTATATCCGGTTATCAGGCTACACAATATACTCATTTGCCAGGTATGCGGGGATAGATAGAACATCGCTTAATAAGATCACTATGGACAGGCGGATGCCTACACTGGACTATGTGAAAAAAATATGTGGATATCTTAAGGTCTCAGATGAGAAGAAAAATGAACTGATATATCTTTATAAACAGGAAAAGTTTGGAGCAGATACTGTTAAGGCTTGGAAAAGCATAAAAGATTTCTTTGAGGAATTTTACTATAGTCCAGTCGACACTGATAATATAAGGCAGGGAGATCCATATATAACACATATTCCAGCGAAGATTTTTATGGAACCGACTACAATTACAGATTCAAGGGAAATTCTCATTGATATAATAACTTAGGAAAGTTCCAAGTCTGAGGCATTAATAATGGCAACCCACGTCAAGGTGGATTGCCTCAGATTTGGTACTTTCCGTTTGAACCAAGTCA
>OMZG01000037.1 GCA_900315505.1 uncultured Lachnospiraceae bacterium
TGATTTCTATGTGCTTCCGTCATCGATCCACGAGATCATTCTCGTAAAGGATGAGGGTCAGTTCTCATCGAAGGAACTTGAGGACATGGTGATCGATGTTAATGCGTCTGTAGTAAATCCGAAGGATCAGCTTACAGACACTGCTTATCATTATGACAGCAAGGATCACATCTTTGAGAAGGCTGACAGATTCGAGCAGAGGATGACTGAGAAGGCAGCCCAGAAGAATGCAGAGAAGATTGCTGCAAGAAAGTCTGAGAGGGTGTCTGATAAGGATTCACTCCGTGACAGCCTGAAGGACAAGAAGTCAAAGGTAAAGCAGAAAGAGGCAAAGGCTTCTGATGTGGTGAAGAAGAACCGCGGAGGAGAGACCAGATGATAGTACCGGTGAGGAAGGAACACAGAAGTGCAAGCGAGAGATCGATCACTAAAGTACCGTCTGGTCCTGTATCTCCGGTGGGGAATATTTCTCCGCAGAACTGCTGCTCGCCGTGTCCGTATGGGCATGGCAGGAGCTTCTGCTTCCCATGCTATAAGAAGATAATGGCAGACCACTACGGCAAGAAAAAAGACAGGGCACTCGTTGACAGAAAATATGATAAGGAGACAGCAGCCTATGGCAGCACCATTTAATATCAGGATAGACCTTGATCCGGTCACAGACGGGATCGTGCAGGAAAGAAAGATAATCCCATTCACCGGAGACATCAGAGAAGACAGAAATGATGTGATCATCGGAACCAACGGAGAGATGAAGACCATCACTCACGACGAGGCTCTTCAGATCTTTGGTCGGATGGGTGATAACCACAGATCGCTTTTCCTCGGAGACCAGGAGTATATCGCGTTCTTTAATCCTGAGAAGACATTCGAGGTAGACGGTTCAGACTATCTTGCGGGTTCAGCTCTTGTGATGAAGGTAGACGGCTATGATTTCATTCCGATGAATGAGGATGATATCGATGACGCAGTTTCATATTTCGAGGAGAGGCTTGGAATCTTCAAAGCAGGAGATCTGAAATTCGCAGCTCTTATGATCTGAAAGAGGTTTCATTATGATGAATGAGGAAGTTGCAAGGGAAGCAAATGATAAAGGCGTCAACGCCGGGAAGCAGACCGTATCATTCGTTTTCAGAATGATAGGTCAGCTTACGCAACGCCGCCTGATGAAGAAGATGGCAGCTGCCCGTGGCGGCCTCGGTAAGCATGGGAAGATGTCAGTGAAGAAACTTCTCCGGCAGGATCAGCAGGTATCACGTATCAATGTAGATGAGGCAGGTCTTAAAGATTTCCAGAAGTTGGCAAAATCCTATGGCATCGACTTTGCAATAGTGCAGAGCAAGCATAAGGAGCCACCTGAATACACATGCTTTTTCAAGGCAAAAGATAGGGAGGCTATTGACAATCTGCTCGAAGATTACATGGAGAGGAATCTTCATAAGAAAAAGAGCGTTATCGCAAAAATAAAGGAAAAGCTGATGAAAATAGCTAAGTCTCCGAATAAGGCCAAGGAGAAGTTCAAGGAAAATGATACACGGTGAGGGAATGAAATGATGAATACAAAAAAGATAAAAAAGAAGATAGTCCTGAACATTCCGTATATCATTTTCGGCCTTGTGGCTACAAACCTTGGAGAGGCCTGGAGGTTTGCAGATGGCTTCAATTCTTCTGGAAAGGTCAGGAGCCTGGTAATAGATGGATGTATCACAGAAGCATTCTCCAATCCGCTGCCCAGCTTCTTCCCGACAGATATTCTTGTGGGCGTTGTAGCTGCGCTGGCTTTGAGACTTGCTGTATATCTTAAAGGCAAGAATGCAAAGAAGTTCCGCCACAATGAGGAGTACGGCTCGGCCAGGTGGGGAACCCATGCGGATATTGAACCCTACGAAGATCCCAGCTTTAAGAGCAACATCATCCTCTCACAGACAGAGAGGCTTACGATGAGTTCGAGACCAGGTAATCCCAAGTATGCAAGGAATAAGAATATGCTTGTTGTGGGTGGCTCCGGTTCGGGTAAGACAAGGTTCTGTATCAAGCCGAATCTGCTGCAGATGCATAGCTCCTATGTAGTAACGGATCCAAAGGGAAGTGTAGTGAATGAATGCGGACATGCTCTGGATAAGAATGGATATGACATAAAAGTCTTTAATACCATCAACCTCAGGAAGTCGATGCATTACAATCCATTTGCTTATATCCATAGTGAAAAGGATATATTAAAGCTCGTGACTGCACTCATGGCTAATACAAAAGGCGAGGGGAAAGGCAATGATCCTTTCTGGGAGAAAGCCGAAACCCTGCTGTATACGGCGCTCATCGCCTATATCCATTATGAGGCTCCATCAGAGGAACAGAACTTCTCGACACTTCTTGAAATGCTGAATTCTATGGAGGTCAGGGAAGAAGATGAGAACTTCAAGAATGCTGTGGATATGCTATTTGACGAACTTGAAGCCATAGAGCCAGATCACTTCGCAGTTCGTCAGTATAAGAAGTACAAGCTGGCTGCAGGTGTGGCAACATGTAATTAGTTTCTTGTACCGAGACGATACAAGAGGCGTAGGTAGGGGATTTCAGAGCATATCCCCGGTAGCGAGAAACTAATCATGTGTTGCCATTTTATTATGGCGGAAAGGAGCATAATGAAAAAAGAACAACGGTACACGGCACTTTATGAGAGACTGAGCCATGATGATGAGCTTCAGGGTGAATCCAACAGTATCTCAAATCAGAAACAGCTTCTCATGGAGTACGCCGTAGCGCATGAGCTTCCAAATCCGAGGCACTTTGCTGATGATGGAATATCCGGCACGCGCTTTGACCGACCGGCATTCCTTGAAATGATGCAGGAAATCGAGGATGGAAATATCGGGAGCGTGCTTGTAAAGGACATGAGCCGATTGGGAAGGGATTATCTGAAAGTCGGTCAGATCGTGGAGATGTTCAGACAGAAAGATGTTCGTCTGATCGCTGTAAATGATGGAACCGATACCCTGCACGGCGATGATGATTTCCTGCCGTTCCGCAATATCATGAATGAGTGGTATGCGAAAGATACGAGCAAGAAGATTCGCTCAACATTCAAGGCAAAGGGCGATGCCGGAAAGCATGTCGCAAGTTCACCTCCATACGGATACATGAAAGATCCCGATGATAAAAACAGGTGGATCATAGACGAGGAAGCAGCAGAGGTTGTAAGAAGGATATTTAAGCTCACCCTTGAAGGAAAAGGACCGTTTCAGATATGCAAGATCCTTGAAGCCGATAAGGTTGAGATACCCGCTTTTCATCAGCAGAGGATGGGAATGGGATTATGGCAGAACAGAGAATTGAATCATCCGTATCGGTGGACGAGTTCAAGTGTGGCTTCGATACTCACGAGGAAAGAGTATCTTGGATATACGGTCAACTTTAAGACAAGAAAGCACTTCAAGGATAAGAAGAGCCACTATGTAGCACAGAAATATTGGCAGATCTTTGAAGATACGCAGGAGCCGATAATTGACGAGGAAACTTTCTACAATGCGCAGAAATGCAGGACGGGCATTAAGCGTTATCCGAACGGATGGGGAGAGCCGCATCCACTTGACGGTAAGATGATCTGCCACGATTGCGGGAGTCTCATGTACTGTCACAGAACGAGCAATGGTAAGAAGGTAGCCCAGTATGTATGTGCCAAGTACGGTAAACAGCCCGTAGGAACGTATTGCAGTTCCGGTCATAGGATAAATGCTGATGCGGTTATGGAAATCGTGAGAGATACGCTCAGATACCTCAAAACCACTATTGAAGACAATCCGGAGGAGTTCATTGAGCATATCACTCAGACGGAAGCTGATAACCGCAGTGTAGAAGCAAAAAAGAAACAGGAACGCCTTAAAGTATGCAGGAAGCGTGTGGATGAGCTTGAGAGGCTTATCTGTAAGATTTATGAGGATAATGCTCTGGGCAAGATGCCTGAGAGCAGGTATGAAACCCTTATAAGACAGTATTCCAAAGAGCAGGGCGAGCTTAACAATGAAATTGACAGCATTGAAGCATTCCTGTCAGAGGTAGAGGAAAACCGCAAGAGCGGGAAGCGGTTTGTCGATCTTATGTCGAGGTATAACAACTTTGATGAAATCACGCCCTTTATGGTGAGCGAGTTCATTGATCATATCGAAGTTCATGAGAGAGACAGAAAGGGATCCGTGCAGACCACGCAGAAGATTGATATATACTTCAATTTCATCGGCAATTACAGTATGCCGGAGAAGGAGCTTACTGAAGCTGAAAAGGCTGAAATTGAGCGTATGGAGGCTATCAAGGATAAACGCCATCAGCAGTATATCCTTCGCAAGCAAAGGGGATCGCAGCAGAGATGGGAGAAAGCCTACGAGCCGAGAAGAAAGGCAAGGATCGCACAGCTTAAGGCAGAGAATCCGAATACATATGGAATTCCTGCCGAGGAATATGATCAGGAACATTATTCAAAGGCAAGTGTTGTGCTTGCAGACTCTGTAGTACCCGATTTTTAACAAGTTCATACGATAGTTATCGGGATAACGGAACGCAGAAAAGTGTTAGTGAAGAAGATTTCATTAACACTTTTTCTTTTGCATATTTTTCGGCAGTTAGCGGGGCCGGTTTCCTTCCTATAATGTCAAGCCCCAAATTACGATTTTTAGGGATTTCTTTGACAGGTTACCTCAAAAAATAAGAGTCAACGGTGATGGATATCGTTGC
>OMZG01000034.1 GCA_900315505.1 uncultured Lachnospiraceae bacterium
AAAACCACAGCTTATTGCTTCACTACATATATACGATAGTCTGGAACTGTATACTACTTGCAGAGCACACCTATATAATGCCTTTATGAAACAGCCCTAAAAGATCCGCAAAATTGATTGACAAATCAAAAAAATATGATAAAATAACAAAAAATTAAATATGTGAGGACATGCTATGACGAAGACAGAAAAAACGGAAAAAAACAGTAAAAAGTTTCACAAAGAAGAAAAAAAGATTGTTGCTGTAGTTTTTGCAGTGGTTGCTGTTTGCTGTGCTGCAGTGCTTTGCTTATTTTTTCTCAATAATTCAAAAGAACCGGAAATCGTACATACTTTAGCAGATGATCAGATAGGGATTTCGCTTCCGGAGATTGTTTATGCAGATACAGATACATGTATCTTCTATGATTATCATGGAGTCTTTGTCTATGATCTGAATTCGAAAAAAACTTCGGATTTTGTTTCGTTTTCAGAGAATGGCTTTTCCAACCACATCGAGGGAGATGACGCCACCTTTGTTTACAGCGGCGACGAAGGCAGAGAGATATATATAACCAATACCAGTAACAAGTTGTTTACCTACGACATCAATAAGAAAAAGGGAGAACTTTCTGATCAGTCATTTGACAGTGTCCCTGGGAATTCATTAGATAAATTGGAGTATTCGGAAACAAATGACGAAAGCGATGTGAGTGGTACGTATATACTGCCGGATAATTCCAAAATGTACTGGACAATTGATGCGAAAAAGGATGATGAAGTTACTTATTCAGATATTCGCCTGAATATCAATAAAAACGGCACAGACAGGGAGTATACTATTTTTAAATAATAATGATCTGAATTTTCCCCAGCCAATGATGCATTATCATTTTATCGATGATGTGACTAATAGTACATTGAAAACTAAATATTTTTCTAATCACTTCACAAGTATCTTTGCTATCTGAAATAGGCCCATGATATTATTGATCAGCAAGTTTGTGGTAGCTTATTAAGCTTATAAGGAGGGTATATGAACAAACGACATCTCATTACAGACCCTCTGACAGCGGATACGGATTCAGACGGTGATGGGACAGATGACGGAGATAATGACACTGACTCAGACGGCCTGACGGATGCACAGGAGATAGTAAAAGGAACAAGCCCTGTTAATCCTGACTCGGACGGTGACTCCTTGGAAGACGGAGAGGAAGTAAATACTTACGGATGGTGATGCCTTCGATACGGAAAAGCACAGCTCAGTGATAAAAAGAGCCCAGCAGAAGAATATAAAGCTCTATACCGTAGGCCTGGGAAGCTCGACCTGGTACTTCAATCATTACCTGAAGCCTCTGGCAGAGGAAACTGGAGGAGAGTTCTATATGGCAGCGAAAGCAGCCGGACTAAAGGATATCTATGACTCGATCGGAAAGAGCATAGACCTGTCTGTGGACAGTGATGGAGACGGGATCCCCGACTACTACGAGGATAATCTGGTGGCGTTCAACGGGAAGCGCATCCTGACTGACAAGAATAACGCAGACACCGATGGAGACGGTCTGTCTGACGGAGAAGAGGTAGAGATCAAGGTAAAGGAATATGGAAAACAGGCTGTAGTGTTCGGAAAGTATAATTCAAATCCGACGTCAGGAGACAGCGACGGAGATGGGCTGAATGACGGGAATGCCAGATATATCAACAGACGGGGTAAAACTATAAAAGTGGCACCAAAGGATATGGAGCCACTGAAGATGAACGGGCACAAAAGATTCTGGGATGCCCATGTAAAGTCACAGCAGGAAGGGATAACCAGTGAATACAGCTCGCCTATCGCTTCAGGGAAAATGACTCACTACGCAAAGGTAAAAGCTGTGGATATGAATATGAGTCTTTATAAGTATGACACCTATTCGATCACAAACATAGTTAACTGGTATCCAGATGACCCACAATGGTGGATAACTGGATTCAGCGGCGCCAGGAAGGAGTTCAGACATCCAAGAGCGCACAGGCTTTTCGTGATAGGACACATTCGTTTAGGAGAATTAAAAAAGGAATGTCTTTTATCATTTGGTGCTAATGAATATAATCAAAGAGCATCAAAATATATAGTAAATGACGAAGACGATTCTATATGGGTATATTGGGATGAGTTCAGGCAATAATAAGAGAAAAATAAAAGCTATAGGTGCAATCATAATGTTTAGTTTTCTCGCAATCATGATGTCATCATGTGGCGCCTCAAAGTATTATAACATGGCGAAGGATAAAATTAATGAATATCGCAAAAAAAGACATGAGAACGACATCCAGGGAATAGTTATGAATGCTATTATGGAGAATGATGTAGAGGTGATATATCAGAAGCTGTGTCCTCAGCTGAAGGAGAGGCCGGGGATACGAAAACAGATATCGGAATTTATCGGGTCTTTTGATTCTGATGTAGTAAAATGGCATAGGTCATCTAAAGATGTTATCTCTAGGTCTGTAGAAGATGGGGAAACAATTGCAGAGTATGATGGATGGACACTTGATAATGTTGAGACAAAGAAAGGAACAAAGTACATGCTGGTGATTTGCGTGTATTCAGTAAACAAAAGTAATCCGGACATGGAAGGTATTTTCGCTCTAGGATTACACACAGAAGCAGGATCAAGCAGTGAACAGAAAACATTATATTCAATAATTGGATCAGATTGAAGACGGGCAAAAAGTCAATGAATGTGTATACTATTTCAGGATTTGAAGATAAAGACTAGTATTTGCCAAAGACAAATACAATCAATCGTTTGTGTGGTCTGTTTTCAGGCTGCCTTCTTTATGCTATAATCGAGACAAAAAGCAAGCATCTGAAAGGACGGCTGATACTATGGAGAGACTGCTTCCGACCAGCGTACAGACATTTGAGACTTTAAGAGACAAGGGTATGGTCTATGTAGACAAGACCGCATATATAGAGAAACTGCGAAAAAAGAGCCGGGAGATATTCTTGAGCCGCCCGAGGAGATTCGGAAAGAGTCTCTTTACTTCTACCTTAGAGGCATATTTTCTCGGGAAAAAAGAACTGTTCACAGGACTTGAGATCTCTGAGATAGAGGAGAAAAAAGGTGGTGGCGCCTGGAAGACATACCCGGTGATCCCGTTCTACCTGGCGAGCGGAGAGTTCAACAGTCGGATCGGTCTCGAGGATAAGCTCGGTGCAATCCTTGATAGCTGTGCAGATAGATATGGATTGACAGGAGAGTACTCTGTAACAGGGGATACGGTCTCGGTCAGATTTTTTAATCTGATAGAAAAACTATATCAGAAAACTCAAAGCCCTGTAGTCGTTCTCATAGACGAGTATGACAATCCGCTGCTTAAGGCAGAAGACCCTGAACAGGAGAAGCGGAACAGGGAGCTTTACAAGGCATTTTTTTCGGTGCTCAAGGATCAGGACAGATACCTGGAGTTCGTATTTTTCACTGGAGTCACGAAGTATTCGAAGGTATCTGTATTCTCAGATTTAAATCAGCTGAAGGACATCTCACTGCTCGATGAGTTTTCAGGGATCTGCGGGTTCACGGGTGAAGAGATAACGGATTCCTTTGCGCCTGAGATAGAGGAGATGGCGGAAAACAAGGGCATATCTGTGGAAAAATGCCTGCAGGAGATGAAGGAAAAGTATGACGGATATCATTTTTCAGGGAATTCTAAGGGAGTGTACAATCCTTACAGTGTGATCAATGCTTTGTCCGATCAAAAACTTGGCTACTACTGGTTCGGTTCTGCTTCGCCACAGCTGATCATAAATAGAATGGAAAACTCGCTTATAACGCCTGCACAAATGGAAAGTGGTATTACAGTAGCTGAGTCTGATATCATGGACTATCGGATTGATGACCCTGATCCGGTTCCGCTGTTCTATCAGTCGGGATACCTGACGATAAAGTCGTATGATGAGGAATTTTTTACCTATACTCTTGGCTTTCCAAACAGCGAGATAAAGTATGGCTTTTACAGAGCTCTGGTGCCATCTGTGCTTGGAGAGCGGGATGCGCAGACGGGATTTTCTGTGCGGGATCTGGTGCTTACTATCAGAAAAGGCGATACAGATGCTCTTTTTGTACAGCTTAAGTCACTTTTTGCCTCGGCTCCATATATGACTACAAAAGCTGCTTCATATGAGGAGGTATGGAGAAATCAGATATTCCTCATCTTCGAGCTGATAGGCGAATTCGTAGCATGTGAGCAGCATACTTCGGCCGGCAGGAGCGATATCGTTATGGAGACGCCGGACTATGTATATATCATGGAGCTGAAGGTAGACGGGAGTGCACAGGAAGCTATAGAGCAGATAGAGGCGAAGGGCTACGCAGAAAAGTATAGCTCAGCTAAACGAAAGATGATTGAGATAGGAGCGAACTTCTCAAGCAGCAAGAGAAATATCGATGAGTGGAAGGTGAGGTGAGAAAAAAGCTTATTCGGGGACGGCTATATTTACGAGGGCGCTGCCGCATCGGATATCGTATAAGATGTCAACAAGTGCTTCGGATTTCATAGAGATCAGAGGTCCGGAGGAAGCACTGGGACAATAAGTTCTACCAGTATATAGAAGAGCTGATAGAAGATTATGAATCTAATAGTTATTATAGCAGCATGTGCCGGAGCAGGGCATCATGCAGGGTTAAGGAGCAGATATGGGCAGTGTTGAAAAACTCTATGATGGTCTGAAGACCGCATTTGTCGATGGGACGTGGAATTCGAATCTGGCATACAGACCGGAATTTTTATCCAATGATTACGAAAACGGACAGAAGGTTCTTGTCTCGATTGAGAAGGAACTCTTAAGCTGTGAAGAATTTTTTATCAGTGTGGCTTTTATTACTGATGGCGGAGTGGAGTCTCTTATCGGAGTACTAGACGAGCTTAAGAAAAAGGGTACTCCTGGAAAAATCCTGACCACGGATTATGATACTTTTACACAGCCGAAAGCGCTAAGACGATTACTGGATCTGTCAAATATTGAACTTCGTATGTACAGAACCGGGAAAGGTGATGGCTTTCATACAAAGGGATATATATTTGAGAGGAGCGGACTATACAGGATCATCATAGGTAGTTCGAATCTGACGTCTGCTGCACTTACAGCGAATAAAGAGTGGAATGTGAAGACAGTTTCGACCGGAGACGGAGAACTGCTGAGGAGGATAAAGGATGAATGGAATCAGCTCTGGAATTCAGATAGTACTGTGCTGGCTGCAGATTATATCGATGAGTATGAGACCAGATACAGACTTATAGAGGAACAGAGAAAAACAGCTGCCGGACAGAAAATCACCAGCATTGAAGACTACAGGCTTGAGCCGAATGCTATGCAGGCCAGGTTTGTACAGAGCCTGAATGAAATAAGGGCGAAAGGAGAGAAGAAGGCACTGCTGATTTCTGCTACGGGTACAGGAAAGACATATGCATCAGCTTTTGCTATGCGTGATGAGAAGCAGAGGAAAGTGCTGTTTCTTATACATCGTGAACAGATTGCCAGAGCTGCACTCGAGAGCTATCAACGAGTACTTGGCAGGGACATAAGCTCCGGAATAGTCTCCGGTAGTGAAAAAGATTTTGACGCGGACTATATTTTTGCAACTGTACAGACGATGTCGAAGGATGATATACTGGAGCATTTTTCCAGAGATAGATTTCAGACGATAATCATAGATGAGGTACACCACGCGGCAGCGGGAAGCTATCAGAAGATAATAGATTATTTCAATCCGGAGTTTCTGCTTGGTATGACAGCTACACCTGAAAGAACTGACGGGTATGATATCTATTCTGATTTTGACCACAATATAGCTTATGAGATCAGGCTTCAGCAGGCACTTGAGGAAAATCTTCTGTGTCCGTTTCATTATTTCGGAGTGACTGATATTGAGATAGACGGGAAAATATCGGATGATACTCAGGAAGACAGAAATCTGTCACCAGAGGACTTTCAGTATCTGACGAGTGATGAGAGGGTAAATTATGTTCTGGAAAAAGCTGATCTTTATGGGTTCAGTGGACCGAGAGTCAAGGGTGTGATCTTTGTCAGCAGGAAAGAAATCGGACGTGAACTCTCAGTGAAGATGAATCAGAAGGGAAAACGTACGGTATTCTTATCAGGAGAGGATAGTCAGGAAAGACGAGAAGAGTGTATCGAGAGGCTGGTATCTGATACGATACCTCAAGAGAGCCGGCTCGATTATATCATCACGGTTGATATTTTCAATGAAGGCGTTGATATTCCTGAGATCAATCAGGTCATAATGATGCGTCCGACAGAGAGTCCTGTCATATTTGTACAGCAGCTGGGAAGAGGACTTCGTAAGGCAAAAGATAAGGATTATGTGGTGATCATTGATTTCATCGGGAACTATGCGAATAACTACATGATCCCTATTGCTCTGTCAGGTGACAGGTCATATAACAAGGATCATATGCGCAGGTTTGTGGACGGTGGCAGCAGGCTGATTCCGGGTACATCCACCATTATATAGATGAGATATCGAGAAAGAGGATTTTCGAGTCTATAGATACCGCCAGGACAAATGATACGGCAATGCTTCGTGAGGCATATGCGAAGCTAAAGGACAGACTTGGCAGAATTCCTGAACCGGATGATTTTGAAAAATACGGTACTGTGGATATCAGCAAGTATTTTGATAAGTTCGGCTCATACTATAATTTCCTTGTAAAATATGAAAAGGATTATCATGGGAATCTGACAAAGGCCGAGCAGCAGCTGATCACTTTTATCTCACAGAAGCTTACCAAGGGGAAGCGACCTGAGGAGCTTATGATAATAAGAGATATACTCGATGGAAGTGAAACCGATTTCAGATTATCAGTTTACAAAGATAAGATATATAGCAGGCTTGGGCACAGAGAAAGTACAGAGGCACTTCTGTCTGCCGTCAGAAACCTGACAAACAGGTTTGCTAAGGATTCGGAGAGATCAAAGTACAGTGACTGTGTATTTCTGGAAAGTGATGGTAACGGCGGATATAAGGTCTCAGATGAATTAAGAGGGATGATGAGGGATCCTGATTTCAATAGACAGGTGAAACAGCTTACTGATATTGGCATCAGAAATTACAGAAAGAATTACAGTCATCCATATAAAGATACAAATCTGTCTCTTTATCAGAAATATACGTATGAAGATGTGTGCCTTCTGTTGAACTGGGAGAAGAATATGAATGCCCAGAATCTCGGCGGATATTTTTATGACAAAGTGACAAAGCAGCTTCCGGTATTTATCAATTATGAGAAGTCAGATGATGCGATTGCATATGAGGACAGATTTATTTCGCCGGAGAATCTGATAGCTCTCTCGAAGCATCCGAGAAAGATAGATTCGTCGGATGCTGACCATTTTTACAAGAGAACTCCTGAAGATAAGGACAATAGGATATATCTATTCATCAGGAAGAATAAAGACGATAATGAGGCGAAGGAATTCTATTTTCTTGGAGAGATTGAGGCTGAGGGAGAGCCGGCTCCGGTGAAAATGAGTTTTAATGTTACTGATAAGGATGGTAATGTTACCGGGACTAAGCAGGATGATGCGTTCGAGATCAGTTATCATCTGGATGTGCCTGTGAGAGAAGATATCTACGATTATATAGTGAGTTGAGGTGATTATGAAGACATTACATGTGGTATGTGCAGTAATCAGAAAAGATGATAAGATTTTTGCAACCCAGCGTGGTTATGGCGAGTTCAAAGATGGTTGGGAATTTCCAGGTGGAAAAATAGAATCCGGTGAGACACCGCAGCAGGCTTTGAAGAGGGAAATCCACGAGGAACTGGACACGGAGATAAATGTAGGAGATCAGATAGAAACGGTCGAGTACGACTATCCGGAATTTCATCTGTCAATGCAGTGCTACTGGTGCAATGTAGTCTCAGGAAAGCTTACACTTCTCGAAGCAGAGGATGCCAGATGGCTTACTAAGGACACGATAGAAAGCGTGGGCTGGCTGCCAGCAGATAAGGAGCTCGTACAGAAAATAAAGGAAAGTATGTAAGCTATTGAACGAGGATACAGTCCCTTGAGCTGACTTGAAGACGAGAGACTGAAGGGGAACGGCGGGGGTAACTACTGGAAGGAACTCCTTGACAGAATCCGCGATATCAGATCATCAGAAAAAGTGTTGTACCGCCAGGTAATTGTTTCCAAGAAACCTACTAAAATTGTGAAGAATTTGTGAAATTAGCACTCAATGCTTGACAGTGCTAACAAATGGTGATATAACTATAGTCGAAGGGTGAGGGTGAAAGGAATGAGATGAGAACGAGCATAGCGAAGTTCGAATCCATTCCGAACCCGTTCTTTGAGATTAATGAGAGCGAGCGGAAGTGAAGCTCGAATTTAGCGAGAAGAACTACCTTACAGAAGCG
>OMZG01000040.1 GCA_900315505.1 uncultured Lachnospiraceae bacterium
ATCCATCACCGACAGCTGATCCATTGACATGAGTTCATGCCCCAGCTTCTGATAGTTCGTATTGTAGCTTTCCTGTGAACCCTTTGAATTTCCCGTGTTATAGGTATCAATGGTCTCCTTGCCGAGAACTTCTGTCAGATCCTTTAGAGTAGTCTTTTCTGAACCGCCCAGGAAGATCTGGGAATCACAGTTGCCTACGATGGTCTCTGAATTATCCTTATAGATAGCCTTTAGCTGTGACTTTGCCTGCAGCACCAGACAGGCCGATATCTCCCTTGACCTTATGGTTGCCATCAGTTTCTCCAGGTTCGGTATCTGGCCGATGTTGGCGCACTCGTCTACGAGACATCTGACATGAACCGGCAGTCTCCCGCCATATACATCATCAGCTTTCTCACAGAGCAGGTTAAACATCTGAGAATAGATCATAGCTATCAGGAAGTTAAAGGTAGCATCCGTGTCTGACATAATAAGGAATAGTGCTGTCTTCTTATCTCCCAGCGTATCAAGCTCCAGCTCATCATATGAAGTGATCTCACGAAGCTCTGCAATATCGAATGGAGCAAGTCTTGCGCCACACGATACCAGGATAGTCTTCGCCGTCTTACCTGCAGCCAGCTTGTACTTCTTATACTGACGAACTGCAAAGTGATCAGGATCAACAGCTTCAAGCTCATCGAAGAGCATATCCACTGCATTTTTGAAGTTTTCATCCTCCTCTCTCACTTCCATCGAATTCAGCATTTCAAGAAGTGTCGAGAAGTTCTGTTCCTCTGACGGAGCCTCATAATGGATATAGGCGATGAGCGCCGTATATAGCAGGGTTTCGGCTTTCTCCCAGAAAGGATCATTCCCCTTTCCCTCACCTTTGGTGTTTGCCATGAGTGCGGTCACGAGCTTCAGGATATCCTTTTCACTATGGATATAGGCAAATGGATTGTAGTGCATCGACTTCCTGAAATTGATGGTATTGAACACTTTTATGTCGTAGCCATTCTTATCCAGTGCATGCCCACATTCATTTACTACGCTACCCTTTGGATCAGTCACCACATATGAGCTGTGCATCTGTAAGAGATTAGGCTTGATACAGAATCTCGTCTTACCTGAACCAGAGCCTCCGACTATCAACATATTCTTGTTCCTGGCATACTTTGGATTTGCAGGTCTGGAGCTCATCGTGATCCTCTCTGTCTGTGAGAGAATGATGTTGTTCTTAAAGCTGGGGTCTTCATAGGGCTCGATATCCGCATGGGTTCCCCATCTGGCTGAGCCGTATTCTTCATTGTGCCGAAACTTCTTTGCATTCTTTCCTTTGAGATAGACAGCAAGCCTCAGCGCTAATGCTGCGACTATGCCTACCAACAAATCTGTCGGGAAGAAGCTGGGTAGCGGATTGGAGAATGCTTCTGTGATACATCCATCTATAACAAGGCTCCTTACCTTTTCAGATGAACTGAAACCGTCTGCCAGTCTCCAGGCCTCTCCAAGGTTTGTAGCCACAAGGCCGAAAATGATATACGGAATGTTCATGACTATTTTCTTTTTTATCTTTTTTGTATTCATCATTTCATTCCCTCACCGTGTATCATTTTCCTTGAACTTCTCTTTTGCCTTATGCGGAGACTTTGCTATTTCCTTCAGCTTTTCCTTTATTTTTGCGATAACGCTCTTTTTCTGATGAAGATTCCTCTCCATGTAATCTTCGAGCAGATTGTCAATAGCCTCCCTATCTTTTGCCTTGAAAAAGCATGTGTATTCAGGCGGCTCCTTATGCTTGCTCTGCACTATTGCAAAGTCGATGCCATAGGATTTTGCCAGCTTCTGGAAATCTTTAAGACCTGCCTCATCTACATTGATACGTGATACCTGCTGATCCTGCCGGAGAAGTTTCTTCACTGACATCTTGCCGTGCTTTCCGAAGCCACCTCTGGTAGCTGCCATCTTTTTCATCAGGCGGCGTTGTGAGAGTTGTCCGATCATCCTGAAGACAAACGATACAGTCTGCTTTCCGGCATTGACGCCTTTATCCTTAGCCTCTCTTGCGACTTCCTCATTCATCATAATGAAACCTCTTTCAGATCATCAGAGCTGCAAATTTCAGGTCTCCGGCCTTGAAGATTCCAAGTCTCTCCTCAAAATATGAGACTGCATCATCGATATCATCCTCAGTCATAGGAATGAAATCATAGCCGTCCACTTTCATCACAAGAGCTGAACCCGCAAGATAATCGGAACCATCAACTTCAAATGTCTTCTCAGGATTAAAGAATGCGATATACTCCTGATTTCCAAGGAAAAGTGATCTGTGGTTATCACCCATACGCCCGAAGATCTGAAGAGCTTCATCGTGAGTGATCGTCTTCATCTCACCATTGGTACCGATGATCACATCGTTTCTGTCTTCTCTGATGTCTCCGGTGAACGGGATTATCTTTTTTTCCTGCACGATCCCGTCCGTGACCGGATCAAGGTCTATCCTGATATTAAATGGTGCTGCCATAAACTGCTGTCTCCTTATCGTATTTTCTGTCAACGAGTCCCTTGTCTTTCTTTCTACCGTAGTGCTCTGTCATTATCTTCTTATAGCATGGGAAGCAGAAGCTCCTGCCATGTCCATACGGGCACGGCGAGCAGCAGTTCTGCGGAGAAATATTACCCAGCGAAGATACAGGGCCAGACGGCACTTTCGTGATCGATCTCTCACCTGCACTTCTGTGCTCCTTCTTCACCGGTACTATCATCTGGTCTCTCCTCCGCGGTTCTTCTTTACCACATCAGCGGCCTTATCCTTATCCTTCTGCTTCTGCTTTACCTTTGACTTCTTATCCTTCAGGCTGTCGCGGAGTGAATCTTTCTCGGAAACCCTGTCGGACTTCCTTGTCGCGATCTTCTCTGCATTCTTCTGGGTTGCCTTCTCAGTCATCCTCTGCTCGAACTTATCAGCCTTCTCAAAGATGTGATCCTTGCTGTCATAGTGATAAGCCGTGTCTGTCAGCTGATCTTTCGGATTTACTACAGATGCATTCACATCGATCACCATGTCCTCAAGTTCCTTCGATGAGAACTGACCCTCATCCTTTACGAGAATGATCTCGTGGATCGATGACGGAAGCACATAGAAATCA
>OMZG01000033.1 GCA_900315505.1 uncultured Lachnospiraceae bacterium
CACTATAAGAATAACAGGAAACGAAGAAAATCGAAAGGCCGAAAGTGGTGTTTCATAACCACATAGGTGTCTTTCGTAGAAAGACGGATAATAATAATGCAAATCAGCGTTGAAAAAAATGTTGGCGGCATCGATGGTCTCTGCGTCATTACGCCAAATGTGCACAGAGATGAGAGAGGATATTTCGTTGAGACCTGGAATTCGAGGGAAATGAAGGAGGCCGGTCTCGATGTGGATTTCGTCCAGGACAACCAGTCCATGTCAGAGAAGGGAGTTCTCAGAGGGCTCCATTTCCAGAAGCAGTACCCTCAGTGCAAGCTGGTACGTGCTGTACGTGGCGAGGTATTTGATGTGGCTGTCGACCTTCGCAGGAATTCAGATACTTACGGCAAATGGTACGGCGTCATCCTCTCCGATGAAAATATGAAGCAGTTTCTGATCCCGGAGGGCTTCGCTCACGGATTCCTCGTTCTTTCAGACGTTGCTGAATTCTGCTACAAGGTAAATGATTTCTGGCATCCGAATGATGAGGGCGGAATGGCATGGAATGATCCGGAAATTGGTATTGAATGGCCGCGTGTAAGGGGACGCTACCAGGGAAGCCCATCTGCTTCAGGCTACACTCTTGACGACGGCACACCGCTGATACTTTCTGATAAGGACCAGAGGTGGTCAGGAATAAAGGAGACATTTTCATTTTGAAGGAATGCATAAACTGCGGGAATCTGTATGATGATTCTCTTGATCACTGCCCTGAATGCCTGTGTTCAGAGCATGAGACCAATGATGACGGCGAGGACTGTGGTGGCATCTTCGAGCCTGTATCAGTCTGGATAAAGGATAAGGGCCGTCCTGAAATAATCTGCCGCTGCCGGTTCTGCGGCGCCCTGAAGACTGAGCTCATCGAGGACGATGACAATCCTGTGACTATCATGTCAGTTGCTACGAAGCCACTTGCGAACCCGCCATTCCCGATAGAGCGTATCGGAGAACTCACAGACCTTATGGGCGGACAGGGAGATATGGATGGGTACTATAAGAGTTGAAAGTTATGAGTTATTAGTTGTGAGTTATAAGTTGAAAGTTATTTTTTTGCATGAACAGAGAAAATAAGAGAAGAAAGTACGATAAGAATTTTTATAAGAAGAATCCATGTACTGATTCGTTTACGTGCAGGAACTGTGGCTGGCCTATAGTGTCAAACGGTGCAGGAAGCGATCACCGGAATCACTGCCCGAACTGCCTGTGCTCTCTCCATGTGGATGAGACTCCGGGCGACCGTGCCTCGAGCTGTGGCGGCATTATGGAGCCGATTGGTGTCTGGGTACGTAGTGATGGTGAGTGGGCGATCGTTCACCGCTGCAAGCGATGCGGCAAGCTTTCTTCAAACCGCATAGCTGCCGACGACAATCCTATGAAGCTCATGGCGATAGCAATGAAGCCTGTTGTCTGCGATTTTCTCGACAGGGACAGGCTTAAGGAAATGCTCTCATCAATGCAGAGCCAGGGTGATCTGATCTGATGGTTACCATCTTTACTGCACTGCGGCAGGAGGCCGACGGGCTGATCCAAACCCTGGAGCTTCACAGAGATAATGATAATACCTACTCCGGTAATGGCATCCGCCTTATAATTACCGGCATCGGAAAAATAAATTCAGCCGCATCTGTCGGGTTCTGTATCGGGAAATATGGCGTGAGCGATTACTATGTGAACTACGGCTCCGCCGCTTCACAAGCGCATACCGGCAAGACCCTTTTCGTAGGGCAGATAATCGACAGAGGCTCTGGTGATGAGAGCTTCCCGGATATAGCTGACGCGGCTTTCCCTCACGCTTTGCTTGTCACATCTGATACTCCGGTGTCATCATCCGAGATCCTCCGGGATTCATCTGAACGACGTTCAGCAATGCCTGTCATTTATGATATGGAGGGCTATGCCATTTATCAGGCTCTTAGGAAGGTCACGACTCCTGACAGGATGATCTTCATAAAAACCGCAACTGATAATGGAGATGCTGATTTTAAAAAATCGATAGATCTGATCAATGAGGCCGCTCCACAGGTGGCCGGATTTATCCGATCGCTTTCTGAGCAAAAATTTTCCAGGCCTGAGGAGCTCCCTTTTTTCGAAGAACTCTCATCAGGGCTGCACTGTTCAGAAGCAATGCGAAACCATCTTTCCCAGTATATAAAATACATATCCGTTTCAGACCGGCTACCGGAATTTGCACAGCATCTGGATGAACTAAAAAGAGATGGCCAGCTTCCTGCTCCTGACAGGAAACATGGAAAGGAGCTTCTGAAAAAGATGCTATCTTAAAAGTCAGAGGAGACCTCTGCTTTTTACCAGACCATAGATTTTTTCTCCTGCCCTGCTTATCTTCCTTTCCTTTCCAGGGAGTTTTTCCGTAAGAAGCAGGCTAATATATATAACTATCGCCGTATCATCTGTCTCCTGTAATGCTGCACCGTGAGGGAACGAAACATCAGGGAGCGGAATCCTTGTCATACTACCTGCATCAGGAAGTGGTATTCCATAATCCTGCATCACGGCCGTTTTTCCTGAGGATAAGAACAGCATCATATCAGGACTAACATCCCCATAGAATGCATCTGCTGTGCGAAGCGATATGTATTTATCAATACCATCATCATATATGCCCCAGTGCTCTGATCTGTACCTGATTATCAAATCTTTATACCGTGCAGCTATATCAGGATGATTGTTTTCAAGAAGGCCCTCAAGAGACGGATCAGGTCTGAATATCAGTGCTATCCTGCCGCTTACGAACCGCATAAACGAAAACAGACTCTCTAACTTCTGTATCAGCTTATCACCCGCCTCTACAGCATCCTCTGTACGCATGCTATAAAGCAGCACTTTCCTGTCTCCTATGATATCTCTCCACTCATCAGGGATCACAGTCTTTTCATTACTTAGCATGATATCGTGCTGTGGCGATCCGGTAACTATGAACTTGTCAGATTCAAGCGGAGGAAACTCTTCCTTTAATATCCTCTCCTGGTCATGATTTTCAAGGCACACAATATCAGCAGCCTCTATGCCAGGCATATGAATAAGATTCTTCTGTCTTAATACCTGTTCGTCTATATGTCTGCCATACGATATGGAAAGCACTTCATCAGGGACATACACCATAGTCTCTGTGCATTCCCTTATGACAGAAAACTCATACTGCGGAGGCAGAATGACATCAGATTCCGAAACATAGTTTATGAACACGGCATCAGGAGTCATCCGCGACAGATCTGCATCGGCATACCAGGTCACCGGCACATCATCAGGAAGAAGATCACCCTCGTAATGAAACTCTCCCGGTCTTCCATCAGGCCGTTTATCATAATATGGCAGAGAAATCACTATTGCATGTGTCTGACTGTCATTCTGAGATGCCCTCCATATACTTGCATACGAATCCCAGGACGCTGCCTTATACAGGAGAAATACAATACGCCTTTTACCATCATTTTCCACTAACTCTGATGGCCTGGTCTTCCTGTTCATGATTTTTTCCCGGTATAAAGCCTCAGGACTGTCTTTATGTGTGTCCTTCTTAAGCACCAATCCATTCGGCAGGCATATACGTCCGCCCTCTTTAAGATAAGCTCCGAAATGCGACGTCACGTCAGATGGTTCAAAGCCCTCAAAGCTCCGGCCTGCAATGATATAGTCATAATACTCTTCTGAAAAAAGCTTTTTGCAGTCAGCAGTACGCGGATCATATGCTATTATCCTGCCGAATGCCTGTGCATAGCAGGCACTATCTCCATCTTTCTCAAAGCCCGAATACTCTGCATTCACAAAGTAAGTCTTAATGATGGCAGCTGTTGCTCCCATCCCAACATCAGTATCCAGAATCCTTATGGCATCAGTCCTCTCACCTTTTAAATTCCTCACTGCATTTACATTTAACGACAGACCTTTTAAAACATCAAATCCATACTTTGCATTCAGCTTGTCATTATTCTTCTGTAGGAGATTGCCAAAATCTGTACCCTGTTTCTGAAGCTCCTCAAACGACCTGTGACCGAAGTGGATCACAAAGCTGTTCCTGCATAGCACATTAAGGTGTCCGCTTTTAAGGATTCGCAGGCATATATCGATATCCTCGCTGTTCCCCGGATTGAATCGTTCATCAAGATATCCTATGTCATCAAGCACAGTCCTTTTCAGAAGCAGTGAGAACCCTATCAGGAACATCCTGTATTCATACGGATATCTCATCGGAACATTGTTCTCAGCAGAAAAATCGAACATCTCATCAACAGACTTCCAGTTCCTTTTTACCATCTGGCTTGCTGTCGCGAAGTTAGTAATGCTTCCAGTGCTGCCAGTCTTTTCATTCTCGTAAAGACCCATTTTAAGCCAGAAAAAGGCATTATAAGGCATCAGTGTATCAGAATTAAGAAGATATATATCATTGCCTTTATCTGCAGCGGCAATACCGTCATTGCATCCGCCCGGGAATCCTCTGTTTTCATGATTTTCTACCAGAGTGATCCAGTCAAGAGTTCTCAGGTATTCAACGCTCCCATCAGAAGATGCATTGTCAACTACGACTATCTGGCATCTTTCTAAAGGCACGGTATTTTTAATGCTTGCAAGGCACTGCTTTGTGAAATAAAGTGTATTGTAAGAAAGAATGATAAAAGATGTCTTCGGGACTACTACTCCTTCACCGGTTAACGCGTCAATCCTTTTCTGTACTTTTACCTGTTCCCCATAATCTGCATAGAACATGGCCTGATACAGGCAGATAAGTTCCTGATCTTTATTCTTCTTTACATGGCTGTCAGCAAGGGATATGAAAAACCGTGGGTCTTTACTGTCAGCGTCGAACATCGTAACCGATCTCATATATTCTCCTGTATGTTCTTATTCCTGGTCTTTAAAAAGATTTTATTACAAAACAAGCGGGCTTTCAACCGTAATTGCGGCTCAGAAAATTTGCGCTCATGAATGACATTTACTCCCGAATATGCTAAAGTATAGGTAGTGGTACCGGATGACAGGTAGCATCGTGTGATTCCTGAATTCCGGACTGCTGAGCTGGAGGTTTGTACGGTGTATCACCGGGAAAGGGAATTATTATGGATGGAAAAGCTATGTACAAGTTGAGCTACGGACTGTTTGTCCTGACTGCGAAGGGAGACGGTGCCCATGCTGATGATAACGGATGTATCATCAACACCGCGATTCAGGTTACGACTGATCCGAATCAGATCTCAATCGCAGTAAACAAAGCAAACTACACGCATGATCTGATCATGAAGGACAGGAAGTTTAACGTTTCTATCCTCTCCGAGAAGGCGGAGTTTGACACATTCAGGAGGTTCGGCTTCCAGTCTGGCAGAGATGCGGATAAGTTCGTGGGATTCGAAGGCTGCTATGAGAAGAGCGCGAACGGGCTTTTGTATGTGACGAAGGGAACGAACGCATTCATTTCGGGTGAAGTAGAGACCACGCTTGATCTTGGTACTCACACTCTGTTTATCGCAAAAGTGACTGATATGGATGTACTCGATCCGGATGCGCCGTCAGCGACCTATACTTTTTATCAGGAGCATATCAAGCCAAAGCAGCAGGCACCGACGGCCGGCAAGAAGACAAAGACAGTCTGGAGATGCCGTATCTGTGGCTATATCTATGACGGTGAGGAACTGCCGCCTGATTTCGTATGCCCGATCTGCAAGCATGGCGCTTCTGATTTTGAAAAAGTCGAAGTTGAAGCGTGACATTAACCTTTCTACCGCCGAACGCAAAAAACTCCCCTCTCTGCGAGGGGAGCTTCTCTTTCTCTTTCCAGTTCTCAGATCCGCACGATCTTAGTGGCTATTTTTTCGGTGAAGGTGCTGTCATGCCTTCTCCGCTGCCCCGTTCCTCTCAGCTATATCCTGCATTATTATTGATCTTCTATATCAGGATTTACAACCCAGTGGCCTTTCTGTTGTGAACCTTCCCTGCTTAAAACACCTTTATCCTTAAGTCTCTTTACGTAATATTTGATCTGATCGACCTTACAGTCCAGATTTTCGGCAATCTTACTCTGAGAAACTGATGGATTGATTCTCATCTGATCAATGATGCCTATTTCAATAGCTGATAGTTCCACATCACCTTGGGTAGTATCTTGGGGAGCTTGGGTAGCACCTTGGGTAGTATCATTGTTGGCTTGGGTATTACCTTGTCCACCACCTTGGGTAGTCTCCCCATCCATCTCGGCATCCAGCGGTACAATTATCCTGAATATGTCGCCTTCCTTGAACTCTGGCTCTTTCCCTGAATAATACATACTGTATTTGAAAAGGTTTCTCACACCTGATCCCAGCTGATCCGCATAGCCAATATTACGGAAAAAAGATGCAATGATAGGGTTCTTAGGATTCGGCTCCAGATTATCGGGTGTGATGATTCCGTTGCTCACAGATCTGCTCGCATTTTCCACATACATCCTGTCTCTTTCAATTATGAATTTCGCAGGGTATGAGCTTGTAAATTCCCTGTGGATCAGGACATTGGCTATCATCTCCCTTGTGATGATCTCCCTCAGACTTTTCCTCTGATCATTCTCAAGGAAAAACTTATCCGGAAGATGCTTCCTGCCAAATTCCATAAGCCTTTCATAGCTGTCAATGAGATTGGTCTTTATTATCTCTCTGTCATCGTATCTGTCCACATCTCTGACTCTTAGGATTGCATCAGTGACATAAGCCGGCAGGATATCCATGATCACATCGTCCTTACCCAGCAGCAGAACAGCAGCCATATTGAACCCTTTCTGCCCTGTCATCCTGTCAGTCCCATATAGATTGGCACTCCGCAGGAGTTCATCATCAGTAAGATCAGTCCACGGATGAGTCCCTGTCATCGTATTATTTCTTGCCATAACACGAAGCCTTGACAGCATATCCAGTCTCAGGTCCTCTTTTTCTACATACGGATAGATCCGTCTCTCTGTAAAAATATCCTGCTTCCGAATATACATCTGTGCAATCTGGTCGGTTGATATCACACGTACATCTGCATCATCAACCCTGTCGTATATCACCTTCTTATACGAATGCACCTCTGCACTCATCGGCACATGTACATGTATGATAGTCCTGCCATCATACTCCAGAATTTCAGGAACAAGATATATGGTCGGAGTAAAAAGCTGCTGGTTGCTGATACATTTGATAAAATTCTTTACCAGTTCTGGAGCAACCTTTGGATTAACGCCCTCTACCGTCCCATCATCGAGAACACCCATGAAAATATCCCCGCCAAAACGATTCAGAAAAGAGCAGACTGTCTCGTATGTATCGTTCTCAATTCTATTACCACAGCGTTTGAATTCGACAGCAATCGTTTCCCCAACGCTGAATATTTCTTTCAATGCTGATATATCCATATGTTCTCCTTATATCCCCTGAATCTGACGTGATCTCATCTTCTCAAGTGCTCCATCCATGAAATCATTCTGCATATCAATCACTACAAGTATCTTACGAGCCATTTGTTGTCTCCTGTGTTTTCATTTACTATGCCTATTTTAACAGAATATATCGCATAAAAAAAGATGCCGGCATTCAGCCAGCACCGATATATTTATCCTGCGTGATGTTTACCACCTGCGCACAAGGCTATGATCACGATGATCGCCACTACAGCTCCTACGGCACCCAGCAGATATACTGCAAGTCCGATCACGCATATAGCCATTACAATCCCGAATAAGAACGGTATCAGGTGAAATGCCGCCGATATCATCCACACAAAAAGCTTTACGATCCCTACCAGGAATGCGATTATCAATAGAATACAAAACAAAGTGATCATCCTGATACCTCCATGTCACTTTTCATCAGAGTCATCATGCCTGTTTCTTGACGGCTCTTCCTTCAGACTCCTGACTATCATGACCAGAACAAGCGGCCACAGAATCATCAACTGTAGATAAGCCAGAATATGAAGAATCGGATTCTTCGATTTGAGAACCGGCCTTGCATCAATGATAAGCGAAAAGCAGGGTCAGAAGGCCTGCTTTTGTGAATTGTGTCCGAATCAGGCGCACATCGGTAAACGGTGATTTATCCGATAGTTGCTATTTCATATTATCAGAATGATGTCTTCCTGAAAACTTTTTCCTGATCCATGCCGCCGTATACCAACCTGGCAATCTGAATCTCATTATTTTCAAAATCCGCTATATAATATGCAATATAATTTTTTACAAGAAATTTGCGTACATCATCACGAATGATATACTCATTATTCACAGGTATTCCGCTTTTTGGCGATTTACAGATTTCTACAGCTTTTATGTCGAATTCATCAAAAAAAGCATCTGCAGCATCCGGATTTGATAAATGGAATGAAATATAATCATATGATTAGGTCGCCAAAAGCCCTCTGACAGAGAGACGCTTCATAGCTTGTTTGTACCTTGAAAACTGAATACTGTCTATAAAAAGTTCTAGTCATCATA
>OMZG01000031.1 GCA_900315505.1 uncultured Lachnospiraceae bacterium
CAACAATGAGAACAAAAACGGAATAACAGCAAGTAAAGCGAAGGAAAGATCCTCCGCTTTACTTGTGATGCATTCAGTTCTTCTGTGAATAGTAACAATGAATTATCACACAATTCAACATCATCTGCTATATATTTGTAATTTTCTGTACTCTGTGGTATAATATCTATAAGGAATGGGGTTTGCATAAGGCCGGAAAGGAGGCTGGTATTATGGAAGCTTTATACAGAGTAGAGAAGGTAAGTCCGATCGCCGACAGCCACGGAGGGAATTCAGGCGAGGGATTCATTTTCAAAAAGAAAAAGAATGCTGCATCAGATGCTTCGTTCAAACCATTATTCAACGAGGTTTCTGCCAGCGCCCTTAATAGCAGAAGTGCACAGAAAGTTTTTGACGGGATTCTGAGTCTGTAAGTCATCACAGAACGGAAGGCGTGAAATGTCCCTCTGGCACGACTGATGTGACCGTGACATTTTTACCAAAAACATCTTGACAACCATGCACACTTCTGCTATTATAGATTTCGTTGTTGAAGCAGAGTATCCGCTCTCACCTGATCACCCTGGTCGTGTGCATCAGTGTTTACATATTTTAAGTCTTAGGATTTATTAAGCATGTAATGAAGTGGATAGTCTGTGCTATCCACTTTAATTTTGCGTTTTTTGGAGGTGTACCATTAGCGAATTATTAATCAACGAAAAGATCAGAGCCAAAGAAGTCAGGCTTATAGGAGAGCACGGAGAGCAGATCGGCATCATGAGTGCCAGGGAAGCTCAGTTGAAGGCCAGAGAGGCGGACTTAGACCTTGTTATGGTATCTCCTAATGCGCATCCACCGGTGTGCAAGATCATAGATTATGGTAAGTATCGCTATGAACTCGCCAGAAAAGAAAAGGAAGCCAAGAAGAAGCAGAAGGTCATTGAAGTCAAGGAAATCCGCTTTTCCCCGAATATCGATGAGAACGACCTGAATACCAAGCTCAATAATGCAAGAAAGTTCCTTGCCAAGGGCAACAAGGTAAAGCTCACTCTTCGTTTCCGCGGACGTGAAATGGCTCATATCCGTGAGTCCCGCCACATCCTCGATGATGTAGCAGAGAAGCTTGCAGATGTGGCTACAGTGGAGAAGCCTTCCAAGCAGGAAGGCAGAAGTGTAAGCCTGGTGCTCGCACCAGTAAAAGAAAGCAAGAAATAAGGAGGACAGAAAAGTCATGCCAAAGATGAAGACCAAAAGAGCTGCTGCAAAGCGCTTTAAAGCAACAGGAACAGGTAAGCTTAAGAGAAATAAGGCATTCAAGAGCCACATCCTGACAAAGAAGACAACCAAGCGTAAGAGAAATCTTCGTAAAGCAGCTATGACAGATGCTACAAACGAGAAGAACATGAAGAAGATCTTACCATATCTTTGATGTTAATGCATATTGTTAGGAGGAATTACAAATGGCAAGAGTTAAGGGCGGATTAAACGCCAAGAAGAAGCATAACAGAGTATTAAAGGCAGCCAAGGGTTACAGAGGCGCAAGATCAAAGCAGTACCGTGTAGCCAAGCAGTCAGTCATGAGAGCGCTGACCACAGCATACGCAGGCAGAAAGCAGAAGAAGAGACAGTTCAGACAGCTCTGGATCGCTCGTATCAATGCAGCAGCCCGTCTCAATGGTCTTTCATACAGCGTTCTGATGCACGGTCTCAAGCTTGCAGGAGTTGATATCAACCGCAAGATGCTTGCAGATATGGCTGTGTCAGATGCAGAAGGCTTCTCAAAGCTCTGTGATCTTGCAAAGAGCAAAGTAGCATAAGGACTTTGATCTCATAATGCGGCGACCTGCTGCATTATGAGTTTTTTTATATGGAGAGATTCTTTGAAAGAAGAAAATGACAAGATCACAAAATTTCCGCGACGTCTTCCGAAGATTCATATAGACTTCATAATTCTGGTATTTTTCTTCATATATATTGTTTTTCATGCGGTGTCTTTTTTTGCAGGAACACATATCCCTGTTACAGAAGTGAAGCAGGGTGAAATCGTGGAAAATGACAATCTCACGGCTGTTGCTATAAGGAAGGAAACTCTCGTGAAGACTGATGCCTCCGGGCAGGCGGTGTATATCATCCCACAGGGAAGCATTGCTTCGAAGGGTGCATCGGTACTGGGTGTAGATGGTACGGGTGAATTCATAGCTACTCTTGAAAAGCAGAACAATGAAAGCAACGATCTCTCAGATGATCAGAAGGAGCAGATCTCGGAGCTTCTGTCAAATTTCAATGAGGGATACTCTTCAGATAATTTTTCAGAGGTCTACCAGCTGAAGCAGACAGGTGCGGATCTGCTGAATATCGCAAATGGTGAGCGTATTCAGAGCACTCTGAATGAGATAAAGAAGGATGCCCCGTCACAGGTAGATTTCACATCGATCAAAGCACCTTCAGAGGGCCTGGTATGTCTGTCATATGACAGTCTGAACGGTATTTCTGATAGTGCTGTATCTGATGATACCTTTGACCGGTCGAGACTTAAGACAACCGAGCTATCGTCAGGTGATTCACTTTCTTCAGGAGATGTAGCATTCCGCCTGGTGACCGATGACAACTGGGAACTGGTCTGTCAGCTGTCAGACGATATGGCATCGAGACTTCGGGACAAGAGCGTGGTAGAGATCCGCTTTGATAAGGATCAGACAACCGCCTGGGCCAACGTGAGTATATCTGAGCGTGGCGGGAAGAAATATCTGAGACTGTCTCTGGATGATTCAATGGACCGTTTTGCAGAGAACAGATTCCTGGATATTGAGCTGATGCTCGACCAGATAAATGGACTCAAGGTTCCGGATTCATCTATTCTTCAGAAGGTTCTGTACCAGATACCAGCACGGTATGTCACCAATGGAGGTGACTCAAAGACACCCGGTGTTTATCTGAAGACGTCTGATGGCCGTAAGTTCAGACGATTCAGGATATACCAGAAGAATGATGATGGCAGCTACTGGGCTTCATTTACAGGAGCGGAGAATGGTAATTCAGTTGTGAACCCGGATTCTCTGTCAGATGAGCTGGCACTACGGAACTGTGAGGTAAAGAAGACGTACGGTGTTTATCTGGCAAATAAGGGATATACACAGTTTGTTCAGGTAAAGATGCTTTACAGAAATGACCAGTACAGTATAATAGAACCTGTAAATGACAATGAGCTGAGGCTGTATGACAGGGTAGTCCTGAAGGCAAAGGGTGTGAAGGACGGACAGATGCTCAATGATGACTAAGGAGTGATTCTGATGGGAATAGTTACAGATAATCTAAAGAAGGTTGAAGAAAATATACAGGCAGCCTGTGATCGTGCAGGCAGAGACCGTTCTGAGGTGACGCTCATTGCCGTAAGCAAGACGAAGCCTGTGCCAATGCTTATGGAAGCATACGATGACGGCATCCGTATTTTCGGTGAGAATAAGGTACAGGAACTGACCGGCAAGATTGATGAAATGCCAAAGGATATAGAATGGCATATGATCGGTCATCTTCAGAGGAATAAGGTAAAATACATTGCTGGAAGGGTTGCTCTGATCCATTCCGTTGACAGCTTCAGGCTGGCTGAGGAGATCAATATCCAGGCAAAAAAGCATGGTGTCATAATCCCGATACTTATAGAGGTAAATGTAGCTGATGAGGAAAGCAAATTCGGCGTGAAGCTTTCCGAGGCAGAAGAGCTTGTAAAGGAGTGTGCTTCTCTTGACGGCATCACTATCAAGGGCCTGATGACTATTGCTCCATTCGTGGAGAATCCTGAGGACAACAGAGACGTTTTCAAGGCTCTTAAGGATAAATCAGTTGACATCGCCGCAAAAAAATATGATAATGTAAATATGGATGTCCTGTCGATGGGAATGACGAATGACTATGAGGTGGCTATAGAGGAAGGAGCTACAATGGTCCGTGTCGGTACAGGCATCTTTGGAGCCAGAAACTATAATATATGATAAGAGAGGTCGTTTATGAGTTTTGTTGATAAGTTTCTTGATGCAGTAAAATTAGACGATGATCCTGAAGATGATGAACTGTATGCTGATGAGGAGGAAGAGGAGCGACGTCCTCGCAGGAAGAAATCACGTTTCAGCGAGGATGAGGATGATACCAGAGATTCCAAGATCACTCCTATCAGAAGCAGATCATCTCAGCCGAAGCATTCTGTACCAAGAGCTGCTGACGGAATGGCCGTAGATGTAGTAAAGCCGACCTCTTATGAGGATATCAAGGATATAGCAGATACCCTTCTTAGTGGAACCACGGTTCTACTGAATACCGAGGGCCTTGATATGAGCATTGGCCAGAGAATCATTGATTTCATCTCTGGTGCCTGCTATGCAATTGATGGCAATCTCCAGAGAGTATCTAATTTTATCTTTCTGATCACCCCGAAGGGTGTGCCTATCACAGGCGATATACAGCAGATGGTAAATGATCTGAATACCTCCATGGCTAATGGAGCGACTACTCTCCGATGAAGACTCCGTCAGATGATTTTATCAGGAAGAGATTCGAGGATCTGGATAGCAGGGCTTATCAGCAGGGGTATCCGGTTTATACGGATTTCTGTGATGTTGCAGAGCTCATGATCCTCCATTCCATGAGGTTCAGCTGTAGTGTTGAGACTAATGGAGGATATGATTTTTCAGAGCGTCAGATGGCGTGTTTCATGCCTTCTGACGCTTTTTTAGAGGGGAATACTTTTCCTATGAAGGCCGTGCGCATTGCTCCGATCAGTCCGAGGTTCGCTGATACACTCACGCACAGAGACTTCTTAGGTGCTCTTATGAATCTCGGAATAAAGCGGGAGCTGATGGGAGATCTGCTGGTTGAAAAATCCACCAACTCCTGCATTATGTTCTGTGTTGATCATATTGCCCCCTTCATCATAGAGAATCTGGTAAGGGTGAAGCATACTGATGTATCTGCCGCGATCATTGATTTTGATGAATCAGGATTCACACCGGATTTCAGGAGTGAGACCCTTATCATCACGTCTGACAGGCTGGATTCATTCGTGGCTGCAGCAGCTCACACGTCGAGGACTCAGGGATCTTCTCTTATAGATGGTGAGAAGGTAATGATCAATAATCGTATCGAGAAAAGTCATACGAAGGCCATCTCTGAGGGCGATATCGTGACGATAAGAGGCAGGGGAAAGTTCCGCGTGAGTGAATTTGCCGGGCAGACCCAGAAGGGCAGGATGAAGGTCAGAATTGACTGGTATGACTGAATGTTGCCAGGTGTCAGTATTTGATTGGGAAATAGAAAAAGATGGATAATGTACTTGAAATAAAATACGATGGGAAGCCATGCTACAGGATAGCTCTGGAGCATGATTACAGCAGGCTTTCAGAATATGTAGATGATATTGGAAAAAAATACGGACGTATCTGTATCGTAAGTGATACGAATGTTGCTCCGCTGTATCTGGAGCAGGTCAGGGAAGCACTTGCACATAATGTCTCTGAGATCACTGACTTTGTCTTCACTGCCGGTGAGGCCTCTAAGAATCTGAATGTGGTTGAGGATCTATATGAATTTCTTGTACGTTCACACCTTGACAGGCATGATCTGCTGGTGGCTCTTGGTGGCGGCGTAGTTGGCGATCTGTGCGGATTTGCGGCTGCTACATACCTTCGTGGCATCGACTTCATTCAGATGCCTACAAGCCTTCTGTCAATGGTTGACAGCTCGATCGGTGGCAAGACCGGAGTGGACTTCAGAGCCTTCAAGAATATGGTTGGAGCCTTTTATATGCCTCGTCTGGTATATATGAATCTGTCAGTGCTTAAGAGTCTTCCGCCTGAACAGTTTGCATCGGGAATGGGAGAGGTCATCAAGCATGGCCTGATTGCTGACAGGGATTACCTGGATTTTCTTATAAATGATAAGGATGAGATTACTACATTTGATCCTGATTCCATTCTTAATGTTGTGAAGCGCAGCTGTGAGATCAAGGGGCATGTGGTTGAGATAGATCCGAAGGAACAGGGTATTCGTGCCACGCTCAATTTCGGACATACGATTGGGCATGCTATTGAGAAGCTTTCTGATTTCAGGCTGTTCCATGGTCAGTGCGTGGCTGTTGGAATGGTGGCTGCATCTTATCTGTCTATGAAGAAGGGATATATCAGTTCAGATGAGTATTCGATGATCCGTGAGACAATTGCCTCTTATGATCTGCCTGTGTCGGTATCTGCAGCCGATTACAATGCGGCTGAGATTCTGGCCACTACGAAGTCTGATAAGAAGATGGCAGCCGGGCAGATAAAGTTTATTCTGCTGAAAAAAGTGGGAGAAGCTGTGATTGATACGACGCTTACGGATGATGATCTGCTTGCTGGCATAAACGAAGTTCTTAGGTGAAACAGCTTCTCTGGCACGGCTGCCACTCAGTTTGATATAAAATGGAGTTACATAATTATGTTGTATAAAGATAAAAAAAAATATTACACATTTTTTATATTATATATAATTATACTAATAATAATAGATCAGATTACTAAATATATAGCCAGAGTGAATTTGTCTTCCGGTGATGTGGATATCATTCCTGGTGTGCTCAAATTACAGCTTCTATACAATACCGGGGCTGCTTTTTCTATACTTACAGAGAAGACCTTCGTGTTTTATATCGTGACGCCGATTGTGGCTGCTATCGTGATCTACTTTTTCATTAAGCTTCCTTTTGAGAAGAAATATCTGAAGATGGCCTTCTGTCTGTCTACGCTTGTGGCTGGGGCGGCAGGGAACTATATTGACAGGATTGCATTTCATCAGGTGACGGATTTTATCTATTTTTCCCTGATCAATTTTCCGATTTTTAATGTTGCTGATATCTATGTGACTCTTTCAGTCATATTCCTGCTGATATTCCTGATCTTCGGTATGTCGGACGATGATCTGGCCGCGTGGGTGAAGAAAAGTTGAGAGTTATGAGTTATAAGTTTTGAACAGCGTTAGTCAGATGGAAGATATAAAGTACAAAATAAGTGATGAAGCTGCAGGGATAAGGATAGATAAATTCCTGGCTGAGCAGGGTGACAGAACCCGTTCCTTCTACCAGAAGGCAGTGGAAGAGCAGAAGGTGCTTGTAAATGACAGGCCTGTAAAGAATAATTATAAGCTTCGCCCCGGTGATGTCATTACGATTGAACCAATTGAAGAGGAAGTCCTTGACGTAAAGCCTGAAAATATCCCACTTGACATCCTGTATGAGGATGATGATGTGCTTATCGTGAATAAGCCAAAGGGCATGGTAGTTCATCCGGCTCCTGGTCATCCGGATCACACCCTCGTCAATGCTGTGATGTATCATTGCGGAGACTCGCTTTCAGCTATAAATGGTGTGATCAGACCCGGAATTGTGCACAGAATTGACCGGGATACGACTGGCTCCCTTATCATATGCAAAAATGATAAGGCTCATCTTTTTATTGCAGAACAGATCAAGGAACATACCGTAAATCGTATTTATCGGGGAATTGTGATTGGGCGTATGCCTGTGATGGAAGGTACTATTGACGCGCCTATAGGACGCAGCAAGATCGACAGGAAAAAGATGGCTATCGACAGAGTTCATGGCAGGAATGCTGTGACTCATTACAAAGTTCTTGAAAATTTTAAAGAATATGCATACTGTGAATTCAAGCTGGAAACCGGACGGACTCATCAGATCAGGGTCCACATGGCATCAATCGGGCACCCGCTGCTTGGAGATACAGTCTATGGTCCGTCTAAATGTAAATATAATCTTGAAGGCCAGTGCCTTCATGCAATGACGATTGGACTGATCCATCCGTCAACTAAGAAATACGTTGAATTCCAGGCACCTCTGCCTGAGTATTTCAACAAAATGCTAAAAGTGCTTGAAAACACCAGATAGGAATTGCTGAGATCAATGCAGAGACTCGCGGAGGAGTCGTTCATTAATTATCTTTTCTGTGGAAATTGACTGCATTGGCAGCTTCTTTCTTGTGTTCATCCTCGATTGCTGCATAGTAGTCGATGGTCGTATTGATATTTTCATGGCCCAGGACGTCGGCTACCAGCCTGATATCGCCTGTTTCACGGTAGAGGGCAGTGCCATAGGTACTGCGCAGCTTATGGGGTGTGATATGCTTGTTCGGGACTACCATCTGGGCATATTTCTTCACGAGGCGTTCGATTGCATCGACACTCATTCTCTTGCCCTGAAGCGAGAGAAACAGGGCATTTTCATGTCCTTCTTTCGGGAAAATCCCTTTTCTTTCGCCATCTATATAGTCTTTCAGCACATCATGTACTTCATCACCGAAATACAGCACGTCCTGGCCGCCACCTTTTCGAACTATTGTAATGGTATTTACTACAAGATCTACATCTGACACATCAAGGCCATTGCATTCTGATACACGGATTCCGGTATTCAGCATCAGTGTAAGGATAGCCAGATCTCTCTGTTTTGTCTTTTCACAATAGGCACGCTGGCGCTTTGACATCTGTGCATTGCCGTTTTCAACTGCATCAAGGATTGCCTGAACCTCATAATTAGACATACGGACTATATTTTTATCTTTTTTGAGTCTTGGAAGAGGTACAAGAACCGTCGGATCCTCCTTAATATTCTTGTGGATCAGATGGTAATGATACAGACCTCTGAGTGGCGACATCTTGCGGGCAATTGCCTTTTTGTCATTCTCATGAATGGTCTTGGAATCGCTGCTTACATCAAGCTTCAGATAACGCTGATATTCGGCGATATCCTCAGAAGAGATCTTTTCGAGGATATCCAGCTTGAAATCTGCAGGTTTCATGCCTTTGTACAGAGGATTCGTATCAATGATATACTGGAAAAATGTGATCAGATCATAGCAGTAAGCTACCAGAGTGCTTGTCTGTGATGTCATTTCCTTGCTGTATATATAGTCAGCCACAAATCCTGGCAGCTCCTTTAAAAGAGCACGAAGCCGGAGCGTCTGGTTGTTTTTCTTTTCCTTATAAAATTCAGAGTCTTTTCCCATATAAGTTGTAAGTTATAAGTTATAAGTTATAAGTTATAAGTAATCAGTTATATGATATAAATCGTATGTCTGATACAGTTAGTAGTTTATAGAAACAAGTATATATCAATTTCAGGCCAGAATCAAGCATATTTTTACAGATAAACAGATATTTATCCGCTAGATGTATCTGGCTCTGCACTCCTCCGTCACTTGACACAGGTGGTGTTTTTTCAGTCGTCTCTGCTCGATGTCCCACCAGCTATGATAAGCATTCGCAGGAGCTGCAGAAATGCCGAGAAAAGTGCTGCTACGTATGTAAGTGCTGCAGCGACTAGAACGCTCTTTGCCATCTTCACCTCATCCTGCTCCAGGAGATTGTCATCACGAAGAATTATAAGAGCTCTGTGAGAGGCGTTGAATTCTACCGGCAGTGTGATCAGTTCAAATGCTATCACGAAAAGAAATACGAATACGCCGATATGGGCCAGTCTGGATGATCCAAGGATGATTCCAAGTAAAAGTATGGGCCATGACAGATATGAACCAATATTCGCAAGCGGCACCGATGCCGCACGGAGTCTTAACGGACCGTAGTTCACCTGATCCTGAATGGCATGGCCGCATTCATGCGCGGCCACTCCGATTGCCGCAACTGAGGTCTTCCCAAGCACGGCATCTGACAGGTTCAGTGTCTTGTTTGACGGATTATAATTATCAGTCAGATTGCCCCTGATATGCACGATTCTCACATCATAAATGCCAGCATTATGCAGTATCTGCTCTGCCACCTGCTCGGCAGTCACCCCTCTTCTGTTTCTTATTCTGTCATATTTAGAGTATGCTGTATGAACTCTGGCAGATGCAATGGCACACACGATAGCACCGATGATCACCAACACATATGTCGGATCAAAATAATACATAAATGGATACATAGGCGGCTCCTTTACTTTTTCATATACTCAACTTGCCCGTATTGCTTTTTTTGCACAAGCTTCGGTATCCATTTTATCATATCAGATCATGTATTACAAACTTGAATCGCTCATGCTCTGGTGATAGAATGAATGCATGAATATGTCAGATATCAGTTTTACACGAAAATCTACCGATTATCATATGGGCGTAAGTGGTGGCAGTCTCCCACTTCTTAAATTTGATGCCATATCCGGCCTTGGTTTCATCAACCACTGCTTCACGACCCGTCCTGGAGGTGTGAGCGAGGGATATTTCTCGAGTCTCAATCTGAAGACCGGCCTTGGTGACCCGGATGATAATGTAGCCGAGAACTTCAGACGCCTGGCTGCTGCCATGAATATATCTCCTGCAGACTTCGTACTGTCTCAGCAGACACATACTACTAATGTACGTGTTGTGACTTATGCAGACAAAGGGAAAGGTGTCACAAAGCCTCGTGACTATACAGATGTGGACGGGCTGGTGACAAATGTGCCAGGCATAGTGCTCGGAATCTTCTCGGCTGACTGTGTGCCTCTCATCTTCATAGACCCTGTAAAGAAATGCATCGGAGCCGCCCATTCCGGCTGGCGTGGAACAGTCGGACGGATTGCAGCACACACAATTGAAGTCATGCATGAAAACTATGGATCTGATCCCTCAGATATGATCTGTGCCATAGGACCATCTATCTGCAGGGACTGCTATGAAGTCAGTGAAGATGTAGCAACAGAATTCAAAAAGGAGTTCCCAGGGTATACAGACGAAATCCTTGAAGACAAGCATAATGGTCACTACCAGCTTGATCTCTGGGCAGCATGCCGCATCACAATGGAAGAAGCCGGTGTTGGGCCTTCAAATATTTATACAACAGACATCTGCACATGTGAGAACTCATCACTGCTGTTCTCCCATCGGGCAAGCCATGGAAAGCGCGGAGTACAGGGAACATTCTTAAGTCTGAGATGAAGAAATGGACGGTTCCTATTACTGCTGTGCTAAACATTTTCATAATTATACATGTGCCTTTCTTCGAAAGGCATCAAAGTGGTTATGAAACACAGCTTCTGGCCTTTCGATTTTTCTAATTTCCTGTTATTCTTATAGTGAGG
>OMZG01000039.1 GCA_900315505.1 uncultured Lachnospiraceae bacterium
CGGATCAGTTGCCACAGAACTGTTACAAAAACAACCGCTGATAAAAGATCAGCGGTTTTCTTATTGCGCCAAGTGGCGAATTATTTGACGTTTACTTATATCTACATTCTTAAGAAGTCACGCATTACAATCTTTGCTGGTCTTCTTGAAAATTCATCTGAATTTAGTCTGTTGAAAACAGTTCCGGTTCATTCTCTATCAAATCCTGCACCAGATACCTATAATCCATGTTCTCTATACCATAGCTGCCATCATTTATCTGCTGGGATAGCTTGCTTTTATAGTATATGTCCATCGCCTGACGGATTGGAATATCCTTTGTCTCTGCAAGACAATTGATTATCTTCTCCTCAAGCATCTCTTTATATGCTTTATCCAGTTTTTCCTTATCAATCATGCCTTCACCTCATACGCTTCCTTGAATTTCACGGTAGCATCAATCACTTTCTGTGTCAGGAAAGCTATCTGGTCATTCTTCTTAAAGAAGCGAATCTCGCTCAGTGTCTTCTCTACATCCCAGAGTCCATCCATGTACATATTGACACATTTATAGACATCATCATTAGCAACATTGCCAATCACAGTATCGTATTGCTTGTAAATATCCTTGCCATTTCTACAGTCAACAACATACTGCAGCCATTCTATATCAGTGTCCGTAAATTCTTTTACATGAAATCCGGTCAACTCATCAAGTTCATACTCATTTACAATAGCCGGTTTTGAAAGACGCATACCTTTTCTTGCTGCCCATCGTTCTGCCTGTTCTGGAAATGTAGTAGTGTAAAAACCGATACCGAAATCCAGGTTCTTCTTTGAGTGCTTGATATCCGGTTTCTCTATCACCATTGTAGAGCCGTGGTATATTATCATATCTTTACTCCTTTATCCTTTACAAATCCAGTGATGTCATCCACCAGATACTGCTCTCCCTGTGTGTGCAGCACATCATAATAAGGCAGAATGTAGCTATCCAATATTCCTGTATCATTAAGTATCTGATATACCTGCCTGTATGATTTTCCCCAGGAATCAGCTAACGCATGTATCATAAATATAGTAAACTCTAAAGACTTCCTATCCATATCATAGCCTCAATGTATCAAACAATTTTTATTTACAACTGTAGCTCCTATATTTCCTTCATCACCTCAACGAACCTATCCAGCGTATACGCTCCATCCTCGCCAAGCTCTTTATTTCTGAACACCATAAAGTATCTATAATTTATTCCTGCCAGGCTCTGCCACTTTCTTCCGAGTTTCAGCTTTGCCCTGCTGTCATCACCATCCAGGTAATCCCCTTTTGCCTCAACAAGCAGCAGCTTTCCCGATTGTGTCATCACCATGAAATCAGGATAGTGATTGAACCATCCATTCAGACGGAAGCCTTTACGATCTTTTATTCTGTGCCACCAGCGCACATTCTCTGTACCCACGATTGAATCTATGACTTCTCTCTCAAAGGCGTTCATGTCATTAAGCTCTGCCTCATACAAGGAATATGGTATCGAGTCTATTGCTTCATTCGGAGTGATAAGCTCCGGGAGCACATAGTTCTCCTGGCAGAGAATCCGGCCGGTATCAAGCCACTTATCGAACTGCTTCTCGCGATAAGAAGTCTCCAGAGACTCGATCTTCTTCTGGATTTTATGCGCATATATCTGATAAGAGTTTTCGACAAGCTCCATCTCATCATCCTGCAGATTCTTTAATGCACGAGTGACATAGGCTTTGATGTCCTCTACCGTGTAGAGATTATTCTTTTTATTTATCTGCTCTGTTATCTGCTCGATGCACTGTCG
The DNA here is from genome assembly GCA_900315505.1 of uncultured Lachnospiraceae bacterium. Taxonomy (GTDB): domain Bacteria; phylum Bacillota; class Clostridia; order Lachnospirales; family Lachnospiraceae; genus Weimeria. The sequence continues at coordinate 1,805 of OMZG01000039.1, forward strand.
TCTCTTTCCTTCGTTAGACAAGCTGTCGAAGTACTTCTGCATCCTCTCCATGTAGGTCTTGCTGAACCGCTTGTACTTCGGCACTGCTTCTCCCTGCTCCTGAATATCTACTTCTACTGCCTCTCCTGTCGATAGCTCAAAGCTTACTTGTGCATCCTGTCCATCCAGAGAAAAGCCTTCCGACAGATTCTCCGGCTCAAGCAGATCATAGCCCGGACTGAACAGATCTCCGGCTCCTTCTACAACAAACCGTGGTATCTTCAAACCTTTTATCTCATCACGGTACTGCTCCTGGACTCTGTACTGCTTCATCTTTTCTCCGAGTTCACCTCCGATAAAAGGAATATCTGCCACCTTCTCTGTCTCTTTTGTATAGTTTTCAGATTGCTTCTCTGCCTCAGCAACCATAGCCGTAAGGGCAGGATCATCCGATACTTGCAGAGCTGCACTGACATTTACTGTCTTAGGCTGCACATCTCCAAAATCATCCGGTTCATTGTCATCCTGTTCCTGTGGATTCTGTAGTCCGAAGAAAAACAGGTCAGCATCTTCTCCTGCGCCTGCAACGGTCTCATTTACATTGCCTGTCGGTGTCACGCTCTGTGCAGGCTCCGATTCGCTCTCAGATACCAATACTTCCTCAGCCAGACGATAATCCTTCCTGGAAAATCCTGCGTCATTGAGTGCCTTCACCACACTGTCCAGCGTATTCTGAAAATCAACTGACGATGTCAGCACATACGAAGTATTGAGAAGTGATGATGCACTCCTCATGGTATATGGCTGTCTCAATATTCTCCCTAGGATCTGCTCCACATCTACCTTTGAAGACTTATTTGCGAGAGAAGCAAGGATATATGCAAATGGACAATCCCATCCTTCCTTCAACGCATTGACAGTGATGATGTATCTGATCGGACAGTTGCTGCTTAAAAGATTCGTATCTCCGATGTCATCTACATCTGCAGTCTTTACTGCTATCTGCTCTTCTGGTATTCCGATTTTTATCAGCAGATTCTTTATCTTGTCAAAAGTTCCGCTCTCTTCATTTATTCTCGGCTGTGCCTGAAACAGGACTATCGGACGGATATATTTTCCACCGGCTGCCTCTTCATCTTTTGCTATCTTTTCCAGATTACCTCGAAGCTGTATCGCATCCCTTATCACGGTCTGCCTGCTTGTTCTGTTGAAGACCACTACCGGGAGCTTGACCATATTTTCTTTCTTGAGCTCCCTGGCATCGACATAAGAGATGATGTTGCTCGAATCTCTCGGTGTCGCAGTAAGCTCTAAGATAAATGACGGGTTCAGGTTCTCAAGCATCTCCGTAGAAAGCTCTGACCCGGCGTTATGGCTCTCATCCACAATGACTATCGGTGATAAAGAGCGCAGTACCTGTATCAGTGCCGTCTCCGGTGTCTCTGCGAGAAGCACTGATCTGTCATCGAAGTAATCCGCAAACCTTGCGAGATTACCATTCTCCTGATATACTTTGCGGACATCTTTTTTCCTGCTGTTGATACGAAGTGAGGCATAGCTCATTACACAGACTGTCAGCATATCCGTGACCGTATCCGGTGAAAAATTCTGTCCATTCAGAAGCATATCCTTCGTATAGACTCCAACCTTTCCTGCAAAGTCACGGCTCAATCTCTGCCTGTATGGATGCTCCGGATCAGATAGTGTCCTTGTAGTCTGTGAGAGAATCGAATCTGATGGCACAAGCC
>OMZG01000030.1 GCA_900315505.1 uncultured Lachnospiraceae bacterium
AAAAAGATGAAAAATGGACCTGTCCCTTTTTTCACCTGCAGTTGAAAACGTATATGTCATTGCCTTACCTCCTTATTTAATCGGGAATGATAGAGTAAGCTTAATCAGTCGTGCCGCCTGCTCTGCCGCAGCAGCCATATTTTTCCTGGCGTTTTCGCTGTCACAGGCTTCTTCTAATGTCGAAACGCCGCGTACGATCGGGAAATATGCATCGATGCCACATTCTATACAGGCGCTCGCATCATCAGTGACGCTTCCGGCAAATGCGATGACAGGCTTGCCGTGTGCTTTTGCGAGTCTTGCGACACCGACCGGTACCTTGCCCATGGCGGTTTGACAGTCTAGCCGTCCTTCACCAGTGATTATCAGATCAGCGTCATTCAGGTATGATTCGAGACGGGTCTCCTCCAGAACAATCTGGATTCCGGACTCAAGCTTTGCGGGAAGAAAAGTGCGAAAGGCAAAGCCCATCCCACCGGCAGCACCTGTTCCGGGGAACTCAGGATCAGCATCCGGATGAAGGGCTCTGGCTACTTTTGCATATCTGGCGAGCCAGCAATCCATCTTCTTTATATCCTCTGGGCCGGCTCCCTTCTGAGGACCGAAGACGCTGCTGCATCCATTGCTTCCGCACAGCGGATTAGTGACATCACAGGCGATTCTGAAGGTGCATGCCGAAAGCTCTGGTATGACCTGATCTGTGGTAATCACAGCAAGCTTTTCAAGCCCCTCGGCGCCTCGCGGTATTTCTCTGCCATCGTCATCTAAAAGTCCGAAGCCAAGAGCCTGAAGCATGCCGGCGCCGCCGTCATTCGTCGCACTTCCTCCGATTCCTATTATAAAACGCCGGCAGCCTTTTTTAATGGCATCTGCAATCACCTCGCCGACTCCATAGGTCGTTGCCGCGAGCGGGTTTAAATCCTCGGCAGGAACTAAAGTAATGCCGGCCGCGCCGCTCATTTCAATCACCGCTGTCATGGAATCCTGAATCAAGCCATAGGCACAGTCTACCGGCTGTCCGAAAGGTCCACTGACCGTGACATGTTCCAGGTGTCCGTTCATTCCATTTGTCAGGGCTTCAACCGTCCCCTCGCCGCCGTCTGCAAGCGGACGCACTATGATCCGAGCATCGGGAAACACTCGATGAAAGCCATCGGAAAAAGCATTCCCCGCTTCAATCGAAGTCATGCTTCCCTTGAACGAATCTATGGCGGTCACAATTTTCATATAGAACTCCTTTCTACTGGGCTGCTGCTTTTTTATTTATGATATAAACTGATTATAGATAAAAGCAGCCGGTTATGCTATGTTATAGACATATGTTTTACAAAAAAATTTATATAACAGAGAGGAAAAATCAGAGAAAAGGCGGTGAGACCATAGAAGGTGAAAAAGGGGACTGTCCCTTTTTTCATCTGGTTTGACTTTTGGGGTGGGAACTGTTAGAATGAATGCATGAGTAAGGGGCATTCCCAGTTGGGTGGGAGTGCTTTTTTTATGTCACAAAAAGTTGAGCCGTGCTGATGATGGTGCTCGATGTGGCGCTAGGATAGTAATGAACATATGAGGAGAAATCAGGATGAGGCTTTTGATAATAGAAGATGAGGAGCAGCTTCTAGACGCTTTAAAAAGGGGGCTTATGAAATGCGGATATGCTGTCGATACTGCAGAAGACGGGATAACCGGATCAGAGATGGCCTATCAGAACGAATATGATGTGATAATCCTCGATCTGAATCTTCCCGGGAAGGATGGAATAGAAGTGCTTAAGGATATAAGAGCCAGGAGCATGACTACCAAGGTGCTGATCCTGTCCGCCAGATCCTCTGTCCCGGATAAGATAAAGGGGCTGGATCTTGGAGCTAACGACTATCTGGGAAAACCCTTTGATTTCCTGGAGCTCGAAGCAAGAATCAGAAATCTGATCCGAAGAGACTTTGTACAGCAGAGTACAGTAATTCACCTACAGAATCTCACATTAGATACCGCCCAGAAGAGTGCAGCAGTAAATGGACATAAACTGGATCTTCAGCCCAAGGAATATGCGATTCTCGAATATCTGGCGTTACACAGTGGAACTGTAATCAGCGCAGAGGAGCTGATAGAACATATCTGGGATGAAGAGGCAGATATGTTTTCGATGTCGGTAAAGGTGCATATCAGTAATCTACGCAAAAAAATATCAGCCTACTGTGACAGCAGTCTGATAGTAACAGTACGCGGCGAAGGATATATGATAGCAAAAGGAGATAGCCATGAGTAAAATATCACTTAGAATGAGAGTGACACTGATATCGGCAGTGACACTGATTGCAGCCTGCCTTGTGCTGGCGGCACTTATTGTATACAGCTCTAAAGTCTTGATCATAGATTTCTCTTCTAGTCCAAAATCCGAAAGTACTCAGGTAAGCTCTGAAGATGATCAGGATTCCATGGTAGAATTTGAATACACATATCCTGGACGAAAGTTTTATCGCTATGTCGATATATCCATCCTTGCTGTGCTGGGAGCGGGAGTAGTAGCCGTATATTTCGCGACGGGTTTTGCACTAAAGCCAGTAAATACTCTGTGCAGCAAGATTTCAGAGATAGATGTCACAAAAACTGGACAGCGGATAGACGATTTTACTGCCGGAAAAGAGCTGAATGATTTAAAGACTGCGTTTAATCAGCTTCTGGAAAGAACAGACGAGGCTATTCAAAGAGAGAAGAGATTTTCTGCCGGTGCAGCCCATGAACTGAAGACGCCTCTAACTATAATAAAGACAAACCTGGATGTGCTCAGGCTATCAGATAAGCCTACTGACGAGGAATACGCCCAGACGATAAGCGTGGTAGAAGATCAGACAGATCGCATGACAAAGCTTGTAAAGGATCTTTTTGCGATGACGGCTCTCGAGGGATACGAGATATCTGATACTGTGCGACTGGATTTACTGATGGGCCAAATCGTAGATGAGTGCAAGGCACTGGCACCTGACATACACTGGCAGATTTCGCTGTCTCCCTGCACCGTTACGGCTAATGAGGTCATGATAAAGCATGCCCTCTCGAATCTCGTGCAGAATGCCATAAAGTACAATACCGCAGATGGAACAATAGCGGTATCTGTGCGAAACGACGAAACAGCCTGCGTCGTAGAAGTGGCCGACACAGGCATAGGTATATCAGAGGAGGCGGCGCAGCATATATTCGAGCCGTTCTACAGGGAGGATAAATCCCGCAGCCGCAAGATAGGAGGCGCCGGACTGGGACTAGCTATAGCGTATGATATAATAACCGATCATGGGGGCACGATTACTTATCATCCGAACCATACGCAGGGAAGTGTGTTTGTGGTTAAGTTGCAGAAGCATTCTTTGTCTCAGTCTTGCTGCGCTGCAGATTGAAGCCGGATGAAATAGCGCCCTTTTTACAGGCATTGATGCAGGCACCGCATCTGATGCATTCGGTCGAATTGATATTTTTGGTGATCTCTACTCCCATCTTGCATTGTCTCTCGCATTGCTTGCAGCCTATGCATCTTGATCTGTCAAGATGCATCTGATAGAAGCTGAATCTGTTGAAGAGGGAGTAGATAGCACCCAGCGGACAGATGTATTTACAGAACGGTCTGTAGATAAAAATCGATAGAGCCACGATTATTATAAGGATGGATACCTTCCAGCGGAACAGAAATCCTATTACAGAACGAAGTCCTGTATTGAGAAGAACAAGCGGGATTCCTCCCTCCAGGGTACCAGCCGGACAGATCAGCTTGCAGAAATACGGTGCCGAGGTGCCGTATTCATCCCGGAGAAACAGTGGAAGAATAATAACAAAAATCAGCAGAATAGCGTATTTGACATAGCGGAGGGGCTTATCTATTTTCTTAGGGATTACGAGCTTAGGCACCGGAATCTTATACAGCAGATCCTGAATAAAACCAAACAGGCAGAAGAACCCACAGATCAGCCTGCCGAATATGACTCCGAAGAACAGCAGGATACCAGTTACATAGGCAGGAAACCTGAGCCTGCCCTTGCCGAGCTCTGCCTGCAGAGAACCTATAGGACAGGCACCGACTGCCCCGGGGCAGGAGTAGCAGTTCAGTCCCGGAACGCACGCCTGCTTCGTAGCACCCTTATATATACTTCCGGTAAAAAATCCCTTGATATTCAGATTAGTAAGCAGTGCGGCAGCTGCCTGTATTATATGCCGCTTCATCTCAGTTATCTTCATATAGTAATAAGAACTACAGAGGCTGCAATCAATAGTATTCTCGCATTATTTATAATGGATTTTTTCATTTTGCCACCTCTGATGCTGATCCTTCTGATGATATCATAGAAAGACGCTTGCATATTTCTTTTGTATATTTGTCCTTGCTTCTTCCGCCGACAATAGGATCACCTATAACTTTCCCATTGGCATCTACAAAGATAGTTGTAGGCACAGCGGAAACCTTATTCATAACAGCTTTGTTCAGTTTATCATCCGGAAGCAGAGTCTTAAAGTCACAATTGTTTTTCTTTAGTATCTTTTTTGCTAGATCGGGTTCTTCTTTGCCATCGCTGCAGATGGAGATCATACCGGATCCTTCGGGAAGAGATTTGTACAGCTCTCCAAGATCCTTCATTTCTGCCTTGCAAGGTCCGCAGTAAGTCGCCCATATATTAATCATAGTTATCTTGTTTTCGGCAAATATCTTCTGGGTTACATCTGACCCATCGAGGGCTTTGGTTTTGAATTCTCCAATGCTTTGGATGCTATTTCCCTTGGATTTGGAATCCTGTTTTTTGACAGGAAAAATACATATATCCTTTTTCAGAACCTGAATATTATTGACCAGATTTTGTAGGGATTTTTCCTCCGATTTATCAAGCTTTAAATCCTGATAATCTTTATTATAGGCAAAATAATAGTGATCCGAGCCTATTTTGCCGATCTCGTCTATATGAGAAAATTTGGATTTCATCCTCTTCGTTATGCTGTCTGCATCTTTTTTGTCCTTGTCACCAGGGATTCGTACGGTCATGACATAGGGAAATGTATATTTATTTATATTTGCATCATATTTTTTCTGGACAGCCTCAACTTCTTCATCTGAGGCGTCCTTTGGAATAGAATTAAACAGTCTGTAGGCTGCATTAGTCATGTAATAGTATTCGAAACCGTATTCTGTATCAGAGTCTCCCAGTGAGTTCACCTGTAGAAGGCTTCCCTTTTTAATCAGACTTAGCACATCCTTGTTTTTTATATTAATACCTACTCCTGCGATCTTGCTATAATAGCCATTGTCCGCAGAGCTGTCGAATCTGTCTCCGGAAACATCCACCAGGCTGTCTGCCTTATCTACAGAGTTCAGATAATAGCCATGGTCATTCTTGTATGGCTTGTTTCCTGTTGAAGCGCATCCGGTGGCTGCCGTTATACATATTGATGCTGCGAGGATGCCGATTAATGTTTGTTTGGTTAGTCTTTTCATGTTTTACCTCTTTCTAGTGTATTTACTGCTTGTTTCATCTGACGAAACAATAGTAGCAGATACAAGGTTAAGAGAAGGTTAAGACACGAAAAGACTTTTTATATCATACTTATTCCAGATACCTATTATGGCTATGGAGATCCATGCTAAGTTAGGATCAGAGATCCAGGCCGTGTCTGGTAATATGAAAAGTGATGATCATTATCATCGCTATGATACGCATCAGCTCAATGTTCGAAGCTCTTTGCTTTCTGGGGGGGCGTTATTGATTTAACACCCCTTCTTCCCGTTCTTATGGTCTTCTATCGAGCATGACGGCATATCCTTCCCGTACTCTCTGAGTCCTACCTTCTCAGGATCTAGAGTGATGCTCCCGTCCTCCAGGACAAAAGCAGGGATTCCTATGTCGCCTATGGCCTTGCTGTGGTCGAACTCGCTTCTGTTATCCCGAAGCGAGATGAACTCATGCATGTATCTTACATTCGTTCCGATGTCGATGTATCTGAACTCGTCTTCTCTTCCCTCTATCTGCTCCTTTACATAGTCACAGTAGGGGCATGTCTTTAATCCGTAAATAGTAATCATAATACCTCCTTGATCACTTCTTTCTGACTGATATATAAAGCATCGGATGGTTTGTAATTCTTAACTAACATAAGTATCTGTATCAAGAATACTCTTATTATCGTATATCCAATAGTCTTTTTCAAGTGAAAAATTCTTAGTATTCCCGAATATGAAAGCATGAAAAGCCTGCTTGATACACTGCTTATAGCACTAGATGGAAAAATATGACTGAAAGTGCTATTCTTATCAGTATGTGGATGCCATGTATCCGAATGATATGCGACCTGATGAGAACCACGGATACAATACGAAATATATGAGAAAGCATTAAAATCTGAATTTGCCGTGGAGGTGTCGTTATGAAAAACATCAGGAGACTTATTTCAGCAGTGGCAGTATCAGCTGTCATTATAACCGGATGCGGAGCGGAGAAACAGCCTGTCAGAAAAGAACGGGTGAAAACTGAATCAGAAACTGAAGAACAGCATCTGGCAAAAGAGGAAGAACCATATAGGTTTGTAAATCCTGAAGGCAACACTCTTGAGACCCGGATAAATCCGCCTGAGGGCTATACAAGGACTAATGAGAAGGAGGACAGCCTTGGAGAGTTCCTGAGGAACTATGAGATGAAGCCGGATGGCAGTCCTGTGCTTGCGTATAATGGTCATGAGACCATGAACCAGAACGGACATATTGCGGTATTTGATCTGCCGTTGGAGAATGTCAACCTGCAGCAGTGTGCGGACTCAATAATGAGGGTATATGCCGAGTATTATCGGAGCATAGGACAGGATGAAAAGATAGCCTTTCATTTTACGAATGGCTTCCTGGCATCATACTCTAAATGGAAGCAGGGGTACAGAATATCGGTGAATGGTAATAATGTCTCATGGGTGAAGTCAGCGGGTACTGATGACTCCGATGAAACATTCATCAAATATCTGCATACTGTTTTCAACTATGCTGGTACAGCATCAATGGCTACTGAATGCAGACCTGTAAAGCTGAAGGACATCAGGATAGGAGATGCCTTCCTCAGAGCCGGTTCACCGGGACATGTGCTGATGGTTGTGGACACAGCTAAGAATAAGGAAGGGAAAACAGCTTTTCTTCTTGCACAGGGCTTCATGCCTGCACAGAACTTCCATGTCCTGAAAAATCACGGGGATGATCCGTGGTATTATGAGGACGATGTAGATTATTCTGATGAAAAGAAGGTGTATTCGATCGGCAGCGAAATTCTGGAGAGACCTGAATACTGAAAGTTTGTCAGGATGATTACGAAGATACTATTTACCTGCCATGGAAATATATGCAGAAGAGAAAATAAGACACGATAGTAAATGGCAGACTACATCAATCATAGAAATTACGCCCCAAGCTGGGGCGCAATTAAAAGACAACGAAATTGCGCCCCAAGTTGGGGAACAATTAGAGGATGCTGAATTTACTCAGCAGGTTGCTGAGAAGATTGAGAATGATATTTTCTCTATCCCCTGGGGCCATCACAAACTTCTGATTGATAAATTCAGAGAAGAACCAAGAAAAGCATTGTTCTATGCTCATGAAAGTCTGGAGAATGGATGGAACCATACCTACCATTGAGGAAATAGAAGAAAAATTGTCAAATACTTATGAAGAATGATATGGTATATGTTATGATTATGGAAGTGTTAAAAAAATAAGAGAGGTGAAGATGACAACAGAGGGAGCAATAGTAATTGTGATTATAATTCTGGCAGTGATCATTGCAGTGGGACTTGCGTTTCTTCTCATCAGACTCGCAAAGAGTGAAAGGAAGATCAATCCGGTTCTTACAGTGATCCTGATACTGGTGGTAATTGGAGCAGGGTATGCGCTGATCAATGGCGGGAGGGATTCTTTTCTCAAGGCAGATCTGACTCCGGACAGTCAGGAGAAGACGGACTACTGGCCGAGAGATACAATGATACTTCAGGAGATAAATGATCTCGAACCATTGCAGGAGAAATCATGGAAGAAGCTGTCACCAGATGAAAAGGTGGCAGCCCTGCAGAAGGTTGCTGATATCGAAAGCAGACACCTGGGAATTGACGAAGCAACAGAGATAAAGGTGAAGAGACAGAAGATGCCATATACGAGGATAGGTCAGTTCGATCCAACAGATCAGAGTGTGGCAGTCAACAGCATTTATCTGGATCAGGGTACTCCATATCTTCTGATCAATACGACCTGTCATGAGATCTATCATGGATATGAGATGTATCTTGTCAATGCAATGGCAGACAGGAAGATTTCGAGAAAGCAGCATACCTATGATAAGGCACAGCAGTATCTGAATGAGTTCTCCAACTACAAGGATGGCAGTGCAGACTTCGCGGGCTACTATGGACAGGCTTGTGAAGCAGATGCGAGAACCTACGCGGAGGATGCGGTGATGAGTTACCGGACACAGATAAATGCACACTACGGCAGGAACGCGATAAACAACAAGCAGAAGAAATATCTGATCAAAGATCCGGGAACCAATGAGATGTTTTATGTTATACCGGATCTGGATAATGTTGATGGAACAAATAGATGAAAAGTTTTTTGAGGTGCTGAAATGGATAGTCAGATATATCTGCCACAATCAGAAAAACTGAATATAGGCTATCTGTCACATGCATTTGATAATAAGAGCGAATGCTACAAATTGTTCTGGTTTCAGGCGATAATAAGAAAAGTAGCCGCAGGCCAGACAGAGATTACATTCGACGAGCTGGTAGACGATATGATAGCGGATGCCTGGTATATGGTGACAGAGTATCATCTGAATCTTGGACCAAGGGATAATCTGGAGGCAGCGGTCAATTATATCTATAATCTCAGAGGCTTTCGTCCTTCGGAAAAGAAAGAAATCATTCTGGATTTTTTGCAAAATACAGATGATCCAGAAGTATTAAGGTACAAGAGGATCCTTATTTCAAATGTACCATACAGACTCCAGTCACCATTCATGCAGACCGATACTGCATTCTGGAATGCAGGACAGAAGAAGCTCGCAGAAAAGATAAATCAATTCGATCATCTGATATATTATTTTGAAAAGATAAATGGACTCGGCTCCATAATCATAGTACAGGAAGCCTGGGCGGATTATATAATAGCTAATCAGCTGATACTTGAGGGCTGGCTCAAATGCAATATGATAGAATATCTGCAAAAGAGAAATCCAAGCGTTCCTGGAATCTCAGATAAGATTGAACCACCGCAGGAGCGTAAGCTTGCAGATGTACAGAAATACTGGAAACTTCTTATCAGCATCAGGGATATTCATGAGATATATGACAATGAAGAACTGCATAAGAATGATATTTCGATAGACCATTTTGTGCCGTGGTCGTATGTGGCACATGATGAATTCTGGAATCTGCATCCTACGACAAGAAGTATAAACAGCAGTAAGAGCAATAACCTGCCAGAATGGGATGCTTATTTCAAATCATACGCAGACCTGGAGTTTATGTCATACCAGATGATGTGGAAAAATGAGGAGCTTCATACTCAGTTTGATAAATGCTCTAGAGAACATCTGAATAATGCTGATATAAGGCAGAGGTTATATCGTCAGGGATTATCACAGAGTGAATTCGAGACACAGCTTGAAAATGTCATAAGGCCTGTCTATGAGTCTGCACTTCAATGCGGATTCAGACAGTGGGTTTATAAAGAGGATGCACATGAACGAAACGATTGATTACTATGAAAAGAATGCCAATGATTTTGTATCATCGACTCAAAGAATAGATTTCCATGAGATACAGGATTATTTCCTAAGTTTCATTCCAAAGGATGGACATATACTGGATTTTGGATGTGGTGCAGGAAGAGATACAAAGTATTTTCTGGACAGAGGATTCAGTGTTGAGGCAATTGATGGTTCAGAAGAAATGTGCAAAGTTGCATCTGCATATGCTGGGATCAAAGTCAGACATATGATGTTTGAAGATTTGGACGAAAAAGGAAGGTATGATGGTATCTGGGCGTGTGCTTCGATACTTCATGTGCCATCATTACAGTTGCCTGATGTAATTGTAAAAATGGCGGCAGCGTTAAAGCCTGATGGCGTGATGTATATTTCATTCAAGTACGGCAGTTTTGAGGGAGAACGAAATGGGAGGTTCTTTACAGATCAGACAGAAGAGTCTCTAAAAAGCATCTTCAACCTGGTTAATAGTAAACTGAAAAGCTATAGGCTAGATGCAAAAAAAGTTTGGATAACTGAGGATGTAAGAAAAGACAGAGATGAGAGATGGTTGAATGTTATATTATGGAATTTTTTAACTCATGCTTCTTGATGGTGAGATTCGGAACACGTGTGTTCCATATCTCACATGGCCGCATTTCTGATAGAACCGAGGTAAAGATATGCAGTATGAAAAGATCTACAATTGCAAAGATGATACAGAAGCCGCAGTGATTCTTGGTATGCTTAGTGCGTCCGGGATAACAGGAATGAGTCGTGATGTGAAGCAGGGAGATATCCTGAATGTGATGTCAGGGACAACTCTGTATGGCAATGAGATATGCGTTCCGAAGGAAGATGCTGACAGGGCAAGAAAGCTGATGAAGGAGTATGATTCTGCTGGGACTCAGGAAGATCCAAAGGATAAGCCGAAGGTTAGAGTGCCCTATCTTATCCTGACGATAGTATTTGTAGTGGCAGTGATATTTGCGATAGTTCATGGCTGATATATGGAATCTGGAGATGTTGGTAGAGACCGGCATCTTTTTTTATTTGGCCGGTTCTGTTAAAATAGGCTCATTGAAAAGTTTATGAAATGAGGCATGTGATATGACTATAGAGGAACGAGCAGATAAAGCAGCAGAACTGAAAGCTACGGGACAGTGCAACTGCACCCAGTCGGTACTGAAGGTTTTTGAAGATGTGCTGCCGGTTGACGATGAGACACTTATGAAGATGTCAGCAGGATTTGCTGCAGGTATGGGTGGAATGCAGTCTACCTGTGGAGCTCTGATCGGAGCGGTGATGGTAGCAGGAATTTTATCTGATGGCAATGCTACGGCAGGTCATTCTAGAAAAGTGGTTGCTGATTTTGAAAAGAACTGTGGGGCGACGGTATGTAAGGATCTGAAAGGACTTGATACAGGAAAGCCTCTTTGTGAATGCCCGGAATGTGTCAGAAACGCAGTAATGGCACTGGGCAGGGAGATGAGGTTGTAACATTGGAATCGGAGCAGTGGAAGAAAGCACAGGTGACCGATCACGGAGCATATCAGAGGCGTTGTTGAACGAATTACATATCAGAACGAAGAGAACGGTTACTCCGTGATCAAATGCCGGGTGAAGAACTATTCTGATCTGGTGACAGTGGTTGGGAGCATGCCTGAGGTACATGTGGGATCTGTCCTGTATATGGGCGGCAGCTGGAAGGTTGACCCGAAGTATGGCAGGCAGTTCTCAATGGAGACCTTTGAGGAGACACTTCCTGCAACGGTTTATGGCATAGAGAAATACCTGGGATCTGGTCTTGTAAAAGGTATCGGACCGAAGTTTGCCGGGAAAATTGTAAAGCAGTTCGGCAAGGACACTCTTGACGTGATCGAAGAAGATCCTGATAAGCTGCTTGAGATACCTGGGATTGGAAAAACTCGTGTAGAGAGAATCAAGAAAAGCTGGGTAGAGCAGAAGGAGATCAGGAACATCATGCTGTTCCTTCAGGGACATGATGTGTCCACTTCCCATGCGACCAGGATATACAAGACTTACGGCAATGACAGCATCAAAGTGGTGCAGGAGAATCCATACAGACTGGCTGATGATATCTGGGGAATCGGGTTTAAGACAGCTGATACCATTGCTGAAAAAATGGGATTTGGCCATGAGAAGTACGAGAGACTACGCAGCGGCATACTTTATACGCTAAATCGACTTTCAGAGGAAGGACACTGTTACGCAACAAGGGAAATGCTTCTGAAATCAGGCTCAGAGATGCTTTCGGTAGATGAATCACTTATCTCGATGACGCTTGATGAGATGATCCATGCGAATGATGTCATCACTGATGATATACCGCAGGAGCCAGGTTCTACAAAGCCACAGGAGAAGGCAATCTATCTGCCGCCGTTCTACTACTCAGAGATAGGTACTGTAAAGCGTCTCAAGGCTATCCTTACCAATACAGATGGTATTCATATCAGCACAAAAGGTCTGCCTGATAAGATAGGTCAGAAGACCGGAATGCAGTATGATGATGTGCAGATGAAGGCAATCCTGTCTGCGGTACAGAGTAAAATCCTGATTCTCACTGGTGGACCGGGAACCGGAAAGACCACCACAACGCTTGGCATAATCACGGCATTCCGCACAGCAGGAGCAAAAATCCTTCTTGCTGCGCCTACAGGAAGAGCTGCAAAGAGACTTTCCGAAGCGACCGGAATGGAAGCAAAGACCATTCACAGACTGCTTGAAGTCAAGCCTCCGGAAGGTTATCAGAAGAATGAAGAGAATCCACTTGAGGGAGATGTGCTGATCGTAGATGAATGCTCGATGATCGACATAATGCTCATGTACAATCTGCTGAAAGCTATCCCTGACAGGATGACTCTTATTCTTGTGGGAGATGTGGATCAGCTGCCGTCTGTAGGTGCCGGGAATGTGCTGCGGGATATAATTGATTCCGGCAGATTCCCGGTCGCACGTCTGACGCGTATTTTCAGACAGGCACAGCAGAGCCGTATCATCATGAACGCCCACCGCATCAATGAAGGAAAGATGCCTGATATCAGTAATGGTAAGAATACAGACTTTTTCTTTATGGATATGGACAAACAGGCTGAGAAAGACGGTATTACCGATGCAGATTCATCGGTGCTTGGTGATATAGCGGCAAAGACCATTGTGAGGCTGGTAAAGACGAATCTGTCGACCTATTACCACACGGAGCCTAAGGATATCCAGGTGCTTACCCCTATGCAGAGAGGTGTGGTTGGAGCTGCTAATCTGAATCTGCTACTTCAGAATGAGATAAATCCTGATGGTATTGGTCTGAGACGAGGCGGTGTGCAGTACCGCAATGGCGATAAGGTCATGCAGATCCGCAACAACTATGACAAGGAAGTCTTCAATGGTGACATCGGGACGATAAGCCATGTAGATCTGGATGAACGTACTCTCACAGTTGATTTTGATGGAAAAAATGTGCAGTATGATATCTCAGAACTTGATGAGCTTGTACTTGCCTATGCAACGACAATCCACAAGTCACAGGGGTCGGAGTACCCGATTGTCGTGATGCCTGTACTTATGAATCACTATGTGATGCTCCAGAGAAATCTCATCTACACTGGGATCACTAGGGCTAAGAAGATTCTGGTGATAGTAGGGACGAAGAAGGCTCTGTCATATTCCATCAGGAATGTCACGGTCACAAAGCGTAATACTATGCTGAAAGAACGCCTGCAGAGCGCTCTTCCCGAGAGTGCAAGCCGTATGGCTCTGTACAATAAGGCTGTATCAATTACGAAATCGGAGCCTGTCAGGAATGCACAGGCTAAGAAAGTAGATGTGACTGAGAAGATTGTAGGAAATTTATGAATAATGTATAGAATGGAGGCAGACACAATGAATGAGATTATTCAGAACATGGTAGACCGCAGGAGCATCAGGAAGTTTGATCCTGACAGGATGCCGTCAAAAGAGGACATTGAGCAGATCATTACAGCGGGGCTTTATGCACCGAATGGCAGAGGAAAACAGTCATCTATAATAGTGGCGGTGACTGATAAAAAGACGAGGGATGCAATATCAGAAGCCAATCGCAAGATAGGCGGATGGGATGAAGGCTTTGATCCTTTCTATGGCGCGCCGGTAATCCTTATCGTGCTTTCAGACAGGACTGTTCCGACACACGTATATGATGGCAGCCTGACAATCGGGAATATGCTCAATGCTGCACCATCACTTGGACTGGGAGGTATCTGGATCCATCGTGCAAAGGAAGAATTTGATTCTGATGAAGGGAAAAAGTTCCTGGCAGATCATGGTATCACAGGTGAATGGGAAGGAATAGGGCATGTTGCGGATATGCAGCCGGAGAGGCTGCACCGGCAGCAGACCGCAAGGATGACAGAGTGATCTGGGTGGAATAAATACGATTTTATTACTTTTTTATCAGATGGTCACAATTTCATCACAATAGAGTAGTAAAGTATAATCATCGAAAGGAACAAAGCCTTTCGGTGAAAATTGTTTTCGTTTTTCATACTCCCCCTCTTTTAGGGCCGCTTCGGCGGCTCTTTTATTTTGCCCGGATTTCTGATAGAATTATTCTGTTGGAGGTTGTACAGATGGTAAGAGAAATGTGAAATAACGTTCACGATAATGATGACTTTCACTGTAAAAATGAGTATAATAGGAACGAGAGGAAACTTATGACAGACGGAAAGATAATACGATAGCAAACATGGGAGACTGGATGGCAAACGTGACATACACCATGTAAGGCAGGAAAAAAGCAGCAAATGCAATAACACATATAGACGCAGTTCCATAGAAGGAGGATATCATGGAAGAAAAAGTAAAGGCTACCGGCAACAGGAAGGGGTCTCTCAGGACAAAGTTAACACTGTTCATACTCCTGGCAGTGCTTGTCCCAAGCGTAGCCCTTACAGGCATATCTGCATTCTCTACTACAGACTTAGGGAAGAAGCAGGTAAAGGAGTACAAGGACCAGCTGACAGAAGAGAAAAAGTCAGAACTTAAGAACGAGACTCAGATAGCGGTATCAGTCATAGAACAGTACCACAAGCTCCAGGAAGACGGAAAGATGACGGAGGACGAGGCAAAGAAAGCCGCAGCCGACACAGTGCGTGAGATGCGCTACGACGATGGAAACGGATATTTCTGGATCGACACATCAAAAGGCGTAAATGTCGTTCTCTTAGGACGAGACACGGAAGGTAAATCCCGCTGGGACGCACAGGACAAGACCGGAAGGTACTACATCCAGGAGATGATAAAGAACGGACAGAAAGAAGGCGGCGGTTATACCAACCTTAACTTCCCGAAGCCTAACGAGACAGAAGAGCTTCCAAAGATAAACTATACTGTAACATATAAGCCTTATGACTGGGTACTCGGCACTGGCGTATGGGTAGACGACATCGACAAGCTCGCTGTCACATATCAGCAGGACACTGACAGGCAGATAAGGTCAGCGTTTCTCGGGATGACAGCCGCAGCGCTTATCCTTGCAGTAATTCTTATCATCGCCTTCTCATTTCCGGTAAAGAAGATCTGCGATGTGATAATGAACGTGTCAATTGCCATGAAGCATATCGCAAGTGGCGACCTTACAGTCCTGGAACAGGCATCGGATGACATTAAGAAGCAGCAGGCGGTGTATTCTGAAAGAAATGATGAACTCGGAACTCTCGCAAGTGGAATGGGGAACCTGCTTTCAGAACTGAGAAAGCTCTTAAAGAAGATACACGAGATGACAGACTATCTTGCCACATCATCTCAGCAATTAAAAGACTCGGCACGGCAGTCGGCAGACGCATCAGACCTTGTAGCAAACTCGATTACAAACGTGGCACAGTCATGTTCATCGCAGTCTGATGTGGTAAACAGCGCAGGAAACCAGACGGACGAGTTCTCACAGGATATGCAGGACTTTACTGACAAGCTGTCCGCATCATCTGAGCAGATAGACGAGACAACACAGGCTGCTGACGAAGGAAGGGCACAGGTAAAGGAAGCTGTCGCAAAGATACAGGAGATACAGGAAGCAGTAGAGAATACTTCTCAGGCTGTATCAGAATTAGGCGCACAGATCGGAGATATCGGGGATATCGTAACAGATATCCAGGACATCGCCTCACAGACAAACCTTCTTTCCCTTAACGCATCGATCGAGGCAGCAAGGGCAGGAGAAGCCGGAAAGGGCTTTGCCGTGGTTGCAGGCGAGATACAGTCGCTCTCACAGCAGTCATCTGACAGTGCAGGACGCATCTCAGATAAGATCTCAGCCATCCAGGAGCAGTCCGATAGGGCGGTAGCAGCCATGCAGGCAGGCCTCGACAGCGTAAAGGGCGGAGCCGGAGCCGTGAAAGGCGCAGGAAAAGCCTTTGAAGGCATTGCCGACATGATAGAGAAGGTAAACTCAGCTTCGCAGCAGATGAAGACAATCGTAGATTCTCTTTCGGAAGGTACAGAGCAGATAAAGAACGCTTTTGCAAATATCAAGTCGTCAAGCGACTCGGTAGGTACGGAGACAGAAAACGTATCGGCTGCATCAGAAGAGCAGTCGGCATCCATGCAGGAGATTGCAGAGGCGGCATCAAAGCTGTCCGAAGCGGCAACTGAGCTTGAGAGCGCCGTGGCGATATTCAAGCTGTAACCTGACATTACTCATCACGGGCTCGTGCAAAAACGCACGGGCTTTTTTTTTCTCAAGGTCATTAAGTGAATCGAGCGTCTTGAGGGTGATTTCAGACAGGGAGTGCAGCTTTACCTCTGGAATTGACTGCCGGCCGATAGCGCACTCATGGGCACAGTAGTAATTGATGAGATCAGGACGCCTGTATGCCTGAGCCATCTCAAGAATATCCTCGGCCTGGGGATCGGTATCGCCGTATTCTATTTTTTCCAGACGGCTTTCTGATACAGTTTCCATAAGGTCAGCGGCCTGTGCGCGTGTCAGATTGAGCTCATCTCTTATCTGGAAGTAAATATTTTTATCTGTCTTCGTTGATTTCTTTCCCATAGATCCAGGCCTCCTCCGCCTGTCCTCAACATTATATCATTTTAATTCTCCGATTTGGGGAATTAGACTATCTTTTTTCCTCGAATCAGTTGTTTATTATCCTGTCTGCTGGGTGTATCATCAGATCATACAGAAGAAAAGCAGATGATGATTACGTTGTTCTGTATCTTTATAATCGGTGCTGTATTTGTAGGGCTGATAAAGCTGGTATTTGATCTGATCGGAGCGATGTTTCGTCTGTTACCGACAATCATTGTATTCATAGTGCTGGCAGGCCTGTTCTGCCTGGTATTCTGACGGAGGTAAAAAAACTACTATGACAGGTGAAGTTTATGATAGGGATAAAGAAGTAAGAGAGGCTGAGATGGCTGGTGAGCGCGCATTATCGAGTCTCAGGGAAGCTGACAAGCAGCTCGGAAGTGCGAGAAACTGGGGGCTGCTGGATATCTTCGGCGGCGATACAATTTCCGGGATAATGAAGCACATGAAGGTCAGCAATGCAAACAAGTACATTGAAGACGCGAAGCGTGACCTGATGGCTTTCAGGGATGAGCTGGATGATATCAGAGACATAGAAGGTCTGAATATAGATATCGGCGGATTCCTGACATTTGCCGATTTCTTCTTTGACGGGCTTATTGCAGATATCTTCGTACAGTCGAAAATCAACGATGCCAGAAGGCAGGTTCAGGAAGCGATAGCTAGGGTAGAGGGGATACTGAGGCAGCTGAGATCGCATTACTAAGTGATGATTGCTTAGTCATTTTGACAAGAGAGCATTCCGTGGATATTCTTTCGGGATGCTCTTGCAGTTTATCCGCGAAAAAATTAATTCCTATGATGGAGTGTTAATGCATCCACAAATCCAAAATGGGAAATCTATATGATATTCTGATAACGGTCTGATATAGAGGCACACAATGAAATCTTCATAAGAATATTTCATTGGAAAACGTCAGAATGGTAATTTACATGGCGGTTGTGTACAATCATATCAGAGGAATTAACGATGAGCGAAAGTGGATTTTTTAACAAAATATATAAAGAAATTGGAAAAATGGCTGGTGATGATGTGGCCAGGAAATTCTGGGAGAAGTACGGCGGACTAACAGTTAGCTTCCCAAAGAATCTGTATTCCAATGAGTATGCCAAGGAATATATACGAAAGAACAATGGTAAAGTACATCCAAGCCAAATGGCAAAGATACTCAATCTGACTGAGCGTCGCGTCAGGCAGATAATCAAAGAACTAAGAGATGAGGAATCTTAGAAGATTAGGAGGACAAAGATTATGGGTAAGACGAAGAAGGTGGTTGTTACAGTAGTTGTTGTCGCGGCTATTGTAGTGTGTGGATGCATGGCGTGGTTTAAATTTTACAAGGAGCCTCATGATAAGGCTGTTAGCGATTATAACAATGCTGTGACAGTATTGACAGATAAAAATAAGGAACTGGACGAGCATATTGATAGTCTGAATGCCCTTATAAAAGGAAAGGATAAACCATATAGCAAAAAGGTTGCTGAAAAAGCGGCAGAGGTGGTTAAGGAAGCAGATTCGGCAAAGCGAACAGTTCCTAAGGACATGCCTTCTAAGACAAAAGATATTGTCAGCGCTACAGGAAAAATAGATGTTGGTGTAGATTATTCTGAACAGATATCGGAATTAGATGAATCGGCAAAGGAATACTCTGATAGTATTAAGCAACTCAAACAGGTGACAAATCCCAAGGAAAGCTTTGTTATTGAGCGTCTTAAGACAATTAAGGAAGTTAAGGAAATAAAAGCAGTTACAGAGGACAATGATCCTAATGGACATCTGAACAAACCGCATGGATATACAGCAACTGTCTATTTTGTATCATCGAGTGTGGATCAAAGTGAGGTGTATTACGAGGGGAAAGGGGATCCGGTAGATAAGGGGACAGATGGGGGCGGAGCTGTTGAAGTGTATGCAAATGTTGCGGACGCAAAGAAGAGAAACTCTTATCTGGAAGGATTTGATGGACCAGGAATTACTGATTCAGGTTCTCACAGAGTTGTTGGGACATGCGTTATACGAACATCGGAATATCTGACGGCTTCAAAGCAGAGGAAACTTGAGAGGAAAGTAATAAATGCTCTTATTGCGTTAGATTAAGCTATAGGGATATATGAGGTGAAAATATGGTATGTCCATATTGTGGCTCAAAGGAATTGATTCTTGAAAGTGATGAGGTAACTATCGAGCGGATAAGAAATGCTACCTATAAAGATATCGAACATGAGAAGATGTCATTTGAGCAGGCAAAGTATAATGATAGGAAGCAGGAGAAAAAGACAACATCGTTTAAAAGCGGTAAGTTCAGTAAATTCATTATAATATGCATAGTAATAGATGCATTGGGAATGGCAGTAGCTTTTAATGATGTTCGCCCTGTGGCGGGAGTTATTGCTATTCTGCAGCTAGCGCTTCTTGTTATGGCATGGCTTATGGGGGCAGGCATTATTAAAGAAAAACTTCAAGGACAGTATGTCTTGTTTGCAATTGTTGGAATGGTGCTGACTATTCCTTATATGAGTTTTTATAATGGTAGAGGAGCTGAAGCATTAGAGTCTAGAAAAGATAATGATAACTATACGGCCACAACATCTTCATCATCAGAAGAAAAGGTTGATTATAATAAGAGGATATTTCTTGGCCAAAGGGTTAACTTGCAAAGTCTCTTCCTAAACCAAAAAAACTACACGGATATATAGCAGAAGATTCTTCTGACAGCTTATCAATATATATTGATAATGTGTCAGAAAAAGATTACAATACGTATGTGGATGACTGCTTAGACAAGGGCTACGATAGTGACTATTATAGATACGATGATTCGTTTCATGGTACAAACAACAAGCATGAAAAAAGAGATCTTTCAGTTGAGTGGGAACGGAATAAAGTAATGCATATCTATCTTATGGTAGGAAGTGCTTTGGCTGGAGCGGCTGTTGGCTCTATTGTTCCGGGTGCAGGAACCGCAGTTGGACTTGCGACAGGATTCGTGGGTAGCCTTGTTGGAACAGCAGTAGCATCTGAGGCATATAACTCTGTTGTGGAGCAGGCACCAGAAGTGGCAAAGAAATTTGTGGATAAAGCACAGTCAATGGCTCGAAATGCTGTTACAAGGGCAAAACAGGTTGTGCCTGATAAAGTGGATTCCATAAAAGAATCTTTGAATAATTTCTTTAACAATAATAATATACCAGTTACAGTATGATGAATAAGGAGCTGAGAAATGAATGACATAAAAGAAAAGAACGAACCTATAACACAAGATGAGCAGGAGATGGGTAGTAGATATATCATTATCAAAATTGCTGTAATATTTGCTCTATGCTTTATGGTAATATTTGGGATTACTCATCCATCGTCAATATTGGGAACAGGGAAAGTGACGAAACCGGAATTGTCGGGTAAATCATCAAAAAGTGCAGGCCATGATTTTGTTTCAGGGGATGGGAAAACGGTAGCTGATTTTTCAGATGCGGTTATAACAAAGTCTGAGAAGGAAGCCAAATTGGAGGTATATTCGCAGGATGTAAGTGATACGTCTCATTTATCCCAGAACATCATATTTAACTGGCTTAAGAAATATCAGACTATAACATACAAGGGTAAGGTACAGTATTATGTAGACCTTAATCTGATTACAGAAAAAAATGTTATAGTTGATTCTACAAATAAGACGGTGACTGTTACGATACCAAAACCTCAGTATCAGATAAATCTTGATTACAAAGATTTCGTTATCAGTGATCCTTCTACACATACATTCCTTCCGACAAGCGATATAAAACTCTCATTTGATGACGTACAGGAACTCGATGAAGATGCCAGAAAAAAGATTGAGGCTAAAGTAGAGCAACAGAATAATATAGCGGAAGCTAAGCAGGCAGGACTGGATCAGACAAAGGAAATATATGAGCAGGTAATAGGTACTGTAGATAAAAATTATACGGTGAATGTTGAGTATTAAGTGGAGGAAATAGTGATGAAGAACAGTACAAAAGTTGTAGCTTATGATATATTTCTTGTGGCATTATGTCTGGCATCTTTTTTATGGTTTTCAAGAATCGCCACAAGTAAGGTTGTGTATAGCAACTCGATAGAGACTTTGGATGAAAAGAAAGACAACGTTTTAAGGCTGACCGCAATATCGGCAGGCGCATCATTTGCAGTTTCACTTCTGCCTGGTAATGTAGGAGATTCTATATCTGATAAACTTGTTGATCTTAGCGGATATTTTGTTGCAATAACCATTGGGATATATATTGAGGAATGGATGATTGCAATTATGGGTATTGTGGCTTTTAAAATAATTATACCTATAGGATGCATTGTATTACTGATATTGTCTTTTTTTGATAAACCTGATATTAACCGTCTTACTTGTAAGGTTATGATATTCGCGTTTGTGCTTACTCTTGTGGTACCATGCAGTACATGGATATCACAAAGAATAGATGCGGTTTCAGATCAGACTATAGCTAACAGAGTGGAAGAGGTTCAGAAAAATTCAGATGATGTTGTTGCAGATACAAAAGATAGTGATGAAAGTGGCATTTCAGGAGCATTATCAAATCTTTGGTCAAAAATTTCAGGAGGGGTTCAAGGGGTTCTGACAAAGTTTGAAACCCTTCTCCGGAACCTGATTGATACTATTGCAGCTATGATTGTAACGTCATGCATAATACCTGTACTGGTATTTGTTTTTCTGATATGTATTACGAATATGATATTTGGTAAGGTAGTGGAGTTGCCTGATCCAAAAGAACATAGATTAAGTGATAAGACAAGAAAAGTTCGTGAATCCATATCCTCAAAGAAATCTTTGAAAAATGCAGAACCGTCAGATGTCATTTCAGAGAAGAGTGACTGAATAGTATAGATACATTTGTAGTAACGAAAGCTGTTAGAGAACAAAATGTTCTTTAACAGCTTTTTTTGTGTAGTTTTATAAAGGCACTTCGCAAAAATTTTTACTTCTATCTAGGAAAAAATGCTTGACACCCACGCAACGTGGAGCGGTAATCTAAGAAAGGAGTACAAAATGATTTCAAGGACAGAATTGTGTAAGGAGTGCGGTATGACGCGACGAGCGTTAGAACATTATGCAACTGATGAGGGTTATCATCTGTTGGACCCGCTTGTGACGGATGCCTCAGGTTCTTATTACGATGATGATGCAGTAGAAAAGTTGAACTCTATAAAGTGTCTTAAGGGGTATGGGTTTTCTCTTAAAGAAATAAAGAGATTCCAGACGTCAGATGTCCAGGAGCAACATGAGATGATGCGTGCTCTGCTTGTAAGAGTTGAAAAGAAACAGGATGATATCATCAGACAGAGAAAGATGATAGAGGATTATTTAATCTCATTTGAGAACAGGAGGAAATGACTATGGCATTTTGTATGAACTGTGGAATGAAAGTTCCAGATAACGCAAGGTATTGCCCGAATTGTGGTTCGAAAATCGAATCATCGATTACTGATACTGATGATGGTGAAATTAAAGAAGAGGAAGAAAAAAAGGATAATTTCTATTTGACATCAGGACACAATCCAAAGGCAGAGAATGCTGAGAATGAATTTTTTAATGCATATAATACAAAAAGTGAAGCATCTCAGCATAAGAATTTGTTTAAAGAAGAAAGTTATAGGAAGAAGAGGCATAAGCCAATTGTAATATGCATTATTATAATTGCAGCGGTTGTTATATTATTGTGTGTTGGAAAAATTAGGTCTGGAAATTCAATAATAAAGCATACTGCATCGGGGCACAAGCCTGTTACATCATCTTCAAATGATGATTATGAGAAGGACGATTATAACGATACAGACGATTCAGACTATAGTGATGAGAGTTACGATACAGACGATGAATATGCAGATGATGATTTTACACTTAAATCATCTGACGATAAGCACGTACAGTATGTGGACAAGTATGTTGGTGTCAATGCTTCAGCAGTTGGCTATACGTCCCTGGGCGGTGATAGGCTAATAAGAATAGGTGATGGGCTGCTTACTGTTAATTATGTAACTGAAGATGGTTCCTATGTAGGCGTTGGAACTGATGAAGATGAAGAAAAACTTCAGGACTATGTGGTCACGGCACAGAATATAGCACCTAATACAAAAGTGAAAATTGATTTTGAAAAGGATTCCGACGGTGAGGAATACAGTAGTCTTACTGATTTTCAGTCATATGACCATATTGATCTGGCAGTGAAAAAAGTCGGAAGCAAAGGCAATGGGCCTAAATTGAAAACGATAAAAGCGGCTCCGGATAAGACAAAGTATTATATCAGAAACTATGTCGGTAAAAATGCAGCCACTGTCGGATATGTGTCATTGGGAGGAGACTATAGGGACAGATATGGTGATGCTAATATAGAACTGAAGCTTGTGCCAGAGGATGGGAGTGCTGTTGATATTTCTGATACAGATAATGCTATTAAGAACCTGAAAAAATATGTGGTGAAAAGTCAGAGTATCAAGCCAAATACTGCAATGAATATCACCTATGATAAGGATGTTGATGGTCTTGTGGATTCTCAGAGCTTTGAATCGATAACACTGAAACTTAAGAAAATAGGCTGATTTAGGAGATGCTACATGTCGAAGAGTAAAATATTATTCTGGATAAAAATGGCCGTTGCAGCACTTATTATCATATGTCTTTTTCTTCCATATGTCACACATACGGAAAAACAGATGGAAGGAATGTCGGATATGAAAATATCAGATGACATAACAATTAATGCTTCAGCTGCAAAGGATTTGTCAATTGCTGAGTATATTCAGGTATATATGGTGGCGTCGAAAAATCTGTCAGCTCTTGGCGTTGATGATACTTATATTGCGGTATATTTAGGTTTATATCTGGCTCTTGCGATGTTTACAGTTCTAAATCTCATTATGGCGCTTCTAGGGAAGAATATCCCTGAGATTGTATTTTCTGGAATTATAATTCTTCTTAACTACGCCATTAAATGGGATTTTGATGATAGGAATATCATCGGAGAATATGAAGGGACAGTGGGGATAGCATACAATCTCTTTTATGCATTTGCGTTTTGCATGATAGGAGTCTCCGTTGTTTCGGTTATAGTAAATAAGGTGAGTGATGGTAAAAAAATTGTGAATTGATATCTGTTTATGCTTATGAATATAGACGTAAAGAGAATACAGACAAGAATGCTCTGAAGTAGAGATCCGTCACGGCTCATAGTCAATCCCTGCCGCTGCTGCCTGTGATTCCTGCTTTTCGTGGGGGATATGGTATTCCTTATCCCCACGGATCAGGTAGCTGCCAGTCTGGTGGAAATGGAACGGAACCCGGTAGAGAGTGCATTGCATTTCGGTTGCTATCACCCAACCATACTTCAGCGGACGGATATCTGGACATTCACCGGATTCTCCACCGACTGAGACACATTCTATGCTGTCGTGGTATTTCTCAAGATATTGGGTGATATTGATGGCCTCTAGCATAGGCTCGTGAATGATCTCCTTATGTCTGATAGGGAGGGTATCTGCAAGGTGTATTCCGGTAGGATACTTGGCGGCAGGTGTGATGATTACTGGCTTAAAGCGGAGGAAACAGAATACTATAGAAGATATATAGATACCCTTGACAGACTGTGCTAACTGCTTTACACGAAGAATGATTACAGCACGATCAGAAAATATTGTCTGAAAGCACTGGGGACTGATGCGTATGACCATAGGATCTATCACTGGCTGATACTTTATATGTATATGACAGGGGACTGGAAGTCATGCGGCCATTTTTACCGTATGGCAAGAAAAAAGCTCGGAGATGGGTATTTTGAAAAGTTACATGAAGATATACTGATGCGGCATAATTTCGATGGAAAAACTGTATTTGGAATATTAGATGCATAAAATTACGGATTACACGTAATAATATTGACGAAAATCACAATGTCTGCTATCTTATACTCATAGGAGGCAGATAATATGTTGATCCAGTTCAGAATGAAAAATGTACTGTCGTTTAAAGATGAAGCCGTATTTGACATGACCGCCGTTACCGCATACAAGGAACTGAAGAATCATCTTGTGTCATTACCGGATGATGAGAGCCTGGTCCGTGTGGCTGCTGTCTATGGGGCAAATGCCAGTGGTAAGACGAATTTCTATCGTGGCATGGATATATTCCGGACAATTGTAATCGATTCAATGAATCCAAAGGATGATGTGAAAGACAGCACTTTAAAGCAGGAGTATCTGCCATATTCATTTGAAAAAGATATGCAGAATTTGGAATTCTCTATAGTTCTAAGCGATGATGGGAATGAATACACATATGGCTTTGAATATGATGCAGAGCGTATCGCAAGTGAGTGGCTCTATGTGAAAAGTTATCGTACAAACAGATCATCTGCCATAATCGAACGTGAAGCAGCTGATATAGAACTCGGAAGCTCTGTGAGACGTGAATGCGAAAAATACAGTTCACAGATCCCGGACACGGGTCTGGCACTGACATTTTTTAGTCGGCTGAACCTGAAAACTGATATCTTCAGGAATCTGTTTGAAATGATCCAGGGGATGGTGATCGTAAATAATGATTACTTTGAGAAGAAGGATACTGTCACCAGTTATCTTCCTGATGTGCTAAGAGATAATAAGAATGAGCTGCTGAAATTTCTGAAGTCCATTGATACAGAAATCGTTGATGTGGAACAGGGTGGAAGGAAAGATGAATTCTATACTACACACATTGGAGCAGATGGAGAAAAGTACCAGCTGAACCTGTATAATGAATCAAGCGGTACTATCAGGGCTATACTGATCTTTATTGCTGCGTCATATGTGATCTCAATGAATTCGGTGATGGTTGTAGATGAGCTGAATGTCAAGCTGCATCCGCTGCTTCTGAAGTTTTTTATAGATATGTTCTACGAGTCCGGAGTCAGGGCACAACTCGTCTACACAACGCATGATACGACTCTTATGGACAGAAGATATTTCAGACGTGACCAGATCTGGTTTGTACAGAAGGATGCATATGGCTGTTCAGAGCTTGAGGCTATGTCTGATTACAGGGTCAGATCGGATGCTTCATTTGAGAGGTCATATCTTGCAGGTGTTTTCGGCGGAATCCCGAAGCTTAAAACTTTTCCATGAAGGCAGGTGTTTCAGGTGGGAAGTGATGATCTTTTCAAAAAGAGGCATGCTGAGCGTAGAATGGCGGGATTTGTCGAAGGACGTGACAAACCGTCTGAATACAGTCCTGGGACAATGGTTCATATCCTTGTCGAACAGCTGCATAGTTATCTGAAGGAGATTTGCAATGGCTCGTAAGATACTGATAGTAGTTGACATGCAGAATGATTTTATTGATGGAGCTCTCGGCACAAAAGAAGCCGTGGCGATTGTTCCATCAGTGATTAAAAAGATAAAGAGTTATTCGAAGGAAGATGTGTTTGCTACACGTGATACACATCCGGAGAACTACATGGATACGCAGGAGGGGAGATATCTGCCTGTACCGCACTGTATCAAAGGTACTGATGGGTGGCAGATAAGAAAAGAGATTGCTGACATTATCGATGAGGATAATGTAATCGACAAGCCGACATTCGGTTCAGTGAAACTGGCAGAAAAGATCAGTGAGCTAGCGGCAGCAGAGGATATTGAGATAGAACTTGTCGGACTCTGCACGGATATTTGTGTGGTAAGTAATGCGCTTCTTTTGAAAGCATACCTTCCAGAAGTGAAGATATCGGTCGATCCTTCATGCTGTGCGGGCGTGACGCCAGAGAAGCATGAGGCAGCTCTGGAGACTATGAGGTCATGCCAGATACAAGGGATATAAAGAGATGTCAGATATGAAACCTGTATATGATGGCATGGATATGTTTGAAATCACAGATTTTAATGATACCCGCCTCGATGTTTATGCAAGGCTTAGCGAGACACAGCTGTTTCATTACTATGAACCGGACGAGGGTCTGTTTGTGGCGGAGAGTCCGAAGGTGATATCGAGGGCTCTGCTGGCCGGGTATGAGCCGGTATCCATGCTCATAGAGAAAAAGGAACTGGAACAGAATCTGGGCGAACTGCAGCACGAGATGGGTGACAGGACTGCTATACTGCAAAGTGTTCCGGTTTATGTGGCTGATACTGAGACACTGCATCATCTGCCGGGCTATAG
Source organism: uncultured Lachnospiraceae bacterium (assembly GCA_900315505.1). Taxonomy (GTDB): domain Bacteria; phylum Bacillota; class Clostridia; order Lachnospirales; family Lachnospiraceae; genus Weimeria. Next base: position 26,997 of record OMZG01000030.1, read on the forward strand.
CCTCATCCGTGGGATGCTGTGTGCTTTTCGCAGGAAAAAACTGAAGCCGGTTGAAAAGATGTTAGATAAAATAGGAGTGACCGGCAGACTTGCTGTTCTTGAGAGTGTAGTGAATCCTACAAATGTCGGAGCCATATTCCGCTCGGCGGCTGCTATGGGGATGGATGCGGTGATAGTCACATCTGATTCGAGCGACCCGCTGTACAGGAGAGCGGCAAGAGTCAGCATGGGAACTGTTTTTCAGATACCTTGGACGTATAGCAATATAGATGACTGGGCTGAGAATGGTATAGAAACTCTGCACAGACATGGATTTTCTGTTGTGACGATGGCATTGAGAGATGATGCGATTCCTATTAATGATCCTGCGCTTAAAGCGGCGAACAGGCTCGCTGTAGTCCTGGGTTCAGAAGGCCCCGGACTACGAGAAGAGACGATCGTCGAGAGCGATTATAAGGTGATCATCCCTATGTCAAATGGTGTAGATTCCCTCAATGTCGCGGCGGCAAGTGCAGTAGCGTTCTGGGAATTAAGAAAGAGATGAGCAAACTATGAAGAATACAACAATGTGGTCGGCCTGCCGGTGAGCCGTGTGTATAGAGAGTTAAGGGAAAGCTGACATATACAGCTTCGGGACGAGCGGCGGTCTGCTTTTATTGCATCGGCTATGTTAGTTACTGTTCAAACCCCATGTAGACAAAAAAGACCAATAGTGTAGACTCAGATCAGAATTTACAGAGTATTGTGAAAGCGTAAATATGACACAAAGTATGAGCAAAGCGGGATATCCGTATGATAATGCTCCAATGGAGCGTTATGTACGGGGCAGTGGACCTTCTGGTGTCAGATTTGATTACTATCTTATGCCACTTATGTCCCAAATACGTAATTTTATGTTGAACCGCAGGACTCAATGGGTTATACTTTTATTACGATCTTAAGACAATTACGTCCTAAGTGCGTAATATCAGGAGGTGCCAATGATACAACGTGATCTTTATCTTCACCAACTTGTTTCATATATGTGGGATGGCCAGATCAAAGTTATTACCGGGATCCGGCGGTGTGGAAAGTCCGTTCTTTTATTCGAACTGTTTCGTGACTATCTGCTGTCGCAGGGGACGAGTGCCGAGAACATCATCACAATCGAACTTGATAAACGCAAAGATGTAAAATACCGCAGCCCAATTGCTCTCAGCAGTATGGTCGAGGCAAAGATACAAAACAGAGCACAACAGTACTATCTCTTTATCGATGAAATTCAACTGTCTGTTTCCGTTCCTGATCCGGATCTGCCCGGCGAAATGGTAACAATCTATGACATGCTGAATGAGCTGCGAGGATATAAAAATCTTGATGTGTATGTCACAGGAAGCAATTCCAGGATGCTGTCAAGCGACATCGTGACAGAATTTCGCGGCCGCTCTTCGCAGATCCATGTATATCATACCTTCTGAATCTGAAGGAAGACCGACAGCAAAAAGACTATCTGGCGCAGCTGTTTAATGAGGTATATATCAAGGATATCGTTGAGCGCGAGGGAATTGAACGCCCTGATGTACTTTCTGATATCCTGGACTTTCTTGCGTCATCTGTCAGTTCGCTGACAAATCCCACCAATATTGCAAACACACTGAACAGTACAAAAAAAGCGAACATCAGCCCCAAAACCGTTTCAAGTTACCTGGAATACCTGAAGAATGCTTTTCTGATCAGCGAAGCAAAACGCTGGGATATCAAGGGAAAACGATATTTTCAGTATCCAAACAAATATTATTACACAGATATCGGACTCCGTAATGCG
>OMZG01000027.1 GCA_900315505.1 uncultured Lachnospiraceae bacterium
TATGATGACTAGAACTTTTTATAGACAGTATTCAGTTTTCAAGGTACAAACAAGCTATGAAGCGTCTCTCTGTCAGAGGGCTTTTGGCGACCTAATCATTTATAATTAAAAGAGAAGCTGATATATATAAATTAACGAATTAGATAATGCTGTTTGGTGAGGTGCAAACGAAATATGAGTAGTGTAGAAGCACAACTAGTCTTTGATGAAAGAAAATATATACATAGTTCTACGGCTTTGTTTAATTTTATGAATCGATATGAATATCTTTGCCAGGCTTTGCGTTATAAAAAATTAACACCACGGTATTGTGAAGAGGATATGTCATATTTAGGAGTTACAGGCATTGAACATATTTATGTTCTTCAAAAATGTTTTTGCGATATTCCTTTGCATGAGTTGACAATGAAATTTCATATTGATGTAGATGGTGATTCCGAGAAAATTAATCCTGATATCAATAAGGTGATAGATGATTGTAGGACTCATCCGGGATTATATGGTAAATATGGTATTGCATTTTCAAAGGAATGGGCTATGGATAATAACATACAGCCTGTTATGTATATAAATGATAAGTCATTCTATGCAAAGCATTTTAGAGAGACAATACAATATTTAAGAGCGCAGAATGATGTGGACGATATTCTAGTCGATGAATTACTTCAAAAAATGGCATACATTAAACCAATTGAGGGAAAAATGAAAAGAAAATTTGGTGTTCATTCAATTGAATTCAAGAAGAATTTTCATGATGAGAGGGAGTGGAGATTTGTACCGCAAGATGAAATATTAGAGGAAAAGAAAATTCCTCCGGTTTGCTTTGCTAGACCTAGTTTTTCTATATTGTATGGAGAAATTAACAGAGAATTAGAAAAAGAAGATTTTCTAAAAGTTGCATTAAATTTTGACTATGAGGATGTGAGATATCTGATAGTTCCTGATAATAATCAACGAAAAATGATGATAGAATATATTCTGGGATTGCCAGAGGACAATTTTAAATCTGTAGACATTAATGATAAGTACAAAGAAAAATGTGCTCTGATTAGTAAAATTCTTGTTTTAGATGAAATTAAAGAGGACTGGTAATATGGCAAATAAATTAAGAAAAATGTTAGATCCAGATAGAGAAAAAATGTCACTGGTCATAAGCTTTGATAGTTCAGAAGCCAAGAAAAAGTTTATGGAAGCGTGTGAATTGTCAAGAATTACAGGACAGGAAGTTGATGCGCCATCGCCGAAGCAGATGACTACATATGTTGGGGATGATTGCTATAGGAATCAAATCGCGTCAGTTCAGTCACTTAAAAACACAAAAGTAAAAGCAAAATCAGATAATGAAGTAAGGTTCCCTATATCTGTTGATGGACGAATAGAAAAATATTTTTTTAGAATTCTAGAAGAAGGTGATTTGACAATACTTAAGTCGGTAGATGATGTAGATATAGCGGACATCACGATAACTGCTGACTATAGTAGTGAAGAGATGACTGTAAAGTGGAGATTGCATCCTGATAAAGCTGAAACGTTCGAAAGGGCAATACATGTATATAAAAGAATTGGTGCTTTGATTGATTTTTTATATGTGAAAGGATTGACAGAAATAAAGAAGGATAACATTAAAAAGGAGATTAACAAATGTATTGATATGTTTGAGAAAGCAGAGAGCGTTTCCAAAAAAATAGGGAAAAAAATTATTCCGTCAATGATAGTGGATGTAGATGATGGTGGATATAAAATAGCGGAGCTTTATCAGATGTTTGTAAAAAACGATACTATAAAACAGTATGGAGGAACAAATGAAATAAAATACAAAAATCAAGTGACTGTAGACGAAGGACAGGAGGTTACAGCAACATATATAGATGAACAATCATGCGATGTTTTTGGGGATACGTTAAAGTTTTATCGAGTTGGATATATGTTCGGCGCCATTGTTGACAGAAGTGAAACAACTGATGGAAGAACTGTTATATATTTAAAGGAAGATGAAGCAAGACCGATGTACTTATCATATAGGGCATTTATATCTGAGACAGAGGCTAAGAATGAATACAATTTATTAGAAGATAAAGAAAAAAGAGAAGAATATAAGAGCGCGAAGACAATGTATGAACAGCTGAGTTAAAAATTTCTACTCATTGCGTCAGATATATGATACAATAATATAGCTATTAACAACTGCGACGGCAGTAAATCCGTTGTGAACGTGGGACCACGTATAAACCAAGGAGTAAAGTGAATAAGAAACAGGTAAAGTGGAAGCTGGGGGAGTTATTCTGTGGGCCAGGAGGTCTTGCTTGGGGAGCATTGCACTCTCATAGTGATGATGAGCGGTATTCATTAGTACATGCCTGGGCAAATGATTTCGATAAGGATACATGTGAGACATACAGAAAAAATATATGTGTGGATGATCCTGACTCAGTATACTGCGAAGATGTAAGAAAACTAAATATAAAGAAGCTTGGTAAGATTGATGCATTTGCATATGGCTTTCCATGTAATTCGTTTTCTAATGTGGGGGAACATGAGGGAATTGCAAACGAAAAGTTTGGACAGCTGTATTGGTATGGTATAGAAGTTTTACGCCAGTACCATCCTTTGTTTTTTATCGCTGAAAATGTGTCAGGAATCAGGTCAGCAGGAACAAATGATTTTCAGACTATACTCAAAGACATGAGAGAATCGGGTTATGATATTGTTCCGCATCTATACAAAGCAGAGGAATATGGAGTCCCTCAGACTAGGCATAGGGTAATAATTGTTGGGATTCGAGAGGATCAGACTGAGAAGGGAATAAAATTCCATGTACCGGATCCGGCAGACTATGCGGATTGTGATATATCCTCAAGAACTGCATTAGCAGATATACCAGAGTCTGCTACGAACAATGAAATCAGGAAGCTGTCTGAAAAGGTTGTCACAAGACTGTCATATATCAAGCCAGGACAGAATGTATGGCAGGCTGAAAAAAATATGCCGGAAGAACTAAGAATCAAGACAAGAACTAAGATATCTCAGATATATAGAAAACTTGATCCCGAGAAGCCGAGCTATACAATTACCGCGGCAGGCGGTGGAGGCACATTCGGATATCACTGGACTAATCGTGAGTTGACAAACAGAGAAAGAGCCAGGATACAGACGTTTCCAGACAGTTATAAATTTGTAGGAAAGTATTCAAGTGTTCGTAAGCAGATAGGCATGGCAGTCCCATGCAGACTCAGCCATATTGTTACTACAGCTGTGCTAAACAGTTTCGCAGGGATTGATTATAATTGGATAGAACCGAATCTTTCAGAGTAAATATAGAGGTGCTTTATGATTAATTACTGGTGGGTTACAAGACCGAAAAGAAGACTTGACAGCATTCCAGAAGTTCTTGCCGCTTTTGCAGATATTTCCCTCAATCAACAATGGCAGGGACAGAGATTGTCTCATATTGCGTATGAGGATGCCCTTGAAGAAGCTGGGCTTAAAAGAAAAGGAGAGCGGCGTGATAAGGGAGGGTCTGGAGGAAGAACTTATGCGGCTTGGCTAGAGTCTCTTGGATTGATATTTAAGCAGGAAAGCACAGGAAATATTATGTTGACACTTGCAGGCGAGGCCATCATGGATGGTGATTCGCCTGTTAAGGTACTTACAAATCAGATATTGAAGTATCAGTTCCCATCAGCATTTTCTGTAAGCAGAGGTGTTAAGGTTAATGAAAGATTTAAGATACATCCCTTCAGATTCCTTCTCAGACTGCTTATGGATAATAAAATAGGATATCTTACACAGGATGAGATTGCAAAGATTGTTATAATCGAAGCAGAAAACGAAACAGATAAATGCTACAATTACATAGTTGAGAGACTGCAGGAGTTTAGAGATAAAGGTGATGATATTCTTGAGGAAGATTATTTTATAAAGTACGGACCGAGCAGAGGTTCTGTTAATCCGGATCATCCATATAGCCATCTTGAAGATGTTGCTAATACTATGGAGAACTGGCTGGAGTACACTCAGCTGTGTCATAGAGTAGATGGGAAACTGGTAGTGCTTGATGATAAAAGGGCAGAAGTTAGATTAATACTTATGCAGAAGCCTACGTTTATTGACAGGCCTGAGGAGCATGAATATTATCAGAGAAAATTTGGCTTAGATCCGAAACATAAAAAGGACAGCAGGGATCTTTCAAAATCAAAGACCATAACAGCAAGAATAATTCTCGAAAATAAGATACGCCAGGCATATATTGGATTGTCAATCAAAGAGCCTATCATGTCTATAACATCAGAACTTATCGATGCTATTTCGGAATTAACAGGTGCGGAAAAAAATATTGTAGAGGATTATCTTCAGAAGACTTACCCTCATGGCAGCATAGGCGCTTTCATGACATCTTATTTTGAAATGGCTTTTAAAGGTACAGAAGAAGCCACTGATTTTGAAGTCGCAACAGCAAAAATATTCAAGGAGATTTTTGGCTATAATGCTATTCATCTTGGCCAGACAGGAAGCAAGTCGGCTCCTGATGTACTTCTGATATCAGATGATAGTGGGTATCAGGCAATTATTGATAATAAGGCATATTCAAAATACTCCATTACAGGCGATCATCATAATAGGATGGTGCATAATTACATAGAACATATTGGAAATTACAGCCAGTGTAAATATCCTATCGGATTCTTTTCATATATTGCAGGAGGACTGATCAGCACCATTGATTCTCAGATTCAAAAAGAAGTGGATGAAAGCGGCGTAAACGGCTCAGCTATTACGGTAAGCAATTTTATCAAAATGATTGAAATAGCACAGAAAAAGCCATATACACATGACAGGTTAAAAGAAATATTCGGGGTAAACAGACAGGTGCTGCTAGAGGATATTAATAATACTGGAAGTGGAGCATTCAATAGGAAAGCAAGATATCAGATGCCGACACAGATGGTTGCAGAGGATAAAAAGAAGCCATATTGACTTATGGATGATCTCACCAAGGAACAAAGAAAAAAGAATATGAAGCATATCCGTTCAAAGGATACGCAGATAGAGATTACACTGAGAAAGGCACTTTGGCACAAGGGGTATAGGTATCGAAAAAATGATAAGAAATTAATCGGCAAGCCTGATATCGTTTTGCCTAGGTACCGCATTGCTATTTTCTGTGACAGCGAATACTTCCATGGGAAGGACTGGCCTGAGCTGGAGAAGAGAATCCTTAAGGGAAGTAATAGTAGTTACTGGTATGGGAAGATAAAGCGTATTATTGAACGAGATCAAGAGGTTACTGCTGTTTTGCGTAGCGAGGGCTGGACAGTGTTGAGGTTTTGGGGAAATGATATAAAGAAAAATCTGGATGCATGTGTACAGGCTGTAGATGAAGCAGTGTTTGATTGTACTTTGTGTACCAATGATTGATATTGGGAGAAAAGCTATATGTCAGAAAGAAGAAATTGGACGCGGGAAGAAACTATATTGGCTTTTGACTTATATTGTCGCACCCCATTTGGAAAAATAGATAAGAACAATCCAGATATTATCGAGCTTGCAAAACTTATTGGCAGGACACCAAGTGCTGTGGGATTAAAGATGGCAAACCTTGCTCATTTTGATCCTGAACTGCAGAAGAGACATATCTCAGGTATGTCGAATGCAAGTAAATTAGATGGAGAAATTTTCAAAGAGTTTTCAAGTGATTGGACAGACCTTTCATATCAGGCGCAGCTTATTAGAGCAGATATGATGGGAGAAAATATATCGGAAGCTATAGATTTGGGTGATATAGATAAAATGCCTCCTGGCGAATATAGAGAACGAATGACAAAGACACGGGTTGGACAATATTTCTTTCGCATGGCCGTTCTTACTTCGTATAGGAACAGATGCTGCATTACGGGTATGGAAAAACCAGAGCTTTTAGTTGCAAGTCATATCAAACCATGGAAAGACAGTGATGAAAAAACGGAAAGAACAAATCCAAGCAATGGATTATGCCTGAATTCTTTACATGATAAGGCATTTGATAGGGGATTTATTACGATAGATGATAAATACAGAATTGTGATGTCATCTAAATTAAAAGATGTAAGAATGGATTCAGAAACAAGAGATTGGTTCTGGAGTTATGAAGGCAGAGAAATCATTCTTCCTGAAAAGTTTTTACCAGGCAAAGATTTTATAGAATATCACAATGATGTAGTGTTTCAAGGGTGATGCTTTGAACTAGACTTAAAAATGCTGTATATACAAGGAGACTACATTGGCAAAAGACAATATCAACGGAGTAGCATACAATACAAAAACAGCTGAGACAATCGCAAGAAACGGTAGTGGTAAGACCATCAATCACAGTGATGAGAGGTGGTTCACTGAAACTCTTTACAGGAAGAGGACAGGAGAGTTCTTTCTATATGGTTCAGGCGGTATTTTTACCAAGTACGCGAAGCAGACCGGGCCGGATTCCTGGGAGCGCAGTGAAGCTATTCTGCCTCTGACGGAAGATGAGGTAAAGCAATGGGCTATGAATAATCTCGGCGATGATGGTTATAAGGATGTATGTCAGCGGATTGAAGAGAAGCCTCACGAGGCAAAGACTGCTGAGGAGAAGCCAGCTCCAGTCTCACAGAATAATGACAATAAGAGAATAGAGAAAATCCTTGCTGCACTTCGCAAGCAGCCCAATATCACGCAGCGTGAGCTTGCGAAGACAACAAAGATGTCTTTGCTGAAGGTGAATACCATCCTGCAGCAGCTTCGGGCTGATGGGAAGATTATCAGAGAAGGTACAAGCAAGAAAGGCAGTTGGATCATTGCTGGTGAGGAAGCGAAGCCTTCTGTCATTACAGTCTATGGTACTCATACCTGCCCTGACTGCTCATTTATCGAAGACCAGATTAAGGATAATGCTAGATTCAGATTTGTTGATATCGGTTCACATGTGAAGAATCTGAAAGCATTTATGGCTCTCCGTGATTCTGATCCGGTATTCAATTCAGTGAAGAATAAGGGTATCGGAATCCCGGCATTCGTACATGAAGATGGTACAGTTACCCTCATACCAGAGGATGTCGGTCTGAAATCAAGGCAGGAAGCACTTCTGGAGGAGCAGCGCAAGGAAGAAGCACAGGAAGCTGCGAAGAAGTCATCGAGCAAATCGTTGAGAAAAGCTGCTCCATCAGTTCAGACAGCTGCTGACAGAGAGGCTAATACAAAGAAAATCATCGGTATGATAAAGAAGAATCCATCTGTATCACAGGCGGATTTTCAGAAGGCGACAAATCTGTCGAGGATGCAGGTGGTAACAATCTTAAATCACTTGAAGGATGACGGAAAGCTGGAACATACAGGCAGTAAAAGAGCAGGACAGTGGGTTCTGAAAAAATAGGGAGTCAAGGAGGCGTACTATCTTGAATAGTGCATTTGGAAAAATAGCAGTGGGGCAGATCCTGCTGATCATCTGCTGTATTTTTTACCTGATATGGTGGAGCATATCTTACAGGCCAGGCATTGAGGTGAACAGGGCTGGAGGACTGAACGGAATCCTGCTTATGATCACGGCATTCTGTGGACTGGCGGGGATCTTTGTGTCGATATATGGAGCGAACGTCATTCCGAAGACCGGCAGAATGAAAATCACAGGTGGCCAGGCAGTAATAGGATGGATCCTGCTTTATGTGATGCTGCTCATCGTAACGAGATTTATCTTTCACAGACAGGTAACGACTGAACTGCTGCTGATTACAGGCTGGGCAGCGCTGGAAATAACAGTGATCAGTTCTCTTGATGGAGCGGGTAAGCTGTCAGATACACGATTTTTCATACTGCTTGCTGTGATAGTGGCTGCGGTCGTAGTCAGTATGATCCTGTATGTGCTTTATTATCGTATGGAAGAGATGAAGGCATTTTATGCAGCGATGGTTCCGCTGATCACGGAAGCCATAAGTATGGCGGCGGTGCTGCTTGTTACACTGATCTGAGGGACAATAAATGGGACTTTTTAAGAAAAAGACGGAGAAGAAATTTTATGATCCTGATAGACAGAAGCCGGTGATCCACTGTAGCATATGTAATGGTGAGGAAGTGGCTGGATTCAAGGATCTGGAGACAGGTCGCTTTGATGAGGTGATGCTGATACGCAGTGACTCAGACCTTCAGAAATTCAGGGATGAGTATGGTATCAGCGGCGATATAGAAAAAGAGTATTAGGACAGGAAAAATGAGTGAAGCTATAACAGATACAGATAAGAAAGCTGATATACCAGAACTGACAGACAGGAAAGTTTATGATACTCCGATCGGGCCAGTATGTATGTCGCGCACAGAGCATGAGGAATATATGGAAGAGCAGGAACTACGGAAGGATTGCTTGCAAAAGGCCAGGCAGGAGTTGCACTGATACAATAGCAGTTAGAATCAATGAGGCACACAAATGGTAAAACATATAATTCTGTGGCAGTTTAAGGATGAACTCTTAGATGAGACAAAGAAATCACTGGGGAAGGAAATAAAGGAAAAGCTGGAGGCTCTTCAGGACAGGATTCCGGGACTTATCGATATCCATGTACAGGCGGATATTCTGCCGTCATCGAATGCAGACCTGATGCTTGACTGTTCGTTTACAGATGAGGAAGCACTGAATGGTTATGCAGTCCATCCTGACCATGTGAAGATAAAGGATGGAATCATCGGACCGAATGTGAAGTCAAGGGTCTGCGTTGATTACGTGGAATAAGATGGGAAGATTTTTATATGGTACGAGAGATAAATCACGATACATTTTTCCTGGGGCAGAAATAGGACATGGACTTCAAGAAGCACAGTCAGAGTTTTTCAGGCTTTATTGCAGAGATTATACAGCACGAGTGTGACCATCTGGAAGGAATTCTTATCTGAGGCGTATATGGGACTATTTGGCAGATTCAGGAAGACAAATGACGAGCTTGAAGCTCTTGTAATCAGCGTGGAGAATAATGCTTCCAACAACTACAAGGAGAACGAACAGGGAGGCTAATTTATGAAGTTATTTCACATATCAGATCTTCACATTGGGAAAAAAGTGAATGGTTTCTCGATGATTGAGGATCAGAGATACATACTGACGGAGATCATACAGATGATTGAAGAGGAAAGGCCGGATGTCCTTCTGATTTCAGGAGATGTGTATGATGTGAAGCAGCCATCTGCGGAGGCAGTGGCACTTCTGGATGATTTTCTTAAAAAACTGGCAAAGGAGCATGCCGATACCGGGATGGATACCTGTATCATAAGCGGGAACCATGATTCGGCAGAGCGGCTCGCTTATGCATCGTCCATAATAGATATGAGCGGAATACATATAAGTCCTGTATATGATGGTAAGGTCAGTGTATTCAGAAAATCTGATGAATATGGAGAAGTATATTTCTATCTGCTTCCATTCCTTCGACCGGCGGATGTAAGGAAATATTTCCCGGATGAAGGCATTAACTCATATGATGACGCTATACATACTGTAGTCTCTGATCTGAATGTAGATACATCGAAGAGAAATGTGATCCTGTCACATCAGTTTGTGACAGGCGCTAAAAGAAGTGAATCCGAAGAAGTAATAGTTGGCGGTCTCGATAATATAAGTGCTTCAAATTATGATGACTTTGATTATGCAGCGCTCGGCCACATACATGGACCACAGAAAACAGGCAGAGATACTGTCAGGTATTCAGGAACACCACTCAAATATTCATTTTCTGAAGAGCATGACAAAAAGTCTGTAGTAGAAGTAGATCTTCTCGAAAAAGGAAATGTCAGTATCAGTCTGCATGAACTCACTCCGAGGCATGATATGAGGGTCATCAGGGGCAGATATGATGACCTTATGAACCGCGAGAATTATAAGGATACCGATACAGACGATTATGTGAAAATAGTTCTCACGGATGAAGAAGATATACCTTCTGCTATAGAAAAGCTCCGTGTCGTCTATCCGAATATCATGCAGCTCGAATATGACAATAAGCGTACCAGAACTGCACAGACCATAGAGGGAGATGCAAAGGTGGATGAGAAATCTCCGCAGCAGCTTTTTGAAGAATTCTACGAGTTGCAGAACAACCAGAGCATGAAGGATGAACAGAAGGAATATGTTTCATCGCTGATAGAGAAAGTGTGGGGTGACTGATATGAGACCTGAAAAGCTTGCCATGTCTGCGTTTGGACCATATGCAGGAAGAGAAGAGATAGATTTCAATAAACTGGGTACAGAGGGGCTTTATCTGATTTCGGGAGATACCGGGGCAGGAAAGACCACTATATTCGATGCGATCACATTTGCACTGTATGGTGAGGCGAGCGGCAGGGACAGAGAGGTCAGAATGCTCCGCTCCAAATATGCCGAGCCAGAAACGCCGACAGAGGTGGAGCTCACTTTTGAGCATGGCGGCAGTGAATATTTCATAAAGAGAAATCCTGAATATGAGCGTCCGAAACTGCGTGGCAAAGGATTTGCAACGGAGACAGCATCGGCAGAATTCACACTTCCGGATGGAACTGTCATATCCGGAAAAACAAGTGTAGATAAGAAAGTGGTCGATGTCCTGGGAATCGATAAGGATAAATTCACCAGGATTGTCATGCTTGCACAGGGTGATTTTCAGAAGCTGCTTCTGGCAAAGACCGATGAGAAAATTAAGATATTCCGTGACCTGTTCAGGACAGAACTATATGATGAGCTGTCAAAGCAGATCGAAAAAGATGCAACGGAACTCCATGGTCAGATGGAAGATGCAAAGAAGAGTTCTGAACAGTATATGAAGGGGATCACCTGCACAGAGAACAGCCTTCACGAGATAGAGGTAGATAAGGCAGTCAATGGTCATATGACTGAACAGGAAGTAGTAGATCTGCTTGCTACAATGCTGTCAGAAGATAAGGAAAGGCAGAACTCTCTCAAGGAGGAGCAGAAGAAAAACGACGCTGCTCTTGAAAAAGTAAACCAGGCCATCGGTACAGCAAGGAATATAGAAGCGGTAAAGGCGAAGATCAGGGAAAACGAAGGTCTCCTTGAAGAAGCAGAGAAGATAAAGGCGGCAGCACAGGAGGCCTTCGATAGGGCAGAAACGACAAATGAGAAGCACGATGAACTAAGCAACACCATAGCGCTCAGACAGGAAAAACTTTCTTCATATGATGCGTTGGATGAGGCTGATAAGAATATTGATTCCCTGAAAAAGGAGGTTGCATCACTCCAGACGGATGGTACCGAAAAGTCTGATGAACTGGAAAAGAAAACAGATCAGAAGAAAAAGGCTGATGAGGCATTAGAATATCTGGCAAAAGCAGGAGAAGAATATGTTGCAGCGGACAATGAGCTAAAAGGCCTGAAAGATCGTCAGAATGACTTAAATGATATAACGAAAAGTCTGGATGATTATGATGAGAAACTGGATTCGCTCAGGAAGAAGCAGGATGAATTTGTGAAACTCCAGCAGGATGCTGAGAAAAAGGCGGCAGAGTATAGTGAGAAAAATCATCTGTTTCTCGCAGGACAGGCAGGCATTCTGGCAGAGACGCTTGAAGAAGGTATTCCATGCCCGGTCTGCGGCAGTACTCATCACCCATTACCAGCCCAGAAAGAGGATAATGTCCCGAGTGAAAATGACATAGAATCTTTCAGGAAAAAGGCCGATGATGCAGCAAAGAAGGCATCTGCTGCAAGCAGCGAGGCAAGTGGTCTTAAGGCAGAAGCAGATACTGTGAAGTCAGAGCTATTAAAGCGCATGAAGGATTATGTGACATCAGATGATATGGCGGAATGCCGCAGGGAGATAGAAGTAGCTCTGCAAAAGACAGCAGAGGACTTGCAGAATGCGGAGGCAAAAGTAGCCGATCTCGATAAGAAAAAGAAGAATAAGGAAAAGATAGAAAAATCGCTGCCGGCTCTTGCTACGGATATTGACTCACTGAAAAATAAGATAGCAGAGATCAATAATTCTCTTACAGCAAAGAGGACATCTCTTGAAGCTGAGATCAGGAATCGGGAGAAACTAAGCAAAGATCTGGAGTTTGCCAGTAAGAAGGAAGCTGCGGCTGAAATAATGACTCTTGAAAAGCAGCTTTCTGACATGAAAAAGGCATATGATCAGGCTGATAAGCATCTGAAGGATGCAACAGAGAATTATAAGAGCATAGATGGACAGATCGTTGCGCTTAAGGATCAGCTGAAGAAGTCAGAGGATATCGATATTGAAAAGGAGACGGCAGAGCAGCAGAAGCTTCAGGAAAAGGTATCATATATTCAGAACAGACTTCAGGAACTTCACACTGTGATAGAGAAGAATTCTGATGCGCTGAGTGGACTTCAGGAACGTCTCACAGAGATATCAGATCTCGAGAACAGATATAAGTTGGTGCACGCACTGGATGAAACGGCAAATGGAAAGATAAAGGGGCATAGCAAGGTAAAGCTCGAAGCATATGCGCAGATGGTGTGGCTTGATAGAGTCATAGCCAGAGCGAATACCAGATTCGTGATCATGTCGAATGCCCAGTATGAACTGAAAAGGAAGGTCGGAGAAGGCAATAACCAGGGCCAGTCCGGCCTTGAGATATCTGTAATGGATCATTACAATGGCACAGAGCGTGAAGTGGGGTCACTGTCAGGTGGAGAAAAGTTCCTTGCATCTCTTTCCCTTGCACTCGGACTTTCGGATGAGATACAGAACTCGGCCGGAGGCATCCAGGTAGATACGCTGTTTGTAGATGAGGGATTCGGGAGTCTCGATTCTGAAAAGCTGGATCTCGTATATCGTGCACTCACAAGCCTTACGGAGGGCCACCGTATGGTAGGAATAATTTCCCACGTTCAGGAACTCGAAGACAAGATAGACCATCAGATAGTCGTGACAAAGCAGAAAACAGGTGGCAGCAAGACCGAGATAATAGTATAAAAGGAGAGGAATTTGAATGAAAAAGCAAAGAGTCCTTCTTATAGTAGTAGTTGTAGAAAGCTTTCTTCTTGTATTGGCAGGAGCCTTATGCTTTTACTTTGCAAGGAACACAGACAGACCGGTATATACGAAGCTAGAAGATGATAATGGCACACTTGAATATTGGTATGAGTTTTCAGACGGTCGATTATATAAGGAGACCTCTATTCTCACGATCACTGATTTGAAAGCCTATTCAGAAGGTGAGGACCCGGAGAAGGTCTATCAGCTAAGGTCAAAGATAATAAATACCTGGAATAAAAAATACAAGGGTTATAGTGGTAAAATCTGGAGAAAAGGAAACAGCTGTACGATTATAGAATGCACTTATATAGACCTGCTTTCTGATAAGGAACTTAAGACTATGGGTATGCAGGACAAGGCTACTTTAAGGAAGCTGAAGAGGGATGATTTTAAACCGATCAGAATGGGAAACTATAAATGAGCACCGCTCAAAGCAGGATCACCAGCAGGACGCCTGCTCGAAACAGTCGGCTGTCGAAGCGTGCCGCCAGGATGGCGGAGCTGATGCTGAAGAACAGGATGGGAAGGCAGTCGACAAGAGCCATGGAAAGGGTGAAATCTTCCGGCACCGGTTCAGGAAACGTCCTGTTTTGCTTTTCTTTGTCCATTATGCCACCAGCCATTTGTGATTCTTTACGGAGTAGAGAGGGATGAACGGAATCATGATCGGGGTTGTGGATTTGTATTTCTGATATTCCGGGTCGGCGCCATAGTTCTTGTCCTGGCGGATTTCCAGCCGTCGGGCGCCACCGAACATGACGTAGATGATGCCGGCGTAGCCGAGGAGGGCGCAGATCCATTCCGCCGCACTACGGTAGATGGTGATTCCGGAGATGAAGATACCGGTCCAGAAGATCATCTCACCAAAGTAGTTCGGGCAGCGCACGAGACGGAACAGCCCGTTGTCTACGAATCGCCCCGGATTTTTCTTCTTGGCTCTGTTTTTCTGGAGATCAGCGGTTGCTTCCAGCGTCAGGCCGGCAGCGGAGATGAGAAGCCCGATGACGCAAAGCGCGTCCGTGCCATTTCTGTTCATGAGGCGGAATGTCACAGGGGACGTCTGGAGTGCATAGAGAATAGAAGCGGAGATCCAGATTGCCAGCTTGGCACCGAAAGGAACCCCGTCGTTTTGTTTGACTTCCCCTTTCATGCGTCTGGTGTAAGCGGTCTTGCGGTCCCGGTAGACCAGATAGCCGGAGAGCCGGCAGCCGTAGAGGAGGAAGAGTATGCATTGCAGGGCGGTGCCCACGGTGAGCGCGTGACGGAAAAGGGCGAGCTGCCCGGCGCCTATAAGCGCCACCGCCGCACCGTATCCGATGGAAATGAACCAGACATATTTGCGGAAGCCGCAGGAACTGGCGATCAGCGCCAGCACCAGAAGAATCAGAAATATTTTCATTTAGTATCCTCGTTTCTTTTTGACAGGTTCTGTCTGTAGGGAGCATAATCAATCATAGCGACATTTATCGCTATTTTCAAGAGATTCCGTGAAAAAAATTTATTCAAAGGTGATGTAGAAAAGCAATCCTGAATATGATATTCTAATCCTGATACAGACAAATAGGAATTTGTGAAGAAAACTATGATATTAAAGAGAATTGATGCAGATTTTTCTGTATGTAAAGTTGCGGATTTTTCCGAAGTAGATATGAGCAGACCTTTTTGCTTTACCGCAAAAACGGATGAGGAGAATTCTGTCGTTTGTCAGACGGAAGACGTGCCGGCCAATACAACCGAAAGGGATGACGGTTGGAAAGGCTTCCGCATAGAAGGCGTGCTTGATTTTTCATTGATCGGGATACTGTCAAAAATATCGGGTATTCTGGCAGATAACAAGATAGGAATATTTGCGATATCGACTTATAACACGGACTATGTGCTGGTGAAACAGGAAAATTATGAATGTGCTATTGAGGTGTTGAAAAAGGCAGGGTATGAAGTGTTTTGACTGAGGCAAATTCCAGTTTGATATTTTAGCGTTAGGCGGAGAACATAAAATGACGCATTACAGGAGAGTCTGCCGAAGAAGAAAACAGCGCGGTCGAACTGGACGTGAAATCAGAATATATCAGAAAATGAGGAATAGTTGAAATGGAGGCGCTATAATAACATGAAGATTGAAGGGAACCAGAAAGAACTGGATGCAATGGCAGAATTTCATAAGGGAAACCGTGTCGAGGGACTGAGACTGCAAGAAGAATTTGCAGCGGAATTTCGTAAGGAGTATAAAGACAAAGATCACTGCCCTTGCCTGAAAGCCTGTCGTTATCACGGAAACTGTAAGGAATGTGTAGCAATCCACAGAGCGCATCAGGAACATGTTCCTAATTGTATGCGACCATTG
>OMZG01000025.1 GCA_900315505.1 uncultured Lachnospiraceae bacterium
GTGCCGGTGGCCAGAGATTGATGTATTTGCAATTTTCAAGGTGCTATTATAGCATCTTTTTTAATAGACGCTGTTTTCATAATCTACTTGACACTACCTTGCAAGGGAGGCTGTTTTTGCCTATAATATATGAAATTGTGAAAAGGAGTCTCAGATGATAAATCAGAAATACAAAGACAGACTGTCAAATAAGAATGTGATCAGAAAGCTGGCTTCATACGCACACCAGCGCGGACAGGAGATAGGATACGAGAATGTATTCGACTATTCTCTCGGGAATCCGTCGGTAGCAACGCCGAAGGCCTATGATGAAGCAGTGATCAGGATGTATGAGACGATGGATTCGATGACACTTCATGGATATTCACCGACACTTGGCAATACACATGCGAGAGAAGTAATCGCAGATTCACTGAAGAGGAGATTCGGTCTTCCATATGAGGCAAAGCATATCTTCCCGACATCTGGTGCAGCAGGCGCCATCGCTCATGCAGTGAGAGCAGTCACGAAGCCGGGAGATATGGTGCTCACATTCGCACCATTTTTCCCAGAATATACACCGTATATCAATGATACAGGTGCGACACTAGAGGTGGTTCCGCCAGATATCCCTGATTTCCAGATCAATTTCACAGAGCTTGACCGGATGATGAATGACAATGTCCAGGCGGTTCTTATCAATTCGCCGAACAACCCGTCAGGAGCCATCTACACAGAAGAGACCTTGACGAAGCTGGCTGATTATCTGAATCAGAAGCAGCAGGAATATGGTCATGACATTTTCCTGATAAGCGATGAGCCATATCGTGAGATAGTTTTCGATGGAAAAAAGTGTCCGTACCCGTCGGCATTTTATGACAATACACTGTCATGCTATTCATTCTCGAAGAGCATGTCTCTTCCCGGGGAGCGAATCGGATACATAGCCGTGAATCCAAAGGCTACAGATGCAGACATTCTCGTAGATATCTTCGGCCAGATCAGCCGTGGAATCGGACACAACTGCCCGTCATCTACAGCACAGCTCGGCGTCGCAGCAGTCATTGATATGACATCAGATCTGTCAGTCTATGAGACCAATATGAATCTGCTCTACGATGCGCTTACCGATATCGGATTCGAGGTAGTTAGACCGCAGGGAACCTTCTATATTTTTCCGAAGGCACTTGAAGACGATGCAGTCGCATTTAGTGAAAAGGCCCTGAAGTATGACCTGATCCTCGTGCCGGCAGACAATTTCGGCGCACCGGGATACTTCAGAATGGCATACTGCATTGATACAGAGAAGGTAAAGCGTTCAATTCCGGTATTAAAGAAATTCGCACACGAGGTATATGGCAAATAATGGGTATAGTAAAAAATCAGAAGGGCCGTCCGGCAAAGACGGTTGAACTCTCGAAATCAGAAGTCACGCATGTAGTCATGCAGATCGATATCAACGGACAGGGAAGACTGTTCGGCGGCAGGCTCATGGAATGGATAGACGAGGTCGGTGGAATGACAGCCATGAGACATTCGACTCACGAAGTCATCACTGCATCGGTCGACAATCTCGTGTTCAAGGCTGAGGCCAGACTCAATGATATGGTAGTCATGATCGGAAAAGTGACTCACGTCGGCAATTCATCGATGGAAGTCCGTGTAGATTCATACAGGGAAAATGAAGTCGGTATGCGCACCCCGATCAACAGGGCGTATCTGACCTATGTCGCAGTCACACCGGATGGCAAGCCGATTACGGTGCCATACGCGCTGGAGCTCAATGGTCCTGGTGAAGAAGCCGAGTGGGAAGGTGCCGAGAAGCGTCAGAAGCTGCGCCTTGAGAGAAGAAAAGAAGCATTCTGATAAAAATAACGGGTTCCGATTTCACTTTCTGGTGAGGCGGAACCCGTTTTTTATGCAATGATCATGATGATCTGTTATCTCTTATTTGATGTTCTCCACATCCTGAGCTTTTCAGCATCCTTGATCAGCTGGTCACGGAAATCAGGATGAGCGATGGAGATCAGAGCCTCGGCTCTCTCCCATGCTGAGAGTCCCTTGAGATTTACCATGCCGTACTCGGTCACGACATACATAGTCTGAGGACGTGTATCGGTAACGATTGAACCCTCTGCAAGGGTAGGGCGGATACGGCTGTGAACAAGGCCCTTCTTGTCTGTGAATGTAGAAGACATGCAGATGAAGCTCTTGCCGCCATTAGAGAGATAAGCACCCTGTACGAAATCCTGCTGTCCGCCTGCACCGGAGATCTGACGGGTTCCGGCAGACTCGCCGTTTACCTGTCCATAGAGGTCGATGTCGATTGCATTATTTATTGACATGAAATTGTCAATCTGAGAAATAACACGCACATCATTCGTGTAATCAACCGGAGCACTCATGCACTCAGGGTTGTCATCGAGGTAATCATAGAGCTTCTTCGTGCCGGCACCGAAGGCATATACCTGACGGTAGCGGTCGATGGACTTCCTGGAGCCGTTGATCTTTCCAGCCATAGCGAGGTCTACGAAGGCGTCTACATACATCTCTGTATGAACTGCGAGATCCTTCAGATCAGACTGTGCGATAAGAGAACCTACGGCATTCGGCATTCCGCCGATACCGAGCTGAAGGCAGGCTCCGTTCGGGATCTCATTAACGATAAGCTCTGCGACCTTTTTGTCCACATCAGAGGCAGGGCCGCCAGCAGGCATCTCACCAAGTGGTGGATTGTCGCCCTCTACGATAGCGCTTACCTTTGAAATATGGATCTCGGACTCGTGACCGCCGAGACAGCGAGGCATGTTCTTATTGACCTCAACGATGATCTCCTCGGCATTCTCACATACTGCACCGAGATGAGAAGCGGATGGTCCGAATGAGAAATATCCGTGCTTGTCCATCGGAGCGATCTGGATCATAACGACCCTTGACGGAGTAGCATTATTGATACGATAGTAGCTAGGCAGCTCTGAATACTTGATCGGTGCGAAATATGAATTCGTAGTCGTGAGCATCTTTCTCTCGACACCACTCATATGCCATGAATTGTATGAGAAATGCTTGTCTGCATCAGGTACCTGCATGATAGCCGGTACATGGAACAGAATTCCACCACGTACATTTACGTCCTCAAGCTCGTCAGCCCTCTTCGCCAGAGCCTTGTCGAGAGCCTCCGGAGTGCCTACGCACCAGCCATAGTCAACCCAGTCACCACTTCTGACGCACTTCACGGCCTCATCGGCTGTGGTCAGTTTCTGCTGATATTCCTGTTCGAAACTCATATTGCCTCCTTGAACCTTTATTTGTGAAAAAATTAACTTTCCTTATTTTAGCACTAATGCAGGCAAAAAGATAGCATACATTTTGGTTATGGTAAACATATAATTCTGGTATTTTACATTTTGTGGGCGACAGTATAAAATAAAAAGATGAAAAAGGGACGCGTCCCCTTTTTCATCTCAGGAGGTTCGATATGAACAGGATAGCAGAAGCAGTTCTCACGAGAGTGGATTCGGTGATAAAAGGCAAGGATGAGGTCGTGCTCAAAGTGTTTGCAGCGATGATCGCAGGCGGACACATCCTGATGGAGGATATACCGGGAGTCGGGAAGACGACACTCGCGAAGGCGTTTGCAAGGACGCTGTCACTCGATTACAGGAGGGTGCAGTTCACACCGGATGTGCTCCCGAGTGATATCCTGGGATTCTCAATGTATGAGAAGGAGAGCGGCAGGTTCGAATTTCATCCGGGACCGGTATTTTCCAATTTGTTCCTTGCAGACGAGATCAACCGTACATCACCGAAGACCCAGTCGGCTCTGCTTGAGGTGATGGAGGAGGGAACGGCTACAGTGGACGGAGTGACCAGAGAGCTTCCGGACCCGTTTGTCGTGATAGCAACAGAGAATCCGTACGGCTCATCAGGAACACAGATGCTTCCTGAGTCACAGCTCGACAGATTCATGATCTGCCTGTCAATGGGATATCCGGCACATGAGGATGCAGTGGCGATCCTTAAGGGAAATGCTGCGAAGCCTGTCGAGAATATAAAGCCGGTGCTTACGGCAGATGACCTGAAGACCATCAGGACTGCCATCTCGCAGATGTATGTGAAGGATGAGATCTATGACTATATAGTGAGTCTGGTAGAGCATACGAGGAACGGCGGCAGCTTCGCGCAGGGAGCATCACCACGTGGAACCATAGCTATGCTCGGTATGGCAAAGTCCGTCGCCTTCATCAATGACAGGGACTATGTGACGGCTGAGGATGTGCAGAGTATTGCCAGGGATACGCTTGGTCACAGGGTGAAGCTGTCTGCGCGTGCGAAGGCAGCAGGAATCACAATGGACGATGCAATACAGAAGCTGATAGAGGATGTAAGGGCACCAAGGACATGAGGATAAGAGTCGGACGGCTGATCGGATATATACTGGCAGTAGCAGTGACAGCTGCAATAGTGGCTGTTTTCGGAGGGACATTTCTTTTTATCATGCTTATGATGGAAATAGTTGCGCTGCCGATAGATATTATCACATCAATGCTGATGCTCAGGAAATCAGAGCTGCTTGTATCCCTTGGAACAGATCATACGCAAAAGGGAGACCTGGTTCTTATAGGCCATAATCTGCGGGCAGGTATGGCATTTTCCTCGTACGAGGCCGCCATCACACTGACGATCAGGAATACATTCTATGGCACCTCAGGACAGACACAGATTGCAATTCCTGTGAATCATGAGGGAGAGATGCATTATGTCCCTCTCAGATTTTCACTGCTGGGATATTACGAGATCACAGCAGATCATGTCATGATCCGGGATGTGCTCGGACTTGCAGATCTGAAGAAGACAGTAGATAAGAGCGTCGGGGTCACTGTTTTTCCAAAGGGTGATAGAGATAGGCGCTCGTACGCGCTGCATCCGTCCGGCGGTATGACAGAGGCCGAGGAGACTGACAGGCGCGGCAATGATTTCTCTGATGTGTCAGAGATTCGTGAATATGTACCAGGCGACAGACCACGGGATATTCACTGGAAGCTGTCAGCCAAGAGGGATGAGCTGATGATCAAGCAGAGAGAAGCCATGTCAGATGAGCAGCTGATCGTTGTGGTGGAGTTCACGGAGATTCTTGAGGAAAATGATGAGGTAGTAAGCGAGGCTTACAGTCTCATAAAGGAACTGGTACGAAGCAATGTGAATACGCAGCTGATGTGGTGGAGTGCAGCTGATGAGGACTTCAGGCGGAAAAGATTTCAGGATCAGGGAGATGTGGATGAGGCCTTTTCAGAGATGTTCGGTGAAAGGGCAGAGATGACTGAAGACATTGACAGGCTGATGAGATCGGTACATCCGGAGATTATGGGATATATCAGAGTTTACTCATCAGATGGCCAGGTGAAGGAGGCCGTGGTGGATGGCTCTCGGTAAAAGAAAAAAAGAACAGCCTCTTGTGCCTTCACCAGGTGTCACGGTGATCACGGCATACAGGGACACAAGGACAGAGAAGAAGGGCAATACGGATATAATGATAAAGGCCATTGCGGTTTTTCTTCTGTCGGCAAGCTCAATCTATATGTATATAGATGGTATTGGTCTTTCCATGTCGCTGGTGGTCTTTTTCGGAACGCTTGCGGCAGAAGCGCTGATACTGTCATTATGCTATAGGAGCAGTAAGGGCGAGAATCTGGTGGCACTTCTTTTCCTGGCGGTATTCGTATTTGCAGGCATCAATTTCAGATATGAAATCAATTCAGGATTCTATGCAGTAGTTAATACCACCATCGACAGGATCACTGATTTCTTTGAACTCTCCGGAATGCGTACATATACAGAGAGAGTTGCAAACCGCTATGTCACGGTGACGGCCTTTTCAATAGCAGTCGGTATGATCCTTGAGTATATAGTGTTTAATCTCGTGATATGGAGCGCGTCATATGTCTGGTGCTTCATACTTACCATCATTCCAAATCTCGTGATCATATATCTGGACGGCCTTTCCTCATTGCCGGCCAGTGCGTGTGTCTGGCTTGTCATGATGGTATATATCGCTCTGGTCCGCGGCGGTGGTCATTTCAGGTTCAACCGTGGAAGCACGGAATATATACGGACAAGAAAGGGAATCTCGTACAGAGTAGATAAGGCCACGGACCTGAATATGTTTTTCATGGCAATAGTGATATGGGTGACAGGTCTTATGCTGGCATTGGTATGCAGCAGGCTTAATATCTACAATGGTCAGAGCCGGATAAAGGAAAGCACAGAGCCGGCCGTGAAGGATGCTTTCCTGCGTGGTGCAGACGGTATTCTGAACAGATATCCGGCTACGGGCGGACTGAACTCAGGAAGGCTTGGCGGAGTGAACAGGGTGATACAGGATGGTCAGCCCGATCTCGAGATCACCTTTACCCCGTATTCTACAGATACCCTGTATATCAGGAACTTCATAGGTGAATACTATAATCCTGTCGATAATTACTGGACAGGCAACGATGATAAGGATGATCAGGAGCAGGTCAGTGCCCTGAAGAAAAGCTATAAGAGTGGAAAGGGTGCCCGTGCCCGCATGGATATAAAGAATGTCGGGGCGGATGTGAGGCTGTATGAGCCGTATTATACTGATACGACTGAGATAACAGATGGAATAAGCGATGATGGAAAAGCTCTGCCATCTGGAGCTACTGAGACGGTGACATATTATCCTCTGATCAGTCTGGATGATATGCAGATAAAGAGCAGTGATCCGGGTGATGGCTATCGTGGTGTCCCGACAGATATCTATCAGACTGTATCAGATTTCTGCAGAAGGGCAGGCCTTAAAGCAGGAATGGACACAGACCAGGCTGTGGAGAGGCTGCGTGCATATTTTCAGAAGAATTATCCGTACACACTGAGCCCTGGCGCGACTCCTAAGGGAAGGGACTTTGTGGAATATTTCCTCAATGAAAATAAGAAGGGCTATTGCGCACACTATGCGAGCTCGGCAGTGCTCATATTCAGAAGTCTCGGGATTCCTGCCAGATACTGCGAGGGCTACGCAGTGTCAATGGAGAGTATGGCAAATAATGCTGAGAGAGAGGATGAGCTGTCCTATGATGACTACTATTCAGGACAGAATACACTGAGGTCGTCAGCAGTGATAAGGACGACCGCAAGCGATATGAATGCCCATGCATGGGTTGAGGTATATGAGAAGGGGCATGGATGGGTAGTGGCCGATGTCACACCGGCAGCGACTGAGGACACCGGAGGCGGTGGATTCCTTTCAGATCTCATGAGTTTACTGACAGGCGGAGGCAGCCGTAATGATAGCATTCAGAATAATAACGTTTCTGATGATAATGGTACAGGTGACATCAGGGACAGCTTCAGAGGCCCAAGAGCGATGTGGCTGATGCTTGTCATGATACTTGTACTGGCATCTCCCATTATATGGATCGGAATGAAATCATTGTATTCTGATATAAAGTACAGGAGAGCATTTGCGGCAGCCGGCAGCTCCGACAGGCTCATAATGCATTATCAGAGACAGACGGAGCGAAGACGCAGAAGGGATAAGGAATTCAGCAGAAGGGTAAATTATGAGGAGCAGCTTTTATACCTGTACCCGGATATGGCATCGGAGGACAGGCAGAGACTTAAGGATATTCTCGATAAGGCAGGATATTCCCCGCACGGGCTGTCAGATGAAGAGTATGAATGGGCAATGAACGAGCTCGGTCAGAGCTCGAGAAAACGCCGGCATACGGCCTCGAATTCCGACAGGGTGTGAATTTCATTTACCACCCTGCGGAAACGTATCCCGTTTCTCATGCCGGAGGTGTACCAGCCGGCGTGCTTCCTCATCTCGCGGATGGCCCGGTCCTCACCCTTCATCTCAACCTCCATCCTGGCATGCTTCATCAGCATATCCATGACATAGGTCGGGGAAGGCTTATCGGCAGGATGGCCGGTCCTTAGCTCTGTGAGTATTTCACTGAAGATCCACGGATTGCCTCTTGCGGCACGGCCGATCATGAAGCCGTCACAGCCGGTGACCTCGTACATTCTTTTTACATCAGAAGCATTGCGGAGGTCTCCGTTTCCGATCACGGGAATGGAGACACTTTCCTTTACCTGGCGGATGATATCCCAGTCGGCCTCGCCGCTGTAATACTGTTCCCTTGTGCGTCCGTGCACAGCAACGGCGGATGCACCCGATTCTTCAATGATATGCGCGATCTCAGGCGCATTGATATGCTCTGCATCAACTCCGGCACGTATCTTCGCTGTGACAGGACGGTCGGTGAACTTCACGAGGGCGGATACGATCTCGCCTACGAGCCTCGGATTCTTCATAAGGGCAGAGCCGTCGCCATTGCCAAATACCTTCGGTACGGGACAGCCCATATTTATATCGAGAATATCATACGGGACCTCATCTATCATCCTCGCTGCCTCGGACATGGAGGTGGGATCTGAGCCGAACAGCTGGAGGGAGACCGGATGCTCGTCGTCAGCGATTTCGAGCAGCTCCCTGGTATTCTTATTATGATAGCAGATAGCCTTGGCACTAACCATTTCCATGCACACGAGACCGGCTCCCATCCCATGACAGATCCGTCTGAAGGGCTCGTCGGTGACACCAGCCATCGGAGCCAGGATGAGAGGATTAGCGAGGGTTATATTTCCAATAGTAAGTGAATTCAGCATAAGAGGTCTCCTTCATAGGTGAAAAAGTATAATTTCTAATGGAGGATTTGTCAAGAAACAGACTTGCAAAATCGCAGTGATAATAATAATATCTAAAAGGAACGCACGGAATGACCCGCTCTTTACGGAATCATATAAAAAGCTTATAATCATAAGAATGCAAAGGAGATTTGACAATGGATTTATATGGCAAGAGTTTTCTTAAGATGACAGACCTTTCGGCCGATGATATCACAGGGCTTATCGAGCTGTCGGCAAGGCTCAAGGATGAGAAGAAAAGGGGCCTTTCCCAGCTTGATTATCTGAAGGGAAAGAACATCGCTCTTATTTTTGAAAAGACAAGCACGAGGACCAGATGCTCGTTCGAGGTCGCAGCTCATGACATGGGAATGACGACCACCTACCTCGATCCTTCAGGCTCACAGATCGGAAAAAAGGAGAGCATAAAGGATACTGCAAGAGTGCTCGGCCGCATGTTTGACGGAATTGAGTATCGTGGCTTCGGTCAGGAGATCGTGGAGCAGTTGGCTCAGTACGCAGGGGTTCCTGTATGGAACGGCCTCACGAATGAGAGTCATCCGACTCAGATGATCGCGGATATGCTGACAATAAAGGAGCATCTCGGGAAGCTCAAGGGCGTAAGGTTCGTCTATATGGGTGATGCCAGATACAATATGGGTAATTCCCTGATGGTGACCTGTGCCAAGCTGGGGATGGACTTTGTGGCATGTACGAATAAGGATTATTTCCCGGACAGCCATCTTGTCGAGTATGCAAAGAAGCAGGCTGATATTACAGGTGGAAGCGTTACTCTTACAGAAAGCGTTGAGGAGGCCTGCACCGGTGCTGATGTGATCTATACGGATGTCTGGGTATCCATGGGAGAGCCTGAGAATGTATGGAAGGAAAGGATAAAGGCCTTAAAGCCTTATCAGGTCAATGAAAAGGCGCTTTCCTATGCTTCGGATTCAGTTATCTTCATGCACTGCCTTCCGGCCTTCCATGATCTCGATACGACTATAGGCAGACAGATCAATGAGAAATACGGCTTAAGAGAGATGGAGGTTACCGACGAGGTATTCGAAGGCCCGCATTCAGTCGTATTCGATGAGGCAGAGAACAGGATGCATTCTATAAAGGCTATAATCTACGCAACGATGAAGAAGTGATCATGTATCAGGACAGGATAGTGCTTTGCGCTGCAAGCGCATACAATAAAAAATATTATCTGAATCCGGATTTTGACGGACTTCCGGATCAGGTGAAGAAGGAGCTTCAGATCATGTGCGTCCTCTTTACAGAGGACATAGGAGGAGTGATCGAGCTGTATTTTGATGAGGAGGGAAGCCTTCATCTGATGACTGATTCAGAGGAGGGAGATCTGACCTATGACAATATAGGCGCACCTCTTAAGATCAAGCAGATACAAAAGGATCAGAGACAGCTCTTCAGAGAGCTTGAGGAATATTTCAGAGAATTCTTCTGATAAAAGGAGTAAGGATGCTTTTAGCAGTTGATGTCGGAAACACCAATATCACACTTGGAGTATTTGAGGATAGTGTGATAGTAGGAAATTTCAGACTTAATACAAGGATAGCCCGCACATCTGATGAGTATGGTATAGCTATCCGGAATATACTTTATAATAACGGTATAGATCATGACAGGATAAAAGACTGCATAATCGCCTCAGTAGTACCGGCAGTCATGCATTCGCTTACAAGCGCTGTGATCAAGTATTTTGATACCAGGCCTCTGGTGGTGGCGGCAGGCGTAAGGACAGGCATCAATATACAGACAGAGGTGCCTAGCCAGATAGGAGCCGACAGGATAGTAGACGCAGCCGGAGCCTATGAGTTATATGGAGGGCCTCTTATAGTTATAGATTTCGGTACAGCCACGACCTATGACTATGTGGATGAAAAGGGCTCATTCCGCTACGGAGTTACGGCTCCGGGAATAAGGATTGCTGCAAAGGCTCTCTGGGAGGATGCAGCAAAGCTTCCTGAGATCGAGATAGCAAAGCCAAAGTCTATCCTTGCCCGTGAGACCATAAGCTCCATGCAGGCCGGACTGGTATTCGGACAGATCGGAGCCACAGAATATATAATAAACCATATGAAGGACGAGATCGGGAAAAAGAATATAAAGGTGATCGCTACAGGAGGACTTGGAAAGATGATCTCCGGCGAGACTGACTGCATAGACCTTTACAATCCTGACCTGACTCTTCAGGGCATGCGGTTTATCTATGAGAAGCAGGACAGATAGGCTTATCTGACAAAGGCAGTCATAAGATAGGCCATTTCGTCAGGGATTTCAGAAAGGTCTCTATAGATCCTTTCATCGCTCATCCCGCAGTGACTTACTGCACCAAGAAAGGTATGATCTCCGGTCTTTATGGCTTGCCTTAAGGCCGGAGTTTTTTTGCCCAGCTTCATGAATATCTTTATTCCCTTAAGGGACAGGGCATCTTTAAGATCAGCGGATCCCGGGATGATATGTATCTCTTCATCTTCCTGCCCCAGAAAAAGCGCGAGCCTGCCGGCACATGAAAGGAAGGATGGGATCCCGTTTATTATCTTCATCTCATAACCGTCCCTCTCAGCCATTTCACCTATATATGAAAATGTCGAATATATAAGCGGATCTCCTATAGTAATAAATGAAACCGTCTTTCCCAGATCCAGAAGATCACGGGTCCTTTTATAGATCTCGTTGTGCCTTTTTATCAGATCGTCCCTGTCTCTTGTCATAGGGAAATCAAAGAATTCTGTTTCCTGTCCATCCTTTAGCACATCCCTTATTATAGTATACGCCCTGCAGTGCTCGCGGCTACCTGCGGGAAAGATCACTATGTCGCTATTTTCGATCGCGTTTTTTGCAGCATATGTCAGATCAGCTGATGAGCCGCAGCCTACACCGATCCCTAGAAGCCTTCCTTTATTCATCATTGTCTCCTTTCAGTGTTTCCTGTCACATAATGTTACCATACCATTCACTGAATTTTAACAGTAATTATCGGATATTTGCGTTATAATTAAAAGAAAATCAAAAACTGGAGCAGTTTTATGGATGAAAATAACAGTATATACGGGCCTTACAGGCCAGAGCTTGAAAAAATAGAGAAGGAGCTTCTTGACGAGATCGATACGCTTAGGGAAAGGCTCAAGCAGAAGAACGGTATGGACCCTGTAGAGCACTGCCTCTCAAGGATCAAGTCAGAGGAGAGCATGAGAGAAAAGTGCGTAAGGAAGGGACTTCCGGTGACCACAGAGTCTGCTCTTACAAAGATCTACGATGCAGTCGGGATCCGCGTGGTATGCGCTTTTATAGACGATATCTACAGATTCAGGGATCATCTGATAGCACTTCCCGGTACGGAGGTCATAGAGGAGAAGGACTATATAAAGCATGCCAAGCCGAACGGCTACAGGAGCTATCATATGATCCTTCGTATGCATCAGAAATTCTATGCGGAGATCCAGCTTCGGACGATTTCACAGGATACCTGGGCAGCGCTTGAGCACCATATCAGATACAAGCATGATATAGGAAAGTCGAATGAGGAGCTTATAGCATCTGAGCTTAAAAGATGCGCAGACGAGCTGGCATCGACTGATCTTTCTATGCAGACAATAAGAGATATGATATTTGAAGATAATGGAAAGAGTGAGACAGAATGAAAATTTTGCTGGCAGAGGATACACGCGACTTAAACAGGGCGGAGACGGCCATACTTACGCATGAGGGCTATGATGTCACAAGTGCATATGATGGTGAGCAGGCAGTAGACTGTCTTGAGCAGGACAGCTTCGATGCGGCCATACTTGACATAATGATGCCGAAGCTGGACGGAATTGGCGTCCTTAAATACATGAGGGAGAACAATATCCTTACCCCGGTTCTTCTGCTTACCGCAAAGACCGAGGTAGATGACAGGGTTGCCGGACTTGATGCCGGAGCTGATGATTATCTGGCCAAGCCATTTGATATGAGAGAACTCCTGGCCAGGGTAAGGGCTCTTGTCAGGAGAGGAAGGGAATATAATCCAAAGGATATGAGCTTCGGAGATGTGTCGCTTAAAGCAGAGGAGATGGAGCTTTCATGTGAGAATTCAGTAAGGCTTTCAGCAAGGGAGTTCGAGCTCATGCAGCTGCTTATGACCCATGCCGATGGAGAGCTTTCGACCGATGATATCCTGCAGAAGGTCTGGGCAGCCGAGCCGGCAGCAGATGCTGATACTGTCTGGCTTTATATCTCATATCTGAAAAGGAAGCTTACTGCTATAGATTCCGATCTTACTATAAATGGAGAAAAGGGAGGCGGATTCAGGCTGGATACCGATCCTTCCGGGAGGTCGCATGAATGAAGAATCGATAAAAAAACTGAAAAATAAATTCCTTTTTGTATCCATGTGCTCCTTTATTGCTGTGATGCTTGTAGTTGGCGGGATTATATATGTGAGTACTCTGATGGTCACCAGAAAGGAAGCCCATCAAGTGACTCAGGCCATAATCGATAACGGAGGAGATCTGCCTTCGATAAAGATTACTGTTAGCAAGTATCCTTCAGATTCTGATGATGATAGTAATGATACTGTCAAACAGGATATCTCTGGGAACAGGTCAATAAAACAGGATGTAGAGGATTTCCTCAGTACGCTTTTTGGTAGCGGAAGGATAGCGCTTACAAACAAGGATCAGTGGTATTCTGTCAGATATTTTACAGTGACATTTGACAAGAACGACAGGGTCGCCGGAATAAATGCAGAGAGGATCGCCTCGATAAATATCACTGATGCCAAGGAATATGCTCTGGCTGTAAAGAACAATCTGAATCATTTTGGCAACATAGGCAATTATTACTATCAGGTCCAGAAGACAAAGAAGGGAACAATAGTCGCCTTTGTCGATTATACCAATCAGATCAGGATCACAAACAGGATCCTTTATCTGGCGCTCATAATGATAGGATTTGGTTCTGTTATTTCGTTCTTTGTCCTTCGTGCTCTTTCTCTAAGAGTGATAGCTCCTGAGATCAGGAATGCTGAGCAGCAGAAGCAGTTTATCACTAATGCCAGTCATGAGCTGAAGACTCCCCTTGCAGTGATAAAGGCCAATGTCCAGGTCCAGGAGATGATAAGCGGAAGCGATGAATGGACAGAATCCACTAAGAGGCAGGTCGACCGCATGACGGGACTGATACAGAACCTTGTGACCATAGTGAGAGCCGAGGAAAAGGAGAGTTCTGAGGACAGGATCGATACTGACATCTCAGCGGCAATAAAGGATACAGTGAAAAGCTATCTTCCGGTAGCAGAAAATGCAGGGGAGACCTTCACCGAGGATATAGGGGATGGGGTCAGAATGCAGGCTGTAGAGAGTCAGATAAGACAGCTTGCCACCCTGCTAATAGACAATGCCATAAAGTACTGCGATGAAAAGGGGGCTATAAAGGTCTCGCTTCAGCAGAAGGGAAAAAATATCAGACTTGCTGTTTCGAATACCTATGCAGATGGGAAAAATACAGATTACTCAAAATTCTTTGAAAGATTCTACCGTGCAGACCAGTCGCATAATGTGGACAAGGGAGGCTACGGGATCGGACTCTCTATTGCAGAAAGCCTGGTAAAGCAGTATGACGGCTCTATAGACGTATCCTGGAAGGATGATGTGATAACATTTGAATGTCTGCTTAAAGGCTAGCTGCCATTGACTTTTATACGGTATAAGTATATACTATTTAGGCAAAATTTTTAGATAATACAGGAAAGGACACTGTCATGGCTGAAAAAAAGAACCTGATGACAAAAGAGGGTAAGAAAAAACTAGAGGATGAGCTGCAGGATCTGATACATGTGCAGCGTCCAGCAATCACTAAGAAGATCGCCGAGGCCAGAGAGCAGGGAGATCTTTCGGAGAATGCCGAGTATGATGCAGCAATGGACGAGCAGGGTAAGATCGAGGACAGGATCAAGGATATCCAGGAGATCTTAAAGGATGCCGAGGTCGTTGCTCAGGATGATTCAGGCAAGATAAATATCGGCTACACAGTAAAGCTTGTTGACGAGGATGGAGAAGAGGATGAGTACAAGATCGTGGGTTCCAACGAGGTCGATATCCTCAATGGAAAGATCTCAAACGAGTCTCCGGTCGGAGCAGCCATAATAGGTCACGTAAGCGGAGACACAGTTACTGTAGAGACAGAGGCAGGAAGCTTCAGCTACAGGATAGCAGATGCATACAGGACCAACGATTGATCAGGACGAAGGAATACAATGCCAGCAAAGAATAATTCACAGGATAATAACCAGCTTTTACAGATCAGAAGGGACAAGCTTGCCGAGCTTCAGGCAGCAGGCCGCGATCCTTTCAGGATCACTAAGTATGACCAGACTCATCATACCAGTGATATACGAGAGCATTTCGATGAGCTCGAATTCGTACCTCCAGTTGACGAGGAAGGAAAGGCAAAGGTAGTACCGCTTGAGGATATACCGGAGGGAAAGGTAGTTTCCATAGCAGGACGTATGATGTTCAAGCGTGTGATGGGAAAGGCCTCATTTGCTAATCTCCGCGACCTCAAGGGCGACATGCAGATCTATGTCACAAGGAATGATCTCGGAGACGATGAATACGCATACTTCAAGAAGTATGATGTGGGTGATATCCTTGGAGTAAAGGGCTTTGTCTTCAAGACAAAGACGGGCGAGATCTCAGTCCATGCCAAGGAAGTCACACTTCTGTCCAAGAGTCTCCAGATCCTTCCTGAGAAGTTCCATGGACTCACTGATACTGACATCAGGTACCGCCAGAGATACCTTGACCTTATTATGAATCCTGAGGTCAGGGATACATTCGTAAAGAGATCACAGATCATAGCTGAGATCAGGAGCTTCCTGTCAAAGAGAGACTTCATGGAGGTCGAGACTCCTATGCTTGTCCACAATGCAGGTGGAGCTGCTGCGAGACCGTTCGAGACCCACTATAATTCGCTTGATGAAGATGTAAAGCTCCGTATCTCTCTTGAACTCTATCTGAAGAGGCTGATAGTCGGCGGACTTGAGAGAGTCTACGAGATCGGACGAGTATTCAGGAATGAGGGCGTAGATACCAGGCACAATCCTGAGTTCACACTGATGGAGCTCTATCAGGCTTACACCGATTATAACGGTATGATGGAGCTTACCGAGAGCATGTTCCGCCATCTGGCCGAGAAGGTATGCGGCGGCACAAAGATCTATTACGGAGATAAGGAAAAGGGCACAGGAGTAGAGATCGACCTGGGTAAGCCATTCAGAAAGCTTACAATGACAGAGGCCATAAAGGAAGAGACGGGCGTGGACTTTGATGCTGTATCATCCGATGAGGAAGCAAAGAAGATAGCAGACGAGCACCATATTGCCTATGAGGACCGTCATAAGAAGGGCGACATTGTAAATCTTTTCTTTGATGAGTACTGCGAGGACAAGATGATCCAGCCTACCTTCATAATGGATCATCCTATCGAGATCTCTCCTCTGACCAAGAAGAAGCCATCTGATCCGTCAAAGGTTGAGAGATTCGAGCTCTATATCAACGGCTGGGAGATGTGCAATGCATACTCAGAGCTCAACGACCCAATCGATCAGAGAGAGCGTTTCGCAGAGCAGGACAAGCTGGCAGCTGCAGGAGATGAGGAGGCCAATCATACAGACGAGGACTTCCTGAATGCTATCGAGGTAGGAATGCCTCCGACAGGCGGTATCGGCTATGGTATAGACAGACTCTGCATGCTTCTGACAAACAGCGAAGCCATAAGAGATGTGATCCTTTTTCCAACGCTCAAGAGTCTGGATGCATCAGATACGAAATCTAGTAGCTCATCTACTCAGAATGGTGACAATAATGGATTCTTTACACCGAATTCAAAGATTGATTTCAGTGGCGTAAAGGTAGAGGACTTCCTGACAGATGAGGTAGACTTCGATACATTTTGTAAGTCTGATTTCAGAGCAGTAAAGGTAAAGGAATGCGTAGCAGTTCCGAAGAGTAAGAAGCTCCTTCAGTTTACACTGGAATGATCATCAGTGCAGTTGACGAACGCAATGGTGAAGAAGAACTCCATGTAGTGATGCTCGACAACCACATCCCGGCAGGAGCGAAGATGTGTTAAAAGAACGGTTGTTCTGACATAGAATTTTTAAAACAACCTTACGAAAAAGAACGTCTGACATAGATTTGACATAGAAATTTTTGTCATAGACAAAGTTTAATGACCGAAGACAACTATATAAAAGTTTTGAACTAATTGGTTCATTCCATTTGGAAGCACTTTTCTAAAGCAATTTAGAGAAGTGCTTTTTTATTTTATCCAGAAGCATTGGCTGCCTTACATCAATGTGCAGGAGGATTTTTGAATGGTTAGAGAAGATACAAAGAGAATGAGAAAAAAATTCCTGAGATATTCGGAGGCTGAGTACATATACAGCATCAAGCACAGGAAGCTGATGGAGCTGGCAGACGAGGCAGGAGCAATCTACAGGATTGATGGCTATGCCCTGATAGACAGGGATAAGTTTGAAGACTGGCTGGAACGGTACAGAGAACCTGCAAGAACACTGGCAGATGGCAAGAAGAAAAGGAAAGGCGAGTCATGAGCAGGGTAAAGGATTTCAGAACGGACTTCTGGAAATATTCGTACAGATTTGATGACATTGATCTGGAGTTTGCCGGTAAATATTTCTTCACTACATGTGAGGGTTGTGAATATTACGGCATTGGACCGAAGCCTCTGACAAGGCTCGCAAAAGAGGCTGGAGCATTTTACAAGATGGGCTACAGACTGGTAAGAATCCGCAGAGACCTATTCGAGGAACATCTGCGTGAGATATATGGAAAGGACTGATGGAATGGGAAAGGTAATAGCCGTATCGAATCAGAAAGGCGGCGTAGGAAAAACGACTTCTGTTGTAAATCTTGGAGCAGGACTGGCATCGGCTGGTAAGAAGGTGCTTGTGATAGACCTCGATCCGCAGGCATCACTTACGATAAGTCTTGGCTTTCAGGAACCTGACAAGATGGATGTCACGGTAAGGGATGTGATATCAAGAGTCATAAATGATGAGGAGCTGGAAGCTGGCCTGGGGATACAGAAGGTCAGAGAAAATTTTTATCTGCTCCCATCAAATATAGAGCTGTCAGCCTCTGAGGTGTCTCTTGTAAATGTGATGAGCAGGGAAATGATTCTGCGTAACTACCTTGAGACGATAAGAGACACTTATGATTATATCCTGATAGACTGCATGCCTTCTCTAGGAGTTCTAACTGTAAATGCTCTTGCAGGAGCTGACAGCGTGTTAATTCCGGTTCAGGCGGCATATCTGCCTGTCAAAGGATTGCAGCAGCTGGTGAAGACAATCTACACAGTGAAGCGCAGGCTTAATCATAAGCTATACATTGAAGGCATCCTCTTTACAATGGTTGACCGCCGGACGAATTTTGCAAAAGAAATTGTGCAGTCGGTGACGGACAATTATGGGAAGTCGATACCAGTATTTCCTATTGAGATTCCATTATCCGTAAGGGCAGCGGAAACAAGCCAGATGGCTGAAACCATATACGATTATGATCCTAAAGGTAAGGCAGCAGCTGCGTACAATGAACTGACAAAGGAGGTGCTCGGACATGGCTGTTAAGAGAGAAAAGGTACATCTTGAATCATTGAATGAACTTCTTGGAGCACCTGATGTTGTCGATGGTCAGACGGAAATCAGGATAGATCAGATAGTGCCATTCAAGGATCATCCATTCAAGGTGTTGGATGATGAGAGAATGGATGACCTTGTAGAGAGCATTAAGAAAAATGGCGTGCTGGTTCCGGTAACGGTGAGACCTAATGACAATGGTGGATATGAAATGATATCAGGACATAGAAGAATGCATGCTTCAAAGATTGCGGGGCTGACAACGATCCCCGCAATCATAAAAGAAATGTCTGATGATGAAGCTATCATTGCTATGGTTGATTCGAATATGCAGAGAGAAGAAATACTTCCTAGTGAAAGAGCTTTTTCGCTGAAAATGAAGATGGAAGCCATGAGGCGGCAGGGAACAAGAAGTGATAGAAAATCTACTTCCGATACCGAGTATCGGAAGTCGGATGATGATACCTCCGATACTCAGTATCAGAAGTATAATTCAGCTGGAATTGTAGGAAAAGGTGTTGGATTAAAAGAAGCTCAGGTACGCCGTTATATTCAGCTGACTGGTCTCATCCCTAAGGTGCTTAATCTTGTAGATCAGAAGCGTATTTCAATTATAACAGCTGTTCAGATTGCTGATTTTGATGTCGAACATCAGGAATGGATCTATGAGTATTTTGAAAAGAATGGAGTCCTTATGAAGGAACAGCTTACGGCGGCCAAGAAAGAAGATTTTGAAAATATGACGAAGTATTCATTCTTCCAACTGCTGAATCAGTCAATACCTGCACTGAAGGATACAGGCAGGCTTGATATCAGTCGCAAGACGCTCAACAGATATTTTCCTAAGGAATATTCGACTACGAGATGTGAGGAGATAATCCTATCATTACTGGCGGACTGGAAGAAGGAAAGGGACGAAGCGGATGTTTGATTATTATTTTGAGGAGCAGGCGAACCAGTTCAGCTTTATACAGATACCAAAGGAGCTTCTGGTGAATAAGCAGTTTGCTGAGCTCTCCACACAGTCAAAGGTACTGTACGGACTGCTGCTTGACCGGATGTCGCAGGCAAGGAAGAATCACTGGGTGGATGACAAGGACAGGGCCTTCATCATTTATCCTGTTGATGAGATAGTAAAGGAACTTAATTCTTCAAAGAGAAAAGTGCTTGGATGCCTGGCGGAACTCGAAGAGACCGGTCTTGTCGAGAGACAGAAGCAGGGCAACGGAAGGCCGAACAGGATCTATGTGAAGAATTTTATTTTGGAGTCTGCAGGAGCATAAGTGCAGATTCTGCATTTATGAAAGACGAAAGGAGCAACATACGATGGACAATAAAATAAAATTCAGTTACTTCTCTCTTGAAGAATCGGACATGCTGACGTTCTATCGCATACCGAAACCGCTGATGACAGATCTGTATTTCAGAAAGCTGTCGAGTGATGCGAAGATTCTTTACGGGATCATGCTCGATAGAATGTCACTTTCTGCAAAGAACGGATGGGTGGATAATGGCGGCCATGTGTATATCTATTTTTCCATCGAGGATATAATGGAGTACCTTGGGTGCGGCAGGAATAAGGCTGTTGGGCTACTGAAGGAGCTTGATGAGAAAGATGGAATCGGCCTGATTGAAAAGAGACGACAGGGCCAGGGCAAGCCTACCATATTCTATGTGAAGAATTTTTCTGTACCGGATGAAGCAGAGAATAATGATGTTGAAGATGTGTATAACTCCGCTGAAGCCGTTTCAGAAGTTTCAAAATCAAACTTCAAGAAGTACGAAAACCAAACTTCTAGAAGTTTGAAAAGTAAACTTCCAGAAGTCCCGAAATCAAACTCTAATTATACTGAGTATAATAAGACTGAGAGTAATGATATCAAATCTAATCTTATCTCATCACCAGAGAGGTCTACTCAGATGCAGGAGAGATCAGATGAGATGGATAAGATAGCTGTATACGATTCGATAATCAAAGAGAATATTGAGTATGACAGTCTGATAGCAATACATCCTCACGAGAAGGAAATGATAAACGGAATCTGCGATATGATCCTTGAAACTGTGCTTTCCGAGAATCAGTATATCACGATTGCCAGTGACAGGTATCCGAAAGATCTGGTGAAGTCAAAATTCCTGAAGCTGAATTACAGCCATATAGAATATGTGCTTGAGTGCATGACGAAAAACCGCAGTAGGGCAAGGAATATCAAGAAGTATATGCTGGCGGCTCTGTTCAATGCACCGAATACGATAGACAGCTACTACACGAATCAGGTAAAGAGCGATATGGCAGATATATAACGTCTGCGGAAAGGAAAAAACGATGATGGTATTAAGAATTTTCAAGGCAATGGGTATGGGTATACTGGGATTTATCGGAACAGGCCTCAGGTTTATCATTCTGGTCTTTGCAGTGATAGGAGTGATACTTGGAGTCATCTGCGTGCTGACAGGTATCACGGCATTTGCGATGGGAATATCAGACGCGAAGGCGATGGGGCTGGATATACTGTTGGGCGCGGTGATCGCGACGATTTCATTGTCTATCTACGGACTGTGTGGCAGATTGCCATAAAATTAAATCGCTTACCAATATGATTTATCGCTTGAAAATCACAAAAAATCAAGCGATAAATACATGGATTAAGCGATTACTGAAGGGCGTCAGATCTAAGATAGTAAGTTCCACGTCCTTGGCCAAACCGCTTGATCTCGCTAGTGGCGAGAAGCTCACGAAGCCCGGCTTCGACAGAAGAGCGGCTGAGGGTAGGACAGATGATGAGGATATCATGCTTGGTGAACTTCCCTATTTTGCTCTCTACGGCAGCTCTTACTATATCAGTAGCACTGGATTTGACAAGGACTCTGCCACTTTCGTCTGGTTTGCTAAGGACTTCAACCCTCTCCTCAAATTCACGGTAGCATCCCAGTATCACTCCAAGCATATATTTGATAAACGGTGTCGGATCATTTTTCCCTTCATGCCAGCCCTGTGAGGCAAGCTGCAGGGCATCATAGTATGAAGGCTTGGTCTTCTCAATATGCTTCTCAATGCTGATATATTTGCCTACATTGTAGCCGGCCTGGTACATAAGAAGGAGAGTCAGAAGTCTGCTCATCCGTCCGTTTCCATCGCTGAATGGATGTATGCATAGAAAATCTGTGATAAATACCGGGATCAGAAGAAGCGGATCTACAGTGTTCTGACTTACAGTCATCCTGTAACTGTCGCAGATTGCGTCGATATAGGCGGGCGTCTCATAAGGAGCAGCAGGAGTAAATCGTATGAATGTTGAACCGTCCTCCCTGGTTTCCTGTAGATAGTTCTGTGAGGACTTGAATACACCGCCTTCCTTATTTGGCGAATACTGCATCAGATTCCTGTGAAGCTGTAGAATATATCTGCTTTCGAGAGGAATATACTTATAGCTCTCATGGATAGTATTAAGCACATCTCTGTATCCGGCAATCTCATATTCATCGCGATTTCTCGGAGTGGTTTTATCTTTTACGATAGCCTGGATTCTTGTGGATGTGGTTACAATGCCTTCGATACGGTTTGAAGATTCCACGCTCTGCACTTTGGCAATCTCTACCAGCTTATCAAGTTCGGTAGGCTTCTGACGTATGTATAAATCCTGCTTGCCCTTATACTCATGAATGAGATTTGTGTAGTTCAGGATCTCGTTGTCCCAGGTCTTTTTAGCAAGGATTGAGTAGTCAAATGTTCTCATAATCGCTTTCCTTTCGCTTGAAAATGTCCTTATACGCTTGATTTTACGACTATTCAAGCGATTAGTCAATCGAAGTAAGCGATTATATGTATATTTTCAGATGTGACCCTCAATCGCTACCAGATGACTCCTAATCGCCACTGGATGGCACTTCCCAAGCGATTCAGGGTCTGATAATATTATAATCGGCAGGAGAACAGGCCGATGAAAAACGGACATGTCCCCTGCCTATTCTGCAGAAGAAAACAGATACTTATTGTGAAGCGTCAGGCTTCTGGTGATGAACCGGAAGCGTGGCGTTTTTGTTTTCTCAAAAATGAGAAGGAGAGACAGATGGATTTTGAAACATTCCAGAAGGCATTCGCGCAAGATGTCGAGGAAAAGATGAATGAGAGAGGCCACGATGTGACTGTCACAGTGAAGGAAGTGGATATGCCAAACGGCGGATACACGGCTCTTAACGTGACAGAGGATGGCGGAATTGTCGGGATGAATATCAATCTTGATGAGAGATATCAGGATTTCAAGGATGGTTCCGACTACGGTATCATGACACGCATTGCGGCTGATGAGCTGGAGCAGGGATTTGATATGCTTGACAGAAGAGAACTTGCAGCGATGTCTACTGATTACAGCACGGTAAAGGATAAGCTTTCACTAGAAGTCATTTCCACAGAAAGAAATAAGGAGCTTCTTGAGAACGTGCCTCATGAAGTGATAGAGGATATGTCGGTAGTCTACAGGATCAGGCTTTCAGAGAAGCGTGACGAGCTGGAGAGTGTGCTCGTGACCAACAGCATGCTTGATAACTACGGCATCACAGCAGAGCAGCTGAAGGCTGACGCACTCGAGAATGCTCCGAAGATATTCCCGGTAGAGGTAAAGGGTATGTCAGAAGTGCTTGCTGACTCTATGGGGATGACTCCGGAGGAGTTTCAGGGCGGACAGCCTGAGATCATGTTTGTAGCATCGTTAGAGAACAGGGTAAAGGGTGCGGGAGTCCTTGCATATCCGAACTTTCTTGAAGATGCGGCAGAAAAGCTGGGAGGAGACTTCTATGTGCTTCCGTCATCGGTTCATGAGATCATTCTGGTAAAGGATGAAGGACAATTCTCGGCGAAGGAACTTGAAGATATGGTACTCGATGTGAATGCCTCTATCGTAGATCCGAAAGATCAGCTGACAGACAGCGCATATCATTATGACAGCAAGGATCATATCTTCGAGAAGGCAGACCGCTTTGAGGAACGTCAGAATGAGAAGATCGCCCAGAGAAATGTCGAAAAGATCGAAGCACGTCACACAGAGAAGGTATCTGAAAAGACATCGATCCACGACAAGCTGAAGGAAAACAAGGCCAGGGTCGATAAGGCGAAGACGAAGAATCCGGCACAGAGAACAAAGGGAGGAGATGCCAGATGACAAAGGTAAATGGTATCAGATATATCCCGAAGGCTCCTGAGAGAAGCGCAATCTCTCCGCAGAACTGCACCGAGTCATGTCCGTATGGACATGGCAGGGCATTCTGCTTTCCCTGCTATAAGCGCATACTGCTGGAACATTACAACAGGAAAAATAATTCCATGAATAGAGCACGGACAGAAAGAGAGGACAACGGACAATGAGGCCGTTCAAGCTGAGATTTGATCTGAATCCTGTATCAGACGGGATTGTATTCGTAGAAGACAAGAAGGTAGGGGAATCCGGAGAACTCAACGCTCTGGTGATAGCCACCAATGGTGAAATGAAGATCACAGGACTGCAGGAGACAAATGCTGCACTCATGGGTCTCGATGGAAGAGAAGGCAGCTTCAGCATGGGTGCTGATAATGAATATGTTGCCTTCTATAATTCCGACAGGATCATTGATATCGGAGATGAGCGATATTTCATAGGTTCAGTGATCGTCATCAAGGTATGTGGTTATGAGATCTATTCGGTAGAGAAGGAAGATGTTGACAAGATAGCCGCTGCATTTGAGGAACGTCTCGGAATACTGAGCAATGGGGATGAAAAGCTTACAGCGATAAGGATCTGATGAGAGGGACTCTATGATTAATGAGGACTTAGCAAAAGAGGTCATATCAAAAGGCGTGCATGTGACTGAAAGAGGTGTTACATTTGCAATCCAGATGGCTCAGATGCCTTCGAGACGCAGCATGATGCAGGGAATGGCCTCTGCGAGGAACAGAGTAAATGACATACATGGGGAAATGACTGTAAAGCAGATCTTACAGAAGGATCAGGGAGTACAGAAGATAGATATTGATAAGGCAGGTCTGAGAGATTTCAGAAAGA
Source organism: uncultured Lachnospiraceae bacterium (assembly GCA_900315505.1). Lineage (GTDB taxonomy): Bacteria > Bacillota > Clostridia > Lachnospirales > Lachnospiraceae > Weimeria. Next base: position 24,397 of record OMZG01000025.1, read on the forward strand.
TAGCCAGGAGATACGGGGTGGATTTTGCGATAGTGAAGAGCACCAATCTGGACCCGCCAGTCTATACCTGCTTTTTCAAAGGACGGGACCAGGATGCGATAGACAATATCCTCCGTGATTATGGGGCAAAGACACTTGATATGGAGAAGAAGCCGAGTGTCGTAAAGAAGCTGCATGATCTCGTGAAGGAAGTAGCTAAGAGACCTCGTAAAGTAAAGGAGCGTTATAAGGAGAATGTCAGATGAACCAGAAGATGAAAAAGAAGGTGATTCTGAACATTCCCTATGTCATTGTGGGGCTTATCGCTACAAATCTCGGAGAGGCGTGGAGACTTGCAGAAGGCATGAATGCGTCTGAGAAGGTGCAGAGCCTTATACTGGATGGCTGTCTGTCAGCGGCATTTTCTAATATCATGCCGAGCTTCTATCCGACAGATATTCTGGTAGGAGTTGTGGCAACTCTTGCGTTAAGACTGGCGGTATATCTCAAAGGCAAGAATGCAAAGAAGTTTCGCCACAACGAGGAATACGGTTCAGCCAGATGGGGAACACATGCGGACATCGAACCGTTCATAGATCCGGTGTTTAAGAACAATGTGATCCTGTCGAAGACAGAGATGCTTACGATGAACTCGAGACCTTCTGATCCGGCACTGGCAAGGAATAAGAATGTGCTTGTTCTGGGAGGCTCCGGTTCAGGAAAGACAAGGTTTGTGCTGAAGACGAATCTGTTGCAGATGCACAGCTCATATGTGGTGACAGACCCGAAGGGCAGCATCGTATGTGAGTGTGGCAGGGCTCTTGAGAAAAACGGATATGACATCAAGGTGTTCAATACTATCAATTTCAGTAAGTCGATGCACTACAATCCATTTGCCTATCTGCACAGTGAGAAGGATATCCTGAAACTGGTGACGGCTCTTATGGCAAATACCAAGGGTGATGACGGCAATGGCGGTGATCCGTTCTGGAATAAGTCGGAAAAGCTGCTATATACCGCCCTGATCGGCTACATCCATTATGTGGCACCGGAGGAGGAACAGAACTTCAATACTCTTCTTGAGATGCTGAACTCGATGGAAATCCATGAGGAAGATGAAAATTTCAAAAATGCAGTAGACCTCATGTTTGATGAGCTCGAAGCTCAGGACGCAGAGCATTTTGCGGTGAGGCAGTACAAGAAGTACAAGCTGGCAGCGGGAAAGACAGCCAAGAGTATTCTGGTGAGCTGTGGCGCAAGGCTGGCTGCGTTTGATGTTGCAGAGCTTCGTGAGATTACATCCTATGATGAGCTGGAACTTGATACGCTTGGCGACAGGAAGACGGCACTATTTCTTATCATGTCAGATACCGATGCCACGTTTAATTTCCTGATAGCAATGATCTATTCGCAGATGTTCAATCTCCTGTGTGAGAAGGCAGATGATGTCTATGGAGGCAGACTGCCGGTCCACGTCAGATGTCTCATAGACGAGCTGGCCAATATCGGGCAGATACCGAATCTTGAAAAGCTGATGGCGACCATCAGATCACGTGAGATATCAGCCTGTCTGGTGCTGCAGGCGAAGTCACAGTTGAAGGCAATCTACAAGGATAATGCAGAGACGATAGTGGCAAACTGTGACAGTCAGATATTCCTTGGCGGTTCAGAAAAATCAACTCTTAAAGACCTTGCAGAGATGCTTGGAAAAGAGACGATAGATATGTACAACACCGGACAGACCAAGGGAATGCAGGAGAGCTTCAACACGAATTATCAGAAGCTGGGTCATGAACTGATGTCAGTAGATCAGCTCACGGTTATGCCTGGAAGTAAATGCATAGTTCAGGTACGAGGCGTGCGACCGTTTCTATCTGATAAGTATGATCTGAAAAGTCACCCGAACTACAGACTTACGGCAGATTATAGCAGGAAGAACCGATTAGATGTGGCAGAATACATCAGCAAACAGAAACAGGGAATGCCGCTGAAGGCTGATGATAAATATGTGGTGATAAAGGCGGATAAGGCCTGAAAGTAAGAGATGAGGAGAAAAAATATATGGATGATGAGATTACACCCGGACTGGTGCCTGGAGATGTGCCTGATTTTGTAAAAGAGGCAGAGGCACAGATGGCCGCAGGGGTTCAGATCATTGAGGAACGAAAAGAGATAGCCATCAAGTTCGGTAAAGGACTTGTCGGAGAACCATTCCTGTCGAAGAATGGTAAGGAACTGGTCGAGGTGAAGATTCCGAATGTAGACAAAAAAGACAAGTCGCCGTGGGCTTCGTTCGTGATCTCTCCAAAGATGATCCACAATAATAAATTCGGAAAAGGAGTCTGGATGAAACTTCCTGAGAATGGAACTACGAAGATAAAGAAACCAATCTTCATCGGGAAGAACCCTGAGGGAAAGAATATCTGGGAGAATGATTATAAGGAAATCTCTAATACAGAGCTGAAGGCTATGATGGAAGCCTATAAGACCAGAAATCAGACTGCTGATAGAGATAGTTTTCATCAGAGTACACCTGAGGATGATAAGGATAATCCTTTTATCAATGGTGAGGTAGAGAAGAAGCCATCTGTGATCGAGAAGCTTGCAGAGAAAAAGCGGGAAGCGGCAAAACAGCCCGTCAGGAATATAAGAACGAAGACAGGCAATCTTATAAGATGAGGGACAGCTAATGGATGAGCAGAGAAAAATCAGATCGCCCACTGTGAGGGACAGGTCATAAAGGATTTCATATACTACACACAGTATCAGAGAAAGCGGAGTATAAAAACGGAAGGAGAGAGCCGGTTGATGGGTCACGAGTATAACAAAAACGAATAGTGATTTGCTTTCTTTGATTGAAAAATAAAACAAAAATTACCGGCTTGGGATAATGTAATGGCTTTCTTTACATCGAGCGTAACCACGTTACAAACACTTGTTTGCGCATTAGGCGCAGGCTTAGGAATTTGGGGCGCTATCAACCTTATGGAAGGGTATGGCAACGACAACCCGGGTGCCAATGCTCATGTACGGTAAGGAAGCAAGCAACCGAAAACAAGAGATAGACCGCCAGCACTACACTATTCCGAACCAAAGACCAAAAGATAAGCA
>OMZG01000032.1 GCA_900315505.1 uncultured Lachnospiraceae bacterium
CGAATAACCGCCCGACCTATCCGACACAATGGCCAAGTGTCGGATAGGAACGGCAAAATTTTTTGCACTTCTATTGCTTCTTTATCACACATAAGCAAAAAGTCAGGGAATGAAACAGTTAATGGCGGGTGGTGGAGTGGCCCTTATCGGCACAACTCTGGTTCCACTGCTGTCTGGATTATTCTGATTGGCTATAAATATCAGGTATAGTATGATGAGAATGGAGAGGGGTCTGAAAAGGCCTCTCTCTTTTTATGAGGAACACAAATGATACTAATCATCGGAAAGGAGGAGATGGAGGCTGGAAACTTTATTTGCAAAGATCACGGAATTCTTTAAGACGCTGCTGGTAAATGGCATAATGGCCAATCTAACAGGTATATTCAAGGATATGAATGAGCGTGTCGGAGAGATTGCAGGACAGGTAGGAATGTCACCGGCTGATTTTGAGCCGACCATATTTCAGATGATACGGAATATCTCAGAGAATGTGATCATGCCGATTGCAGGGATCATCCTCACATTCATCGCGTGCTATGAGCTGATTCAGCTTGTAATAGCACACAACAATCTGGCGAATTTCGAGACATGGATATTTTTCAAATGGATATTCAAGACATTCGTAGCGGTGACGCTTATCACGAATACGACAAATATCACGATGGCTGTGTTTGATGTGACAGGCTACGTCATCAATCAGAGCGGTGGGCTGATCACATCAGGAACAGAAGTGACGGAGAGCCAGCTTGATGCGCTACGGGCAACGCTTGAAGCAATGGAGCTGGGGCCGCTGATAGGTATATTCGTAGAATCATTGATACTGCCGCTGTTTTTCAGGATCATATCGGTGATTATTTTCGTGATAGTCTATGCGAGGATGATTGAGATATATCTGATGGTAAGCCTTGCACCGATACCATTTGCGACATTCGGAAACAGGGAAGAGAGCATGATGGGAAAGAACTACCTGAGATCACTGTTCGCACTCGGATTCCAGGGATTCCTGATCATGATATGCGTGGCGATATATGCAGTTCTCATACAGAATATAGCGTTTGCGGATGACGTGATGGGAGCGATATGGAAGTGCTTCGGATATGCGATACTTCTGGCGTTTACGCTGTTCAAGACAGGCTCTATTTCATCCAGAATTCTGCACGCACACTAAGGAGAAGACAATGGCAAGTTATATTTCAGTGCCGAGAGACCTGACAAAGGTAAAGAGCAAGGTGGCACTCAATCTGACAAAGAGACAGATTATCTGCTTCACCATAGGGGCGGCTATCGGGGTACCGGTGTTTTTTCTCATGAAGAAATTCACGGGTGTGAGCACAGCTTCTATGGGGATGATAATGGTCATGCTCCCGATGTTTTTCTTCGGGATGTATGAGAGGAACGGACAGCCGCTGGAGGTGATACTGTATCATTTCATTCAGGCGACTTTTATACGACCGAAGAGGCGGGTGTATCAGACCAGAAATTATTATGAGATGCTTCACAGGCAGGCAGCAGCAGAAAGAGAGATAGAAAAAATACTGCAGAAATATAAGAAGGGAAGATTAGGGTGTTAGATTTTTTACATAAGAAAAAGAAGAGACGGCTGAAGGTGCCATCATACCTGAGTGCAGAGGATAAAAGAAGGGTTACAGAGATCATAAAGAATGTGGAAAAAAAGGACGATGTGCCACACACGACACAGGATAGCATTCCGTTTGAGAGGATGTTTCAAGATGGTATCTGTCGCATAGGAAACGATTATTACACGAAGACTATACGGTTTCAGGATATCAACTATCAGCTGGCACAGCAGGAAGACCAGACAGAGATCTTTGAGGAATGGTGTTCATTCCTGAACTTCTTCGACAGTTCTGTAAACTTCGAGCTTTCATTCATGAACGTGACCACGGATGCAGAGAGATTTGAAAAGAGCATTGCGATACCGCATCAGACAGATTCATTCAATACTGTACGGGATGAATATACCAGAATGCTGAAGAGGCAGATGGAAGCAGGAAATAACGGCCTTACGAAGATGAAGTTCCTGACATTCGGAATCCATGCGGAATCGATAAAGACAGCGAAGCCGAGACTTGTCCATATAGAGGTAAGTATACTGAATAACTTTAAGAGGATGGGAGTTGTAGCAGATACTCTGGATGGAAAAGAGAGGCTTGAAGTCATGCACAGTATGCTTCATATCGGGGATGAGCAGAGATTCAATTTCGACTGGAAGTATCTGCCTCAGTCGGGGCTTTCAGTAAAGGACTTCATAGCACCGTCAAGTCTGTATTTCCAGAATGGAAGGACTTTTCAGATGGGGAGTATGTATGGAACAATGAGCTTCCTTCAGATCACGGCATCGGATATAAGCGATAGGATGCTTGCGGATTTCCTGTCGATGGAATCAAGTCAGATAGTCACGATGCATATCCAGTCGGTAGACCAGACAGAGGCGATAAAGACCGTAAAGCATACTATCACAGAGCTTGACCGCTCGAAGATCGAGGAGCAGAAAAAAGCGGTCAGATCAGGGTATGATATCGACATCATTCCTTCTGACCTTGCTACATACGGCAATGATGCGAAGAATCTTCTGAAGGAGCTTCAGTCACAGAATGAGAGGATGTTCCTTCTGACGTTTATCATCATGAATACCGGAAAGACAAAGCAGGAGCTTGAGAACAATTTCTTTCAGGCAAACAGCATCGCCCAGAAGCATAACTGCAGCCTGATGAGACTTGACTATCAGCAGGAGCAGGGGCTTATGAGCTCACTTCCGCTGGCACAGAATCTGATAGATATAAGACGTGGGATGACTACATCGAGTACGGCTATATTCGTGCCGTTCACCACTCAGGAGCTGTTTCAGAATGACACAGGCGCTCTGTATTACGGTCTCAATGCGCTTTCAAATAATCTCATAATGGTGGACAGGAAGCTTTTAAAGAATCCGAACGGGCTGATCCTTGGCACACCGGGTTCAGGCAAGTCATTCGCGGCAAAGAGGGAGATAGCAAATGCTTTTCTTGCGACAGACGATGACATAATCATCTGCGATCCGGAGGAAGAGTACACGGCTCTGGTGCAGAGGTTCGGAGGACAGGTCTTAAAGATCGCGACCACATCTGACCAGTACATCAATCCAATGGATATCAACATGAACTATTCGGACGATGACAATCCTATTGCCCTGAAGGCAGACTTTATCCTGTCTCTGTGCGAGCTCATCGTAGGCGGAAAAGAAGGCTTGAAACCTGTGGAGAAGACCATCATAGACCGCTGCATCCATCAGATATACAGGAAGTATTTCGAGCATCCGGGGAAAGAAAACATGCCCGTACTCGGTGACCTGTACGAAGCACTCCTAAAGCAGGAAGAGCCAGAGGCAAAAGAGGTAGCGACTGCGCTTGAAATCTATGTGACAGGTTCTCTTAATGTCTTCAATCACCGCACCAATGTTGATATCAATAACCGACTTGTCTGCTATGACATCAAAGACCTTGGGAAGCAGCTAAAGAAGATAGGAATGCTTATTGTCGAGGATCAGGTATGGGGCCGTGTGACAGAGAACAGAAGCATGGGAAAATCGACAAGATACTATGTCGATGAGATGCATCTGCTGCTCCGTGAGGAACAGACGGCAGCCTATACAGTAGAGATCTGGAAGAGGTTCCGTAAATGGGGAGGAATACCGACAGGAATCACTCAGAACTGTAAAGACCTGCTGGCATCGAAGGAGGTATCGAATATCTTTGAGAACTCGGACTTCATCATTATGCTTAATCAGGCAGTAGGCGATAGAGGAATACTTGCGAAGCAGCTCAATATCAGTCCGCACCAGCTGTCATATGTGACACATTCAGGTGAAGGAGAAGGGCTTTTATTCTATGGGAATGTGATACTGCCATTCGTAGACCGGTTCCCGAAAGACCTGGAACTATACCATATCATGACGACCAAATTGTCAGATGGCTGGACACTAAAGGATAATGGCTGATGGAGAAGACGAGCAGGGAGCAGCAGGAACGCTGGAGACAGTTTCGCGATAGGTCGGATGAGAGCTTTCATTTCAGGGACAAACTGAAAAATGAGAGTTCCGCCAAAAATGCGGCAGGGAAAAAGCTGCGACATGGCAAAGCAGAGAATACAAAACCATCGGCTAAAAAGACTTCGCCGATCAGACAGATCAGTCCGGCGAGGCGAATTGTAGATCATCAGATGGATCATGAGGAAGATGACCATCAGAACAGTGACGGTATTAGCAGAAGAGTTATTGATAACGGAGAGACTGCAGCGGCTGTAGTTGCCAATGGGATAAAGTCCAGAGCAAAGCAGAACCATTATCAGAGAAAGCATAAGGCCTATTCTGAGAAGGTCAGGAAATCGAAACGCAGGGACGACGGAGTGTCAGAGCAGTCTAAGGGCGCTCAGATCCGCAGACAGCAGATGAAGAAGGAACTCCAGCGTGCTGCTCAGAAGAAATCTGATAAAGAGGCTGTAAATAAGGCCGGGAGTGTATCGAAGAAGTTTGTGGATAAGGCTTCTGATATGGCCGGAAAGATCGGTGAATTCGTAGCAGAGCATGTGGCAAGCCCGAAGGTGCTTATTGGCGCTCTTGTGGTGATCCTTCTGATATGCCTTATAGCAGGCCTTTTTTCAGTATCGGGACTGTTTACAGGAGCTGTGAATAATGTCTCAATCGCGAGCTCATTTACAGCAGAAGATGATGATATCAGGCAGGTAGAGGCTGATTATAAGGCAAAAGAGGAAGAACTTCAGAGGAAGATAGACAATATCGAGACAGACTATCCCGGCTATGATGAGTACAGATACAATCTGGCAGAAATCAATCACAATCCATATCAGCTGGCGGCACTACTTACAGTTCTATATGAAGACTACACACCAGATGAAGTATCAGCAAAGCTTCAGGAAATATTTGATATCCAGTATAAGCTGACACTCACGCCATCTACTGAGACCAGGACAAGGACAAACGAAGATGGAGAGACAGAAGAGTATGAGGTAAAGATCCTTACAGTTACTCTGGTAAATAATACGCTGCAGGCGGCGGTTGATGCAGAGAATCTGGATGCGGATCTCATGGAGCGGTATCAGCTTCTAATGGAGACTCAGGGGAATAAGTCATATCTGTTCGGAGACGACATATATGCCAATCCTGCACAGGGAGACTATCAGGATTATCAGGTACCTACAGAGGCTCTGACAGATGAGAGGTTCGGAAGGATGCTTAATGAAGCAGAGAAATATCTGGGATATCCGTATGTATGGGGAGGCAGCAGCCCTTCTACGAGCTTCGACTGCTCAGGCTTTGTGTGCTGGGTGATAAATCATTCAGGCAACGGATGGAATGTCGGAAGGACAACAGCCAATGGCCTCGTCGGAAAATGCATGAAGATTTCAAAAGAGGAGGCAAAACCGGGAGACCTGATATTTTTCCAGGGGACATACGCCACAAGAGGCGCGAGTCATGTCGGGATAATAGTCGGTAACGGGACCATGATCCATTGCGGGAATCCCATCCAGTTTGCATCATACGAATCCAGCTACTGGAGAAATCATTACTACACCTGCGGCAGGATCAGATAGAGAGGAGATACCATGACAAAACTTGAAAGGCTGCGTGATGCGGTCGTGAAGGCGAAGACAAAGAAGGAAGAAGCGGAGACAGCTCTGGCAAAGGCAGAGAAGAGACTGAAGGAGGCAGAGAACCAGCAGATACTGGCTGACGTGGGTTCTTTTAATCTGACCCCTGAGGAGCTTGCTGAGATACTTCTGATATCGAAGGGCAGAGGGAAGACCACAGTAGATATGGAGAAGCTGAATGAGAAGGCATATTCCATAGCGGAAGAGAAGGAGGACATTTTTGAAGATGAAGAGTAAGAAGCTGGCAATCGGAGCACTAATGGCTGTATCAGTGATTTCTGCCATGATGCCGGTGGCAGCATATGCAAAGACCGGTAAGGAGGCTGAATGTATCTGCACGGTAAGATGCGCAGAGAAGATAAATGACACCTGTCATGTATGCAGAGAGGACATCGCACAGTGCCAGGGGAAGGAAGAAAAGAAGACGGAGGATTCTATTACAGAAAAGGAAAGCCCGCTTACGCCTGATGGAAATATGAATCTCGTAGATGACTATGGCGCGTCAACGGAGAATAAGTCAGGGAAGCAATTCATCACATTTACCGCGAAGAACGGCAACTATTTCTATATGATAATCGACCGTGATGACAGCGGCAATGAGACGGTGCATTTCCTGAACATGGTTGATGAATCGGATCTTCTTTCTCTTATGGATGAGGATGAGATCAAGGAGCTGAACAGGTCTTCAGAAACTGATAATGACGAGCAGAAAAAAGCCGAAGAGGAAGAGAAGAAAAAGGCTGCTGCGCAGAAAAAGAAGCAGCGGACGGCTAAGAAAAAATCCACGAAGAAGTCCTCCAATGGAGCTCTTGTGCTACTTCTGCTGGCAGGAGTAGCGGGAACCGGGATCTATGCCTATAAGAAGTTTGGCAGCAAGGGTTCATCCGATGATGGTCCTGATCCTGATGCAGGATATGACGAGAATAAGGACTATGTAGATCAGATAAATGAAGATCTGGCAAAAGAGAATGAAAAGAAAGAGTGATCAGATGGCACAGACAGCAGGAAGATATCAGCAGTACCTTGAAGGACTCAGGGTGCTGCGCAGACCTAGGAGCAGCGGCAGGACGATAAAGGAGAAACTGGCATTTTTCAAGGAAGAAGTCGAAAGAGACCGTCAGCTCAAAGAGGAAAAGGAGGCAGCTGAAAATGACGGACAGAAAGCAGATAACGATAAGCTCAGTCAGGGAGCTGAGTGATTTCTTAAAGACATGCTCTGATGATATGCAGATAAATATAACGATTGAGAAGGCAGAGGGTGAAGACGATGGCAAGAGGAAAGAAGACGGACGGACAGTATAAGATTGATGACTATAAGCTGCAGCAGGTAGATGTGAGGCTGAGACTTCAGGATGGCCCGACGTATTACAGCAACAGACCTATCGAGAAACCGCAGGATGCAGTAGAGATTTTTAAGGAAGTGCTGAAAGACCTTGACCGTGAGTGGGTGGTTGTAGCGAATCTTGACACACAGCTCAAACCGGTGAACTTCAATGTGGTCTCCATCGGGTCAGTATGTGAGTTGATAGCACCGATCCAGAACATAATGAAAACAGCCCTTCTCTCGAATTGCGATATTATTCTTATGGCCCACAATCATCCGTCAGGTAGTCTGGTGCCTTCTCAGCAGGACTATGAGCTGACACGCAGGCTGATAGAGGCATCGAAGCTGATGGGGATGCAGGTCGCGGATCATGTAATAGTAGCAGGACAGACCGGTGATACCTATAGCTTCAGGAATCATAATCCGGATATGTTTCAGGGGATGGACATTGACCTGAATTACATCCACAAGATGACAGGGGTGGCAGAGAAGAAGCCTTCCGTCATCGGGAAGCTGGCAGAGAAAAAGGCAGAGGTAAAGAAGCAGCAGGTGAAGAGTACGCCTTCAAAGCATGTGCAGGCAGAACGCTGAGATGGAGGAGATGACTATGATGATATCGGGAACAAAGATAGAAGCGTGGGATGAAGTAAAGGGCATTAAGTCAGCAGACGAGGATTACGGCACGATAGCGGAACAGATAGCAGAAGATAATGCGACAGCCAGACAACGGGGAACAGGCTCAGTCAATTATCTGAAGTCGGCAGAGGAGCAGATCGAGGATGACTACAATTCCATAGACGGCATAGTAAATAACGGAAGCCGCAGGGAGATTGAAGATGAGCAGAAGACCTCTGTAATGGAAAAGCTGAGGGAGTATGATGCCAAGGCAAGAAAGGATGCTGTGAGGCTTCATGATGAACAGCCACATAGGAAGAAGCTCTGCCAGTGCTACTGCCCCGAACACGGACTTGATATATGAGAACGAAGTCTACGGGATTTTATTTCAAGGCGACTCCGGAGGAACTGGATCAGATCCGTGAGAAGATGGAAGAGGCCGGCATGGAAAATATGAGCGCCTATATCCTCAGAATGGCTCTGTATGGATATGTGATAAAGCCAGACCTCTCTGACCTGAAGGAGATACTTAGGCTTACGCATATCAACAGCAACAATATCAATCAGTATGCCAGGAGAGCCAATGAAGGCGGGAGCATCTACCTCCGTGACATCGAGGATGTGCAGAGATCTCATAAGGAGATCATCAGACTTCTTGGAATCCTTCTCGACAGACTTTCATTCTTACAGCGGGTATAGCAGATGGCAGCGACAAGACTTATCACGATGCATCAGAACAGGGGCAGGACTATCGGACAGTGTCTGAAAGACAGAACTGATTATGCGAAGAATGGTGAGAAGACAGAGCAGGAAAAATATGTCTCCACCTATATGTGCAATGCTGACATCGTGGATAAGGAATTTGCTGCGTCGAAAGACGAATATCTGCGCAGGACTGGCAGAAAAGTGAAGGGCGATATCATAGCTTATCAGATCAGGCAGTCGTTCAAACCGGGTGAAGTCACACCGGAGGAGGCTAACCGGATAGGCTATGAGACCGCCATGCGATTCACAAAGGGAAAGCACGCCTTCATAGTCTGTACCCACACAGACAGGCCTCATGTGCATAATCACATCATCTTCAATTCCACGACTCTTGACTGTACGAGAAAATTTCATGATGGATGGTTCATAGGAATGGCACTGTGCAGACTGTCGGACCAGATCTGTCTGGAGCATGGACTCTCGGTAATAGTACCGAAGAAATTTTCGGAAAGAGACAGGAGTAAGGGCTATCATAGCGTCACTTTCAGGGATTTGCTCCGTGAAAAAATAGATGGAGTGCTTGGCTCTTCACCTGAATCATTTGATGAGTTCCTATCAGCGTTGGGAGATGAAGGATACGAGATTAAGTCAGGAAAGCACACAGCAGTACGTGGTCAGGGACAGAAGAGATTCATCCGGTTTGATTCTCTGGGCGAAGGATATACGGAGTCAGAACTGCGAAGCCGCTTTGATAATGATAGCGCGACTCGTGAGCAGACTATTGACAGGCCTCGACCGAAGAAGAGAGAGTTTGATATGCTGATAGATATTCAGGAGAAGCTGCGTCAGGGAAAAGACCAGGGTTATGCAGTCTGGGCGAAGCGGCATAATACAAAGCAGATAGCAGCGACAATTCTTTTTCTCCAGCAGAATGATGTGAGAGACTATCGGACCCTTGAAGAGAAATCTTCTGTATCATCTATGAAGTTTCATGAGCTGTCTGATGCGATAAAGGAAAAGGAACAGAGACTTCAGGAGATAGCGGAACTAAAGAAGGCTATCATCGATTATGTGAAGACAAGGGATGTCTACATGTCATACCGCAAGTCAGGCTACAGTAAGAAGTTCTATGAGAGGCATCGTGCAGAGATCAAACTGCATAAGGCGGCAAAGGAAGTTTTCAATAAGCAGGGTGGGAAGAAAATCCCGAAAGTCAGAGAACTATCAGAGGAGTATGGAAGAGTTCTGTCGGAAAAACGGAAGCTTTATGAAGAATATAAGCTCGCTAAGAAAGAGATGATGGACTATCAGATAGCAAAGAGGAATGTAGACCAGGTGCTGGGACTTGATGAAGATATGAATAGAAATCATACAAGGACAACTGAAGATCGCAGCAGATAAGAGAAGGGCAGATGACATCAGAGGTGATGAAGTCTGCCCCTTTTTTCTTTGTTTTATGAGACGATTTTTACCAGAGGATGAACGCCGGAAACCGTAGCGAAGCGAAGGCGCGCCTGTCCGCATGTGGACAGATCTCAGGGGTTTGGGGGAGTATCCACCAACAAGCAGGCGACCCGAGTATATACCGGGTCACAGCTTGCGATTAGGAAATATGACAGTTTTACAGACTTTGGCATGGGTGAGAAAACAGGTGAAAACTTTCCCGTAATCGAATATAATAGAAAAGTAGCATTACAG
>OMZG01000024.1 GCA_900315505.1 uncultured Lachnospiraceae bacterium
TGCAGAAGGTCGTGCCGAGGGTGTAAGTGAGGGCGAGAAAAACAAAGGTATAAAGATTGCTATTAAAATGATCGCGGACAATGAGTCAGATGCGAAGATTCGGGACTATACTGATCTGAGCCTTGAAGACATTCGGGCACTGAGGAGCGGACAGACTGTGCTGGCGTGATTTGGTTCAAACGCTGATAAGACATCGGGATTTTGACAATCCTGCGCTTATTCAACTATAATGGGCAGTTGTAACTGGAGGAATGATATGCCAAAAGGAAATGTAAATAAGAATCCCAACGATCCCCGCGCGGCGAGGTCTGTAAGGGATATCAAGAATACGATGCTGTCTCTGGTAGAGCGTGAGCCGTTTGCTCAGATCAGGGTGGAGCAGATTCTGAGCGAGGCTCCCGTTCAGTCGAATACTTTTTACAAGTACTTCGCATCGAAGCAGGATGTGCTCGATGCTATCGGAGATGACCTGATTGCACGGATGCGGAAGGAGCTTGAAACCATGCAACCACGCGATTTGCGGGGGGGTAATGGTATTTTACCATGCAATAAATACGGAGGAACCGGCATACAGGAAGCTGTTTTCGGAGGAAGAGTATGCTGAATTCCAGGAGAAGATCAGGGATGATTTCTTCGACTCCGATTACTTCATGGATTTCTGCAATAATGAAGAATATGCTGAGATTGTGCCTGCATTCATAGGCAATGTGGCTGCCGGTACTTACCGCAGATGGCGGGAGAATGATAATGGAAAGAAGCGCTCCCTGGAGCAGCTGGCTGACTCTACAGCGGAACTACTGCTAAACGGGTTGAAAGCAACAGAAGGGATAGGGGATGACATACGGTCGTAAAGGAAGTCATCCCGTATATGGTTCATAGAAACATCGCCATATACAAGGGCATTGTGACTATACCGTTGTCATTGGTGCCTGCGTTTCCGTCGATGAATTTGTATGCCGTGCTAATATCACTTTTTTTCATGATTGAATTCAGCGATGTTGCACGGGTATTTCCACTTTTTACTTCTATTGGGATTATGAAACCGTCTCTCTGGATGATGAAATCTATTTCCTTTCTGGTAGTGTCGTTTTTGTAAAAATACAGGGTATATCCTTTCTTGTATAGAATATCAGCAATAGCGCATTCGTATATCCCGCCTTTTGTAGTCCCGGAAAGAGTATTTTCGACTATGTGCTGTTTCAGACTGATATCCCTCATGGCCATAAGGAGAGAAAGGTCAGTTGTATATGCTCTAAAAAAATCATCTCTTGCGTAGTCTTCAAGGTCATAGCAGATATCAGTCACTATTTTGCATAATTGTACAATGTCAGCCTTTGTAAGCCATTCGATGCTGGAGGCATACTTCTGGGCACGTGCTCCTTTTTCTATTTCTTTGTACTGGAACTTATGATTTTCCTTGTCCAGAAGTTGTCTTGAAAGTGACAGATAGCAGTTCTCTGCTTTTACCTTTTTATCAGCAGATGCATAGTGGGCAATGTCATATTGGTAGCCCTGAAGCAATTCATGCTGTACAGTATCAGCAATCCTGAAATCCTTTGTCTCGCAGAACTTCTCAACAACCTCCGGCATGCCGCCAATCGCCATATATGTCCTGAATAGTGACATCATCTCGGAATTGATGTTGCCCGGTATTATCTTTTGCTGATTAAAGCATTCGTGAAGATAGCTGATCATATCATCTGAAATATTCATTGCCCAGAGAAACTCCTCAAAATCCAGACCGTACATTTTCAGATATTCTGTGTACCCGACAGGGTATGATGAAGGACGCTTGTAGTCAATGCCGAGAAGTGATCCTGACGCAACAAGGTCGTATCTGTGGTCATCAGAAAAGAATTTGAGTGAGGTAATGGCTTCGGGACATTCCTGTATCTCATCCAGGAAAATGAGAGTTTTTCCTGGAATTATTTTCAGGTCAGTAAAGCGGAATTTCATGGCCATGATGAGTGTATCAACATCCAGATCTCCTGAAAATATTTCTGCTGCTGATGGAGTCTTCTTGAAATTGATCTCAAGAACTTCATCATAGCTGCTTTTTCCGAATTCTCTTATGGAATAAGTCTTTCCAACCTGACGGGCACCCTGTACAACAAGACATTTGTGATCCGGCCTTGATTTCCATTCCTGGAGTTTTGTGATTATCTTTCTTTTCAACATATTCTTTTCTCCATTATTGTGTTGTTTAGTACTAATGATAACCTATAAGTGTACATGCGTCAACATTTTAGAGATACAAAATGTCCGTGAATCAACATTTTGGAACGAGAAAATGCAGACATATCAACATTTTGGAAAAAATATCCATAAAACATCCATAAATCAATACCTGGGGATATACGCCTCTACGTACACCCCATCCGGTCTGTATTCTTCCTTTGTGATATGGCCTGTGGTGCGGATGCGCTCGAGGCGGGAACCCTCTGTGTACGGGATCACCTCACGGATCTGAGTCATGCTTCCAAGTAGTATCCGCATCATGGCGCGCTTCAGATCATCAATGCCTCTGCCTGTCTTCGCGGAGATGTGCACGGTGAGGTCTGCGTGCCTGTCAAAGAGCGGGTGTGCGTTCCAAGCAATATCATCCTTATTGAAGACGGTGATCACTGGCTTCCCTTTGATATCAAGGTCATCAAGCGTCCTGTACACTACGTCCATATTCCGGCTGATCGCAGGATCGGAGCTGTCCACTACATGGATGATGTAGTCCGCGTACTTCGCCTCTTCGAGCGTAGAATGGAAGGCGTCGATCAGATTGTGCGGCAGCTTGCTGATGAAGCCGACGGTATCAGTCAGCAGGACATTCCATCCGTCGCCTAAGTCCATGCGGCGCGTCGTAGGGTCAAGCGTTGCAAAAAGCGCATCTTCCTCGAGCACACCCGAACCCGTCAGTGCATTGAGCAGGGTGGACTTGCCGGCATTCGTGTAGCCTACGATGGCAAATACAGGTATGCGGTTCTTCTCACGGGTCTTCCTTGTATTACTGCGGTTCTTCTCCATCTCCTTAAGCTGCCGGCGCAGTGATGAAATGCGGTCGCGGATCCGCCGTCTGTCGGTCTCGAGCTTGCTCTCGCCGGGGCCTCTCGTGCCTATACCTCCGCCGAGTCGTGACATTGCGCGGCCTGCACTTCCGGAGAGTCTGCTCGACTTATACTGCAGCTGCGCCATCTCTACCTGTATCTGTCCCTCCTTCGTAGTAGCGTGCTGGGCAAAAATATCCAGGATCAGCATTGTACGGTCTATGACCTTCACATCAAGCATCGACTCGAGATTCCCCATCTGGGCCGGAGTCAGCTCATCATCACTTATCACACCGTCAGCTCCGAATGCATCGATCAGCTCACGGAGCTCATCCACCTTTCCCTTTCCTATATAAGTCGCCGGAGACGGCGATTCCATCGTCTGTATCACCTGATATACGCATTCTCCGCCGGCTGTGTCAAGGAGCCTCGCAAGCTCACCAAGCGAGCTCTTCACTTCATCTGTATCCTGCCCGGTGGAGACAGCTATTTCTATATATTTCTCTTTCATATGAAAAATAGTAGCACGATTCCCATGAAATGTCATCAACAAGATATGGTGAGCGCAATTCGAAAATCTGTTCTATCTTGCGATTGACAAATTCGAACGTGCGTGCTAATATAGACCCATGAAGAGCAGATGAAGGAGGTGAGACTCGTGGCAGGGCATATATACGTAGCTATAGATCTGAAGTCGTACTATGCCTCTGCGGAGTGTGCCTGGCGGGGCAGGGATCCTCTGACTACGAATCTCGTAGTAGCCGATGCCTCCCGCACTGAGAAGACCATATGCCTCGCGGTATCCCCGTCGCTGAAGGCTTATGGTATCCCCGGCCGGGCCCGCCTCTTCGAGGTCGTGCAGAGAGTACACCAGATCAATGCGGCCCGGCTTGACCGTCTTCATCGCATGGGCATCAATGAGTTTTCCGGGAAGTCATCAGATGCCACGGCTCTCGCGAAGGATCCCACCCTGCAGCTGTCATTTATCATTGCGAAGCCACGCATGGCCTATTATCTGAAGACTTCTGCGAAGATATATGGCATATATGGGAAGTATATATCAGCAGATGATACCCTGGTGTATAGCGTGGATGAGGTGTTTCTCGATGTCACCTCATATCTGGGCCTGTATCATATGACGGCCCGTGAGCTTGCACGGCAGATGATCAGGGATGTCCTGGATGCCACTCATATCACAGCCACCGCCGGCATCGGGACGAATCTGTACCTGGCGAAGATAGCTATGGATATAGAGGCGAAGCATATGCAGGCTGATAAGGATGGTGTGCGCATGGCTGAGCTTGATGAGCAGTCATTCAGGCACAGCCTGTGGGATCACAGGCCGATGACTGATTTCTGGATGACAGGTCCGGGGACGGTCCGCCATCTCGAGAAGCTGGGTATCTATACTATGGGAGAGCTGGCGAGATTTTCCATTACGAATGAGGACCTGCTGTTCCGTGAGTTCGGGGTGAATGCAGAGCTGATGATAGATCATGCCTGGGGATACGAGCCCTGTACCATGCAGCAGATCAAGGAGTACGAGCCTTCAGAGAATAGTCTGTCCGAGGGACAGGTGCTCTCATGCCCGTACCCGTATGAGAAGGCTATGATCATCATATCGGAGATGGCTGACAGCCTCGTCTGGCATCTGACTGACAAGGGTCTGGTGACGGATTCCATCACACTGAGCATCGGATATGACCGGGAGAATGTAGATAAGGGTACATATACCGGCCCTGTGCACAGGGATCATTATGGACGGATGGTGCCTGCCAGTGCGCATGGCAGTACCCGGCTGTCATCTGCTACGAATCTGTCAGCAGAGATAGTGCCGGCCTGTGAGAAGCTCTTTTCCCAGATAGCAGACCATTCGCTCTCAGTCCGCCGCATTACGATCGCTGCGAATCATACAGTCCCCGATACAGGCTTCCAGCAGATGGATCTCTTTACCGATACAGACAGGCAGGAGCGGGAGAAGAAGCTTCAGGAGGGTCTTGCCGCCATGCGGAATAAGTACGGGAAGAATGCAGTCCTCAAGGGCACGAGCCTTCTCGATGGAGCTACCATGCGTGAGAGAAACGGACAGATAGGAGGACACAGAGCATGAGCTCAGATAGTACACAGGCAGCAGACGGCCATACACCGGAGCGGGCAATGCAGCAGACAGCCGCAGACCGCAAGTATGCAGATATCATGGATCTTCCCCGTCCCGAGATGCATCACCAGCGCATGGATCCCCTGAACCGTGCGAAGATCTTCGCCCCATTCGATGCCCTCCGCGGCTTCGATGAGGAGATCGACGAGGTAGACAGGCAGAATTCCGTAGACAGCAGCGAGGAATATACGGATGAGGATTTCGTTTGAGTAAAAGGATTATATATGGCATAATATAATACAAGATATTGGAGGAGCAGGGATATGGATATGGAAGTTTATCAGACAATCAGGGCAATGGCAGATATATATGCCATTGAGCTCCAGAATCAGGTATATAAACGCATACATGAAATGGAGAATGATGACAATTCTCATTATCTGATATACAGAGTTTTAGGTGTCTCTGATTATGAGGGACATCTTGTGGATCTATATCAGAATATAGGACGGTTTTTGTATAAGTATGCAGGGACATTTCTTGAAAATGCAGCAACTATCTGTATTATGTCTAAGTATCCGGAAGCAAGGAAGGTCCGCATTACTAATACTATAAGTGTTAATCCTCGACAGTTTGAGATAGACTGTCTGGTAGGGAATATTGCTCACGAGATCAAATGGAGAGATGCGACTACAGATGGAGATCATATAACCAAGGAAGGCACACGTATTAAGGCAATTAGTGCAAATGGTTATACTCCTGTGAGGGTAATGTTCTATTACCCACAGAGAGAACAGGCCATAAGAATTCAGGAGAATCTCGAGACTCTTTATCATAGCATAGGTGGTCAATATTATTATGGCGATAGTGCATGGAAGTATATTAGAGATTTTACTGGAATAGATCTGCATGAGATGCTGGAGCAAATCGCGGAATCAAGAGAGGACAGAAAGTAATGTTATATGAAGATGACTGCCTTGAAGTGCTGAAAGGTATGCCGGATGAATCAATAGATATGGTTTACCTTGATCCACCGTTCTATACACAGAAGAAGCAGTCTTTGAGAGACAGTTCAGGAAGAAGATATGAATTCTCCGATATATGGAAGTCAAGGGAGGAATATCTGTTATATATGAAGGACAGAATCATACAGATGAGAAGGGTGTTGAAACCATCCGGATCTATATTTCTCCATTGTGACACATCAGCATCGTCTTATCTCAGGATGGTTCTTGATGAGGTATTTGGCGAGAGGAATTTCAGATCAGAGATCATATGGACATATAAACGCTGGTCGAATTCGCACAAGGGCCTGCTGCCTGCGCATCAGACTATATTCTTTTATTCAAAGGGCTCAGGGTACAAATTTATTACTCTGATGGGCGATTATTCTCCTACAACAAATGTCGATCAGATATTACAGGCTAGAGAACGTGATGCCAATGGAAAGGCAGTCTATAAACGCGACAAGGATGGCAATGTAGTTGCTTCATCGGAGAAGAAAGGTGTTCCATTATCTGATGTATGGGAGATTCCGTTCCTTAATCCGAAGGCAAAGGAGAGAACGGGCTATCCCACGCAGAAGCCTGTCGAGCTTCTTGACCGCATTATCAGGATATCTACCGATGAGGGTGATACGGTCCTTGATCCATTCTGTGGAAGTGGGACTGCGCTGGTAAGTGCGAAGCTGCTGAGACGTCACTATATTGGAATTGACACTAATCATGATGCGATTGAAATCTGTCAGCAAAGACTTGAGGCTCCACTGAAGACTGAATCCAAGTTATTGAGAGTAGGAGCAGATGCGTACAGGACAAAGACTGAACATGAATTATCAATTCTGAGCCAGTTTGATTGTGATATAGTCCAACGGAATAGAGGAATAGATGCTATTCTGAAGAAATATTATAATGGTCATCCGGTAGCTATCAGGATAGAAAGGGCTGGAGAGACATTTGCAGATGCACTTCGTCTATTGGTGACAGCAGGAAGGAAAAAACAGTGCAGTTACATGATTCTGATCACAGATGAGGATTATGAGAGAAGTAAGGTAATGCTTCCGCATAATGTAATAGTTCTGAATACTCTGTCATCACAGTTTGAGAGTATTGTTTCGGAGATGAATGAAGATCTGCAGAGTGCTTCTGTGGCAAGATAAAAACATCAGATGCCAACTTGACGCCCTCCCGTAATGATACTATAATTACAGTCAATATAGAGCAACGGAGCTCCTATGTACTGCATCCTGATGAGATGCGGTACTGATGGGGCTCCGTTTTTGTATATAGGAAGGTTTTGCGGATGTATTCGATTCAGCCGGACTGGACGCTTAGCAGTGACTATTATAAGAAAAGGGTCGTGAATCGGCTAGGAATTGCACATTTCTATGAGTTCAGGATCAACAATCTGAATGCAGCGAGTCTGCCATCAGTGCCAGATGACTGCGTGGATGTGGTATTCGACCTTGGTGGTGAATCGGCAATGGCAGCTGGTACGGTATTTGAGCGTGGTGTGACGTGGATGGTCACAGGCCACACCTATTTTGGCATGCGGTTCCTGCCGGGAGTCAAGCCGGTCATACTTCAGGGCAATTTCAGGGAATATGACTATAATCAGATAGACCTGAGTCTGTGCAGCACTGACAGGTTCATTCAGGAAAAAATATGTGAGCTTCATGACTTCAATGAACGGTGCAATTTTTTCATGGACTATTATCAGAGTATGCTTGTGGGGAAGTCACCTGATACCACCACTGTACAGGATACTGTTCGGGCAATACTGAGCGGGATCTCAGACAGAAAGGGCATTGTGACCATTGATGAGATAGTGCAGAAGTCAGGGTATTCAAGCAGGTATATCGAGAAAATTTTTAAGTAATCGGGCGGGAATTCTCGGGAACTTGTTCCCGAGATGAAAGCCCGTAAAAAAGAAGGCTATCTGTATAGATAAGAAACAGCGTAACTTCTTGCTTATTCTTTCAGATCATGTTATACTATATGTATGAACAAATATACGCATGGACGTACCTGTGTCTACAACATAAATTACCATATCGTCTGGTGTGTAAAGTATCGTCGCAAAGTGCTGTCGCAAAAAATATCTGAACGGCTTTATGAACTCTGCCATGAGATTGCCAAAGCAAAAGGTTTTACTATTGTGGAGATCAAAGTCGGCGAAAATGACCACGTACATTGTTTTGTGTCTGCTCCGCCAAAGATATCCATCACCCAGATCGTAAAATACCTGAAAGGCATATCAGGCAACAGGCTACTGGAAGAATTTCCTGAACTCCGTAAATCTTTATGGAAAGGGCATCTCTGGAACGGCAGTTACTTTGTTGAGACTATTGGCTCTACATCCGAGGATAACATCAGACGCTACATCGAAAGGCAGAAAAACGCCCAGTTATGAACAAAGCATATGTTTACAGGTTGTACCCTACAGCCGACCAGAAAATCTTATTTGCAAAGACCTTCGGGTGTTGCCGCAAGATCTGGAACCTCATGCTAGGTGACCGCATAGATGCCTACAACGATTATGAAATAACCCTGCTCCCGACACCTGCATGGTATAAATCAGATGACAGGTATTCTTACCTCAAAGAAGTAGACTCCCTCGCACTCGCAAACGTACAGCTTGATCAGCAGAGGTCTTTTACAGCCTTCTATAATGGAACGTCTGGCTATCCGAAGTTCAAGTCAAAACGCCGTTCAAAGCTGTCATACACTACCAACAACCAGAACGGGACCATCTCTGTTGCGGATAAGTCTGTTCGCCTTCCAAAAGCAGGCATGGTCAAAGCAAAAATCCATAGAAAAGCTCCTTCCTATATGAAACTGAAGTCAGCGACTGTTTCATGTGATAAATGTGGCAGATACTACATCTCCGTACTCTATGAATACGATAAAACAGACACAGCAGACAAGGCATCTGACCCGGAAAAACTTCTGGGACTTGATTACAAGTCAGACGGTCTGTACGTCGATTCCGAGGGCAGATGTGCCGATATGCCGCACTTTTACCGCAAGGCACAGAAGAAGCTGAAACACCTCCAACGGGAACTGTCCCGTAAGACCGGCTCAAAGAAGGGCGAGACACCTTCCCACAACTTTGAAAAACAGCTTGCCAGGGTTCGTAAGCAACACAGGCATGTGGCAGACCAGAGACGTGACTATCTCCAGAAGCGGTCAACCGCCCTTGCTGATGAGTACGACCTTATCGGGACAGAAGACTTATCACTCAAAGGGATGTCATCTTCCAAAGGACTGGGGCTGGGGAAAGCAACAAATGATAACGGCTTTGGTATGTTTGTACAGATGCTTGCCTACAAAATGGCTGATAGGAACAAACATCTCGTAAAGGTAGGCAGGACTTTTCCGTCAAGCCAGCTGTGTCAGTGCGGATATAAGAATCCGATAACCAAGGATCTCTCTGTCCGCACTGTTGTTTGTCCTATATGTGGTCGTATATATGACAGGGATGTGAACGCCGCTATAAACATCAGAAACGAAGCTTACCGTATCTTCCGATGCGGGGAATAAGCTAAAATCTATGTAGGGCGGGAACCGCCCGAACTAAAGCCTGTGGAGCTGGCTCTGACGGGGTATACCTTTAGCGGGGTATGCTAGTTACCACCAGTCTTGAAGCAGGAAGCTCGGAAACTTGTTCCCGAGTAGTTCACAATTGAAATGGGCCTCACACCAAAGAAATATGCGAATATCATGCGTTTCCAGGGCGCTCTTGACTTCATAGACAGAAATCCTGACGTGAAAATCAGTGATGTGGCGACTGACTTCGGATACTATGACCAGCCGGCATTCGTGCGCGCGTTCAAAAAGTGCACGGGCCTTGCGCCGTCAGACTACAGGAAGCTCATAAAGAGCGCAGACTATATGTCACGGATCAAGAATATGTAGTTCGAAAAAATACAAGTCTTGTATTATACAAGAGTGTATACTTACCTCTGTCAACAGAAATAAATGATACAGAGAACAACGATTCATTCGTGGGACTGTCATTTTCGGAGCTGAATCAGCTGATGCCCGATGTGGATGGCGGAACGGGACAGTACCTGCTGGCAGGCATGGGGCCGATGGCTTCAATGATGGGAAATCTGAGCGCTTACGTCATCACACAGATCCTTTCACTTACAGCAGAGATCACCCTTTGTGGAACAGTCATCACGCAGCTGTTCTTCCCGAATGTAGATAACAGGATCATTTCGATGATACTTCTTGTGGCACTGTTTTTAGTAAATCTGAAAGGTGTCGACCTTTTTGCAAAGGTACAGGATGTTGTCGTTGTAGCACTTGTAGGATCGATGATACTTCTCGGAATCATAAGCTTTTTCAAGCTCGGTGATCCGAGTCACCTGATCAATTACAAGGCCTGGGCTCCTTCGTTTAAGAAAATCGGCGGATTCAAGGGAATCATGGATAATATGGCACTTGCCTTCTGGCTGCTTATCGGTGTCGAGTTCATCATTCCTGAGGCCAAGAACCTGAAGAACCCGAAGCGTGATGTGCTTCTGTCGATGATAGTCGCACTGCTTCTCCTCTTCGGAGTACAGTCACTTCTCGGAAGTGGCATGACGAACTACGTATCACTCAAGGGCCTCGCGGCTGATCCGAACAGCAGATCATTGTCTACTCAGTCGGCGGAATGCCAGTTGAGGATGTAGCCTGGGGTTCGATCCTCTATCGCAGAGCTCTCGAACAGGGAATAGGAGTGAAGCTTCATCTCTGGGACGCACCAACACTTGCTTAAGACAGGGGACGGTCCTCTGCCTGGTTCAAATAGTTGAACTAAATAAGTACTGCGATATTAATATATCGAATTACAATAAATAAATA
Source organism: uncultured Lachnospiraceae bacterium (assembly GCA_900315505.1). GTDB lineage: Bacteria > Bacillota > Clostridia > Lachnospirales > Lachnospiraceae > Weimeria. The sequence continues at coordinate 10,989 of OMZG01000024.1, forward strand.
TTGACATTCATTAAAGAAGGTGGTATCCTTTTCTCATCAGCTGATGAGGAAAGGATATTTTTTTCGGAGGTGAATTGAAATGGATAGCAATCCATATGTGAATAATGCAGTATACCGGGAGAAGACACCGGAAGAGGTGGAGCAGGAGAATCAGAAGAGAAGCGGGATATTTTCCCGGCTGTTATTGCCCTGCATATTGCTTGCAGTGCTTGGGACAGTATTTCTCTATGATGCAGATGGAGGGATCTTCCCGGTGTTCTTCCCGATAGTATTCTATCTGTGGCTTGTGAAGGTGACAGACAGAATTGACAGACAGGATCTGTTTTTCTTCGTGATCATGGAGCTGATTGCGATCAGCAGTTTTCTTACGGGGAACTATTTCGTGATCAATATGAACTGTTTCTTCATGTTCGCGGTCGGAGCGCTCTGGGCAGTGAACCGCTACAGGAATATTTCGGGCTATGATCTGGGAAAGGGCATTCTTGTGTGGTGTGAATCAGTGCTTGGCTGTCTGCCGGGACTGGCGGATTTCTTCGAGGATACATCTGCATACGCGAAGACGCATAACCGGGCAAAAAGGGGTAAGAGCACAACTGTGATAGTCGGAATCCTGATAGCAGTACCACTTACAGCACTTGTGCTGTATCTGCTTGCGGAGGCAGATGCGGTATTCATGAGCGGCCTTGCGTCGATAATTCCGAAGCTGGATATCACGAATATAGTGGAAATCATCATATATGCACTGGCTATATTTTTCTTTTCGTACTGCGCAGTCAGGTATCAGATGCACGACAGAGTGGAGAAGCAGGGCAGGAATCCGGGATTTTCGAGAGTGACAGCTGTCATCATCATGATGCCGCTCGCCATCATCTATGTGGTGTTTGGCATAGTGCAGATCATCTACCTTTTCGCCGGAGCAGGCAGCCTGCCAGAGGGATATACATATTCGTCGTATGCTCGGGAAGGCTTTTTCCAGCTGTTATTCCTGTGCATCCTGAACCTGATTCTCGTGAGAATAGTGGAGAAATGCTTTGAGAAATCCGGACTTACTGATATACTAAGCCTTGTGATCTGCGTCTGCACGATACTGATTGACGTATCGTCGGTATTTCGAATGGTAATGTACATCCAGAGCTACCGTCTTACACAGCAGAGAATACTCATGCTCTTTGTGGATGCAGGCGTGCTTCTTCTCGTCGCAGGTGTTATAATAAAGCAGCTGAAGCCGGACTTCAGGCTCGGGAGATATTCGTTTACGTGCCTGATGGTGGTGTGGCTCGCATTTGCTTTTGCAAAGCCGGATTTCATCATAGCATCGTACAATCTCTCGAATCAGGCAATATCAGTCGGGCAGAGGGATGACGATTATGTGGCGAGCCTGTCGTCGGATGCGTACGCAGTAGTCAGGAATCATAAGCATCAGATCAGTACGTATGACATGAAGGCGTATCAGGAATCTCTCTCCAATGAAAGAAAGATGCGTGCGAAGGACTTCAGGTGCTTCAATCTGTCGGTATATATGGCGAGGTAAAATGAAATGAAACAGAAGACTCTATCGAGATGGCTCATTGTGATAATTGCTATCACAGCAGTCTGCATTGCGACTGTGTATGCACTGGTGCCGCAGTGGATCACATATTTCACAAAGGAAGTAAAGGACAGTGATGCCAGTATCTGGACGTTTGTTATTTATACTACAGCAGTACCGGTATTTATAGCACTGTATCAGGGTGTCAGGATTGCGATGAATATCGGGCATGACGAGTCCTTTACGAAAAATACGGCGCGGCGTCTCGGAAGTGTCTCATACCTTGCGGTTGCTGACGGACTGTTTTTCTTCATAGCAAGTCTTATCTTCCGATTCGCAGCGTCCGGCACTAATTTCGCTGTCGCCGTTGGTATCGTGGTATTCGTGATCTGTATATTTGTAGCAGTCATCTTTGCGGCACTTTCCCACTGGATATACAAGGCCGCCGAACTCAAGGAGGAGGCGGATCTTACGATATGAAGATTGTGGTAAATATAGATGTAATGCTTGCTAAACGCAAAATGAGCGTCACAGAACTCGCGAACCGTGTCGGTATCACAATGGCGAATATCTCGATTCTCAAGAACCAGAAGGCCAGGGCCATCAAGTTTGACACGCTCGCGAAGATCTGCAAGGCGCTCGACTGTCAGCCTGGGGATATCCTTGAATTTGACCCGGAAGATGATGAGAAGAAATGACAAGAATCTGCAATCATATGCGGTATCCGCGTGGTGTCACCATCTTCCCGTTGATAATGCCTGTATGACTGTTGCCAATGAAAACGGTGGTCAGCATATCTACCTTTGTATCACGAAGTTCTCTTAGAGTCATGAAATGGTGTTCTTCACCGTCGCGGCTGATGTTTTTTACTATACCGCAGATTGTATCAGGGGATTTATATTGCAGCAGTATATCGCAGGCCTTTGACAGATAGTCTGCTCTCTTGTGGCTGCCCGGATTGTAGAGTACGATCACGAAGTCAGCTCCGGCGGCTGCTGCGAGTCTTTTTTCAATCAGCTCCCATGGAGTAAGCAGGTCACTAAGTGAAATGACTGCGAAGTCATGGACGAGTGGAGCACCGAGTACTGCACCACCGGACTGGCAGGCAGAGACACCGGGTATGACTTCGGTCTCGACTTCAGGATGATCTTCGAGGACTTTCAGCATGAGGCCTGCCATGCCATAGATACCGGCATCGCCACTTGATATCAGCACCACGTTTCTCCCTGAGAGGGCGTATTCAGCAGCCTTCTGGCATCTCTCCACTTCGCCGCGCATCTCGGTACAGAATGTCTCTTTGCCACCGATCAGGTCCTTTACCAGGCCGAGGTACAACCGGTATCCGGTTACGACCTCGGCATCTTTTATCGCATTTATGGCACGGACCGTCATGTCTTCATATCCGCCGGGACCGATGCCGACGATGGTCACTTTCTTCAAGGATTTTCCTCATCTTTCTGATTCAGGTAGTCGACAATCTGCTGAAGGCCGTCGTCAGAGAATTCGAATGTCTCATAATGCATCAGAGACTCATCAGTATTGTCGAAGCTGTATGGACCTGGCCATGTCGTCAGCTTGAAATGATCGTCTTCTTTTTCTATCTTGTATCTCGTGTCTCCATTACTTCCGAAGAAGGGAGATAGTCTGTAAAAGCTCAGCTGGAGCAGGTCTTTTCTATCAGTCATAGTCTATAGTTTAGCACATTCAGGACAATATACAAGAGACTCGACGGACTCGACACGCATAAAATCCAGCACTAGACAAAAAAACATCAACTGCTTAGAATAAAGGTCTGGAGGTAAAAGATGAGCAGAATAGCGATCATAGTCCCAGGAATCGGTTACACTACCGACCGTTCACTTCTGTATTTTGCCGGGAAAGTGGCGCAGAATGCCGGGTATGAGTTACAGAAGATACAGTTCAGCGGCTTCGAGAAAGGTGTGAAGGGTAATCCGGAGAAAATGAAGCGGGCCTTCTCGCATGCTTATGAGCAGCTGATGGAGCAGCTTCCATCATCTGATCGGGATGACGAGGTGCTTTTCATCTCAAAAAGCATCGGCACGGCAGTATCTCTCAGGGCCGATATAGAAAAAGATATTAGAGCCAGGCATATCCTCTTCACGCCGCTGATGGAGACGATGGAGCTGATGCAGCAGCTTCTTGAAAAGCAGGGCAGATCGCGCAGGTCTGATATGATAATTTTCCATGGCCTTGCAGATCCGTGGGCTGCTGACAATGATAGTATGCGCGTGATTGCAGAACAGAGAGGCGTAGAATATCACGAACTGCCAGGGGCAAATCATTCACTTGAGACAGGAAATCCGATAGTAGATATGGACAGCCAGAAGAAAACGATGGAAATATGTCAGAGGTTTCTGTACACTTGACACCACTATTTCAAGGCATTACAATCGGAAAATAAGGAAAGAAAAGAGGAAAGGTATGGTGGCTTATGACTGTTTATGATACGCTTGAAGAAGCAAAGAAAAGAGCAAAGACTGACAAGGCTTTCTGTAAGGAACTTCTGGATACCAGAGGAAAAGATGGCGGGCTGTCACAGTTCTGCCGGATCTTAAACCGCGAGGGCTATGAGATATCGGCGATCGATCTCGTGAATGCCGGTGAGGAAAGCTACGCAGCAATGCGCCGCAGCACCAACGGCGGCGGAGAGAATTCCCCGCTGCTAGCAGGCGAGGATGATCTGTATGAGATGTTTCTGGTGGAACTGGAGGATTTTTCCTCTTGATTTTTCTCGGAAAAATGTGTTATAGTTTCAACCGAACTGAATAACAAAGGCTATTAAGGAGCCGTAGTACGTTGGTAAACGTTTCATTCCAGCGTGCTGCGGCTCTTTTGTTGTGCAGAAAGGAAAAGTAATATGGAACAGGAAAACAGAATGGGCACTGACAAAATATCGTCTGTGCTTCTTAAAATGGGAATCCCGGTAATACTGTCGATGGTCCTTCAGGCCATGTACAATATCGTGGATTCGATGTTTGTGGCGAGGATGCCGGATACACCTGGCATAGAGCATACAGGAGAGCTGGCGGTCAATGCGCTGACGCTGTCATTTCCGATACAGATGCTTATCATCGCATTCGGAATCGGTACGGGAGTCGGCATGGGAGCCATGCTATCGAGACAGCTCGGAAGTGGCGATAAAAAGGGTGCATCAAGAACTGCCGGAAACGGAATCTTTCTTGCAATAGTCATTTATCTGATCTTCCTCGTATTCGCATTCGCAGGCATCCGCCCGTATCTGCTGACGCAGTCGAGGGATGAAGTAGTGCTCGGAATGGCGCAGGACTATCTGTTTATCTGCACGGCGCTCGGAATGTTCTCGCTGCTCTTCTCTATTTTTGAAAAAATGCTCCAGTCCACCGGCAAGACCATCTATTCGACGGTCGCACAGGTCTGCGGAGCACTCACAAATATAGTCATGGACCCGATCATGATATACGGACTCTTAGGCTTTCCGAGACTCGGGGTAAAAGGTGCAGCTTATGCGACGGTTCTCGGACAGGCGGTGTCATTTATCATCGCGATCGTGCTCCAGATCACGAGAAACAGAGAAATCTCAATCAGTCTGAAATACTGGAAACCGAATCTGCATATCATCGGAGGCATCTATTCCATCGGAGTCTCAGCCATCATCATGCAGGCGCTCATGAGCTTCATGACCTATGGTGTGAATATCATCTTCGGCCGCGTATCAGCGAGTGCTGTCACGGCATACGGCATTTTCTACAAGATACAGCAGTTCGTGTACTTCGCGGGATTCGGCCTCAGGGATTCGATCACACCACTTGTGTCATATAATTATGGAAAAGGTTCCTACAAGCGTGTCCGTGAAGGTGTGAAATGGGGAATGATCGACACGACAGTCGTGATGATAATCGGAGTAGTGATCCTGGAGCTCTTTGCTCATCCACTGGCGCAGATCTTCGGACTCACGGCAGGCACAGAGCATTTGTGCGTGCTTGCAATGCGTATCATAGCAACGGGATTTATTTTTGCAGGAATCAATATTGCATCGCAGGGAGTCTTCCAGGCACTGATGTCAGGAAACAGCTCTCTGATAGTCTCTTTCCTGCGACTCCTTGTGATCCCGCTTCCGCTCGCCTACGCATTTACATTTCTCAATAATGCTACAGATGTGATGTGGTGGGCCTTCCCGATAGGAGAGGCAGTAGCAGCGTTAGCGGCAGTTCTTCTATTGAAACGAATCTATCGACTGAAGGTCGAACCGATGAAGGACTGGAAATAGGATTATGGCAGGGGAAATGGTTTTTAGACACATTTGATGTTATACCAAGTCTAAATCAATAATGAAAATATTGATTTAGACTCGTTTTGCCTTGAAATATGTCTAAATTCCTGTTAATATATTTACAGGAGGTGTCGACCATGGATAGAAGTGAGATTATCGGAAGGAAGCAGGAGATAGACAGGCTTGATCGGTGTATGGATAGCAGTGAGCCACAGCTTATTGCTCTATATGGCAGGAGAAGAGTTGGGAAGACATTTTTGGTGAATCACTATTTCAATGGACGGTTCGATTTCAAGCTGACAGGTATATACGATCAGCCTGTTGATATTCAGTTGAAGAATTTCGCAATTGAACTGTCTGGACAGACTGGTGATGATATGGTCATTCCGTCTGACTGGATGGAAGCATTTTCAATGCTCAGGAGCTATGTCGAGAGCAGACCTGACGATAGCAAGGTAGTCGTATTTTTCGATGAGATGCCATGGATGGACACTGTGAAATCAGGATTTGTAGCAGCGTTTGAATGGTTCTGGAACAGTTACGGGAATGCCAGGACGAATCTGGTATTTGTGATATGCGGCTCTGCGACCTCGTGGATGCGGGCAAATCTGGATGCGAATAAGGGAGGCCTGTACAACCGCCTGACATGCAGACTGTATCTCAGACCATTTACCCTCGTTGAGACTGAGCAGTATCTGCAGTCTCGTGGCATCAGCTGGTCCAGATATGATATAGTCGGATGCTATATGATAATCGGCGGGATTCCATACTATCAGAGTCTTCTGCTGCCGGATATGTCACTAGCTCAGAACGTTGACAATATTTTTTTCAGAAAAAGAGCTGTCTTTTTAAAAATAGTGCTGCTTATATCAGTATTGCTGAGGCACTTAGCAGGAAGAGAAATGGTATGACGCGTGATGAAATCGTCAGGGCGAGTGGCCTTCCGAATAACGGCCGTATCACACAGATGCTCGATGATATGGAATACTCGGGATTTGTCAGAATAAATGATCAGTATGGCGTCAAAGGCAAAAGGTATCAGCTGTCCGATTACTATTCTCTCTTCTATTTCCGATTCATAAAGGATAATTACGGCAGAGATGAGCATTTCTGGTCACATATGCTCGATAATCCTGCACGAAGAGCCTGGGCCGGGCTGACATTCGAGCAGGTATGTATGGATCACATCCCGCAGATCAAGAAGGGTCTTGGCATTTCAGGAGTGCTCTCAGAGAACAGCGTGTGGGCATCCCGTGGAGATGATGGTCATGATGGAGCGCAGATAGACCTTCTTATTAAACGTCGTGACAGAGTGACGAATATCTGTGAGATAAAATTTTCGACAGGCGAGTTTGCCATCGATAAGAAATACGATCTGGCTCTGAGAAATAAGATCACAGCATTCCAAAGCGAGACAGGAACGAAGGATACTCTGCAGCTCACATTCATTACTACCTATGGTGTGAAGAAGAATAAATATTCAGGGATAGTGCAAAACGAGGTCACGATGGACGACCTGTTTGCCTGATTGCCAACGCTCATCCTCTTTTCCTGATCAGGAACTCATCAAACTTCGGTACTGTGAAGTCTATCTCTCCATACTTCGCCGCGTAGATGAGTCCTTTGTTGATCAGCTGCGCGCGGATCGGGGAGATCTGAGTGACCTGCTTCTTCATATTCTTTGCGACATTGGA
>OMZG01000026.1 GCA_900315505.1 uncultured Lachnospiraceae bacterium
TCGTGTGTTGTACAGGCCTATAGTGAAAATATCTGCTCAGCCAGTGAAATCTTTTGGTGTTGCAATGAGTCGGATTGACCTGTTGTGAAAATCAATGGCGTTTATTGGATTTGTGTATATCTGGCTAAAGTGGACCGGATATGATATTATTCTATCGTAACTGGCAATACTGGCTTACATGGGAAATAGTATGTCTGAATAAGATTTGAACTCGCTTGAAAACAGAGTTCATGAGCTTGAAAAAGAGAATCGGTATCTGAATGTCAAACGGCGAATTGGCAGCGGAAGGAAAATCAAATTATTTTCGGAGAATACTTCTCCCCGACTGCGCAGTCACACCGGTGACAGCACATTGTTAGCGGATTGACTGCGGAATCAGAGAGGAGGATTAGTCAAGGTTCTGGTTGCTTACGGCCGCCAAGATGGTTTCTGTGTCTATGCATTTTTTACCCCGTTGAGCTCCAATAACTATGGCATCCGACATGATATTATCTATCGTTCGAGGATTTCCGCGTGCATGACCGGCGATTGCTGATAATGCAGCATCTTCGATGATGACTTTAGTATTGACATGATGTCAGAATATATGTATTATATATTCTGACACTGAGTCAGAATAAAAATGGAGGAAATATCATGCCAAAGGGATCACCGGAATTAACAGCTGCCAGGAAAGAAGAGATCATTAATGCCTGTGAACAGCTGTATCAGACGATGAGCTTTAAAGATATCACACTGAAAGAGATCGGGAATGTGACTTCTTTTACAAGAACTTCTATTTACAACTATTTTCAGACAAAGGAAGAGATCTTTCTGGCGCTCTTTCAGAGGGAATACGACCGTTGGAACGAAGATCTGAGCAACATATTGAATGAAAATGAGCAGTTGACGAAAAAGGAGCTTGCAGAACTCATCTCCAATTCTCTGGCGGGACGGCAGCAGCTTTTAAAGCTTCTCTCCATGAATATCTTTGATATGGAAACCAACAGCCGGCAGGAGCTGCTGACGGCTTTTAAGCTTTCTTATGGCCGTTCCATGCAGCTGATATCCATGGTGTTACAGAAGTTCTGCCCGGAGATGACTGTCTCGGATATTCAGAATTTCATCTACATCTTCTTCCCTTTCATGTTCGGCATTTATCCATATACAGAGGTTACGGAAAAGCAAAGGACCGCCATGAAGGAGGCGGGGATTAACTACGTATATCAAAGCGCTTATGAACTCATCTACAGCTGCCTGAGGCGACTGCTTGGTGCTTAAAGACGGCTGACGAAAACAAGCCGGCTGCTGCAAAAGAAAAACATGTCTGGTCCACGGGTGATCAGAAGATCGGAAAGTGAGGAATACGTAAAATGGCTGAAAAGATCGTACAGACCGCAGGAAGAAACCAACTGGGAGAATTTGCGCCGATGTTCGCACATCTCAATGACGATGTGCTCTTCGGTGAGGTATGGAACGAGGAAGCAATTGATGTAAAGACAAAGTGCATCATCACTGTTGTGTCCCTGATGGCTTCAGGAATCACGGATTCCTCGCTGAAATATCATCTGCAGAACGCGAAAGCCCATGGCGTAACGAAGGAAGAGATCGCCGCCATCATCACCCACGCCACCATGTATGTGGGGTGGCCGAAGGGATGGGCGGTGTTCCGTCTTGCAAAGGAAGTCTGGAATGAAGAAGAACCGGTGCTGACGGATAAGGACAGATACCAGAGCACCATCTTCTTCCCGATCGGTGCCCCGAACGATGCCTATGCGCAGTATTTCATCGGTCAGAGCTATCTCGCGCCGGTCTCCACCGATCAGATCCCGATATTTAACGTGACATTTGAGCCGGGATGCCGCAACAACTGGCATATCCATCATGCAAAAAGCGGCGGCGGTCAGATGCTGATCTGTGTCGGCGGCAGGGGATACTATCAGGAATGGGGCAAGGAGCCTATAGAGATGACACCTGGTACAGTGATCAACATCCCGGCAAATGTAAAGCACTGGCACGGCGCAGCGCCGGATTCCTGGTTCTCACATCTTGCAATCGAAGTCGCAGGCGAGGAAACAAGCAACGAATGGCTGGAAGCCGTTTTAGATGAAGAATACAACAAATTATCATAAACAGGAGGAAAACCAATGTAGATGTAAGAGGGGCGCACAGAGCGGAGTCATACTGTCCTAGCCACAAAGATGAAAAAAGGGACAGGTCCATTTTTCATCTTTTTAGAGGAGAAGGGATCTAGGCTACTCCTGTGCAGCCATCAAGCATCACGTCGTAGTCCCAATCCTTCGATGAGTACCATCCGCTGTAGCCGTCACCTGTCACATAGAATGATGCGGACTTTATATTAGTGGAATATCTCTTTGTCACGCGCAATCTGGTGCCTTTCGGCACTGTCTGCTTGTATTTAGTGCATTTTTTGTCCGAATAGATACGGATAGATTTAGTCACAGGCAGGCTGTATCTTTTCATTTGGGTGCTATCGATATTCGTGTCTTGATAACCGGCGACCTGCAGGGTACTGCTATCAGGCTTCAGCCTGCCGTTTCTATAGGATAGAGTCACATAGCATGAAGAATACCCTATAAGCGGCGCGCCTGAATCCTGTATCATGGCTTTTATCTTATTGTTCTTTGAATTTATGGAGTTTATCCATCTGCAGCCGTAGAGGGAGTCGAAATCATAGACCTTTTTTAGCTTATCGCCGCGGTACTCGTATATAAGCATAGGCCCGTCGTAATTATCGCTGTATGGATTTATATAGAGCAGATGTTTCTTCCCAAGCTTTATGAATTTATAATTATAGTCATAAAGCCAGTCTTTTGATGAAAACCTCCTGCTGCCGTTTACTGAAACTGTAAATAAGTGATAGTAGTTATTGTCGTACTGAGATTTTTTAAATGTGATCCTTTCCTTGATGCCATCTCCGTTCATATCGATAGAGACAGTTTTTGATGCTGCTTTCGTCGGAATCGGGCGCATAGTTAGAAGGGCCATTGATGTTGCAAGAATTGCAGCAGTGATTTTTATTATTTTCATGTAGATCCTCTCAATCAGACGGATACCGCCAATCACTAAATTACATCAGACAAACTAACTGACGAAAGTATATATCTGCAGGCTATAGATGTCAAGATTTTCGGGAAGCTTGTCTCACCCCTAGAAAAGATGAAAAATGGACCCGTCCCTTTTTTCATCTGCTGTTAATATATCATCAATAGTGATAAAATAACAGCTAAGAATAAGAGGGGGCAGGAAGAAGGATACACAATGAAACTGCATATAAAGAGAGCCTACGAAAAAGCCACAGAGGATGATGGAATAAGGATACTGGTCGACAGGATCTGGCCAAGAGGCATTTCAAAGGAAAAGGCCGCAATAGATCATTGGATAAAGGATATTGCGCCGACAGCGGAATTGAGAAAGTGGTATGGCCATGATCCGGAAAAATATCAGGAATTCAGGGAGAGATACTGTAAGGAGCTTGATGAGAATCCCCATGTAGCGGAACTAATGGAAATCATTTCAGAAAGCCATGGCAATGTGACACTGGTCTTTGCGGCAAAGGATGAGGAGCATAGCAATGCAAAGGTTCTTCTAGACTGGCTTGGGAGTAAGTGTTAGTTTTTCTATCTCCGCCCGATAACCTCGAATGGTATATATATTATTACCATGATCATCAGCGCCAGAAGGGCGTAGCCGGCTAGATATCCGGGCACTCCCATTTTAGAGGCCAGAAATGAAAGAGGGGTGTCTGATGGGGGCCAGTTGATGAACATATAGTTGCAGTCGGTGATCTTGTCAAAAATATAGACAGGCGGGACGATGACAGCCAGAAAGACAGCTTCATACCATAGATGACTGATCCGGGGCCACAGGCGTTTGTCTATAAGCAGAAGGATGGGGTAGAGGAGGAGCATCTCATGCCAGATATATCCATAAAGATTAAAATAGTTCCATGCCGGGTACAGGGTCCAGTCAGGGAGCAGGAGAGCGAATATAGAACCGGGGCCCAGCAGGATCACAGCGATTTCTCCGAAGAATGCCCTTGCTCTTGAAGAGGGCATAAATGACGCCAGAAGAAAGTCAAAAGCAGCAAGCCCGCATAGATGAAGAGGGAGCATACCGATATTTGCGCGATGGATTGAAAAGAGCACCAGCCATTTCGAGGCCTCCATGCAGATGAGGAAGACAGGAATGGCATTTATTATCAGATCCCTTTTTCTTTTGCCAGCTCTTATAAAAATAATGGCAATAAGTGCCATAGCAGCGCCAATGGCAGCAAGGCAGCCGAAATGAGTGGCAGAAAAGATCCTGTATCCGCTACCTGAAGGAATATCACTTTCGTATCTGAAAAACAAATCTAATCATCTCCTTTCAAGCTGTATTCTAGCATAATTATTAGTGCAGTAACAGGCTTATGTGCTATAATAGAATCTGATAACCACCTGATAACCAAACAGGTATAATTGATTTAATGGAGGTAATCAGAATGGAGCTTACAGGAGAAAACTCAGTTATCACACCAGAGGGAGTATTCATCATCGGAACCTATGACGAGAATGGCACACCGAACGCCATGAATGCAGCCTGGGGTCAGCAGAGCGGCCATGGAGAGATCACATTCTTCCTCGGAAAGCATAAGACCACGGAGAATATCAAGAAGACAAATGCATTTACAGTTGCGATGGCAACAAAGGAAACGGTGCTTATCTCAGATTACTTCGGTGTAGAGACGGGAAAGAATGTAAACAAAATAGAGAAGGCAGGAGTCCATGTCCATAAGTCGTCCCATGTCAATGCACCGATCATAGAGGAGTATCCGATGACACTTGAGTGCGAGGTGAAATCCTGGGATGACGAGGCAGGTGTGCTTGTCGGGAGGATAGTAGCATCACAGGTGGATGATAGTATCATAACAGACGGGAAGGTGGATCTGGATAAGATGCAGCCGATCATGTATGATGCCAGCACGAATACATACAGGCTCATAGGACCAGTAGTTGGAAAGGCCTTCAGTGACGGACTGAAGCTTAAATAAGTATCAGCGGTGAAGATGATTACACTTTCTGATCATTTGAAAAGCATATACGGGCAGAAGATCTACAGGATTTCCCTGTCATCCGGCTGCACATGTCCGAACAGGGATGGAAGTATAGGGACTGGTGGCTGTACATTCTGTACAGCCGGCGGATCCGGAGAGTTTGCAACGGATATCATTTCTTTGGATGATATTGACACACAGATAGAAAAAGCAAAGCAGAAAGTGATCCATAAGCTTCCATCGGATATCCGACCTCAGGAGCAGCGATTTATAGCATATTTCCAGTCATATACGAATACATACGGAGATACCGGAAGGCTAAGAAGCATATATGAAAAGGTGATCCGCCGGGATGATATTGCTGTTTTATCGCTTGGCACCAGACCGGACTGCATAGATGAAGAGAAGCTTCAGATGATCATTAAGCTTGATCATATAAAGCCGGTCTGGATCGAGCTTGGATTGCAGACAGCAAATGATCACACTGCTGAACGGATACACAGAGGATATCCGACCTCAGTCTTTGATGACTGCTTCAGAAGACTGAAGTCAGCAGACATAGAAGTGATCGCCCATGTGATATTCGGACTTCCGGGCGAGAGCCGGGATGATATGCTTGCTACAATAAGACATCTCGCTTTCTTATCTCCACCTCTCGATGGGATCAAGATCCAGATGCTCAATATCCTTGAGGGATCATTTCTTGCCGAAGAATATAAAAGACATCCATTTCCACAGATGACAATGGAAGAGTATACAGATCTTGTGGCAGAGGCTGTTTCGATTCTGCCGGATACCACGGTGATCCACAGGATGACCGGTGACGGCCCGAGAAATCTTCTGATATCACCTAAGTGGGTAACCGACAAGAAACGGGTCATGAATATTCTGCGCAGGAAGATCGCTTATGTATCTGCCGCTACATAAGGGTATGATCCAAAGAATGACAGCTGTCAATCAGATAAGAGAGGTATATGAGGAGCTTAAGACAAGCATTAGAAAGGATAAGACCCATGACACTGAAAGAGAGATTTCTTAAGTACATATCAGTATATACTACCTCTGATGAGACCTCGAATACCACACCAAGCACCGACAGACAGCTCGATCTTGCGGAGATATTAAGGAAAGAGCTGGCAGGGATAGGGGCAGAGAATGTGACGGTAGATCAGGGATATGTGTATGCTTATATAAAGGCATCTCCTGAAATGGTAGACAGAAAGCCTTTGGCCTTTATTTCACATATGGATACTGCGCCTGATTTTAATGGAAGAGATGTGCATCCGCAGATCATTGAGGATTATGATGGCGGAGATGTAAGGCTTGAGGGAAGCGGAGATCTGCTTTCGGTCAGGGATTTCCCGGATCTGGCAGCACTAAAGGGACAGACACTTATCACTACAGATGGGACCTCTCTTCTGGGAGCCGATGACAAGGCAGGACTTGCAGAGATCATTACGGCAGCAGAGGGGGTGCTTTCTGAGGGAGCCTTGCATGGAGATATCTATATAGTATTTACTCCGGATGAGGAGATAGGACGGGGATCAGATAAACTTTCCTTTGAAAGATGCAGGGCCGAATATGGCTTTACAGTAGATGGCGACTATGAGGGAGAGGTTGCCTATGAGAATTTCAATGCAGCATCGGCTGAGATAAGAATCGTGGGCAAGAATGTCCATCCGGGAGAGGCAAAGGATATAATGAAAAACGCTGCTTCTATTGCAGCCGAATTCGACAGACTGATCCCTGAGGCAGAGAGACCGGAGCACACGTCCGGACGTGAGGGATTCTATTATCTGACTGATATTTCCGGGAATTGTGAAGCGGCAAAGCTGTCTTATATAATAAGAGACCATGACAGTGACAGATTCTCCCGTAGGAAACACTACATCGAGAAGATTACAGATGTTATGAATGAAAAATATGGCAAAGGTACGGTAACCCTCTCTATAAGGGATCAGTATCAGAATATGATAGAGATCATGAAAGACCATATGGATATAGTAGGACGGGCAGAGGATGCGATCCGGTCAGTGGGGCTTGAGCCGGTAAGCCGTCCGGTGCGCGGAGGAACAGATGGAGCTATGCTGTCATTCAAGGGTCTTCCGTGTCCAAACCTGGGTACAGGTGGCTATGGTTTCCACGGACCATATGAGCATTGCACACTTGAGGCCATGGAGAGGGAAGTTGGTATAATAAAATACCTGATGACACATCCGTTGTGATCAAGGCTTTTTTTTGCGTGGTTTTTTTGGTACAATAGGGACCCGGAGGTAAAGATAATGGGTCTTACAAGAAAGATGAACAGGCATCTGGACAGCAACAGCGGTCTGCCGCCTGAGCTTACTAACAGTATAAATGATCTTTTCGACGAGGTATACGGTGGATCTGATCAGGAAGAGGATGAAGAGAAGACTGACCCTGGTCAGGGAGATGAGGAAGACGGCAGGTCTGTCTGATCGGAGGAAGTATGGGTATAATGTATTTCGTCCGTCATGGACAGACAGTCTGGAATGTAGAAAACAAGATCTGCGGAGCAACGGACAGCCCGCTTACAGAGCAGGGACATATGCAGGCGAAAAGGACCGGTGAGATAATAAATGATGCTATCTCAGCAGGCAGGATGCATATAGATATGATACTTACATCACCTCTTAGCAGAGCAAGGGATACTGCAGAGGAGATAAGCAGCCAGACGGGTATTCCAGTGCATACTGAGGTGAGGCTGACCGAGCAGAACTTTGGCAGGTGGGAGGGAACGCCGAGAGACGGAGGAGATTTTGCTGCAGCAAAGCAGAATTTCTGTGACAGCTTTTCAGGCGGTGAATCCATGCTGAGGTGCGCCCAAAGAGTTTATAATCTGATAGATGAGATAACAGCCATACCGGAGAAAACATTTCTTCTAGTGGCTCATAATGGTATTGCCCGTATTGTTGAGTCATATTTCAGGGATATGACAAACGCAGAGTTTGCAGCGTTTGGAATAAAGAATGCCCAGATACGTGAGTACAGATTCTGACCCACACAGGAGGTAGCTATTTTGAAATGATGGGAGTCACGGGTACAGTAACTCAGTCGGTGATGCGCCTTAGAAAACGGCTCACGTCACGGACAGATACGGTAATAAATAGGAGCAAGCTTCTTTGCAATGCTATATTAATGGCGGGATAATAGCTGATCGAAGGGATATATCATGATAAAGTGCCTGATAGTCGGGGCAGGCGGTGCAGTTGGTGCAATAGCAAGATATCTTATTGGGCTTATGCCGCTTGATCCCCGGAATGGATTTCCAGTAAAAACATTTCTTATAAACGTGATCGGTTGCTTTATTATAGGATTGATCGCAGCTTTTTCTGAAAGGAATGGCCTGAAGCCTGACCTTGTCCTCTTTATAAAGGTAGGAATATGCGGAGGATTTACAACCTTTTCTTCATTTGCACTTGAGGCCGAGGGACTTATAGGCAGGGGCCAGGCAGGCATTGCACTTATCTATATGCTGCTGAGCGTAGTCAGCGGGGTGCTTTTAGTGTTTGCAGCTGAGAGGATTGTGGCAGGGATCTGATTTTTAGTTTCAAATTGCAGTAGTCAACAAATTTTGGACACAAATTTATGTTTTTTTGTCTCTCCTTTCAGTGGTGTGGACTCCTTAGACGATACATTGGGAGCAGGTCTTAAGGAAGTCAGGCGGGATTTTTTTCAGAATAGAGGTGAAAAAGGGGACAGACACTTTTTGCATCTCGTGTTATAATAGTCATATCAGTTCAGAAGACAGGACAATGCTGGAGGCTTACATGGATGATCGTTATCTTCCTATTGGAAAACAGAACTTCAGAGATATAAGAGAGAACCACTATGTCTACGTGGACAAGACCAGATACGTCTGGGAGCTTACCAGAACCACGATGCCATACTTTCTCTCCCGCCCGAGGCGCTTTGGGAAGAGCCTTTTTATCTCTACGCTTTACAGCTTTTTCTCGGGAGAGAAGGAGCTTTTTAAGGGGCTCTATATAGAGGAGAAGGAGAACGCGAGGGGAGATAAGGCGTGGACGAAGTACCCGGTGATCTATTTTTCATTGTCGGGCGGGCAGTATAATGATCCTGATGGACTTACCAATACACTGGATGATGTCTTGACCCAGATTGAAGAACAGTATGATATAGACCGTTACGGCACCGACTTAAGCAATCGCTTCAAAAATATCATAAGAAAGCTTCACGAGAAAACAGGACAGCAGGTCGTAGTACTGGTAGACGAGTACGATAAGCCCCTGCTTTCTACTATGATATCTAATCCCGCCCAGGAGGAGAAGAACAGGCAGCTGTATAAGGGATTTTTCTCGGTGCTTAAGGATATGGACGGCTATCTGCGGTTCGTATTCTTTACCGGAGTGACGAAATTCTCGAAGGTCTCGATTTTCTCGGATCTAAATCAGCTGAACGATATTTCGATGCATAACGACTACGCAGGCATCTGTGGCATCACAGAGGAAGAGCTTCATGAGAACTTCGAACCGGAGATCGACTACATGGCGAAAGAACAGGGCATCTCACGAACAGAGTGCCTGACCAGGCTTGCAAAAATGTATGACGGATATCATTTTTCACGGAATGGGGCAGGAGTATATAACCCTTTCAGTCTGCTGTGCGCCTTTGATGCCGGGGATTTCGGCAGCTACTGGTTCGAATCCGGGACACCTGAGATACTGATTAAGAAGCTCAACTCATCCAGGATGAATCTCTATCAGCTGACAGAGGGAGTACGTGCCAGGGAATCTGTACTTAAAAGCTACCACGTGGATGATCCGGATCCGGTTCCGCTTTTCTATCAGGCCGGGTACCTGACTATCTGCGGTTACGACAACCGCTTCGGCAACTACACGCTGCGTTTTCCGAATGACGAGGTGAAGTACGGATTCATGGAATCGCTGGTGCACTATGAGCTGGGAGATTCCGCCAGAGAGAATCCTCTGGCACTTGACAATCTGATCATGGATCTGGAGGGTGGGAATCCGGACTCATTCCTGACCTGCCTCACCGCCCTCTTCGCCTCGATCCCGTACCCGGAGGGCAGAGCCCCGCAGTACGAGGGCGAGTGGTCGAGACAGCTCTACCTGATCCTGTCGCTGATGGGAGCCTATACAAGCTGCGAGGTGCATATGGCAACAGGACGCGCCGACTGTGTGGTACAGACAGCTGACTATATCTATGTCTTCGAGTTTAAGCTCGACGCACCGATTGAGGAAGCGATGAAGCAGATTAATGATAGAGGCTATACGATACCCTACACCGCAGATCAGAGGAAGCTGTATAAAATCGGAGTGGTTTTCTCGACAGAGAAGCGCAATATAGCCGATTATCAGATAAGGTAAAGGGTGAAGGATCTATTGTTTCCCATATACCTTTATCCTTCCTCACTTGATAGAACCATATCAATATCATTACTTCTAAAAAGATGAAAAATGGACCTGTCCCTTTTTTCATCTAGGTGTTGGAATATGAATATACGAATAAAGATAAAACATCTGAAAGAAAGAATTGCGCTTAATAAAAGAGCATTTATCATGTATTCCGTCCTTCGGGGACTGGTGATCCTTACTGCGGTGAGGTGCTTTTTTCAGTCGAACTTCGAGGGGCTGGCTCTATGCGTAGTCTCGCTTATACTATTTTTGGTACCTTCGTTTCTGGAAGAGACGATCAAGGTAGATATCCCGCCGCTATTTGAGTGTATAATCTATGCGTTTATTTTTGCGGCGGAGATACTTGGCGAGGTGAATCGCTACTACACCATGATACCGGGCTGGGATACTATGCTTCACACGCTGAATGGCTTCTTATGTGCGGCAATAGGATTCTCGCTTTTTGATATATTAAACCGCAGGAGTAAAAATATCAGTCTCTCACCGTTCTATATGGCGGTAGTGGGCTTCTGTTTTTCGATGACAGTAGGAGTGCTCTGGGAATTCTTTGAATATACCATGGATTCGATTTTTTTCCTGGATATGCAGAAGGACTTCATCGTAAAAAAAATCGGAACCATAAAACTAGATACTACCGGAACTCAGACGCCAGTGATAATCGATCATATCAAAAAGACAGTGATTTTTACCGCGACAGGCAGAAAATACACTATAAACGGAGGGTACCTGGATATAGGAATAATCGACACGATGAAGGATCTGCTTGTGAACTGCATCGGAGCTGTAGTATTCTCTATAGCAGGATATTTCTATGAGAAGGCGAGAAATCTCTCGTCGAAGAAGAATCCTCTCGTGAACGTGGCTCCCGGCCTGATGATTACAGCACTGTCAGATGAGGATCTCCGCAGGCAGGAGGAGGAGATTCTGGCAAGACAGACTGCTATTGCGGAGGAGAAGAAGAGGAGGAGATTAGAAAGATGAAAAATGGACCTGTCCCTTTTTTCATCTGCACTCACAGTCGGCCAGATGATCATTGATTATGCCGATGGACTGGAGGAAGGAATAGGTGATTACCGGGCCGACATAGCTGATACCGCGTTTTTTCATGTCCTTACTTAGGCGCATAGATAGTTCGGATACCGTTGGTACTTCTTCTAGTGATTTCCAGTGACCGTCGATCTGTCTGCCGTTGGAAGCATCCCACAGGTATGCGTCAAAAGAACCGAATTCCTGCTGTATAGCCAAAACAGCCTGTGCATTCCTGCGTACACTGAATATCTTGCTTCGATTGCGGATCAGGCCGGGGTTTGACAATAGACTGATCAGCTCATCGTCAGTCATAGCCGCGCAGGCATTGATATCGAAGTCATGAAAGGCTCTGCGGTAGTTGGCACGCTTATGCAGGATTGTGGCCCAGGACAGACCGGTGCTGGCGCCCTCCAGACAAAGCATCTCGAACTGGTACTGATCGTTATGGCTGATTTTACACCATTCGTGATCATGATATTCTTCAAGGATCGGATCGCCTTCCGACCATCTGCGACACTCACTGCTCATCATCTGCCTCCACGTCTATACCGGATTTATCGACCGGCCTGATCATCTAAAAGTCTATCGAAAAACAGGTGAATGTCAAGCATTCTCGGTATGAATAAATATGGAAAAGTTATTATTTTGTTCAGCCCCCATTCCGTCGCAAACACAAATCCTCGGTCTTGACGAATCATAGATACCATCCTCTTGAACCTTTCTACTGAAATCATCTTATACCTTTCTTCAGATACCGTTTCAGAAGAAACAGACAGAATAGCGGGAAGGTGTATATATTATTTTCATGGCCGATATTTCCGGAAATAAATTTGATACCGTAATGAATATCCGGATACTTTTCACTCTTTATTAGTTCTCTGAGTGACCGTGAAACATTGTTTCCCGCTTTTATCTCCACAGGAATCAGGTCATCTCTGCTCCTTATAAAGAAATCCTCTTCAAGAGTTGAATCTTTTCTTTTGTAATAATAGAGATCATATCCTTGTTTTACAAGAGCCTCACCGGCCAGATTTTCATACATGGCACCTTTATATACTCCGAGATTCTGATTTACCCTCAGATCCTCCTGCGCTTCTTCATCCAGCTGGGACACAAGAAGCCCGGTGTCACAATAATACAGCTTGTATTTCTTTTCATCATAGTTTCCTTTGATGGGCAGCTCCGGAGTATTCAGACAGTAGCAGATATTTATTACTCCCGCTGTATCAAGCCAGTCTATACAGCCCCAGTAGTCCTTGAATCGCGCGCCGGATTTCACTTTGGACAATTGAAACTTCTTATTATCCTTTGCCAACTGGACAGGAATTTTGTCAAACACATTGAGAATCCTTGCCTGGTCAAGCCCTGTGACATATTTACGGACGTCCTCTCTATAATCATTTACTATCTGTTGCTGGGCATCATACACGCCGCCAAAATGCCCGTTCGTGATATACATATCCACAATTTCAGGCATTCCTCCGGTAATAGCATAATCCATGAAGATATGTCCGAATGCAGTCATCTCTGCATCCGAAAACGGACATCCCTCAACCATATGAGTAAGTATCTCTTCAATATTTTTTTCAGAATAACCATTCGCCCAGAGAAATTCTTCAAAGTCCATCGATTTCATTTCTTTATCGATTTTTGACCCAACACTTATACTCTCTATCTCATTATAGCTTGTGCCAAGCAGAGAACCGCTTGCTATTACATCATACCTGCCATCCTGTCTAAAAAACTTGAATGACGTACATATATCAGGAAACTTCTGTATCTCATCGAAAAAAATCAGGGTTTCTCCGGGAATAATTTTTTTCCTGGGATCAAGAAGGGTTATATTTCTTATTATATCATCCGCAGAATATCCATCACGGACAATGACATTATACTTTGGCTCTTCAAAGAAGTTGATCTCGACTATGCTCTTATATTCCTTTTCTGCAAAATGTCTTACCGATCTCGTCTTTCCGACCTGTCTGGCACCTTTTATGATAAGAGGCTTTCTGTCCGGAGATGCCTTCCATTCCTCCAATATTCTGTCGATCTTTCTTTTCAGATACATAAGAAATCCTCCATGTCAGAAATTGTATTGCATATTGCTTCTGACCATATAATACATTTTTTAGAGGATAATTTCAATAGAATATAACACTTTTCTTAGGATATTTTATCCTTGTTATATCACTTTTTATAGGATATCACTGCCATTACTGTCGGTCCGCCCCCTGATTTTTCTCCTGTAATAAAGCTGACAGGCTTTTCAGAGGAATACTTTATAGCATTATCAAGAAGTATCACGATAAGCTCCCTGTTATTATTCCTTCCAAATATAGCTGAAAAGATTATAATTGAATTATAAAACAGAGTAGTTATAAACAAGAAAAATATGATGCCATAAAAAGCCGATAAACCAATGCAAAACTCGGCATTACTGGGCATTTTATGATAGGAGATTTTTATGATATGGGTACTTTTCATCTGCCACGGCAATATCTGTCGAAGCGTCAGCGCTGAATATGTCATGCAGACTATTGTGGCTCGGGCCGGAAGATGCGATGATTTCCTGATTGATTCGGCAGCGACATCCACGGAGGAGATCGGAAATCCCATCTACCCTCCGATGGAAGCAGCTCTTCGCCGACGTGGAATCCCGATTGGACAGCACAGGGCTCGCCAGGTTCGATGGGATGAGTATGAGGACTGGGATCTGATTGTAGCTATGGACGATGAGAATCTATATTATCTGAACCGCTGTCTTCATGGTGACCCGGATCATAGGGTGCATACTCTGATGGAGTACACAGACAGACCGGATCACAGAATAGAAGATCCATGGTATACCAGAAGGTTCGATAAATGCCTGGATGAGATTGTTGAGGGATGCAGGGCTCTTTTCAGATATCTGATCGAAAAAGCACAGGAGACTTCATCCTCACCGGAGACACAGAAGGGTTAATGATATCGAAAAGAAAGCAGGCAAACATGGAGTTGATGTTATGTATTCCGGCGATATTTCTTCGGCAGACCGATGAGGATTGAGGATTATGAGAAAAAATATTTGCCTTGCCAATATATATAAGAATTGATAAAATTTCTTTGGGTAAATACGAAAACACTTAATGAGGATTTGATAATGAAAAAAATACTTTTAACCATTGCACTGGCACTTTCACTCGTGTTGGCAACACCCGTGGTATTACCGCAGACAGCAGTCGTAGCACAGGCAGCGGCAGAGGTAAATTTTTCCTGGGAGTATTGGTCGGGGCTTGGAATTAACGCGACGACTCGGATTGAAGTCAGCGGGGCACCGTCTAAGGCAAAGATCACGTACAGCAGTAATAAAAAGTCTGTAGCAACTGTATCATCCAAAGGAGTCGTCAAAGGGGTATCGGTAGGTAAAGCAAAGATCACGGTAAAGCAGACATATAAGGGAAAGACGAAGAAATTAAAGACATTGACGGTTCAAGTACGTAATGCAAAAATTGACAAAAGTAATTACGTTGAAGGTGATTTGTGGATCGGGGCGCAGCCGGGATGGGTTTCAAAAAATAATCCGGTAGATGTGTCTGAATATAATGTGCTCTCCTTCAAGAATCCGAGGGCAAAATACACGTATTATACAGATAATAAAGATCTTGTCATGGATGAGAATGGAAAGGCTACAGAAGTAAAAAATAGTGGTGTGGCAGAGATTACTGTCAAAGAGACCTATAAGAATAAGACTCGTAAAGTTGGAACATTTTCTCTTATTTTAAAAGATCCTGAGTATTACGGTAGTCATCCGTTGCAAATTTGTCAGGGACAGACGGATAATGTGTACGATCATCTTCATGGCGAGTGTGGAAAAGTCGCTCTCTTTTGGGATGACAAGGAATTTACAGATGAAGAGGCAATGCAAGCTGCCGATAGTAACATTCCGCCATCGGATGATGTATTAGAGACTGTATATGATGAGGATGGTAAATGGCACGGTGATATTAAAGGAAAGAATCCCGGCATACGTTATGCTGCACTGGTCCAATATAATTACCTGACTCAGGAATATGATAATGTATTTGCAAGATTCCAGATCGAAGTGGTTGACACTTCCAAAGCAAACAAGATCAAATTTCCATGGGATGGTTATAAAGAAGATAATCCTTCGTATGTTTTCAGATTATATGAGGATGATACAGACTACGTATGGGTATCTCTTGATACGAAGTATTATTCAGGCTCTTATCAGGTTACCAGTTCAGATCCTAATGTTGTAACAGCAGAGATGGACGATGATTCTATTAAATTGAAGGGCATCTCAGCTGGAACAGCGACGGTTACGCTAAAGGTAAATGGAGCAGAGCGGTCCTTCAAAGTAAAAGTAGACAAGTTCGATCCTGACTACTGGGAGTAGTAATCGTTTGAAGTTTTCTGCGTGTAAAGGAATCATGTTTGATACGAATATCTCGTATTCAGATACAAATGAATCCGAGATGATTCTCGGAAACAAAATTGCGGCATATGGAGATGCTAAACGGTATATCGACAGCTTTCGCAAAGATGACTATGCTCTTTTTTATTCCAAAGGAAGGGGAATTATTGCAGTTGGACAGATCGTTACAGACACACCAACGGAAGTGGGTGATGAAAAATATCATAGTGTCAGAATGATTGTGCCGGAAAATTTCAATGGAGATGTTAAAGCATTGCCTGCTCTTTCACCGAATGAGATTAAAACAATTTTGAAGCGGAATTTTTATTGGGCATCGACAATCAAAACACCATTCCTTACAGGAGTACAGGTTGAGATGTTGATTCGTGAACTGAAAAAGAAGCATATCTAACAAGGTGGCGGAAGGAGGAGAAATAAGCAATGCCCTTACAGATTATCAGAAGCGATATTACAAAAATGAGCGTTGACGCAATCGTCAATGTCGCAAATACTTCTCTTTTGGGCGGAGGCGGTGTGGACGGCTGCATTCATCGTGCCGCCGGACCGGAGCTGCTTGCAGAATGCAGTGCTCCGCTGAGCGCAGACTGGAAAAAGCGTATAGACGAGGACTACAAAAAGCGTTCAAAATTCGGAAGAACTTTTAGGGGTGTTTCATGAATGTATAAGTGATTAAAACAAGATTTTGAAAGTGGTCAAGCCTGGAGGTTATACTCATACAATCTTCAGACTTGGCTCTTTT
>OMZG01000023.1 GCA_900315505.1 uncultured Lachnospiraceae bacterium
TTTGCTTTTTCAGTCGTTCTTAACTTATAGCTTTTAAGCAAGAAGTCGCAAGTATGAAGAATTTTCAGACACTTATGGTCTTAACTTATTGGCATTGTAATTTATTTGGAGAGAATGAAGCGGGCGAGGCTCATAGTCAGTCACTTAACAGCAATTTTTTCAAAAAGAGAAGACCATGCAGATATCCTTTTACGCACCTTACCGTAAGAAGCGATGGAAAGGTTGTAGTGTGCTGTGCAGACTGGCTCAAAGAGACCTGCTATGGAAATGTGATGGATCATTCTCTTGATGAGCTGTGGAATTCCAGGTCGCTTTATGATTTCAGATGCAGGATGCTTAATTACCGCGGAGCAGATATTTCATGCTGCAGGGGATGCGAGATACCATATAGAGATACGCCGGAGGATGATCTGAGTGATTTTCCGGTGGAGAGACTTTCATACACAAATAATTTTTGAGGAAAACTAAATGAATTTCATCGATTTACAACAGGCCTTTAACGATGGCAGAATAGAAAAGAAGCTATACTGGCAGCTTATTCGTGAAAATTTCACTTCAGTGCTGGCACAGTTTCCGGAGGTAATAAGAAACGGGAAGGATATCAAGCGAATAAATATTGATACGAACGGATGCTATCTTGAAGATAATGAGGGTATGAAGATACCTTTTTTCTTTGACGAGACTGTCTGTAGGGCGGAAGCAGAGCTGTCATTCGGGGTAGATTATGAAAAAGAAGACATGAAGGTGGTGGCTGGATACCTTAATGCAACCGGGGCAGAATATGTCTTTGATATAGGTGCAAATGCCGGTCTGTACAGCCTCAGTCTGGATAAAATGACAAGCGGGATCAGCTATTATCTGTTCGAGCCGCTTCCAACTACATTTGAGAAGCCTGAGAAAACAATAGATCTGAATAATGCAGATACTGATCGTTTTCACCTGAATAACTGTGGGATGTCAGATAAAAGAGGAAGCTTTGATTTTTATCTGCCCGGAGCAAGTGAAGCAGCATCTCTCAGACCTGTCAATGATGAGTTCTATCTGAAGCAGAGTGAGGCCGATGGCAGTTATACCGGACAGAATGTGATGCAGAGGATTCCATGTCAGGTGACAACTGTTGACGATTATGTGAAAGAAAATGACATCAGTAAAATTGATTTCATAAAAATAGATGTTGAGGGTAACGAAAGGTTTGTGCTTGAAGGCGCACATGACACTCTGAACAGGTTGCATCCCTTTGTGTATTGTGAGCTTCTGAGAAAACACAGCAGGAGGTTCGGGTATCATCCGAACGATGTCATTGCCTACATGAAGGATCTCGGCTATGACTGTCTGACCATTCATGACGGGGAACTCACGGATATAAAGGAAATTACAGATGAAACTGTAGAGACCAATTTCTTCTTTGCTACAAAAGAGCAGAAAGAAGTCATACTGAGATGAATGATTTTCTACGCAGCAGGGTCATTCAGGAGGATATGCAGAATATCTATTCCAGAGATATCCCGACTGAGGAATTGTATGGTAAGTCAGTCCTTGTGACCGGTGCAACCGGGATGCTTGCAAGTTATCTGGTATATTATCTGATCTGGCTTAATGAAAAGCAGAGTGCTGATATTCATATTATTGCTCTCGCAAGAAATGAGAAGAAGGTAGAAGAACGGTTCGGCATATACAGGGACAGGGACTATTTTGAGACGATATTATCGGATGTATGTGATATTCCTAATATTAAGCGACAGGTTGATTACATCGTTCATGCAGCGAGTCTTGCGAGTCCGCAGTATTATACGAGGATTCCGGTTGAGGTTGCCTCTGCAAATGTTATTGGTACATATAATATGCTGAATCTGGCAGTGGAAAAGAAGGTAAAGGGATTTCTGTATTTTTCCAGTGGCGATATTTATGGAAGGATGCCTGATGATGCCGGTATTTTTTCTGAGGATCAGATGGGAACGATGAATCCGATGGATATCCATAGCTGCTATGGTGAGAGCAAGAGGATGGGAGAAACGTTCTGTAAATGCTTTGCGGTGGAGCATGGAATCAGGGCATGTGCAGTGCGTATTGGTCACACCTATGCTCCGACGATGGATATGGAGAACGATCCCCGGGTATTTGCCTCGTTTATGAAATGTGCGATCAAAAGGCAGGATATAGTGATGCTGAGTGATGGAAGTGCAAAGCGGCCGTTCTGCTATATAGCTGATGCAATTGCAGCCTTTATCATCCTGCTGGTAAAGGGAAATAAGGGTGAGGCGTATAATATGACGAATACTGATATGTTCATAAGTGTTTATGAGCTGGCCTGTACCATCGCTTCACTCGAGCCCGATACTCACCTTCAGGTAATAAGGAAAAAGCGGAGTGACGAGGATGCATATCTGGAGAACAGACTAAATCATGCGAACTGCCCTGGAAGTGAGAAGCTTAAAAGACTGGGGTGGAAATGTGAGTATGACGTTAGAAGAGGTTTTTCACAGGTACTTGCCTATTATAGAGAAAAGGAACAGATAAATGGCTGACAAACGCTTTCTTGCCGTCTGCGTGATGACATACAAGCATCCTGATACTGTTGACACTGTACTTGGGTACTGGGTGCAGCTGATAAAGGAGCTCGGATTTGACATATATTATTATGACTCAAGTCCTGATGATGAGACGGAGAAGATAGTAAAGAAGTATCAGCAGGAATCAGAGCATATTTTTTATATACGGATTCCGAGTGAGATGAGCCCTGATGATAAGTTCCTGCTTCCATATGACAGTAAGAATCTTCCGTATGAGTATTCATATCTGTGGCCGGTTAAGGACAGAATGGTTCCTGATCTGGCAATGACTGTTAATATTTATCAGAGGCTGCTTATCGGGTGTGATTTCCTTTTAGTTACCCCGCATTATTATGATGATATTTATCTGGCAGATAACGAACCTGAATCAGGAATGAGCGCCGAAGAGTTCTACAGAGACTATGCATGGGCAACTACAGATCTAGTGTCAGGCATTTACAATTATAATACTCTACTAGAGCGATTTAATGTAAATGAGATTAAGGAGAGGTACTTTTTTAATGGACAGTGTTCCTTCCCGCATACTGCAGTAATTTTTCATTATCTGGCCATAATGAAAAATCCCTCTATATATGTGATCCATACCGGTAAGCATACTAATACAATTTTTTCAGCAGAAAGCATAAGTGGATGGAGAAAGGGCAGTATTGGTATAGATATTTTTGGAAATTTCTGGCCTCGATTAAATTACGCATTTCCGGATGTATATGATAAGTATAAGAAGGAAGCTATAAGAAGAGAGACTAATCTGAATGTACTCTTCGGATCAGTGGATGGACTTATCAGTCTTCATTTTGCTGATCCTGACAGTCATAAGTATTCTGACCCGATGCTTAGCCACTGGGAGGATTTCTCGGATGTACCGGTGGAGATCGCACGAGATATCTCAAATGGAAGCTTTGATTCGGCGTATGATAATTTTACAAATAAATTTGATGCATGCGTTAAGAGTGAAGATAATAAAGCATTAGCGATGCTTTGCCATACCAATATGTGGATAAAATATTATACTTCATTTTTTGATGATAGCAGGAATGCTAACATATTTGATGCGTCATTAGCATACTATGATGAGACGACAGGGGCACAGAAGGCATTATAACTGATCATATATAGTATTTACTATCCGTGACATATTGTAGAAGGTTTTACCATAGCTGTATGCATGCTCTGAATATTGCTTCAATTCATGCGACTGGCATAGGGTGATCAGACTTCTGGCAAATGCTTCATAATCATCTATTGGTGACACCAGACCGCATCTGCCATAATCTGTTATGTCAGATGATGCATCAATGTCTGTGATACATGTAGCAAGGCCTGCTGATACTGCATCAGCAGCAGCATTCGGAGTACCTCCTTCGAGCACAGATGTAAGAGCAAAAATTTTTGCACGGCGGTATTCTCTGGCAAGAGCTGTGCGGTCATTGATAGGACCGGTAAATACCACTTTTTCACGGAGATCGGGGAAGGCTGAAAAAATCTGATTTACGACTGGCATAAATGATTCTTCTACATTGCCAATAAGCTCAAGCTTCCATGATGGAAGAGATGGCGAAGCTATTGCGAAAGCAAGCAGGAGAATATCAGTGGCTTTCTGAATTGTTCCAAGTCTGCCGACTGTGATGATAATATTTTCACGTTTGTCAAAGTCAACATATTCATTAAACTTGGCGTTGAAATTGTATGAACCGTTCGGGATACACTTTATATCCCAAGGCAGTTCAGATGTCATGAGTTCGGCGGTTCTGGTGCATGAAGTCGCTAGAAGGTCAGTGTTATCCATATATGATACAATGGCACCATTAGTCCAGTCTATTTTTCTCATCCAACTGGTGTTCATATCAAGTCCACAATAGATTTTTCCCCTAGGATTAAGAGTCTTGTAGATATATGGCAGGGTGAGATTGTCTGCATATACTCCACGCAGTATCAGAATGTCTATGTCATTGGCATAGTTTATTATGTACTGTTGCTTTGTCTCAACAGATCCGTCTGGAAGGAATTCGAATTTCTCACCGCTTACCAGATGGTAGTATGGGAAATATACAGACAGTATGTCTTCATCGCATGAATCATATATGCTTGGTGGTAGAGCATCCGCATCAGGTGTAGAGCACACCATTACTGAATCACAGGAATGCTCTCTATATAGCAGATATGGTATAAGCCCGCAGTCTTTTATCAGCTCTACATTACTCCACGGGCGTGAGTATGGAGCAATGGCAACTACTCTTTTTCTTTTCATAGTTAAGATTCTGATTGACAATCAATAATCATGTAAAAAACATCCCCATCAGTTCTTTTTATGTCTATAAACTACCACAGAAATCCCCTTTTTTCAACTGAAAACTTGACATAAGATAATAAAATGGCATAATTAAATTACCCGACAGGTAATGCTGAGCGGTTAGAGGATATGATAGTGCATAGCTCATTCCATTTTCATAGTCTGACAGACAATGGAAAGAAGGATTGCCTTAGTTCCATATCAATAAGGAAATTTGCAAAGAGTATAAATCGGGATCCTGGTATTGTTCCTGGACGACTGGAAAGTGATGGCATTGTCGGGAAGAATGATGCTTCCATGAACTCTCTGAGGCATAAGTATCGGGTAAAAGTGTTTTATAAAGAGCACAGGATTCAGTAAGTGATATATGAGTAATGAGATAAAAGTCACCGTCATCATCCCCTGCTTCAACGCTGCTTCCACGCTTCCGCGTCTGCTCGGGAATCTGCTGAATCAGACCCTTGACGGAATGGAAATAATACTCGTGGATGATTGCAGCTCTGACAACACAGTACAGGTGATGCAGGATGCACGTGCGCAGTTTGGCGACAGGGTAATCATTTTACAGAACGAGAAGAATTCTGGCCCGGGTGTGTCACGCAATCGCGGTATTGAACAGGCGCATGGTGAGTATATAGGATTCGTAGATGCTGATGACATCGTGGATGTGACTATGTATGAGAAGCTATATGATGCTGCTGTGAAGATAGATGCGGATATCGCCGACTGTGCATATATGAAGGATGAAAAGGAAGGCCCGCTGCTTCAGTTCTCTAAAGAGTTCTGCGGAAATCTGACCTGGGGCAGGAAGTCGGGACTTATTTCTCTGGGTGGATATCATGCGACGAAGATATTCCGCAGGGAACTGCTCCTTGATCATGACATACGCTTTTCGGACGGATACCAGCTTGAGGATCTGACTTTTCTTGCGGAGTCGATATATTTTGCTGAAAAGGCTGTAGGCGTTCCGGAGCTTCTGTACATTTATACGCAGAGTGATTCGTCGCTGTCACATATCAGGAAGCCGTACACCTATATACAGTCAGTCGCAGCGGCTATGGCTTTTCTTTTTGAAAAAATGAGTACGCTCCTGCATTACGATAAGGTGCAGGAGGCTGTAGAATATATCGAGACGGAGATATGCAAGGATGCGCTTTTCATGGCACGCACGCTTGAGACTCCGGTGGATAGTCAGATGAGACAGCTGCTGCTCGGGGTGCATACTGCGATAGTGCGTATTCCTTTTTCTGAAAACAGGTATATCCGTGAAAAAATCCCGCCGGATGAGATCACAATCTTCTCCTGACGGGATGTGAGTTCATATAATTGAATTGATATACAGGCTCTTCGGCTGGGTGAGCAGATCGAGGATCTCGCCATCGTCGAACTGGACTATCGGACGGCTCATGCAGTTCTGGTGATGATGGATGTAAACCACCTTGCAGCGGCGACCGTCGCTTAAGATGACTCGGGCATTCTGATATGCTCCTGCGAGTCTTGAGAGAAAGGTCATCACGATCTTCGGGGAGTACTTCTGCAGGCCGTCTTCCTCAAATGCTCCGATCACCTGAAAAGCACACAGCGGAGCTCTGTAGACGCGGGCTGTAGTCATGGCATCATACACATCTGCGACAGCAATCACTGATGCTACCGGATCGATCTCGTCTCCGGAGAGCCCTCTCGGATAGCCAGAGCCGTCATTTCTCTCATGATGCTGAAGAGCAGCGAACAGAATACGTGAATCGATGTGAGGAACTTTCTCTAAGAGCTTCTTGCCATTCAGAGGATGCTGCTTCATCATCGCGAATTCCTCATCGGTGAGCTTGCCGGTCTTATTTAGTACTTGGGGTGGAATAGTGATCTTACCGATATCGTGGAAATAGCCTGCGATCGTCAGGAGATTGAGCGTATCTGTGTCTGCCTGCATCCAGCGTCCAATACCTCTGGCGATGAGAGATACATTCAGGCAGTGTACATATACTGCGTCATCGAGCGAATGCATGGTGTGCAGAATATCGAAGAGGTCAAGTACTGTCTTCTGGGCGAAAAGTGCCGACACATCTCTAAGAATAGAATTGAAATCGACATTCGGCCGGTCCTCTTTCTGGATACGGTAGAAGACTCCGCGCATTGTCGCGAGATTTCTCGAATAATCCATCTGGAAAGTCTGGTAAACCTTCGTGCTCTTCATCTTCTGGGAATACGGTATAGTCTTATTATCTGACTTCGGAGGCTCCTTCGCAGGTACATCCTTCTTTGCCTCTTCCTCCTTCTTCACCTCTTCCTCAGGTCTGATCTCCACATCGAAGATGGAGTAGAAACTGATCCGCGCAATGAGATTCCTCGTCAGCTCATCACCGGCATTCGCGAGCGTCTGCCCCTGCAGCGTCACGATGTCCTTGTCGAGGACCATGCCAGGTCTTAATTCATTTACTTTGTATTTGATTCCCATAAGTCCCTCGGTTCTGATCTATCAACAGATACGAAATAATTATAGATTTTTTTAAGGTAAATAGCAACAGATTTTTGCCACAACCATCACGAATGTGGTATCATGAATTACATGAATAAAGAAAATACAGAACCGCTGACGCTTGATGAGATTCACGATCAGCTTCTTTCCATGATGAAAAAATTCGCTTCCTACTGTGATGCCCATGGTCTCAGATATTATCTGGTCGGAGGCACGCTGCTTGGTGCGATCCGCCACCACGGCTTTATACCGTGGGATGATGACGTGGATATAGGAATGCCGAGGCCTGACTATGAGAGGTTCCTGGATCTCGTAGAAAAGGAACCTGTCGATCCTCATATGCAGGTGCTGTCGGGGGATCGTGGCACACTTTCGATTCCTTTTGCAGAGCTTGTAGATATGGATACGGTGCTCGACCGTGATACGTCTGAGTACATAGCTGAGAAGTACCAGATACTGCATCTTTTTCTCGATATTTTCCCGCAGGACGGCTGGCCTTCGACGGATGCGGAGTGCGAGAGTGTAGTGTCTCAAGGGAAAAAGTACCTTTTTGACATACAGAATTCCCGCGCGAAGTGCTTTCACGGCACGACCCTTGCGAAGAAAATTCTGAAGACTCCTGTGGTGCTGCTTGAGAGGCTCCGCGGGAATAAGAGGATAGTGCATGACCTCTGCACCTGGGCGGCCTCTGTTGCAGACTATGACACGGCCGATTATGTCGGCTCGATCACCTGCGTCACCGGAGGCATGGGAGAGCGCTGCGATGGCCCTGCTACCCGCCGCCTCGAGAGGGCTCAGTTCGAAGACACAGAGTTCTTCATCCCGGGTTCGTATGATGAGTATCTGCGCGGCAAGTACGGCGAGGACTACATGCAGCTACCGCCTGAGTCGAAGCGTCAGACTCACCGTATGCGCGTTTACAGAAGATGAAAAAGGGGACGCGTCCCTTTTTCATCTTGTTCAATTTTTTGAAGGAGCTTGTATGGGGTATAAAGAAAAATACGAGGAGTGGCTCAGCTATTTATCAGCTGATGACCCGCTCCACAGGGAATTAGAAGAAATCACGGATGAGGCTGAGATAGAAGACAGATTTTATCAGGACTTAAGCTTCGGTACAGCCGGTCTCAGGGGGAAGATGGGAGCAGGCACCAACCGGATGAACCGTATCACGGTAGGACGTGCCACTCAGGGGATCGCTGATTTCATCAGAGCAGGGGGTACTGAGGCTATGAAGAAGGGTGTCGTCATAGCTCATGATCCGCGTCACAATTCAAGAGAGTTCTCGGAGCTCGCTGCGCACATCCTTGCGGCAAATGGCATCAGGGTCTACACCTTTCCTGATCTGAGGCCCACACCAGAGCTCGCATTCATGATCAGGTACTTAGGAACTGTATCCGGCATCAATATCACGGCTTCCCACAACCCGAAGGAGTACAACGGCTACAAGGCCTACTGGGATGACGGATGCCAGGTGTCGGCAGAGATTGCGGATCAGATGACCTCTTGTATAGAGAAAGTGGATCCGTGGACCGGAATTCATTCAGACGTGTCAGATGGGTCGCTTATCACTGTCCTTGATGAAAAGTATGACCGTGCCTATCTCGACAAGGTACTCTCATTATCCATACATACAGGTAATGAGCTTGATCTTTCCATACCTTTTATCTATACACCACTTAATGGTGCGGGAAGCATTCCTTTCAGGAAGATGCTTGAGGAACGTGGCTTCACGAACTGGGAGATAGTAAAGGAGCAGGCAGATCCTGACCCGGATTTCACTACGGTCGGCTATCCGAATCCGGAGGACCCGAAGGCCTTTGCACTGAGCGAGAAGTATGGCCGTGAGATGGGAGCTGAGCTTCTGATGGCGACCGATCCTGACTCGGACCGCTTTGCTATAGAGATAAGAAATGACAATGGTGACTATGTGCCGCTGAACGGGAACCAGACAGGATATCTGCTCGTGAATTATATCCTCGAGGGAAGAAAAACCGCAGGCACTCTGCCAGAGAAGGGCGCGATGGTGAAGTCGATCGTGACATCCACTCTGTCCACACGGATTGCAAATGCCTATGGAGTGGAAATGTTTGAGACGCTCACAGGCTTCAAGAATATATGTGGAAAGATCCCGTATCTGCATGAGCATGGATATACCTATCTCTTCGGATATGAGGAGTCGGTCGGATATGCGGCCTGTGAGGACATCCGTGACAAGGACGGAATCTCAGCCGGTATGCTCGTGGCAGAGGCAGCCGCCTATTATCGCAGGCAGGGAAAAAGCCTGTGGGACGTGCTTCAGGAAATTTATGCGAAGTATGGATATTTCGCTGAAAAGGAGCCGAATATAGTTCTCGAAGGAATCGAGGGCTCTGAGCGGATAGGCCGCATGATGAAGTATGTAAGGGACAATATCCCTTCAGAAATCGCAGGGATAAAAGTGTCCAGAGTCATCGACCATATCAATGGCTACGAAGATATCCCTCCGCAGAACTGCCTTCGCTTTTTCCTTGCAAACGACTCATGGTTTGCCATCCGCCCTAGCGGCACGGAACCGAAGATCAAGTTCTACTTCTATTCCTGCCAGGACTCATCGGAGAAGGCACACGAGGTCAATGACCGCATTGCGGATTCAGTGCTTTCCGTGATCAGGTCGGTGAAATGACTGCCATGATCCGGTCTGCTGTTGCATTTATGGAGCCTTGCACCATATCAGCCTTTCCACCGCCTCTGGCACCGAGCTCCTTTAGTGCAGGCATTAATTCCCTCGCATCGATGTCACGCCCTCCGGCCAGGAAGGTATATCCGCCGTCATTTTTTTCTGAAAAAATATAGCAGGCGCCGTCATGAGTCTCCTTCAGATGGTTGAACGCAGCAGTCAGGATATTCCTGTCTGTGATCTGCGTAAGGATGACACCTGTATCATTATCATCAATCTGCTTCATAAGCTCATCCCGCTCTGAATCAGCCAGCCTCGTGCGAAGTTCCTGATCGGAGGATATGAGCTTTTTTACTGCCTCGAGGGCATCAGGACGGCCGGTAGAGAAGAGATGTCCTATATCCGTGAGCGAGTCGAAGGTCTGTACATAGTCAGTAAAGGCACGCTTTCCACAGGCTATGTATAGCCTGGTGCCGCCCTTGTAGTTGAGGTGCGAGATGACCTTCAGCAGTCCGACCTCAGCAGTCGTGCGTACATGCGGAGCACAGCAGGCACAGATATCGACATCCGCAATAGTGACGATGCGTACTGGGCCTGTCAGCTCCTTTTTGCTTCTATAATCAATTGTGGCCAGCTCCTCAGCAGAAGGATAGCGGCAGTCAACAGGAATCGCATTCCAGATCACCTCATTTGCCTGTGCCTCAATCTGTGTGATCTCATCATCAGTGAGCTTTCCATTATAGTCCATCTGGCAGGTGTTCTCTGTCAGAGAAAATCCTACATTGTCATATCCTTTGAGTAAATGAACGAGCCCTGAAAAAATATGCTCGCCGGTGTGGTTCTGCATGTTGTCGAAGCGGTGTGCCCAGTCGATATGGCCCTCGATCTCGTCGCCGATGTTCAGAGAACCGTCGGTGCTTTTAAGCGTATGATAGATTACGTCATCCTTTATCTGCACATCAGTGACCCAGTACTCGTTTCCATTGCACCTGATCACCCCATGGTCACAGGTCTGACCGCCCTCCTCAGGGAAGAAAAGCGTGCGGTCGAGAGTGATCGTGTTTCCGTCTATTGCTGTGATCCTTGCGAAGAAGTCGGTGTCGTATGGCCAATTGTCATATATCTTTATTGTATTCATCTTATTGCGTCCTTTATCTGTTGGAGTCTATGCTCCATTGAGAACTCTGTGGTCGCCTTTTCATATGCCTTTTCTTTCATGGCCGCAACCTCAGTGTTATGCGCGGTGTAATACTTCATGAGTTCGAAGGCCTCATCGTATGAAGAGTAGATCAGGCAGTCCCAACCATTGGAAAGGTATTCGTAGGCCTCTTCAGATGCGGGCAGCATCACGAGACCATGGCAGGCCATTATGTCTAGTGCGCGGAGCGGAATTCCGGTGCTGATACAACGAAGCGACGGGCAGAGGCTTATTGCGCTGTCACGGAAGATGAGAGGCATCTCTGTATAGTAATCGACATGTCCGTGAACGGTGACGCCAGGCAGGGTCTTCTTCGCAGCATCCACATCTCCGGTGCAGACAAAAGAGTCCGTCACCTTAGAAGCCGCTGCGACAAGAGTCAGCCTGTCGAGGCACGTAATGCGTGTCGCCATCGTGTATATGAGATTCTGTCTGCTGACCTGTCCGGCAAAGTCATTCGCTGCCTGAACAGCGTTCTGACTAAAATCGGCGGGGTGCCTTTTTACAAAAAGAAGACGCTCATTGACCTTCGATGCGATATCGTCGGTGATCAGCTCAGGCAGGATGTAATAGCCGAACAGATTCTTCTGCGCATTCAGGATTCCCTGCAGAAGCCCACGGAGATAATCGTCCATCGCCGACAGGATCGGGACATATGGAGAAGCATAGAAAGAACCGATGAAGCTGACACCGTATGAACGGCTGCTTTTCGCAGAGAGAGCCTTTTCGAAGGTCGGCGCATCAACTCCGAGCGGAAGATGGAATACACGAGTGATCCCCTTGCTCTGATAATCACTGACCTGACCACGGTCAAATAGGAAGATAAAATTATTCTCCCTCTCCATCTCATCAGTTCCGGTCAGACGAAGCGGCGCATCATAGCTCCATGACACATACTTCATGCCGAGGTCATCAAAGACCGGAGCGAGTACCGGCCAGAAATTCACAGTAAATACAAAGTCACATGACCTGCCCTTAAGCCTGTCGTGCACCATCTCCTGAAGACGGGCGTCATGCACGAAGTCTGACGGTGTATAAAAAGTTTCTTCTTCGACCTCCCAGCCCAACCGCTTCATTGCAGCAGGCGCCGAGACATCGAAGTATGATCCAAACAGTTTTACAAAAATCACTTTCATAATCTGTACTATAGCAAATATGGTTTAATGCCGCAAGATTTTTTGCAACGGAGTGGCAAATCTGCTATACTATTAATAGTGCGTCAGTTCGAAAACATCCTGCGCCGTGCAGTCATCGCCCGGAGCGTGCTGCGACAGTGCAGGTGAGCATAGCATGCAGTTTGCAGCGGGAGATGGAAGCATCGCCTGGTGGCGAAGCTATGCTTTTTTTGAGAGTGATGCATTTGCAATAGACAGGTCAGGATCATATAAGTGGTACGAATCGGAGTCATCGGCTCAGGAAATATAGCATCGCGGTTCATAAACTCGCCACAGACGACTGGAATTTTTTCATTGAAAAAATAGACGCAGGTTATATCGCAGTTCCACATCTTGCCCACATGACATATGTGAAGCAATTAGTGCACGATAGAAAGCACATCCTCTGCGAGAAGCCGATGAGCCTCTCATTCGAAGAGCTAAGGCAGGTATCAGAATCGGCAGCTCACGATGGACTCGTCTGCATGGAAGCGTTGAAGACCAATGCGATGAAGTTTATAGCGGATATAGGACATTATTTTTCAGATAAGGTATTGGGATAATTGCGAAGAGAAGAGAAGAAAGCAATCCTTGAGGTGCTTGATACAATTGAAGAAGCGCAGGCGAATATGAGCTATGAGGCTCTTACTGCCTGTCAGGAAGGTGCGATATCCATTGGCAATGCGATTGAGAAGTCCGAAGGTGAAGGTACTCATAGTGTGGCGCTTCTCGAGAAATTCTGCGAGGACCTGTATGTGACAGGCCAGGGAACAGGCACACCTGATCTGGCAGCTGATATTTTTGAGATACGTAAGAGCATCCAGGAAGAGATTCCGGTAAAGCTCGAGGTCGTTTTTTTTCCATACAAGGCCCAGATGTGGGACTCAATGGAGAGCATCTATTTAGCTTTCAAAAAAAGGAAGGACGTAAATACCTGGCTCGTTCCGATACCATACTACAACAGAAAGAATGACGGTACTGTTGAATCCATGCATTGTGAAGCAGATCTGTTTCCGAAAGGAGAAGAGACTACAGACTGGAGGGCATTTGATCTGTCACGCATCAGGCCGGATATAGCCTTCATCCACAATCCATATGATGATATGAACTTCGTCACGACTGTCGATCCGATGTATTATTCATGGGAACTCAAGAAAAATGTGGACTGTCTCATTTACTGTCCATACTATTCGACGGTCGGTGGGATGGGTGCCGGACAGGCACTCTGCAAGGCATATCTGTATGTGGACTATATTCTCGCTCAGTCGGAATATCAGGTGGGATTCTATGATGATTCGATTCCTAGAAGTAAGTTCCTGATAGCAGGTTCTCCGAAGTTTGACAGAGTCATTCGTTTCACAAAAGAAAGAGAAAAAGATCCGACACTTTTCTACAGCAGATTCCCTGACGGCTGGAGAGAAAAATGTGAGGGAAGACGGGTATATTTCTACAATACATCACTTGGCGGACTTCTGGGAGATACGCCGGCATTCCTTGATAAGATGGAATATGTCTTCTCTGTTTTTGCAAAGCAAAAAGATGCAACGCTTCTGTGGAGACCACATCCACTGTTTGAGGATACGCTCAAGGCACTACGGCCTGAGTATTATGACAGTTACCAGGATATCAGGAAGAAGTTCATAGACGGAGGGACAGGGATACTCGATGAGACACCTGATATCTCACTGGCGGTAGCTATAAGCGATGCTTTTATCGGAGATGGTGGGACTTCGGTCACGTCACTGTTTGGAGTCACAGGTAAGCCTGTTTTTCTCCTGAACAATAATATGATGAGTGATCCGACAGATTCGGATGTGAACGACTGCTTTTTTAATGTGCCGCTACTGCCGGAGCAGGATGGATATGTGGCTACTGAAGGTAATCAGATATATAAGTGCGATTATCCGCTGCAGGATCCGGTAAAGTTCCACTTTGTGAAGAGGATATCAGAGTATTCTTCGCAGATGTATGGAGCCTGCTTCAGGTACGGTGATGACCTCTACATTACACCTGTATGTACTGAGGATGTCGTGGTCATGCACCAGGACGGCTCTTTTTCACGGATAGAGCTAAGGCATACCACAGATAAGAGCTGGACGTTCTTCTCATCAATTCAGAGAGGGCATTATATCTTTCTGATTCCGAATGAATACTACTATATTGTGCGTCTGGATCTGGATACCGGTGAGGTGCGGTACACAGAGGATCTGAGAGAAAACTTCATTTATGAAGACAACAATCTGGTCCATAGATGTGGTGCAACAGTCTGTTTTGATGGAAAGCTGGTCATAGCTTCACTTAAGGACAATCGTCTGCTTGTAATTGACGTAGAGACACTCGAGCATGAAGCGATACGGGTGGGAGATGTTTCAGATAGTGGCTGCATGGTGATGTACTCGCAGAAGTTGGCAGCAGACAGCTCTGCACATATCGATGATATATGGATGCTTCCGTATAAGGGGCTTACGGTCAGACATATTCATCTGTCTACAGGACATGTCGAAGAATACGAATTACCATCAGACGGATTCATCTGTTCAGATCCTGATCAGGACAATTCTCCGGAAGATGAGATGCCATTCTCATCATGCATAGAGGATGGAGATTATCTGTATATAGCGCCGTTCAGGGGCAATAAATTTTTCGCGCTTAACACGAAGACAGGTAAGTCACACGAATGGAAATTTCCGCTGTCAATAGAATGGCAGGGACACGACCGCTTCTTCACAGGGACGTACAGAGGCATTATGATCGGGTCAGATAACCACTACTACTGGATATCAGGTACGAGGAACAGACTCTACGAGGTCGCAGTCTCACCATCAGAATGCTCCATCGTAAAAGAAATTCCGGTCTGCTTCGATGTGGACGAACTCCGCGAACACGCCTACGGTTTCGCCGACCTATCACCTTCAGTCCGCTACTCCCTGAATGAGGACGTACTAAATCCTCTTTCTCAGTTTGTCGCCGGTCACGTAAACGGCTCACAGTTCAGCAAACAGAAGCAACTCGACGCTTTCGGAAAAGTCGCCGTGAACCTGGACGGAACCTGCGGGGAGAAGGTGTGTGAGGCGATAATTGAACAGATGAGGCTCTAATGATATAATAGTTCCGTTGCATTAAGAATTATCACAAGGATATACCTGTTGCGGGTGTACTTTGGCGTAAAAAGGAGTTAAAGCGTGAAACTCTGCTTAAAAAATATAGGGAAATTGGATGATGTAACGGTAAAATTAAACGGAATAACCGTTATTGCAGGAGAAAATAATACAGGTAAAAGCACAGTAGGTAAAGCATTATATTTGTATTTACACTCCCTTAATAATATAGATAATTATGTTGAAGACGATATAATCGAAACACTCAAGCGTGAAATGCGTCAGCCGATGGATTCATTTGATCTGTTATGTCGGGAGCTGAGTAATGCTGCTAGACGACATAAAGTCGCAAAGGCTGATGAAATCCGACAGAAATATGCAAGAGAGATATATGAGAATGACAATACCAGTCAGCTTATCAGAGAATTGGCAAAAGAACATGCCAATTTATATGGCTTAAATCTTGATACAATTAAAGAGAAAAATTATAATGCACTTGAATCCTGGGAAAAAGAGATAGAAAGCAGGATAAATGCTGTTCTGGAACTCGACGACGATAAAATTTCTGCCAGAAAAGTAACGTCGGATATCAATCAGTATTTTGATGGTGATATCATTACCATTGGTAAAGACAATGGTATGATTTGTGTTGACTACGAAAATGGCCGTTCTAATCAGTTACATTTTTTGCGCGATAAGAAGATGGGACGGGATGACTGTGATGATATCTCAAGACAAGAGAATGTAACGGTCAATCCAATATACATTGAATCACCAAAGACCATAGATCAGTTACATAATCTGGCAAAAAATAAGTCAAAAATCTATGATGTTTTTAAGGAAATTCTTGCGCCAAATATGCTGTGTAAAGATGTAAATGAATATGACATAGAATCATATGCTGCCGCTACTATTACTCAGCAGGAGCAGAACGCAGCATTGCTAAAAGAATTTTATAGCAATGTTTCTGACATTGTTGGCGGCAGTCTGCAATTTAATGCAGTAAATGGTTTACAGTTCCAAGAGAGAAATAATAAAAGGTATATTGATATTTCAAATCTGTCGAATGGCATAAAGTCTTTGATTTTA
The DNA here is from genome assembly GCA_900315505.1 of uncultured Lachnospiraceae bacterium. Classification (GTDB taxonomy): domain Bacteria; phylum Bacillota; class Clostridia; order Lachnospirales; family Lachnospiraceae; genus Weimeria. Next base: position 16,529 of record OMZG01000023.1, read on the forward strand.
TTGGAATATGCGATTGAGGCAGGATGTCTTGGCAAAGGAGATTTCCTTATTCTTGATGAACCTGAGATCAATCTGCACCCGGAATGGCAGCTTGAGTATGCTAGAATGATAATACAGCTGCAAAATCAACTGGATCTGACTGTTATAATGACAACTCATACTCCATATTTTCTTGAAGCAATAGAAGTATTCTCACAGAAATATGGAGTTAAAGAACGATGCAGTTATTATCTTGCTGAGAACAATGACAATATAGTGGAGATTTCAGATGTGACAGACGATATTGAACAGATATATGTGAAACTGGCAAGACCATTTCAAATTCTTGATAGAGAGAGGGAGAGTTTTGAGAAAATCTAATAAGAAAAATGAACTGCTAAGTCTAAGGAATACACTGAGAGAAGAATCGAAGGACACAGCCAATAATGTGTTCATGACAGATTCAAAAATCAGAGCCATTGATTTTGATAATGTAAAACTATGTTATTCTAAGATTTATATCCCCAGCGAAGAGGGTATCCATTCTGTTGATTCAATACTGTATGGCAAAGATTATAGCAATAATGATTTAAAAGAATACTTTATAGAGTTTAAGAACGGAGATTTTCATACAAAAGAGATTCTTGAGAAGGCAAAAGATTCTCTTCTGATAATGGGAGATCTGGAGAATAGGACGATATCTTACACAAGGAAAAATGCAGTTTTCATGCTGGTTTATAATGAGAAGGTAAAACAGCCGGCTTCACGTGATTATATCCATGTTCATGGCATACATGACAGGGCACATAAGAAGTATGCGCCGTTTGGCTTGACACCATTGTTTCTATATTTCTCTGATGTCTTGGTTAAAACTGCAGATGAGTTTGATTTTTTTATGCGTAAAATATAAGTATGACCAGGTACTACACTCTTGATCAGGAAAAATTATATATCAGGAGAAGAAAGCTTAAAGCCTTTCGGGAATCTCTTCTCTATTACTTTTTCCGCATTTTTCCAATAAAGAGAAAACGGATCACTGTCACGACCTATGAGGGCAGGAGCGGGTTCTGCTGTAATCCCAAGTATATAGTCATGGAGCTCCATAAACGGGACCCGGAGCTTGAATTCATCTGGCTTGTAAACGACCCGGACTCCAGAGAATTCCCTGATTATATCAGAAAAGCAAAGAACGACATCTGGCACAGGGCATATTACCTGACCACTTCAAAAGTATGGATAGATAATTACCGCAAGCCACTGGGGGACGAAGAAGAGGAGCGGGCAGTACTATGTGAATACGTGGCATGGAAATCTGGGGTTCAAGCGAATCGGACTATGGAGAGGAAAAGCGTTTTCAAAGATAGCATATCTGGTCAGCAAGAATGATTCAGACATGATAGATGTATATCTGTTTAAGAACAATATTTTAGCCATATTTGTTACAAAAATGCTTGACCACAACATAGATGAGCAAAGCTCAAGAGATGATATAAATAATCAGTTGCTGAAGCTTGAGGATGCAGTATGTGCAATGTATGGACCAAAAGACTCAGACGAGGTAGCCATTACATTTCTGCAGCTGAACCTGGATCGCAGATTTCCGGCTAAAACCTTTACTAATTTCATCATGCAGCCATTTGAATTTACCGAGATACCTGTACCGCTGGGGTATCGTGAATTTTTGACAGTTAATTATGGAGATTATATGGTAAAGATCAAAGCTCCGTCAGGTCATGAATATCCTTTTTATAAACAACAGAAGGCACTGCTTGAACAGGCGGGTATATTCATAGATTATGACCATATGGAAATCCGGTGAGAACGCAGAACATGACTGAACGCCAGTATATAGCTTATCGAAAAATAAAAGCTGCAGTACGTAGCGCAGCGTTTTATCTCTGCCGTATATTTTCTATAGATCGCATTCTGATATGCGTATGCACCTTCGAGGGCAAAGGAGGATTCGGCTGCAACTCATGACTATCCTTTTTTCAAGGATCAAAAAGAGATTCTGGAGAAATATATAAGTGACAACCATCTGACAAAGAAAGATTTACTTGGTTGGGAATAGGGACGAAAACTTTGGTGAAGCTTGGAATCATAGGAACAGGAAGAATTGCAAATCGTTTTGTGCTTGCATCAGAGACCGTACAGGGACTGAAGGTTAACGCAGTATATAATCCGCATCCTTTGAGCGCGGAAGCATTTGCTGCGAATCATAAGCTTGCTCATGCATATTCTGATTTTGGATCATTTCTAGATGAGGTTGATGCAGTTTACATTGCGACACCTCATGAGACACATAAGGAATATGTGAGTAAGGCTTTAGATGCCGGAAAGCACGTTCTGTGTGAGAAACCGATGTGCTTCTCAAAAAAAGATGCAGAGAGCCTGTTTTCAAAGGCAAAGGAGAAGCAACTTGTTCTGATGGAAGGATTTAAGACTGCCTACTGCCCAGGGTTTCAGTTGATTATGGAACAAATCAGGACGGGGAAAATCGGTGAAGTCGTTGATATCTCTGCAGCCTTTAGTCGTATTCCGGAGAATATGGCCGGGCTGAGAGAAGTGGAAAACAGAGAATATGGTGGAAGCTTCACAGAATATGGTTCCTATACCTTACTTCCAATAGCGATGCTTTTTGGATGTCATCCCAAGGAGATGCGATTTTCATCAATATTAAATTCGAATGGGACGGATTGCTTTACGAAAGTAGATTTAGCCTTTGATAAGGGCTTTGCAGAAGGCAGAACAGGACTTGGCGTTAAGACGGAAGGCCAACTGGTAGTTAGTGGGACCAAAGGATATCTTTTAGCTCCTTCGCCATGGTGGCTGACAAAATACTTTGAAATACGACACGAAGATCCAAATGATACAGAAAGATTTGAAACGAACTTTGATGGTAGTGGACTTCGATACGAGATGGAAGAGTTTTTGATGCAGATATCTGGAACGCGACCTACAAATAAAGAGATGCAAAATGTGAGTATATTTGCAGCTGAGATAATGGAAGAATTTCTGAAGAAAAGGATGTCTCAGAATGGAATTTGAGTATACAGTTGAGATCATTAGGAAAACTGAACGCCAGTATATAGCTTATCGAAAAATAAAAGCTGCGGTACGCAGCGCAGCGTTTTATCTCTGCCGTATATTTCCTATAGATCGCAATCTGATATGCGTATGCACCTTCGAGGGCAAAGGCGGATTCGGCTGCAACCCCAAATATATAGTGCAGGAGCTCCATAAGGAAAGACCGGATCTGAGATTCGTCTGGCTGGTAAACAGGGTCGGAGAGCATGAGTTCCCGGACTATATCAGGCAGGTGCCGAACAGCTTCTGGAGCAGCGCATACTGGCTTACCAGATCAAGAGTCTGGATAGACAATTACCGTAAGCCGCTGGGAACAGTGAAGCGGAAGGGGCAGTATTACCTGAATGTGAATCATTTCACGGTGGGTATCAAGTGCACCGGATTGAACCGTGGAGAGGGCTTCTCTAAGATGGCCTATCTGGTAAATCATAATGATTCATCGATGATAGATGATCTGGTCATAGACTCTGACTGGTGCGAGGAGGAATCTCCGAAGGGCATGGTATATGAAGGCACATATCTGAAAACCGGAGCGCCGAGATGTGATGTCCTGTATGGAGACAGAACCCGGGCCAAAGAAAAGTTCAGGCGGGAGCATCATCTGCCAGGCAATGCCAAGGTGTTGATGTTTGCCCCGACATTCAGAGAAGGGGCAAAAGAAGGCAAAAGGTATGTCTTCTCCGAGACCTGGAGCATAGATTTTCAAAGACTCATCAGTGTACTGGAAAGAAAAACCGGTGGGAAATGGTATATATGTGTGAGAGTGCATCCGCAGCTGGCTCCGTCTCATGATGAATTCCGTGACTCAGAACTGGGAGACAGGATTATAGATATGAGTCATGCAGATGACATGTATGAGATCCTGGCAGGGATGGATGCCTATATCACTGACTACTCAAGTGCTGTCTTCGAAGCCGGATACGCTCACATACCATCATTTATCTATGCAGATGATATAGAGCAATACAAGCATGACAGGGGCAGCCTGATGTGGGACTTCGATACAGATGACTTCGATCATGTGAAGAACAATAAGAAATACACACCGTCATTTGATGTGGAGCTGCCATATACAGTGTCAGCTGATAATGACGAGCTGGAAAGGCATATCATGGAATTTGACAAGAACAGATATGATGGGGTGCTGGATAGATTTCATAGAGAAATAAAGCTGGTGTTTAATGGAAGGGCCGGTGAAAAAATAGCGGGGAAGATAATGGAAGCAATGGGTTATTGAGTATTGAAAGAAGGACGAGATCATCGGAGGATAGCTTATGGAGCATGAACTGATATCGCTTATTATACCGGTGTACAATACCGCCCGTTATTTGCCGCAGTGTCTCGACAGTGCCGTTGCACAGACATATCCGGATATGGAAGTGATCTGCGTGGATGATGGATCTGTTGATGGGTCGGGGAAAATACTCGATAACTATCAGAAAAAATACCCGAATAGGATGAGGGTGATACATCAACCCAATGGCGGTGAAAGTCATGCCCGTAATACAGGACTGCAGGCTTCACGCGGTAGTCTGATAGGGTTTATGGATTGCGACGATTGGATTGAACCGGATATGTATCAGGCTCTGGAAGAAGCCATCAACGAAAACAAGGCAGATATAGCCTGTGCATCATGGTATAAGGAATTTCCTGATCATCAGGTAGTGATTGAAAACAGGAGACCGCTTGTCAACAGGGTCCTGTCACAAACCGAATTGCTTCATGCAGTCTATAGAAGAGATGAATATCAGGGATTTGCTTTTATGTGGGACAAGCTATACAGGCGCAAGCTGCTGAGTAAGGAAGGCGGCACTCTGCTGCGATTTGATGAAGGCCTCAGGTTGGGTGGAGATGTATTGTACCTGGCGGAAATATTGATAAATGTGACATCTGCTGTGTATATCGATAGAAATTTCTATCACTATCGTCAGAGACCGGATTCCGGAATGCATCGGGAAGATGTAGTCGGAAGAATGGACTGGATTCAGTCATATCTTAAGGTGATTGAACTGTTTGAGCAGAATCATGTGGACACAGAGACAATGCTCTACGTGAAGCGTTTTCTGGCATACCACAGCTGTAATACAGCAGAGATGGCAAACAGACAATCAGATTTCGTTAATTTGGAAAAATGCCTGAGTTTTATGAGAAAATATCAGAAAGAATATGAGCAGACAAATACTGAGTATCCGGAAAGAATCCAACATTACAGGAGTGTTTTAAATCTGTATGTACACAATAACTATTAAATAAAAGCATAGTGAGGAAGTTTATGAAGTGGACAAACAAAGGCCATGAGTTTGATTCTGTCTATGAGAATATAGAAAGAAAAAAGGTTTTTTACCTGTATGGAGCCGGTGATTATGGTAATCAGTTTATACATATTATTCGCAATGAGATAAATGTGGCCGGATATATAGATAATAGCATAAACAAGCAGGGAAAAGAGATCAATGGCGTACATTGCTATGCCCTGACTGAAGTCAATCTTGACGATCCTGACATAGGAATCATTATTACGATGTCTCAAATAGCCAGGGTAGAACCACAACATGGTTTGATACAAATGGGTCTGAAAGAAGGCATAGATTTCTTTGTGATTGAGGAATTTCTGCTGGTTTATTATGCTTATAAATACAACCGCGCTTATTTCACAACAATATCTTTTCTGCCAAGTACGGCGTGTAATCTGAACTGTCGAAACTGCCTGAATTTCAATCCGTTTGCCAGACATTTTTATGTTCGGGAACTGGATGAACTCAAGAAGGATGTAGATCTGTTCTTTCAATGTGTAGACAGGATCATGCTGTTTCATGTAAGTGGCGGTGAGCCTTTGCTGTATAAACACACCGCCGATATCATTGAATATTTAGACAAGAATTATGGAGACAGAATAGACAAGCTGCGTACAGTAACGAATGGTACGGTCGTTCCGTCCGATGAAGCACTGGAGAAACTGCAGCATTGTAATATTGAGATTACAATAGACGATTACAGAGATGCGGTGCCTGAGTATAGCGACAAATTTGACGAGCTTATCGATAAACTTGATCGATATCACATCAGGTATTATACAAACAAGGTGGATTCGTGGGTGGATCTGGCACCCGAGAAGACGGATTATTCAGGATTTTCAGAAGAACAGATGATAGCTCATCGCGATGCCTGTTGCCAGTCATGGCAGGAATTAAGAGATGGCCGCATTTACAGCTGCAACTATGCTGCCTATGCTACAGTCGCCGGTATAGCAGGCGAACAGGATATGGAGGAGACATTCGATCTTATATCTTATACACCAGATAGAATAAAGGATCTCATAGAATTCAGGTTGGGTTATACAGACCGCGGATATACTTCTTTCTGCAGAAAATGCAGAGGCTTCACTCCGGAAAACAGCGATGAAGTGGCACCGGCGATACAGTGTGAATCAGGTATAAAGTTATGAATAATAATATATCGGGGATAAAGCATCCGCTAATAAGTATCATTGTGCCGGTATATAATGCGGAGTCAACGGTTGAAAAGTGCGTTGATTCTATGATCAGACAGGATTATCAGAATATTGAAATTATATTGGTAGATGATGGATCCGTTGATCGTAGTCTCTCTATTATTGAAAGGCTTAAATCGCGTGACAATAGAATACTTATTTTTCATCAGGAAAATCAAGGTCAGAATGCGGCCAGAAAGCTGGGACTGGAACATGCGTCCGGTAATTATGTAGCTTTTGTGGATTCTGACGATACCGTTCGTTTTGATTTTTGCTCCAAATTGCTTGGTATGAGTCTGGAATATCAAGCAGATATCGTAGGGTGCGGTATAGAAAAGATTAGCGTCTATGACAATGTACACCAAATGATATGTCCGGATTTTGTCATTTATTCGGGACATCAGGCAGCAGAATCGTTAATAGATGTTGAAGAGTTCTATCATTATTATCATGCCACGGCTTTATGGTCATATCTGTTTTCATATAAAATCATATATAGCATTTTTAAGATTATTGATTTGCGCATTCGTTATGCGGAGGATGCTGCTTGTATCATGATGGCTTTATGGGATGCCGGTCGTGTATGCTATATTCCGGACGCATTATATCAGGTAAATTTAGTGCGTGGATCCGTTATGCGTGCGCATAACAAATCTTATTATAAATCACTGGCGTATTTGTACAGATATGGAATGCAGCAGATGCAATACAGAAGTATGTCATCTCTCATGTACAGGCAAATGGAATATCTAATCATGTTCAGCCTGTTGATAACATCCTATGGAGAAGCATTTGATCATCTGGATTGGTTATATCCATTTGATGGAGTACATGAACACAGTAAGGTGACAATTTATGGAGCGGGTGCTTTTGGAATCGAATTAGTAAGATATATTTTGAAATCAAATAGATATATTTTAGCTCAGTGGATAGATCAGAAGGCTGAACAGATGGAGGATGGTATTTTCCCGGTGGAGAAACCTGACGATCTAGATGTATCAAAATGTGATTATATTGTGATTGCTGTTACCAAACCGAAGGTTTCAGACAGCATACTTCGTAGCTTGAAACGATATTCGATCAATGAGGGAAAAATCAGATCGATTTGCCAGAAGAAAATTTCATACAGATATCTTAGACAAGACTTTTTTGAAACAGATTAAATGAAATGAGAAAATTCATATGAAAATTATCGCTATGTACCTGCCGCAGTATCACCGGATTCCTGAAAATGACAGGTGGTGGGGAGACGGTTTTACTGACTGGGTCGCAGTAAAAGAAGCTCAGCCGCTTTTTGATGGACATGAGCAGCCTAATGTACCATTAAACGGCAATTACTATGACCTGATGGATCAGTCTGTTATGCGTCAGCAGGCAGAACTGATGAAGAAGTATGGCATAGACGGCATGTGCATCTATCATTACTACTTTAAGGATGGAAGGAAGATCTTAGAAAAGCCTGCTGAGAATCTGTTGAAATGGCAGGATATAGATATGCCGTTCTGCTTTTCGTGGGCTAATGAATCCTGGGTCAGGTCCTGGAGCAAAATGTCAGAAGGTGAGGGTAACCCATGGTCAGCCAAATTTGACAGGGAGTATACAGGAGAAGGCAAATCTGGAATTCTGTTGGAACAGGATTATGGACAAAGACAAGACTGGATAAAACATTATGATTATTTAAGACCATTCTTTACAGACTCCAGATATATCAGAGTCGGAAACAAACCTGTATTTATGATTTATAAGCCGGACAAAATTTCGTGTATTTATGATATGCTTGAAGTGTGGAATGAACTGGCTAGAGAAGATGGGTTCGATGGAATTTTCTCTATAGGAGCTAATACCAGGGATTATCAAAAAAAGGGTTTGTCTTGCAGTACACTTCAGGAACCTCAGGACACGATCAACAGGTTTTTCACATCCAGATATCAGAATGACAAGAATGTCATGTCGGCAATAGATTATTCTGATATTAGTGACAGATTGATATACAAACCAACAGAAGAAGGACAGTGTCTGGGTGCCTTTCCGGGATATGACGATACACCGCGAAGAGAACGCGGCGGTACAGTGATCTATGGTCGTAGTCCGGAATTATTCGAAAACCAGATTGGTAAGATAATTGAAAAGGCCAGTGAAAATCATGCTCATTTTATTTTTATAAATGCCTGGAACGAATGGGGAGAGGGGATGTACTTAGAGCCTGATGAAAAGTATGGATATGGTTTTTTGCAGGCTGTATTAAATGCCAGAAGCGGTAAAGCAAGTAATCAAGATAATGATCCGAAGAAGCAGTTGCAGATCTTATCCGATGAAAACAGAGAGCTTCAGCGTAAATGCGATAGATATAAAGGCTACTGGGAAATCATGGATGAGTGGATACGCCTCATGGAAAATGATGCGAAGATATCATACGGATTTCCGGATAGTTCAGGAAATCGGGTTATGATATATGGCCTTGGAATGCTGGGCAAGCACCTTATGAACCAGCTGAAAAAGGAAAAAGTCAATCTGGTAGCAGCGATAGATAATAAGGGCGGAACGAACCCTGATGTAAAGATTTATAAACCTGATGATAAACTGCCTGATGCAGATCTGTTAATTGTAACAGTTCAGTATGACTATCAGAGGATAAAAGAAAGTATTGCTGCCAACGTCGGACGGGATTGCACTATTGTGTCATTAGAGGAAGTATTGAGGACAGCCTTGGAGAGGAAAGAACATGAATAAAAACCTGAAGTATGCTATATATGGGGTAAACAGGGTCTCAAAAGATTTCCTGTATATTTTTGATGATCTGGATATTATTGAATGTTTTGCCTCAGAGAATGAAAATACAGATGATTTTAAAAAATTATTTTCCTTTCCTGCCAGAATGGATATTGAGATTGTAGCAAACAGACGTGATTTTGATGCGATCATCGTATGCGATTTTGACAAAGCAGATAAAACGAGATTTTTAAATAATCTGGGGTATAAATATGGCAGGGATTACTTTTATGAAGAGGATTTCTTCGACGATCTGGATGAGAATATAGTAAACCCGGAGAATAGACCCTTATTGATATGGGGGTGCGGTCGCAAGGGAGAGGCCTTCATCAGATGGAACAAATGGTTTCCGGTAGAAAAAGTAATAGATTCATATTCCAAAGAAGATAATATTCATGGATATAAGATAGTACGACCAGGTGATATTTCAGACTGGTCAAAATATTTTGTTGTGGTTTCTGTTGTAAACAATAAGGATATTATCGATTTTCTTTCAGGGATGAATCTGAAACCGGGAATTGATTTTTGTGAATTCAATGATTTTGTGTCATGTCCCAGCAGGATGCTGAGACAGACGATATTTGAAAGTCAGGTATATGATGATTAAGTCGCCAAAAGTACCTTCAAGTAGATATTTCTGGTAATTGTAACAGTACCTTGAAAACTGAATACAGTCTATAAATCAAATGCTG
>OMZG01000010.1 GCA_900315505.1 uncultured Lachnospiraceae bacterium
AGTCTTGATCCATATCCAATATTAAAAGGCTGTAAAAATACAGCTTGTTTACTATGCCCTTTTTTAGTTTTCCTTAAGCGCTACTTTGTTTCAAACTTTCATCTCCTTATACATTTTGTAAACCTCGTAATTTTTTTGTAAAGATTTACTCCCTTTTATATTACTATAACTTATAAAAAAAACAATGTCAACCTCTTTTCGGATATATTTTAATACAATTTTTTATTTATTAAAGATGAAAAAGGGGACGGGTCCCTTTTTCATCTTTCCATCATTGAAAAATGGGCCTGTCCCGAATATTTTCTTATATCAGATACCGCTGATCTCAGTCGTTGCGGGTTGCTATGATGTCAACTCCTGTGTCACAGACATTCTTCACGATCACGTCTCCGATATGCACCGGCGACTTGACCCTCACGTCCTTCAGTGAATTTACTATGTCGAAGATCTTTCCCTTAGGAATGTCTGATGCTGTCTTGACCGAAACAACTGCATCCTTTCCGCCTTCCACTGCAACGGTACTTGTCACTATCCTGGTCGGGTTCGTGACTTCTTTTCTGCCATAGATGTCTCCGCGCTTGCAGGTATTTCCTGTGACAGAGACTACTTCTCCATTATCAATTGTGACTGTAAGGGCGCATCCCATCGGGCAGCCGATACAGGTAAGATGTCTTTCTTCCATGGTCATGCCTCCTCTATCCCAATCTCTACTTTATCAGCGCTTGCCAGATCTGCTTTCTTCAGCACTACCTGCTCCATCTCTCCAGGAGCCATGATCTGCTTCTTCCTGCGGATCAGTTCCCTGCCACCGGCCTTTACTACCACTGACGCATTCTTGTAAACATTTGCCACGCGGAATCTGACTGTCAGTGTATCCTCCATTGCTTCCGGTCTTATCATCTGAGGCACTGTATAACGGACCTTTCCATCGCAGATCACGTCTATGGTCAGCTCCGACTGCTCGCCGTTCTGGATAAATGCTGCCGCATAATGTCCGGCGTTCTTTGCTTCCATTGATACGAAGTCCACGAGATCATGTACATGAAGCACATTGCCGCAGGCAAATACTCCCGGCACATTTGTCTCAAGAGCATCGTTTACGACCGGTCCGTTTGTGACTCTTGAGAGCTCTACCCCGCACTCCTTCGACAGTTCATTCTCAGGGAGAAGTCCGCATGACAGAAGGAGTGTATCGCACTCGTATCTCTCTTCAGTTCCCGGAATCGGCTTTCTGTCCGGTCCGACCTCTGCTATTGTCACGGCCTCGACTCTCTTTTTTCCTTCGATATTTACGACTGTATGTGAGAGCTTGAGCGGTATTCCGAAATCATCGAGGCACTGGACTATATTTCTCTTGAGTCCGCCTGAATACGGCATCAGCTCGGCTACTACCTCTACCTTTGCGCCTTCGAGTGTCATTCGGCGTGCCATGATGAGTCCGATATCGCCGGATCCGAGGATGACTACCTTCTTGCCAGGCATCTCGCCTTCCATATTTACAAGTCTCTGGGCACATCCTGCTGTATAGATGCCGGCAGGTCTGTAGCCAGGGATATTTAATGCTCCACGGCTTCTCTCACGGCATCCCATTGCAAGAACTACAGCCTTTGCCTGAATCTGGAATAATCCGTCATGAGAATTCATGGCTGTGACAACTCTGTCATGGCTTATATCCATGACCATCGTGTTCAGCCTGTATTCGATTTTTTCATCTAAGAGCTGTGATATAAATCTGCCTGCATATTCAGGGCCTGTCAGCTCCTCATTGAATGTATGGAGTCCGAACCCATTGTGGATACACTGGTTCAGGATTCCTCCGAGTCTGTCATCACGCTCAAGAACGAGGATTGACTGTACTCCATCTTTTCTTGCAGAGATTGCAGCTGCAAGTCCTGCCGGTCCGCCGCCGACAATTACGAGATCATAATTTTCCATTGCACTGCCTCCCTTACTTTGTCTTTCCATATACCAGTACACTGTCTCCGCCGGACTTCGTGACCCCTTCCGGTGTGAGGTGTGCATACTTTTCCAGTAAATCCATCTGACGAGGTGTGCAGAATCCTGCCTGGCAGCGTCCCATTCCGGCTCTTGTACGTCTCTTGATTCCATCAAGAGTCTTCGCGCCGAGAGTTCTCGTGATCGCATCGATTATCTCACCTGCCGTAACTGATTCGCAGCGGCAGATGATCTGACCATATGCCGGATTCTTCTTTATTAGTTCATTTCTTTCTTCGAATGACAGTTTCTTCGGATCGAGGATTCCTTTTCTAGTACCGTTAAATAACGGATTCTCGTCCAGTCCGAGCCAAGCGGCTACCATCTGGCCTAAATCCTTACCAATAGCCGGTGCGCTTGAAAGCCCCGGTGACTCAATGCCTGCTGCATCGAAAAATCCCTTACAGTCGTCACACTCACCGATGATGAAATCTCCTCCATCCTCGTGTGCACGAAGTCCTGCAAATGATGTAATTACGCTTCTGTACGGAATATTTTTTACAGAGAGAGCACTCATCTTCTCGACCTGAGACAGGCCGTCGGCAGTTGTGTTCGTGCCTTCCTTGTCATCGATATCTGTAGCGGTAGGTCCGACGAGGAGATTCCCGTGAACAGTTGGTGACACGAGAATTCCCTTTCCGAGCTTCGATGGAAGCTGGAAGATGGTATGTCTCACATGGTTTCCTGCTGACTTGTCGAAGAGCTCGTACTCACCTTTTCTGGCGGTGATGTGAAGCTTTTTCTCTGAAACCATATTGTGGAGCACATCTGCATAGACGCCTGCTGCATTCACTACAGCCCTTGTCTCATAAGTGTCCGTATCTGTCTTTATGGAAAAATGGTCACCGACTTTCTCGATCGATGTAACCCTTGAATTGAAGGCGAATTCCACGCCATTATCTGCTGCATTCTCTGCAAAAGCGATATTCATCCCGAAAGGGCAGACTATTGCTGCTGTCGGAGCGTACAGAGCACATTCGATATCATCTGCAATATTCGGCTCCATCTCTACGATCTCATCGCGCTCTATGATACGCAGATCCCTGACTCCGTTCTTCTTCCCCTGTTCAAGCAGTCTCTCAAGCTCTGATCTGTCCTGATCCTTGCGGCATACTACGAGAGAGCCAATCCTGCTGTATGGAAAATCCAGCTCCTTCGACAGAGCCTCCATCATCTCAGAACCATCTACATTATACTTTGCCTTCTTCGATCCTGGCACTGCATCATAGCCCGCATGCACTATTGCACTGTTGGCCTTGGTCGTACCGGAACAGACATCTGCTTCTGCCTCTAATACCAGGAATTTCCCTTTGAACCTCGAAAGTTCCCTGGCTGTGGCTGAGCCTGTTGCACCGGCTCCAATGATCACCACATCATACATATGACTTTCCTCCTAAAAAATATTTCCAAGCCCTCACGAAACTACTCTATTAGTTTCCAGTTTCCATTATAGCACGCTACTACCAGATGTCAAAAACATTTTTTGCAAAAAAACAGAGCCGTTTTTCAATGGCTCTGAATCTGAGTTATTTTCAGAATTTTTTCAGACTGCGTGCACTGCGTCTGCCATTTCCTTTACGAATTTCTTCACCTCAGGAACACAGTCTTTTCCATACTTTGCGCAGATCCTGACTATGGCTGAGCCTACGATCGCTCCGTCTGACTTAGATGCCATATCTGCTGCCGTCTGAGGATTCGAGATTCCGAATCCGACTGCACATGGGATATCCTTTGCTTCTTTTACGAGCCCCACCATGGCTCCGATATCTGTCGTGATCTTTGTCCTGGTACCTGTGACTCCGAGCGATGATACACAATAGACAAATCCGTCGGCTTCCTTTGCTATCATGCGGATCCTGTCATGTGATGTCGGTGCGATAAGAGAAATAAGGTCGATTCCGTACTTTTTACATACGCTTGAGAACTCTTCTTTTTCTTCATATGGTACATCCGGAAGGATGAGTCCCTGCATTCCGATTCCGGCCGCTGTCTTTATGAATTTCTCTGTCCCATAATGGAAGACTACATTCGCATATGTCATGAAAACCATTGGGATATCACAGTTCTTGCGGATCTTTTTTACCATTTCAAAAATCTTGTCGGTTGTGACTCCGCCTGAAAGTGCCCTGATATTGGCCTCCTGGATCACCGGTCCCTCTGCCGTCGGATCTGAAAAAGGGATTCCAAGCTCGATCAGGTCTGCCCCGGCCTCTGCCATTGCATATACGAGCTGCTCTGTGACTTCAAGCGACGGATCGCCGCTTGTGATGAAAGGTATGAAGGCCTTTCCGTTCTTATTTTTAAATGCATCTGCTACGCTTGCCATTCTATACCTCCGTATTAGTCATAAATCTCTTCGCCACGATATCTTGCGATTGCTGCTACATCTTTGTCACCACGGCCCGAAACTGTCACCACGATGATCTGGTCCTTGCTCATCTTCGGTGCAAGCTTCATGGCATATGCTACTGCATGAGCACTCTCGATTGCCGGAATGATTCCCTCAGTTCTCGACAGATACTCGAACGCATCTACAGCCTCATCATCCGTGATCGGTACGTATTCAGCTCTGCCGATATCATGCAGGTATGCGTGCTCAGGTCCGACACCCGGATAGTCGAGTCCGGCTGAGATCGAATATACAGGTGCGATCTGTCCGTACTTATCCTGACAGAAATATGACTTCATTCCATGGAAAATTCCAAGACTTCCGGTATTAACTGTGGCTGCAGTTTCGTTGGTATCTATGCCTCTGCCTGCTGCTTCACAGCCTATGAGTTTTACCGATTTGTCATTTATAAAGTGGTAAAAAGAACCAATTGCATTGGATCCACCGCCTACACAGGCTATTACTGCATCAGGGAGTTTTCCTTCTTTTTCCATGAGCTGCTGCTTGATCTCACGTGAGATGACAGACTGGAAATCTCTTACTATTGTTGGGAATGGATGAGGTCCCATGCAGCTGCCAAGCACATAATGTGTATCTTCAATTCTATTTGTCCACTCACGCATTGTCTCCGATACTGCATCTTTCAGTGTTGCTGTACCACTTGTTACAGGGTGTACCTTTGCTCCGAGCAGCTTCATACGATATACATTTAATGCCTGACGCTCAGTATCCATTTTTCCCATGTAGATCTCACACTCGAGTCCCATATATGCTGCGACTGTAGCTGTTGCGACTCCGTGCTGTCCGGCTCCAGTCTCGGCGATGACTCTGGTCTTGCCCATTTTTTTAGCCAGAAGGCACTGACCAAGAGCATTGTTGATCTTGTGGGCGCCTGTGTGGTTTAAGTCCTCACGCTTCAGATAGATCTTCGCGCCGCCCAGGTCCTTTGTCATATTCTCTGCATAGTACAGAAGCGATGGACGGTTGGCGTAATTGTTCAGCAGGTCTGTAAACTCTGCGTTGAACTCCGGATCATCCTTATAGTGATTGTACGCTTCTTCAAGTTCTATTACGGCATTCATCAGTGTCTCTGGTATGTACTGACCGCCATGTATTCCGAATCTTCCTTTACTATTGCTCATTTTATCCTCCGATTTAACAAATGAATTTGCAATCTTCCCCTTACTATAGAAACTACCTCTTTCACCTTCTCCTCGTCCTTAACTCCATTGGTTTCTACTCCGCTTGAGATATCAACGCCCCACGGATGGACGGTATCTATTGCCTGCTGCAGATTATCCACAGTCAGTCCACCGGCCAGGAACCATGGTCTGTCAATTTTTTCTGTGATAAGGCTCCAGTCAAATGTCTCGCCGCCACCTTTTCCCTGGTCTAATAAAAGGTAGTCAGCCGGCGATTCAAGTGCTCTTTCGATATCTTCTGAAGTCTTTACTTCAAAGGCCTTGATGACTTTCTTACCTGTAGATTGCTGAACTTCATTTATATATTCCGGTGACTCTTTCCCATGAAGCTGGGCGAAATCTATCGTTCCATCTGTCAGCAGATTAATTACTTTCTGTACTGGTTGATCTACAAATACACCAACTGCAGGTATCCCGTGATCCAGATTTTGTCTGAGATTTTTTACCTCTTGTCCTGATATGCTTCGGTGACTCTTTGGAAAATCAATGATAAATCCAGCAAAATCAGGCTTATATCTGTTAGCTATCAAGATATCCTGGGGTCGCCTCAGGCCACATATTTTGATTTCTGGCATTTGTCTCTCCTATTCAGTTGTAAGTTCGAACGTTTAACTCGCCAACTCCTTCAGCCTGGCTTTCTTATCGCAAGCTCTCATCAGTGTCTCGCCTATCAGCACTGCATCTGCGCCCATTTCACGCAGCTTCTGCACATCGTCTGAAGTCTTTATCCCGCTTTCTGAGACAAATACTGTGTCATCTGGAATCAGGTCGATGAGCCTCTTAGTATTATCTGTATCGACTGTGAAGTCCTTCAGATTGCGGTTATTGACTCCGATAATTTTTGCCCCGCAGTCGATTGCTGTACGGATTTCTTCTGCATTATGTGCTTCCACAAGCGCATTCATCCCCAGTTCTTCTGCACGTGCCTTGTACTTCCTGATCTCATCCGGTGTGAGGATCGCACAGATCAGAAGCACCGCCGATGCACCGAAGACCCTGGCCTGATCCACCATATATTCGTCTATGGTAAAATCCTTTCGCAGAACAGGAATACTGACTGCTGCCGTAATTTCCTTCAGATATTCATCACTGCCCAGAAACCAGTGAGGCTCGGTGAGACAGGAGATGGCCGAAGCCCCACCAGCCTCATATTCCTTCGCTATCTGAAGGTATGGAAAATCAGGAGCGATCAGACCCTTTGATGGAGACGCCTTTTTTACCTCACAGATAAATGATATGCCCGGCTTCTTCAGTGCCTCAAGGAAAGAGGGAACTGTTCCTTCTGATGCAGCCTTATCAGCCATTTCATGCATCTGCCTGGGGGAAATCTTTTTCTTCTGTCCGGCTATTCTTTCTCTGGTCTTTGCTGCTATTTCATCTAATATATTCATGGTTGTAATCATTAGTTCTGAGTTATGAGTTCTTAGCTTTGAGTCAGCTAACTCTGAACTTATAACTACGAACTTCTAACTATTACTTATTCGTTTCCTCAATAAACTGCTGCAGCTTCTCTGCTGACTTGCCATTGTCGATGAGCTCTTCTGCCATCTTCACGCCTTCGTTCATATCCTTTGCCTTGCCTGCGATGTAGATTGCAGCTCCGGCGTTTAGGCAGACAGCCTGGCGCTTTGGTCCTTTGTCTTTTCCTTCGAGGATATCTCTTGTGATCCGGGCATTCTCCTGTGGAGTTCCGCCGCGAAGCTCTGACTTGTCGCAGGTCTTGTATCCGAAGTCTTCAGGCCTGATCTGGTATACGCCCTTCCTGTCGCCATTGATCTCGCAGATTGCTGTTGGTGAGCTCATAGAGATCTCATCGAGACTGTCTAGTCCGTAGACAACCATTCCACGCTTTACACCGAGATTCTCAAGAACCCTTGCAAGTGGCTCTACAAGGGACTCTTCATAGACTCCCATTACCTCGTATGCTGCTCCGGCCGGAGAGGTAAGAGGCCCAAGGATATTGAAGATTGTACGGATCCCAAGCTCTTTCCTAACTGGTCCTACGAATCTCATTGCTGAATGATATTTCTGAGCGAAAAGAAAACAGATATTGATCTTCTTCAGGATTTCAAGGTTTCTTGCCGGGTCGATATCGATCTTTACTCCAAGAGCCTCGAGACAGTCGGCTGCACCTGACTTCGATGAAGCAGCCCTGTTACCATGTTTTGCTACAGGAATGCCTGCTGCTGCGATGATGATAGAGGCTGTGGTAGAAATATTAAATGAATTTGAACCATCTCCACCTGTTCCTACAATCTCAAGCACATCCATATCATTCAGGAGCTTCGTGCCTGCTGCCCTCATTCCTTCAGCCGATGCCGTGATCTCGTCAATTGTCTCACCCTTCATCGACATTGCGGTGAGATAGGCGGCCTCCTGCACCTGGCTGGCATTTCCGCTCATGATCTCGTCCATTACCTGTCTGGCCTCATCATAGGTCAGATCCTGCTTCTTTACAACTTTCTTGATAGCTTCTGCAATCATGTTTTGCCTCCTTGCCTGAGTTCTTAGTTCCTGGTTCTAAGTTATTAGTAATAACTTCCAACTCTGAACTTACACTTTAAAAAAATTCTCCATTATCTCTCGTCCTACATCCGTCATTACCGATTCCGGATGGAACTGTACCCCGAATATCGGGTACTCTTTATGCTCAACTGCCATTATCTCTTCACGCTCATCATCTGAAACTGCCGTTATCTTAAGGCAATCTGGAAGTGAGTCTTTATCTGCTTCCAGTGAATGATATCTGGCTGCTTCAAAAACCTCCGGAAGTCCGTTCAGCAGTGTGCTCGCGCCGACTCGCTTAATAGGCTTTTTCTTGCCATGCATGAGTTCCCTGGCATAGGTTATTTTTCCACCAAAAGCCTCTACAATTGCCTGATGCCCGAGACAAACACCCATTATAGGAATTTTCCCAGCGAAGTCCTTTATCAGATCAATACAGATTCCAGCGTCTTCAGGTCTCTTAGGTCCAGGTGACAGAAGCAGGTAATCTGGATTAAGCTTTTCCACTTCTTCCACAGTCATATCATCGTTTCGTATCACCTGAATGTCCGGATTCACCGAACCGGCCAGATGATAGAGGTTGTAGGTGAAACTGTCGTAGTTATCAACAAGAAGTACCATTTATAAACCTCCTTCTGCTTTCTGAACTGCCAGTACCACGGCCTTTGCCTTGTTCTGGCATTCCTGGAATTCTTTTTCAGGAACCGAATCTGCCACGATTCCTGCTCCTGAACGGATCGTGAGCTCACCCTTTTTCTTGTATGCAAGCCTTATTGCTATGCAAACATCCAGGTTTCCACTGAAATCTATGTATCCGATTGCTCCACCATAGATGCCTCTCTGGTTGTGCTCAAGCTCTTCTATAATCTGACATGCCCGAAACTTCGGTGCTCCGGAAAGAGTTCCTGCAGGAAGGATCGCATCTACTGCATCTATCGCATCCTTATCATTCCTTATCTCACCAACTACTGTGGAACCGATGTGCATAACCTGTGAATACTTCTGCACTGTCAGGTAATCAGTGACCTTAACGGTTCCGAGCCTGCTGATCTTACCGACATCATTTCTGCCGAGATCCACGAGCATATTGTGCTCTGACAGTTCCTTTTCATCGGAAAGAAGATCGTCAATCAGCTTCTGATCTTCCTCATCATTTCTGCCTCTTGGCCTTGTGCCTGCAAGCGGGAAGCTTGATACAACACCGTCCTGAAGTCTTGCGAGTGTCTCTGGAGAAGCGCCTGTCATCTCGATATCATCGCTCGAGAAATAAAACATATACGGACTCGGGTTTGACGTGCGTAAAACACGATATGTGTCAAACAGGTCTCCCTTTGCTTTTGCCTGCAGCGGATCCGAAAGCACTACCTGGAAGATATGGCCTTCATGGATATAATGTTTTGCTTTATTGACCATGCCTGCATATTCTTCTTTACTGAAAAGCGGCTTGATTTCAGACTCGAGCTCTATCGGCTTGAAATCGTATGACTCATCTCCGGTCAGGATATTTTTTATCTCATCGAGTCTCTTCTGTGCTCTCTCATATGAGGCATCCGGATCAGATGTATCAACTCCGCTTATCAGGAAGATCTTCTGCCTGTAATAGTCGAACGCTATCACATCGTTGAAAAGCATCAGATCCATGTCCTTGAAATCGCCATCATCGCTTAGCGTAAGCTTCGGCTCTGCGTACCTTATATAGTCATAGGAAAAATATCCGACCAGCCCGCCTGTAAAATACGGCAGCTCCTTGATGACAGCGCTCTTGTATTCCTGAATGATCTTTCTCAGTTCATCGCCCGGATGAGTCACTTCTTTTTCAATGACTTCCTCAGTACCATCGTCATGGATCATCTTTTCCCTGAGATGCCCCTTCTGACAGGTAATCTCCATTGATGGCTTGTAACCGAGGAATGAATATCTGCCCCAGGTCTTGTCCTGGCTCGCGCTCTCGAGGAGATATACGTGATTGCTGTATGCTCTCAGCTTCTTCATTGCCATGATCGGTGTCAGCATATCCAGATACAGTTCTTCATACACTGGGACACGCCTGAATCCGCTGTCAATGGCGATTTCTTTTACCCTTGATAATTCCGGCTTCATCTTACTCCTTTCTGTCTTCAGGAAAAAGAAAGGACCCGTTCCTGAAAACATTACACTGAATGTCTTCAGGAACGAGCCCTATAATAATCTATAGTCCCGCGGTGCCATCCTGATTCGTGGAAGCCCACACACTTAGCGAAGTACCAACATACCTCCGACAACTAACGTATGCCTCACGTCATAGAGTACTCAGATCGAATCCTTTGACTATGCCCTCAGCGGTCCATTTGGTAATCTGCCTACGATCCCGCTCTCATCATCCGGGACTCTCTGTGCGCGCTCAATTACTTTGATCTCCGCTTCATCGGTTTGTTCTTATTTAATTGATTTAGATAATACTACGCATGAAATGATTTTTCAAGTGAAAAATTTTCACATATGCCTGTTTTACGTGCTTTTCAAAAAAGCATTGACAAATATATATAAATTTAGTAAAATAGAAAAGCACGTTGAGGACGGAGAGTCTTATATGTGCCTTGGTATAGGGCATTTCAGAGAAATGCTTTTTGGAGAAGTACTCAAGAGGCCGAAGAGGTGCCCCTGCTAAGGGTATAGGTCGGGAAACCGGCGCGAGGGTTCAAATCCCTCCTTCTCCGCTTTTTATGGAACCTCATTCGTGCGGTTCCTCATATGGCGCCATAGCCAAGTGGTAAGGCAAAGGTCTGCAACACCTCTATCCCCGGTTCAAATCCGAGTGGCGCCTCTCTTTCAGAGCTCAGGAGTTTCCTGAGTTCTTTTTTTAGTAAGAAACAGGAATCATCGCTTTTATA
The DNA here is from genome assembly GCA_900315505.1 of uncultured Lachnospiraceae bacterium. Classification (GTDB taxonomy): domain Bacteria; phylum Bacillota; class Clostridia; order Lachnospirales; family Lachnospiraceae; genus Weimeria. Next base: position 10,962 of record OMZG01000010.1, read on the forward strand.
GTAAAAACGGGCAAACCCTCTCTGATAAAGGGCTTGCCCGATTCGTCTTTCTGACTAGAATATCTGACTCTGATCAGAGCTATTTTCCTGATAACCACTGTAGGTCTGCTGCTGTCTTGCCTCGTAGAGCATCTTCAGATTGTCATAGTAATCAGCCATTGTCGTCTGATACCACGGGTTCACATAGAAGACTCCCACTATGCCTGCAGTTATTAATGACAGCAGGAACCATCCGATAAATGAAAGCTGCAGTTCAAACAGTTCCATCTTGTGTCCTTCCATCATTGCATCTGACAGGTTTCTGGCTTCCGTACCTGTCATCCGTGGATGGTCCGCGAGAATGAACTGTACCTGTGACCAGCAGTAATACTTATAGATTCCCGGCACTACAAGAAGAATCGACCAGAGCTCCACAAACAGGTTCGTCATAAACGAAGCTCCGAATACATTTCCGAAATCACCGAAAATATTGAACATATCACCTGCCCTGGCTGCCTGAAATCCCCTGACAAGCTCCAGGAGCAAGAAATATCCGCCTACCAGAAAAATAGGCCCGAAGAGTCCTCCGAGAATTCCTCCGATATAGGGTATAACTGATATACCTGTCACAATAAGTCCAGGTACTATAGTAGCCACGAGAACATTGCCATAGTTCTGCCGCATTATCTCCCTGGATTCCTGCTTCAGGACCTGTCTGTTCAGATTTCCATTGTAGAAGACCGGCTGCCTCTGCACTGGTGGCGGTGGCGGTGTCTGCTGATAGCCATTATTCCATTGATTGTTCTGCTGGTTCCAGTTATTCTGCTGATTCCACTGGTTCTGACCATTGTCCCAGCCGCTGTTGCCGCTATTATCCATTAATTATCCTCATTCAAGTCTGACGTTGTATTTCTGGCAGAAGCTTTCATCGCTGGAGCAAAGAATTATGATTCCTCTGATGAAATTCACGATTGCCGGAATTCCTGTCCAGCAGAAGAGTATATCAACAATGCCCAGTCCGATCTGTCCCATATAGAAATTTCCTACACCTATTCCACCAATCAACAGATGAAGTAATCCTGCTGCAATCTTGCTCTTTGCCGGAAGAGGCTGATAGCCGAAATTCTGATATACCGGCTGTTGCTGATACTGTGGCTGCTGGTACTGTGGCTGCTGATACTGGTTCTGTGCCGGCTCTGGTCCTACGATCGATCCGCAATGTGGGCATACATTCGAGCCCTCTTCGAGTGGAGCCCCGCAATTAGGGCAGTAATTCTGATTTGGCATTCTGCGTCCTCCTCAAATTGTATAGTTTTGTTTTCGCGTTGCACAATGATTATACATAAAAAATTTATTTTTTTCAACTCTTTTATAAAAAAACGCCCCGGCCTTCCGACCGGAGCTGTTTTTATGGAAAATTCAAATGTCAGGCGACTGATGTTTCTGAAAGCTTCTGTTTTCTGAACTGTGCGAGTGACCTGAAGCACATCACGATGACGAAGGCACCGAGAATGATAAGGAATGCTGCTACGATAAGCTGCATGCCGTTGATAAGGAATGTACCTGTGCCTGCTGCGAATGCTCTGATATTGCCGATCACGTTCTGGATGATTGCTGTATAGGTAACTGCGATCATAACGAACATTGGCGGGAAGAGCATTGCGTTCTTGCGGTTCGTAGCCTTGAGGAATACTGCGATTCCTAAGAGTACTACTGCACCAAGCATCTGGTTAGCTGATCCGAAGAGAGCCCAGATGTTCTGATATCCGCCGAGGCAGAGGATGTATCCGAGTACGAGAGTGATGACTGTTGCAACAACAGGATTCGTAAAGAACTTCTCATAAGCTGGCTTCTGATCTGCCGGGGCTTCTGTACGCCAGAAATCCTGGAAGAACATTTTTCCAAGACGGGCAACTGAGTCAAGTGTCGTAAGAGCGAGAGCTGAAACGCACATTGTCATGAAGACATTTGCGACTCTGTTCGGAATTCCGAAGAGTTCGAAGAATCCTGCAACACCGCTTGAGAAAATTGCGAATGGTGTCTGTCCGGCCGGAGCATATCCACCCTTGGCAACTGCACCTACAACGATCAGTGAGATGACACCTACAAGAGTCTCAAGAAGCATAGCGCCGTATCCGACGAACTTCATATCTTTCTCATTCTGAATCGTCTTTGAAGAAGTTCCTGAAGATACCAGGCTGTGGAATCCTGAAATAGCTCCGCAGGCGATTGTTACGAACAAGGTAGGGAACAGATACTGCTTGGCACCTGTTGCATTTACTACTGAAAATCCGTTGAATGAATTCAGCTTCATTGATGGATGTGCTACGATGATTCCTACAAATGCTCCGATGATCATGAACAGCATTGAGAATGTCGTCATGTAATCACGAGGCTCCATAAGAAGCCACATAGGAAGGAGCGCTGCTACGAAGATATAAGCCATGATCACGAGATTCCACTGGCTGGCACTCAGGTAAATTGGGAACTGCATACCGATTGCATACATTGCAATAACCATTGCGATGGCAATGATTGCCTTGACTACTTCGTTCTTGAGCTTTGTATACTTGAAAAGTAATCCGAGAACGATTGCACCACCTATGAAGAGCAGTGAGATAGTACCGGCTGTTCCGCCATTGTAAAGTGCTGTCTGTGCAGCTGCCTTCGTTGTTCCATCCGGGATAACCGGGGTAAATGTGCTTGAGCACATCGATGTGAATGCTGCAATTACGAGGAGACAGAAGAGCCAGCAGAACATTGTGAATACCTTGCTTCCTGTCTTGCCGATATATTTCTCAATGACCAGGGTAATCGACTTACCGCTGTTCTTGACTGAAGTGTACAGTGAACCGAAGTCCTGTACTGCTCCGAAGAAAATGCCTCCGATCAGGAGCCATAGGAGAACCGGTACCCATCCGAACATGGATGCGAGAATCGGTCCCTGCACCGGACCTGCACCTGCTATTGACGAGAACTGATGTGCAAATACCGTAAACTTTGACGTTGGCACATAGTCCTGTCCATCGTTTTTCTCCACTGCGGGAGTTTTTCTGTCAGGATCGATACCCCAGGTCTTAACGAGGAATCCGCCATAGAAGACGTAACCTGCGATCAGACATACAGCAGCGATCAGTAAGATTACCAGACTGTTCATTTGTAAAAAACCTCTTTTCTTTTTTGATGACTATACAATAGTACCATAATGAAAAAAAGTCAAGTATGTATTGAAAAACATTCAACAGAATGGTAATTTTGTATACAGGAAAATTATCAGGAAATCTGGTATTCCTGCTGGGCTGTTGCATAGAGGTTATTGCCGTGGTCGTCGGCTACGACGATGACTGGAAAATCTTCTACTGTGATGAGGCGGATGGCCTCGGCGCCTAAGTCTTCGTAGGCTATGATTTCCGATTTTCTGATGCACTGGGAGAGGAGTGCGCCTGCGCCGCCGATTGCTGCGAAGTAGACTGCATGATTTCTGACTACTGCGTCAAGGACTTCCTTCGTACGCTTTCCTTTTCCTACCATTGCCTTTTCACCGAGGTCAAGAAGAGTAGGTGCGTATTTGTCCATACGGCTCGCTGTTGTCGGACCGGCTGATCCGATTGGACGGCCTTCTCTTGCCGGTGATGGCCCCATGTAGTATATTGTGCAGTCCTTTATATCTATCGGGAGCTGTTCTTTTTTTTCTATTAATTCCATTAGCCGCTTGTGTGCTGCATCCCTGGCCACATACATCTGACCACTCAGATATACGAAGTCCCCGGCATGCACTCTGTCGGCCTTTTCCGCCGTAATCGGCAGTTCCATATGTATTTTCATAATTTTAATCTCAGACAGAGGGACGGTTCTCCTGTCTTATAACTTATAACTTATAACTTTTAACTTTTAACTTTTAACTTTTAACTTCTATATCTCACGAATAATATGTCTATTCACATGGCAGCAGATATTGACTGCTACCGGGAGTCCGGCGATGTGGGTAGGGTAGGTATTGACATTTACTGCCAGAGCTGTAATCCTGCCACCAAGTCCTGCCGGGCCGATCCCAAGATTATTGATCTTTTCGAGCATCTCTGATTCAAGGTCTGCTACCCATTTTTTGTCAGAATGGACACCAACTTCTCGGGTCAGGGCCTCCTTCGCCATTTCAGCGGACTTCTCGAAATCACCGCCGATTCCGACACCAATTACCATTGGCGGGCAGGCATTCGGGCCTGCATCATTTACGGTCTGAAGAATTGCATCCTTCACACCTTCGATGCCCTGAGCAGGCTTTAGCATATAGACCTTGCTCATATTCTCACTGCCAAAACCCTTTGGGGCAACCTTTATTTTAACCTTATCACCAGGTACGATCTTTTCATGGATGATAGCAGGAGTGTTATCACCGGTATTCACTCGTTCAATCGGGTCTCCTACAACGGACTTGCGCAGATATCCATCAGTATATCCCTGACGGACACCCTCATTTATCGCATCTTCAAGACTTCCACCAGTGAAATGCACATCCTGTCCGATTTCCAGGAAGACAACCGCCATTCCGGTATCCTGACAGATCGGAATCTGGTCAATTTTTGCAATGTCCAGATTCCTCTGAAGTTCTCCCAGAATCTGCTTTCCAAGAGGACTTTCTTCCTTCTCATGAGCATCTGAGAGCACCTTTTTCATGTCATCAGATAGTTCATAGTTTACGGAGATGCACATCTCACGGATGTTTTTTGTTATTAATGAAGTATCAATTTCTCTAATCATATAATCATATACTGAGAGTCTGAAAATCATGTTGGCAAGACAACAATAAGCGGAATGAGCGCTGCTAACAGACGAGTGCGACGAACAGCGAATGAGCGCCGTTGGATTGCCAACAATGATTTTTCAGACTCGCAAATTCATTCATTACTCATCTTTTTTGTCCTGCTCAGCTCTGTCAAGCAGTCTGTTAATATCATTCTGTTCATTTTCTTCAGCAGCAGCTTCCTGTGCTTCCTCAATCAGATAATCACGACGAACCTTTGCAATCGAAGCCACCTTTTCACCAGGCTTCAGATCAATAAGCTTCACACCAGTACCATATCTGGACTGAAGAGTCGTCTCACCGACCTTGATACGGATGATAGTGCCACTCGTATTGATGATCATGACCTCATCGTCCTGATTCACGACCTTGACACCGACCAGATTGCCGGTACGCTCAGAAATCTTGTAGCACTTATTACCCTTGATTCCTCTGCTCTTGAGCGGGAATTCGGACAGAAGAGTGCACTTTCCAAGACCTTTTTCAGAGACGATAAGAGCTGAATCACCCTGAGAATCAAGCTGCATTGCTATGATCTCATCCCCGGCTGACAGGTTCATGCCTCTGACACCTGTAGCAGAACGTCCCATCGGTCGGACATCTGTAGACTTGAAACGGCAGGACTGACCGAACTTTGTGAACAGAAGGATCTGGTCATTGTCTGTCACCTTCTTTACGGTGATGAGTTCGTCTCCATCCTTCAGATTTACGGCGATCAGACCGTTTTTATTTATATTTGCGAAGTCGCTCACTCTCGTCTTCTTCACTGTTCCGGTCTTTGTCACCATGAAAAGATATTCGTCGCTATCTGGATTCTCATCACGGAGAGCAATGGTAGATGTAATCTTTTCATCACCGGCAAGCTGCAGGAGATTTACGATTGCCGTACCTCTAGCTGTGCGTGAGGCCTCTGGAATCTTATACGCCTTAAGCTTATATACCCGTCCCTTGTTAGTAAAGAACAGGAGATTATGATGATTCGTTGTCATCATGAGCTCCGTAATGTAGTCATCATCGAGAAGCTCTGTTCCCTTGATTCCCTTGCCTCCGCGGTTCTGAGCCTTGAAATTGTCAATGCTCATACGCTTGATATATCCGACATTTGTAAATGTGATGACAGTATTATCATCCGGAATCAGATCCTCGTCATCGAGCTCATCATCGCCGCCGGCAACGATCCTTGTACGTCTGTCATCACCATATTTTTCCTTGTAAACGACAATTTCCTTCTTGATGACTCCGAGAAGAAGCTTCTCATCACCTAGTATAGCCTTGTATTCCTTTATCTTTTCCTCAAGTCCCTTGTACTCATCCTCGAGCTTCTGACGTTCCAGTCCTGTCAGGGCACGGAGTCTCATCTCTACGATATTCGTAGCCTGGACTTCATCGAGTCCGAATCTTGCGATAAGGCTTGCCTTTGCAGTAGCTACATCCTTCGAGCCTCTGATTATTGAGATTACCTCATCGATGTAATCGAGAGCCTTCAGAAGTCCTTCGAGGATATGTGCTCTTTCCTGAGCCTTGTTCAGGTCGTACTTCGTACGCCTCGTGACAACTTCCTTCTGGAAATCGATATAATAGTCGAGCATCTGCTTCAGATTCAGGATCTTCGGCTGATTATCAACGAGAGCAAGCATTATTGCTCCGTATGTCTCCTGAAGCTGGGTGTGCTTGTACAGCTGATTCAGCATGATCTGCGGATTTACATCCTTACGCAGCTCGATTGCAACGCGCATTCCCTCACGGCTTGTCTCATCGCGGAGAGCCGTAATGCCGTCAAGCTTTTTGCTCTTGACGAGATCTGCGATATTTGCGATAAGTCTCGCCTTATTCACATAATACGGAAGCTCTGTGATGACTATACGGTTCTTGCCATTTGGCATAGGCTCTATATCAGTAATTCCGCGGACCTTTATTTTTCCACGTCCGGTACGGTAGGTATCACTAATTCCCTTGTGACCGAGGATTTCTGCTCCCGTAGGGAAATCAGGTCCCTTGATAATAGTCATCAACTCATCTATATCGGTATCACGGTCTTCATTTACGCGGTTATCGATGATTCTTACCACTGCGTCAATGACTTCGCGGAGATTGTGCGGCGGAATATTCGTAGCCATGCCGACTGCGATACCCTGTGCACCGTTCACGAGAAGATTAGGATAACGTGAAGGGAGCACTACAGGCTCCTTCTCTGTCTCATCATAGTTCGGGATGAAATCGACCGTATCCTTGCCTATATCCTGGATCATTGCCAGAGAAATCTTTGACAGACGAGCCTCTGTATAACGCATGGCTGCCGGGCTGTCGCCATCGACCGATCCGAAATTTCCATGGCCATCGACAAGCGTATATCTCGTATTCCAGTCCTGGGCCAGATTTACGAGAGCTCCATAGATTGAGGAATCTCCGTGCGGATGATATTTACCCATTGTATCACCGACGATACGGGCACATTTTCTGTGAGGCTTGTCAGGATAATTATTCATCTCACTCATGGAGTAGAGGATACGCCTCTGGACAGGCTTCAGACCATCACGCACATCTGGCAGCGCACGCGACACTATAACGCTCATCGAGTAGTCGAGATACGAAGACTCCATGGTCTTCTTCAGATCGACCTCTCTTATATTGTCAAAAATTTTGTCATCCATATTTTTTCCTTATATTAGTTCTAAGTTCCAGGTTCAGAGTTCTGAGTTATTAACTCAGAACTTAGAACTCAGAACTCTTATACGTCCAGGTTTTCAACCTTATTGGCATTTTCTATGATAAATTCACGACGCGGCTCTACCTCATCGCCCATCAGGGTGGAGAAAACCTTGTCGATCTCGGAGAGATCATCATCGTCCATATTGACACGCTTGAGGATTCGCCTCTCAGGATCCATTGTCGTCTCCCAGAGCTGGTCAGCATCCATCTCGCCAAGTCCTTTGTATCGCTGGACCTTGTTATTTCCATCACGACCGATCTCATTCATGATCTGGTTCAGCTGGTCATCGTTGTACGCGTACCAGACCTTTTTATTTTTCTCAACCTTGTAAAGAGGTGGCATTGCCAGATACACATAGCCCTGCTTGATAAGCTCTGGCATGAATCTGTAGATAAATGTCAGCATCAGTGTAGCAATATGAGCACCATCGACATCGGCATCAGTCATTATAATAATCTTATGATATCTGAGCTTTGTGATATCAAAATCATCGAGGATTCCGGTACCAAATGCCGTGATCATGGCCTTTATCTCTTTGTTGCTATATATACGGTCCTCACGGGCCTTTTCAACATTTAAAATCTTGCCACGAAGCGGCAGAATAGCCTGGGTCGCACGGCTTCTCGCAGTCTTTGCAGAACCACCAGCGGAATCTCCCTCAACGATAAAGATCTCACAGTTTGCAGGATCCTTGTCAGTGCAGTCTGCAAGCTTTCCCGGAAGGGAAGTAGAATCAAGAGCAGTCTTACGACGGGTAAGGTCTCTTGCCTTTCTTGCAGCTTCACGTGCTCTCTGGGCGAGGAGTGATTTTTCACAGATGATCTTTGCTACCTGTGGATGCTGCTCCAGATAGTAGGTCAGCTGCTCACTTACCACCGAATCAACAGCAGTCTTTGCTTCACTGTTACCGAGCTTCTGCTTGGTCTGGCCCTCGAACTGAGGCTCCTCGATCTTAATGCTGATGATCGCAGTAAGTCCCTCACGGATATCATCACCAGTCAATGCAGGTTCATTATCTTTTATCAGCTTGTTCTCATGAGCATAGTTATTAAAAGTCCTTGTAACTGCGGCCTTGAAACCAGCTACATGAGTACCTCCTTCAGGTGTAATTATATTATTTACAAAGCTGTATGAAGAGTCATTGAACGAGTCATTATGCTGCATTGCAACTTCTACCATGACACCGTTCTTTTTTCCTTCACAGTAAATGACATCGGGATAAAGCGGCTCTTTTCCACGGTTTAAGTATTCTACGAACTCCTTGATTCCGCCTTCGTAGTGGAAAACATCTGACCTGTCCTCGTCACCTCTGTGATCTGTGAGAGTAATCTTCAATGCTTTTGTGAGAAAAGCCGTCTCACGAAGACGTACTTTCAGAGTATCGTAATCGAATTCAGTCGTTTCAAAAATGGTCTCATCAGGCTTGAAAGTAACTCTTGTACCAGTCTGGTCCGGCTCGCATTCACCTACAACCTTCAGAGAATACATGGTCTTGCCCTTTTCGTACCTCTGCTTGTATACTTTTCCATCACGACGGACTTCGACTTCGAGCCAGTCAGAGAGAGCATTAACAACAGATGCACCTACACCATGCAGTCCACCAGAAACCTTGTATCCGCCACCGCCGAATTTGCCGCCGGCATGAAGAACTGTAAATACGACCTCAACTCCCGGCTTTCCTGACTTATGGTTGATATCTACAGGAATTCCACGGCCATCATCGGTAACAGTGACTGTATCACCCTTATTGATCTCGACCTGAATGTGATGGCAGTATCCTGCAAGAGCTTCATCAACAGAATTATCCACAATCTCATACACCAGATGGTGGAGTCCTCTTGCAGATGTGGAACCGATGTACATTCCTGGCCTTTTTCTTACAGCCTCGAGACCCTCGAGAATCTGTATCTGGTCTCCGCCATATTCATGTTCAACCATTCTATCTACTCCATTTCCTTAGACGTCACAACGCCATTAACTACTTCAAAAATTTTATTGACCCTGTATCTGCTCTTTACAAAATCATCGAGTCCTGTACAGGTGATCATCGTCTGCGTATCCATAAGGCTGCCTAGCAGGTCCTGTTGTCTCTTACTGTCAAGTTCTGACAGTACATCATCTAAGAGAAGCACCGGTTTCTCGCGGGTCTCTTTTTCCATCATAGTGACTTCCGACAGCTTGAGTGAGAGAGCAGCCGTTCGCTGCTGACCCTGCGATCCGTACTTTCTCAGATCCACTCCGCCGAGATCAAATCTCAGATCATCCCTATGAGGACCCTTGGTCGTCGAACCAAGCCTCATATCATTGTCATAGGCAAAATCAAGAGCTTCCCTGAATCCGTCCGCAGACACATTATTCTCATAACTCAGCTTTACCTCTTCCTTTGCCCCTGATATTTCGTGGTGAATCTCACTCACGACAGGTGCTATCTCTTCGATAAAGCTCTTTCTCCGTCTGATTATCTTTTCCCCGAATTCAGCAAGCTTGTCATCCCATACAGAAAGAGTATCAAGAAGCTTTTTATTCCTGTAAATTTCCTTCAGGAGGCTGTTACGCTGACCGAGAGCCTTATTGTATTCTGTGAGATTGTACAGATAGATTCTGTCAATCTGGCACAACTCGGTATCAATGAATTTTCTCCGCTTGTCCGGTCCGTTCTTGATGATCGAGAGATCGTCCGGCGAGAAAAAAATGATATTCAGGATTCCGAACAGATCAGATGCCTTTCTGATTGGCACCCGGTTTATTGCAATTCCCTTCGAATGACCCCTTTTCAGATGAATATCTATCTGATATTCAATTCCGGCCTTCTCTATGAGAGTCATGATGTGTCCCTCATCCCGGCCGAACCTTATCATGTCATTGTCACGACTGCCTCTGTGTGAACGGCTCGTCCCACAGATACACAGAGCCTCGAGGATATTTGTCTTGCCCTGGGCATTGTCACCATAAATGATATTCGTGGACGGATCAAACTGTATCGAAAGGCTGTTGTAATTTCTGAAATCCTTGAGATCAAGCGACTTTACGATCATCGGACGACCTTTATCTCTTCTCCATCGAAGCTCACTACATCACCATCATAAAGCTTCCGTCCGCGTCTCTCCTCAGTCTCACCGTTTACCTTTACTTCTCCGTCAAGGATCACTTCTTTGGCTTCGACTCCGGAACCCACAAGGCCGGCTTTTTTTAAGAGCTGACCAAGCTTAATAAACTCATCTGTTTCTCTTATCTTAACTTCCATTTTATCTCACATTATTGAAATTAACCGGAAGAACCACATAATTATAAGTCTCTGTATCATTTCTGATAAAGCATGGAGACTTTGCATCATACAGATACATAGTGATCTCTTCGTCATCAATCGCTCTGAGTGCTTCCACAAGAAACTTCGGATTGAATCCGATCATCTGATCAGCGCCCTCCTTCACAATTGGCAGGCTCTCATTCATGCTTCCGACAGCGGAATTGCCCATCAGCTCCATCTGGTCATCGGTAATACTTACTATAACAGGCTTCTTGTCGCCCTCCTTCACGAGAAGGGTAGCACGGTTTACACTCTCTATCAGTTCACGTCTGTTGACGGTCAGCTTCGTATTGAACTCATTTCTGATCATCTGCTCGTAGTTGAAATATTCACCGTCGATAAGCCTGATAACCATCATTGTATACTCTATATCAAAAATCATCTGTGATGAAGTGATATAGATCTGGACCATATCATCAGTCTCAGAACTCAGAATCTTATTAATTTCTGTCATCTGCTTACCAGGCACGATCACCTTGTAATCAGGATACGAATCCTTAAGCTCTATGACTCTTATTGAAATACGGTGTCCATCAAGAGCTACCATCTTCATCATATTTCCGTGAATCTGGGCGAGCATTCCTGTCATCATCTTGTTCGCATCATTATCTGACACAGAGAAGGAGGTCTGACGGATTATATCCTTGAGCGAGGCCTGGGTCATTTCTATCGGATCTGAAATCTTTACCGGATCAAGCGCCGGGAAATCCTGTCCCGACTTTCCTATTACCTTATACAGAGCCTTGTCACATCTGATAGTAGTATGATAAAGCTCATCAGTCTCAAGATACACTGTACTCTTTGGGAGGTTTCTTACCACATCAGAAAAAAGCTTGGCATCAAGGGCTACGATTCCTTCTTCTTCGATTTCACCATCTCTTACTATATTTTCAATTCCGAGATCCATATTGCTTGCAGTCAGGATTATCTGTCCATTGAAGGCCTTCAGCAGTATGCATTCAAGGATAGGCATTGTAGTCTTTACAGGAACTGCCTTTGATACTACATTTACACTTTCGAGAAGTGCTGCCTGTGAACATGAGATTTTCATTTTTCTGATGAACTCCTTTCGTATAATTATTATCTAAAAGGTAATAATCTTATTATTAAGGCTGGTATATAGGTTTATAAGTCTGCTGCCTGCCTTAAATTCTGTATTTTACGCTTATTAGTTCAGGTGATTTGATGTTTAATCACTGTCGGATTATCTTGACAGGATGTGAATAAAATCACCTACGACTTCGGATCTATCTTCTTCTTTATCGTATCTATCTGCTTTTTCAACTCTGCATTGTTCTTATAGTCATCAGCTACCTTGTTGGCACCGTAGATAATTGTTGAATGGTCTCTGCCGCCTAGCAGTTGGCCGATAGCATCAAGTGGATAATCTGTTAGTTGCTTGCACAGATACATTGCTATCTGTCTTGGCTCTGCAATATTCTTGCTCCGGTTCTTCGAGGTCATCTGATCAATAGTAATATCATAGTGATCAGCAACGACCTCTATAATGAGCTGAGGAGTTATTTCTCTTGGCTTCTCAGGAGCTATAATATTCGCAAGTTCCTGCTGGGCTATATCCATTGTGATATCTGTATGCTCTATATTCGAATATGCAATTAGCTTATTCAGGGCACCTTCGATCTCACGGACATTTGTAGTAATATTTGTAGCTATATAGTTCAGGATCTCATCATCGAGAGAAATATTTTCATCCTCGACCTTTTTCCTCAGGATGGCCATTCTTGTCTCATAGTCAGGATTCCCGATATCAGCCATGAGTCCCCATTCGAACCTTGAACGGATTCTTGCCTCAAGAGTCTTCATCTCCTTTGGAGGACGATCAGAGGTCAGGACTATCTGCTTTCCTGCAGAGTGGAGAGTGTTGAAGGTGTGGAAAAACTCCTCCTGAGTCGATTCCTTTCCGATGATGAACTGGATATCATCTATCATGAGCACATCTACCTTACGGTACTTGTCCCTGAACTTGCTCATGGATGAAGTATTATTTGTACTTCTGATGGATTCAATGACCTCATTCAGAAATTCCTCTGAGGTGACATACAGTACCTTCTTCTCAGGATTGTGTTGCAGTATATAATTGCCGATCGCATGCATCAGATGAGTCTTGCCAAGTCCAGGACCTCCGTATATATATAGAGGATTGTAATTCTTGCCTGGAGTCTCTGCTACGGCAAGAGCAGCATTCTGTGCGAAACGGTTGTTATTCCCGACCACGAAGGTATCAAAGGTATATTTCTCATTGAGATTCGAATTGACATAATTAGGGTTGGAGAGAAGATTCTCGTCTATATGGTTCTCAACCTGAGGTCCTTCGTTTGCAAGAATGAAATGGATATTGTATTCCTTTCCTGTCATGTCTGCAATCTTTGTCACCAGAGGCTTCTCATACTTCTTCGAGATGTAATTGATTGCCATCTCGTCGGTCTCGTCTGATGCCATTACTGTCAGATCATTCCCATCTACAGAAACAATCTTCAGCGGTGCAAGCCATGTATTGAAGGAGACATCTGCTATCTCATAGTCATCCTTGACTGCGAGAAGTATTTTGTCCCATATTGACTGTATATTTTCCATTACCTTTCTGACTCCATACAACTGTATATTATAATAGGAAGAAACTCATTTCTTCCTGTATGATTTCGATAAAAAACCACTATCTATTTTACATAAAATTGAGGAAAACTTCAACCTTATTGGGGTATTTTTATTGATAATTAAGCGAGTTTTCCACAAACTTATCAACGTTATCAACATCTTGTATTTGTTAATAATTTGTGTATTTATATTGTGGCTTGACATTAACTCATTTTTTGTTAAAATATTATTCGATATTCTGTCCACAGTAGGAAATTATAAGGAGGTGCATATATATGAAGATGACTTTTCAGCCAAAGAAGCGTCAGAGAGCCAAGGTTCATGGTTTCCGTTCAAGAATGAGCACAAAGGGCGGCCGTAAGGTTCTTGCTGCAAGACGTGCAAAAGGCAGAAGAAAACTTACAGCATAAGCTGTGATATATGAAGTTTTCAGAATCATTAAAGAAGAATTCAGATTTCAGGAGGGTTTACAGAAAAGGTCATTCCAAGGCCAATGGTCTTCTTGTCCTTTATGTACTCCCCAATGATCTGAATAAAAACAGGATTGGTATTTCTGTCAGTAAGAAGGTTGGCAACAGCGTAGTCAGGCATCATCTGGTCAGACTCCTGAGGGAGAGCTATCGTCTTTCAGAAAATAGTTTTAAATGTGGATATGATATGGTTGTGGTCGCAAGGCCATATGCGAAAGACGCAGGTTTTCATGATGTTGACAATTCATTTCTTTCTCTTATGAAGTATCATCATTTATTTTTAGAGTAATTTTTATGATGAAAAGATTTCTAATCTTTCTGATTAAATTCTATAGAAAATATATTTCTCCATTTAAGACAACAAAATGTCCTTACTATCCTACATGTTCCACATATGGTCTTGAAGCTGTGGAAAAGTATGGTGCTCTGAAGGGTGGAGCATTGGCACTCTGGAGAATTATCAGATGCAATCCATTCTCAAAGGGTGGATATGATCCAGTTCCATGATTGGAGGATTTGTTTTGACACCACTTTTTCTAACGGCCTATAAGGGTACATTTATCGGGCCTATTGCCAGAGGACTCGGATGGATAATGGACAAGATCTATTATCTCATTTATTCAGTTCTTGGAATTCACAATGGTGCAATTGCTATTGCAATCATGCTGTTCACCATTATCATCTACATGGCTCTCCTGCCTCTTACCTACAAGCAACAGAAGTTCTCAATGCTTCAGCGCAAGATGCAGCCGGAGCTGAATGAAATCCAGAAGAAATATAAGGGTAAGAAAGATCAGGATTCAATGCAGAAGATGAATGAGGAGACCCAGGATCTGTATGCTAAGTATGGCGTATCTCCTATGGGCAGCTGTATCCAGCTTCTGATCCAGATGCCTATTCTTTTTGCATTGTACCGTGTATTCTACAATATTCCTGCATATCTGAGCAATGTTAAGTCAATTTTTACCGGACTTGCAGATAGTATTGTTCATACATCCGGTTATGCAAAAGTGATGACTGGTCTTGCAAAGACTGCAAATGTTACAGGAACTACATTCAAAGGAACTGGTAGTGCTTCTCAGAACTTTGTAATTGATGTGCTGTACAAGCTTCCTGACAGTGGCTGGACTAAGCTGAAGGAAAGTTTTACTTCACTTGGAAGTCAGATTGATTCTACACATGCAGCCCTTCATTCGGTCAACTACTTCGGCAATCTGAATATTTCAGATACACCATGGAGACTTATCACTTATGGTTTTGGTAATCATATGGTGGGTCTTGGAATCGGAGCTCTTCTCATCCCTATAGTTGCTTATGCCACTCAGGTTCTCAACATGAAGATGACTCCTCAGTCTGATCAGAATGACCAGATGGCCCGTCAGATGAGAAGCATGAGCCTGCTGATGCCTCTGATGACACTGTTTATTTCTTTTTCAACACCTGTTGGTCTTTCACTTTACTGGATAGCTGGTGCACTGATCAGGACCGTTCAGCAGCTTGTCCTCAACAGGCATTTCGATAAGGTCAATCTTGATGACATTATCGAGGCTAACAAGGAGAAGGCTCAGAAGAAGAGAGAAAAGCGTGGTATCCAGCGTGAGAAGATGATGCAGTACTCTAATATGAGTACCAGAAGTCTCAGCAGCAAGGCTAATGTCAATAATAATCAGGAAAAGGTCAATCAGCTTGAAAAGGCCAGGGAGGCTGCATCTCATGCCAGAAAAGGAAGCATGGCATCAAAGGCCAACCTTGTAAAAGATTTCAACGAACGAAATAATAAGTCAAAATAAACAGGGAGGAAATTATAATGGAGGAATTCAGAGAGTTTACTGGCAAGACAGTTGAAGAAGCTATTACCAATGCATCTGTTGAGCTTGGCCTTCCATCAGATGAGCTCGATATCGATATCCTTGAAAAGGGCTCGAATGGCGGATTATTCGGAATAGGAGCAAAGGATGCAGTTATCAACGCACGTATAAAGTCCACTTCATGCGAGGATAAGGCAAGGGATTTCCTTGATTCAGTATTCGATAAGATGGGACTCGATGTGAATATCGAGATGCTTTACAATGATGAGGATAATATCCTTTCTATCAACATGAGTGGCGATAAGATGGGACTTCTGATAGGAAAGCGTGGTCAGACTCTTGACAGTCTGCAGTATCTCACCAGTCTGGTTATCAACAAGGGTTCAGATGAGTATATCAGAGTTAAGCTTGATACTGAGGATTATCGTCACAGAAGAAAAGAGACTCTTGAGAATCTTGCACGCAATACCGCCAGCAAAGTAAAGCGTACCCATCGTGCACAGTCACTTGAGCCGATGAATCCATACGAGAGAAGAATCATACATTATGCACTTCAGGATGACGACAGAGTGACTACTTATTCTGAGGGTGAGGATCCTTACAGGCATGTAGTAGTAGATCTGAAGAAATAAGAGGATTTATCAGAGCCTCCCATGAGGGAGGCTTTTTTTTAAAATTTTTACATCGTTATTTTATCAACTTTATCAACTTTTTTTTGTTGATAACTTGTGCAATTATGTTTATGAAGAGTGAATATGATACTATAGCTGCCATAGCAACCCCTTTGTCCTCTGCTGGTATTGGCATTATAAGGATAAGTGGAGAAGACAGTATCTCTCTCGTGGATAAGCTTTACTGTGGAAAAGCAGCACTTACCTCGTATGAACCAAATACCATAAACTATGGTCATATTGTTGATGCTGATGGCAATATAGTGGACCAGGTCCTGATATCAGTATTCAGGGCACCTCATAGCTATACAGGTGAGGATTCTGTAGAGATTAACTGTCATGGCGGAATCTATGTAATGAGAAAGGTACTGGATCTCGTATATTCTACTGGGATCAGGCCGGCAGAACCAGGAGAATTTTCCAAAAGAGCATTTCTTAACGGAAGAATGGACCTGTCTGAAGCTGAATCGGTAATGGATCTGATCGCATCCGGGAATGAAGCCTCGTATAAGAATTCTATCAGTCAGCTCTCAGGCTTTCTTTTAAAAAAGGTAAAAAAACTCCGCTCTGAGATTATTCATGAGGCAGCATTTGTAGAAGCTGCGCTTGACGATCCTGAGCATTATGATCTGGATGGATATGATGAAAAGCTGGTTATACAGCTGAATTCATGGGAATCAGAGGTTCAGGAGCTTATTGATTCATATCATCAGGGATCTCTGATAAAGGATGGTATCAATACAGTGATTTCCGGCAGACCAAATGTTGGTAAGTCATCACTTCTCAACCTTCTGTCAGGTCATGAGAAGGCTATAGTTACTGACATCCCAGGTACAACTAGAGATATAATAGAGGAAAGAGTAGCATTTGGCGATGTGATACTTAATCTTTATGATACAGCTGGAATCCGTAATACGGATGATACTGTAGAATCAATAGGAGTTCAGAAGGCTATTGATGCCCAGTCGAAGGCTGATCTTAATCTATACATAGTTGATTCATCAGTCTACTTAAATGATGAGGATATACGATTTTTATCAGAATTCGATCCATTATCCACAATTGTACTTTTAAATAAGTCTGATCTCTATTCAATTGTTGATATTGATGATATTCACCAATACTTTAACGGGAAAGTGGTAATTTTTTCTACAAAAAATGGCCAAGGCTATGATGAATTAAAAGCTGCTGTGAACCAACTATTCTTCGATGGCGGACTTGATAAGGACCGGTTTTACATTACGAGCCAGCAGAATTATAATGATCTGTGTGATGCACTGAAGTCGCTTAGGCTTGTGGATAAGTCAATAGAAGATGGAATGTCTGAGGATTTCTTTACCTCTGATCTGTATGATGCATACAGGTCGCTTGGGTATATAATAGGAGAGGAAGTCGAGGAGGATCTGGTGAATAAGGTTTTCTCTGATTTCTGTATGGGAAAGTGAGTTTATTTTGATCGAAGAAAAATATGACGTGATCGTAGTCGGTGCCGGACACGCGGGCTGTGAAGCAGCTCTTGCAGCTGCACGAATGGGACTATCTACAATTATATTTACTGTGAGTATGGATTCTGTGGCCTTCATGCCCTGCAATCCTCACATAGGAGGTTCATCGAAGGGACATCTGGTTCGTGAGATAGATGCTCTCGGTGGAGAAATGGCGAGGAATATCGATAAGAACTTCATTCAGTCGAAGATGCTCAATTCTTCAAAGGGACCGGCAGTTCATTCTCTCAGATGCCAGGCTGATAAGATGGCATATTCAATTGAGATGAGAAGGGTCCTTCAGTCGACTCCGAAGCTGGTACTTCGTCAGGCAGAGGTCTGTGATCTGATGATTGAGGATCATGTGGTAAAGGGTGTAAAGACTATTTCCGGAGCAACCTATTATGCGAAGGCTGTTGTATTATGCACTGGTACATATCTTAATGCGAGATGTCTGTATGGTTCGGTCATTGAGCATACCGGTCCGAATGGACTTAAGGCAGCAAGGCATCTGAGTGATTCACTTCGTGCTAATAATGTAGAATTACTCCGCTTTAAGACTGGCACACCTGCAAGAATTGACAGAAGATCCATTGACTTTTCCAAAATGACTGAGCAGTACGGAGATCCTGTAATTACGCCATTTTCCTTTGATACTGATCCGAGGAGCATTCAGAAGCACCAGGTTTCGTGCTTTCTTACATATACGAACGAGCATACGCATGATATTATCCGTGCTCATCTGGATGAAAGCCCTATGTACTCTGGTGTAATTGAGGGTACTGGTCCCAGATATTGCCCGTCATTAGAGGACAAAGTGGTAAAATTCCCCGATAAGAAAAGACATCAGCTATTTATCGAGCCTGAGGGACTTCAGACTAATGAGATGTATGTAAGTGGGGCATCCTCATCAATGCCTGAGGACGTGCAGTATGATTTCTATCATTCGATTGCCGGTCTTGAGCATTGTAATATAGTAAGAAATGCATACGCTATAGAATATGACTGTCTGGCTTCTCATCAGCTGAAGCCGTCACTTGAGTTCAGAGCGATTCAGGGTCTTTTTTCAGGGGGACAGTTCAATGGAAGCAGCGGATATGAAGAGGCAGCTGCCCAGGGACTTATTGCAGGTATCAATGCTGCAAGATCTGTACAGGGAAAGGAACCTATTGTATTATCAAGGTCTGACGGATATATCGGAGTGCTGATTGATGATCTGGTGACCAAGAAGCTTACAGAGCCTTACCGAATGATGACATCCAGAGCGGAATATCGTCTCCTTTTACGCCAGGATAATGCTGATATTAGATTATCTAAGTATGGATATGAAGCAGGCCTTATTTCCAATGAAAAATACAAAAGAGTCCAGGATAAGATTGAAAAGACCAGGTATGAGATAGATAGAGTCAATAAGGTATTCGTTGGCCAGAATTCTCATACTAATGATTTTCTTCAGGCATATCACTCGGTTCCTGTTACTTCAGGAATAGGACTGTCTGAACTTATCAGAAGGCCCGAGCTTTCCTATGATATTACAGCTCCACTCGATTCTGAAAGACCCTCACTTCCTGCACAGGTACGTGAGCAGGTCAATATTCAGATTAAGTATTCTGGATATATCGAGCGTCAGGAAAAACAGGTACAGCATTTTGAAAAGCTTGAAGATAAGCTGATTCCTGAATCACTTGATTATGATAAGGTTCCTTCACTTCGTATTGAAGCAAGACAGAAGCTGAAGGAAGCCCGACCGGTAAGCATCGGTCAGGCATCAAGGATACTCGGAGTTTCACCATCGGATATTTCCGTACTCATGATCTATATAGAGTCTGGAAAGTACCTGAAGGATTGAGGTAAGTATATGAATGATAAATTTTTGCGTGAATCGTTTGATCAGATTGGTATTGACCTGACTGATGAACAGGTTTCTCAGCTTGACAGATTCTATGAGATGATTATTGAGAAAAATAAGGTGATGAACCTGACAAAGATCACTGACTATGATGATACTGTGACAAAGCACTTTGTGGATTCGGTATCCGTCGTATTGCTTGATGATGATATTTATATTAAGAATAGATTCAGTGAAGGCGATTCTGTGATTGATGTAGGAACTGGAGCAGGCTTTCCGGGAATTCCACTTAAGATTGTATTTCCTGAGATTAAACTTACATTACTTGACTCAGTCAACAAGAAGCTTAATTTCCTGAGAGATGTCTGCAAAGAGCTAAATCTTGATGACGTGACGATCATTCATGGTAGGGCAGAGGATATCGCTCATCAGAAGGATACACGTGAAACTTTTGATTTTTGCCTTTCAAGAGCTGTTGGAAATCTTGCTACCTTATCTGAATACTGCTTACCCTTTGTAAGGAAGAATGGCTTCTTTATCTCTTATAAATCGGAAAGGGCTGAAGAAGAACTTTCTTTATGTAAACATGCTTTTTCTGAGCTTCGTGGAAAGCTTATTCAGGAAGCAACCTTTGACCTGCCATATTCTGATATATCGAGGACCTTACTTCTTATCATGAAGACAGGTAATACTCCGAAGATTTATCCACGCAAGGCAGGCACTCCATCAAAGAGTCCACTATAATATGGGAGGATTATTATGATCGAAGAATATCTTAATCAGAGACTTAATCTTTTAACTGATCAGAAAAAGCAACTGAAGAATGACCTGATGGAATTCCGTTCATCACTTCATGAGACAAAGAGAGAACTTGATGACTATATGTCCTCTACATCCCGTCCATTCGAACCGTTCAATCCCCGAAGAAATTCTAACGAGGATGAACATCTTATGTCTATGAGTGAGAAAATCAAGACACTTAATAAGAATTTCGAGGATGTATCTGCTCAGCTTTCTTCTGTTGAATCTGAAATTGATACTGTAAATAAGTGCATGGATGAATATTATTCTGATCATCAAGGCCACAACCTTTAGTATAATGTTTCACGTGAAACATCATAATCTAGTTGTCGGATTCTAAACACTACAGATTGTGGATAAAATGTTTCACGTGAAACATTATCTTGTATGTGGCAAAATATCCGTGTTAATGCTATAATATCACTCGACACACGGAAAACAGAAGAATAGAAATTTGGGAGTAATAATGAGCAAGGTAATAGCTATTGCAAACCAGAAGGGTGGAGTAGGAAAGACTACTACAGCAATCAATCTCTCAGCATGTATGGCTGAAGCAGGGAAAAAGGTCCTGATCATTGATCTGGATCCACAGGGAAATACGACCAGTGGATTCGGAATTGATAAGACTACTGTTCAGAATACAGTATATGAGCTGATGCTTGATGAATGCTCGATAAAGGAAGCTGTCGAAAAAATTGATATTGATGGTGTGAAGAATCTCTATATCATTCCATCAAATGTAAATCTGGCAGGTGCGGAAATCGAGCTTCTCGGTATCAATGAGAAGGAATACATTCTGAAGAACGCAGTCGATTATATTGCAGATGATTATGATTATATTTTTATAGACTGTCCGCCTTCACTGAATATGCTGACGGTCAATGCGATGACGACAGCAGACAGTGTACTCGTACCAATCCAGTGTGAGTATTATGCGCTCGAAGGAATCAGTCAGCTGATGCATACGATTGATCTCGTACAGCAGAGACTGAACAGTAAGCTGACTATCAACGGAGTGGTTTTCACAATGTATGATGGCAGAACGAATCTTTCAAATGATGTCGTGGCTACCGTCAAGGATAATCTGAATACGAAGATCTACAAGACGATCATTCCGAGAAATGTCAGACTTGCCGAAGCACCATCACATGGACTTCCAATAAATATATATGATCCGAAGTCAGCCGGAGCAGAGAGCTATAGGAATCTGGCAAAAGAAATCATCGGGAATGAATAAGAGGCAACATGGCAAGAAATACTAAGCACGGTCTTGGAAAAGGACTTGACAGTCTGATCCCTGATAAGGTCACTCCGTCACAGAAGACAGAAAGAGCAGAGAAGAAGGACGGAGTCACAGTAATAGATATAAATAAGGTTGAGCCGAATCGCGAGCAGCCAAGAAAGGTTTTTAATGAGGACGCTCTTCAGGAGCTTTCTGAATCAATAAAGCAGTATGGAATCATACAGCCGCTTCTCGTCCAGAAAAAGGATGATTATTACGAGATAATTGCCGGTGAGAGAAGATGGCGTGCTGCGAAGAAGGCAGGGCTCGAGGAGGTACCGGTCATCATCCGTGATCTGTCAGAGCAGGAGGTCGTTGAGATTTCTCTGATAGAAAATATCCAGCGTGAAGATCTGAATCCTATCGAGGAGGCACTCGCTTATAAGCGACTTCTCGAGGAGTTCGACATGAAACAGGATGAAGTCGCAGAAAAGGTGAGCAAGAGTCGTACCGCTGTCACCAATTCACTTCGTCTGCTCAAGCTTGACGAAAGAGTCCAGCAGATGCTTGTTGATGAGATGATCAGCTCAGGACATGCGAGAGCACTTCTTTCAATAGACGATCCGGACAAGCAGTATGAATTTGCGCAGAGAATTTTCGATGAAAAAATGTCCGTGCGTGATGTTGAGAAAGAGGTAAAAAAACTCCAGAATGAATCTCAGCACAGGGAGAAAAAGGAAGATGAGCCTCTGAGTGAAGAGCTGCTGACAGAGTATGCAGCCATAGAAGAGAACATGAAGCAGAAGATAGGAACAAAGGTTCGAATACTACCGAAGTCGAATAAGAGCGGTAAGATAGAGATAGAATATTACTCGACAGAGGAATTCGAGAAGATAATGAATTACTTCAATGATTAAAGGAAAAAGACAATGATAGAACAGTATTTAGGAATACAGACGGATTACATAGTGATCGGACTTGCTGCATTTGCAATAGTGCTTCTGATCCTGGTGATAGTTCAGGCAGCACGTATTAGTAAGCTGCAGAAAAGATATGCACAGTTTATGCAGGGTAAGGACGGGGCATCACTTGAGGATACCCTGATAAAGAAGCTCGAAAAGGTAGAGGAACTGGATCAGAAGAATGAGCTGAATGAGGCAAAGATCGACAAGCTGAACAGAGACTTAGAGCAATGCTTCCAGAAGGTTGGGCTGCTGAAATATGACGCTCTCGATGAAATGGGCGGGAAGCTTAGCTTCGCTCTTACAATGCTTGATGAAAAGAACAACGGTTTTATTATCAACAGTGTTCATAGCAGAGAAGGAAGCTACAGCTATATAAAAGAAATAATAGACGGCAACTCAATAATAGGACTTTCGCCGGAGGAGGACAAGGCTCTTTCAATGGCACTTAACGGAACAGATGAATGAATATATGAGCGCAGTCGGACTCGCGGGACTGAGTCTGAATGATCTCGAGGACATATACAGAATAGTAGAAAAGGACCCTGACCTGGTGCAGGAGGCAAAGTACATTGACGGACATAATTACCAGGACAGAATGTTCGAGCTGACAAAGTACATTACACCAGGAACAGGGATCAGGGAGAGAGGTTTTCTCGACAGAGACGGAGAATTTGTCCGGCAGGAGGTTTTTCCATTTGTCAATTCCCAGGAGAAAACCACAGAGGAAGGAATTACTCTCGAGGGATTGAAGAATGTACCGGGATGCATGGCAAGGACAGAGATACCAGATCTCGGATGCGTGCTATATACATATGTACAGAATCTGTATGAGGTTTCAGACGGCAGAGAATTCACGGATCAGAGTGAAGCTCTGTACGATGGTATTGCTATAAGCGGGCTGTCACAGACAGCGATGATACTTCTGCCGATGGGAGATGTCAATGACAGTGAGCTGAGCAGGATCGAGGGCCGCAGAAAAAAGCTCAAGCAGGAGCTTTTCAACGGAAATGATGATGCTTATGAACAATTGACGTTGACAGAAATGCAGATTTATACTAAAATAGACAAGCGGGCCAGAAAAGACAGCATCTACGGAGTAGTCCAGTCGACACTGATGCCTCGTGGAATCGAGGACGATATGTTTTACTGCATAGGCGTCATCGAGGATATGAGTGAATCAGAGATAGCGCTTACCGGACAGAAGATATATCATCTGCTCCTCAGCTGCTGCGGGATCAGATTCGAGGTGACTATCAATAAGGAAGCACTTCTCGGAGAACCTCAGATAGGACGTAGGTTCAAGGGCATGGTCTGGATGCAGTCGAAGATACTGATCTGACACCAACTAAATAGATGTTTCTGTAGCTCAGCAGGATAGAGCGTCCGCCTCCTAAGCGGAAGGTCGGGGGTTCGAATCCCCCCAGGAACGTGGGATTAGAAAGTCGTGTGATCACGGCTTTCTTTTTTTATAAAAAATTTTATAATCTGGTTGATACAAAATTCAAGCAGAATCATGAAAATGCAAAAAAATGTTGCAAATACGATTAAAAAGTATTAAAGTAAATACATGGTAGCAACTATCAACTAGAAAATGATAAGGGGGTTTCTTATGGACAACCAGGAACCACAGAAGAAAAAGAAGGACAAGGCTTCCAGGGGAAGCAGAGTCAATGCACTCGTAATACTGATCTGCATAGATCTGATCGGATTTATGGCGAGTCTGTATGTGCTGAAGGCGGCGAAGGACGCGAATCTCTTCCTGATACCTGCGGCGCTGACACTTGTGATGTCGGTCATCACTGCTATGGTGTATGTGCAGATGCGTCATCAGGATGAGGAGGACAGACAGAGGATAGCCGGTGATGTGGCGGATGCGCTGTCAGCGATCGTTCAGATCACGAAGAATGACCAGCAGCTGATGGACAGGAAGATTGACGATCTGAGTGAGGAGTACAAGGTACCTGCACAGGAGATCATCAATGCACTGAAGGCTCTGGCCAAGGTATCGCTCGGCAGAAGCAAGGAAAATGCTACTGCACTTATCAATTCGAATGAGGCTGTAGTCGCCCAGGTCATGGATCTGCAGGATAAGATAGATTCTCTCGAGAAAACAGTGGATGCGGCATCGAATAATGATCTGTCAAAGGTGATCGATGACAACAGCCACAAGGTAGCTGTCGGACTTGATGATCTGACGCATGATGTACAGCGGCTCGATCAGGATATGAGACGTCTCGAGAAGGTGGCGAAGGACATGGAAATCCATGCACCGGTCATCCAGAGCGTGCAGCCGCAGCCAGCGCCTGCAGAGAAAAATGAGACGGACATCCAGTCAGATCCTTACCTGTATGATAAGAGCAAGGAGTTGAATGAAGAAACAACCTGTGACCAGCCTTACGTCCAGGCCAATGCAGAGGAGACTGAGGCGAAGCTGACAGACCTGCAGGATGAATCTGATGATAGTGAATCAGATGATATTCAGGACCTGTCATCCGAGCTTGAATCGCCGGCTGACGATGAGACCGAGACAGTTACAGACGAGGATCTGACCTCGCTTCTTGATGCTGTACCAGAGGATACCGACGATGTAGAGACAGGTGATGATGACCTGGATCTGGCGATAGATGATGAGTCTCGGGATCAGGAGATCGGGCCTGATGATCTGAGCCTGGACCTGGACGAGCCTGAGTCGGAGCCGGCAGATGAGTCTGTGGCAGATGAAGCCGTGGCTGAAGAGTCGGAAGCTGAACCATCAGAGGAACCGGAACTATCTATAGAACCAGAGCCTATACCAGAGCCAGAAGAGGAGCAGGCTGTAGAACCAGAGCCTATAACAGAGCCAGAAGAGGAGCAGGATGTAGAACCAGAACCTGTATCAGAACCAGTACAAGAAGTAGAACCGGAACCGGCCCCTGCATCGGATATAGATCTGTCGGATCCGAACAAGCGGCTGTCGCCTGATGAGATTGCAGCACTGTTTGCACAGGCCACGAAGTCACCAGAGTCGGCATCAGAAGAGGAGCCGGTAATAGATGAGCAGCCTGTATCTGAGGAAAACGTACCTGATACAAGCAGTGATCCGAACAGGATGATGACACCTGAGGAGATAGAAGCACTTTTCTCACACGTATCATAATAGGGCAAAAACAGAATTGCAGGCCTTTTTCTTAAAAATATATAAAATTTGAAAAAGTGCTTGCATTTTGTTTTGAAAAGAGTATAATAGTTCTTGTCGTCAGGAAAGACGGCAGGAATAATAAGCGCGATTAGCTCAGCTGGCAGAGCACCTGACTCTTAATCAGGGTGTCCAGGGTTCGAACCCCTGATCGCGCAGCAGAAGGTCCTTGTTCTGTAAACTGCTTGCGGAACATGGGCTTTTTTTTCGCGTAATAATTGAGCGGGGACATGAGCATACAGTATGCGGGGATGAAGCACTAGTGCTTCATTCCCACATGCTGTATGCTCAGCATTCGCGCGAAAGCGCGAATGAGCAGTCGCAAAGCGACTGCGAATGTCCCCGCTCAAAGAGAGCGAATGTCCCCGCGGGGAAGAGGCGATGGATGCATTCACTATCATTTATATATATTATAAGGAGAACAAATGAGACTACGCAATATCCCGGGCGCGAAGGAGCACGTTGCCGAAAGCCCCCTTACCATAAATGAACCGGAGAGCTACAAGGGCCATTTCAGCGACCTGTTCGGCGGGAAGCCGGTACAGATCGAGATAGGAATGGGCAAGGGAACCTTTATCACGCAGAAGGCACAGCAGGATCCTGATACGGGCTTCATAGGCATAGAGATGTACTCATCGGTGCTGCTGAGAGGTCTGCAGAAGGTAGAGGCAATGGAGAACCCTCCAGAGAATCTCAGGATGATCTGCATGGATGCGAAAGACATAGAAGATGTATTTGGTGACAGGGAAATTGACAGAATTTATCTGAACTTTTCTGATCCATGGCCGAAGGAGAAGCATGCGAAGCGCAGGCTGACACATCACAGATTCCTTGACAAGTATTACCAGATACTGAAGGATGACGGTTTCATCGAGTTCAAGACAGACAATAAGGATCTGTTTGAATTTTCAGTCGAAGAGGTTCAGGACACTGACGGGTGGCAGATAGTCACTGTGACCAGGGATCTGCACCATGATACGGAACTCATGAAGGGCAATATCATGACAGAGTATGAAAAGAAGTTTTCCGGACTTGGAAATAAGATCTGTAAGCTGGTCTTCCAGAAGGTCAGTAAATAAGCCTCACAGATGGAATCTGCAAGGCTTATGGTTAAGAAAATTTATATTAAAAGTTTTAAGTTATCCACAGTTTGCCAACAAATTGTGGATAAATTTGTTATTTTCTCTGATTATTTCGAATCTTTTTATATTTAATCCGACCCTTTTTATCTGAATATGAATCACGCCGCTTCTTCTGGACGGCCCATAGGATGTTTTTCAGAAGGAAGAACAGGCCGATAGCAATGGCAAGTGCGATTGCGGCGATCACCACGATAAGAAGGATATTCAGCTGCAGAAAGCCGTTTTTCCCGTCATTCGTGGAGGTTGACAGATTGTGAAAGGGGTAGACGGAATCCTCCGTTTCTGTGGAGAGAAGCTGTGAAGTCCCGACCTTTCTGCCATCGTATGAGAATACCAGAAGTCCGACAATATTTTTGCTATCGGATGATGATTTCTCAACGGTCATATCTACGTCTGACAGCTCTGCCTTCTTCGGGAGCATCACGCTTCCGTCCTCAGATGGCTCTATCAGAGTCGAATCAGCGCCGTAGGTAGTGGAGCCCAGCTTGTCGGTCGCCTGGGACAGATCCTTCAGCTCAGAAACCTTCACATTCTTGAAGTTCTTAAAGCCCCAGTCTATCAGCTTCCTCGTGTCGTTCCAGTGGTCAGGGGACTTTGCGCACATGACAACGCATACGAGAGTCATGCCGTCCTTCCTGGCATAGGTGACAAGAGTGGAATGGGCCTTGGTCGTATAGCCGGTCTTGCCGCCGACACAGTAATCATACAGGTATCTCGATGTATGGTAGAAATTGAGCATACAATGGTGATTATTCAGATAGGTCTCATTTTTGTGCTTGTTCGTAGGCGGGATTATGTAATGCTTAGTGCCGCAGATCTTCGCAAAAGTCGGATTCTGGTAGGCGGCCCTTGATATCCGGGCCATATCCAGAGCTGTAGTCCAGTGCTGATCGTCAGGCAGACCATTCGGATTGTGGAAATGCGTATGCGTGCAGCCAAGCTCCTTCGCCTTTTCATTCATCATCTTGATGAAATTCTCCTCGGTACCGCCGACATGCTCGGCAATCGCCCAGGCACATTCATTCGCAGATTCTAGCATCATGCCGTACAGTGTCTCTTCCATAGTCATCTTTTCTCCGACATCACGGGAGATGGAAGAAGTACCGCCGTAGCTCTGGGCAACGGCGTCCTGCGAAAAGGTCACGGTGTCTGACAGATCTGAATGCTCTAGCGCAACAAGAGCCGTCATGACCTTCGTGATACTGGCCGGATAGTGTTTCGTGTCGCCCTTTTTATTATAAAGGACGGTTCCGCTGTCCACATCCATAAGCACTGCCGACTTCGAGCCGACCTTCGGACCCTTCGGCCAGGCAGTGGTCGTGGCAGAGGTTGATTCTGTGTTATTCTCAGCAGCAGAAGCTGTTGTATTTACTCCCGGAATATTTGTAAAAATCGCAGCGCCCATGACTACGATTCCGATAATTTTTCTGATATTCATGTTAATCTATAAAATAAAGAATCTGTAAAGTTACTTCACTATAATAAAGCAAACCACTGTAAATTTCAACACAAATCATTAGTGCTGGCGATGTAGGCCTATTCATCTCCGAACAGCCTGAGAGCTACGCTTATTGCAAAATGAGCCTATACACGTCCTCGACATCAGTTGAGATAATTGAAACCTGGTAAATAACAGAGATATATGTTATAATCTGCATAAAAGTGATGTAGCAAACGGCAATTTTTCAAAAGAGGAAAAGATGGCAGAACACATACCAATGTACCGCGATGAGAAACGAACCTACGATCTGGAGCGAATCGAGGCTCTGATGGGGGAAAACGGCGGACTCGCGAGGACGAAGCAGATCACAGATGAGCTGGGAGTGGATTACCGGCGGCTGCAGCAGTTCGTCGCAGAGGGCGAGCTGACGAAGGTGAAAAACGGAGCATATACCCTGAGGAAGGAGAAGATGTCAGAGGAGAAGCTGATATACGCCCTTTTTCATGAGGACGGAGTCCTTACGATGGAAAGCGCCCTGTACTATCACGGCTATCTGAAGCAGAGGCCGTACGGCTGGACGATAGCGATAGACAAGAACGCGAGCAAATCGCGCTTCAATCTGGAATATCCGATAGTGACGCCGTATTATACGAAGGCAGAGGTTCTGGAGATCGGAGTAGAAAGGCTGGACAGACCAGGCTTCGATATGAAGATATATGATAAGGATCGCCTGATCTGCGACGTGCTGAAGTATCAGGAAAAGATCCCCCGGGATGAGTTTCAGGAGGGCGTGTTCGCGTATATCAGAGACCCGGAGAAGAATGTGGAGCGTCTGATGACGTATGCCGCCGAGAGGCAGGTAGTAAATAAGGTCAGGAATATGATCGGAGTGTGGCTCTGATGATGAGGCAGAAGGAGCTTGCAGAATATGCAGAGAGAAACGGGCTTCCGTTTGATCAGGTACTGGGCTGGTATGTGACAGGAGTCATGCTGTACCTCACTGAGAGGATAGGCTTTTCGCGGAATCTGGTGCTCGTGACACCATCATCGCTTGATCCGGCGCAGGATCGGCTGATGTTCGAGGAAGGCATCAGAAGCTACTATATACCGGATGAGCGGATTACCGCCAGGGATGGATTTGTTCCGGGATGCGCGTACAGGAAGGATTTCCGTGAGAGGCTGCTCCTGTGTATGCAGGCGCAGGCATCGAAGGAAGGATTCCCGCTCGAAATCCGCATCGTATCGCACGAGGCCAGGGCAGAGATCTGTTATGACGAGATGTATATCCCGCTCGATATCAGGATAGCAGGCGGTCGGGAAATCTACTCCAAAGCAGTAGGCTTCGACTTTTTCGACCCGGAAATTCCACGAATTGATCTGAATGTATATCCAAGAGATGCACTGGCAGCGACCTACGTCAGCGGCATCATGGAGAAGCTGGAGCTTGTCGGCGAGATGGAAATATACCTGTATCTGTATCGTCTGCTGCAGAAGGAGACGATATCGGGCAGGGATATCTGCGAGAGAATAAAAGAAATGCATGGCGATGGCTGGAAGGCCTCAGAGAAGAGCCTTGAGATGTTTGCATCGTATGACCACAACAGCTACATGAAGAAAAAGTGGAAGGTGCTGCTCAGACGCCATCATCTGAAGGAGCCGGCATGGGAGAACGTAATGTCTCTGCTTAAGAAATTCATTACGCCGATATGGAATAGTCTGACGACAGAGACAATATTTTTTGCAGAATGGATGCCTGAGCTCGGGAGGTATCTCGACTGATGGAATTATTAGAAAAATTAAAACAGCTCCGGCAGGATGATCCATACCCCATGCATATGCCGGGCCATAAGAGGGCCAGCATGGCCTTTCCTGATGTCTATGATATAGATATCACGGAGATACAGGGCTATGACAATCTACATGATCCGAGGGGCATCATAAAGAACCTGTCGGATGAGGTCGCGGAAATGTACGGGGCTGATGAGGCTTACCTGTCGGTGGGTGGGGCCACGGACATGATACTGACTGCGGTATTTGCGGCAGCAGGCCCGGGACAGAGGCTCCTGATCGCAAGGAACAGCCACAAAAGTGTGTATCATGCGGCAATTCTTCGAAATGCGGATGCAGTATATGCATTTCCGGATATAAAGGAATTCGGTATCCCGGGTGAGATCACCAGGGAGCAGATAGCGGGGATTCTGGACGAGGAGCCTGCTGCGAGAGCCTGCGTGATCACCTCGCCTACCTATGAGGGCGTGATCTCGGATGTAGCCGGTATAGCAGAGGCCTGTCATGAGCATGGGATTCCGCTGATAGTGGATGCAGCGCATGGAGCACATCTGGGATTTACCGGATTTGGCACGAATCCGATACAGCAGCAGGCAGATGCAGTGATAGTGAGTCTGCATAAGACCCTGCCGTCGCTGACACAGACCGCCTGTCTGCTCAGGAATTCGGACAGCCTGATAAGTGCAGAGCGGATCAGAAAATATTTCGACTATTTCGAGACAAGCTCGCCGTCGTATATACTGATGGCTGGAATTGACAACTGTGTCACCCTGCTGCAGCAGGAGGGAAGGGCACGGTTTGCAGCGTACAGGTCGGCACTTTCTGAGCTGAGAGAAGGGATTGCGCAGATACCGGGCCTAACGCTTTTTCATACGGACAATTATGATGATTCGAAGCTGGTGATACACCTGGCAGGAAGGTCAGGCACGGAGCTTGCAGAAATACTGAGGGCAGGCGGCATCGAGCCCGAGATGGCGTCCCTCTACTATGTGATCTGCATGACGTCGGTCATGGACACGCAGGAGGGCTTTGACAGGATGCTGGATGTGCTGAGACAGGCAGCAGGCGATATGCCTGATAAAGAAGATACGGGACATGGACTTTATGAGATCATGCCGGTGAAAAAGGACAATATCGGGATTGCCGAATTTTCGCAGGTGGAAATGACTCCCGTAGAAAATGCGGCAGGACAGGAATGTGGTGGTATAATAACAGTATATCCGCCCGGAATCCCACTGATCGTGCCGGGAGAGGCCTACACTGACCGGATCGTAGCTATAATTCGCACAGCAGAGCAGCAGGGACTGTATGTGGAGGGTATTTCAGACGGAAGGGTTCCGGTGATTTTTTCATGAGAAGAGAGGGCCGATGACGTGCATATATATAGAATTTATGTTATCATAGGAAAGAGCGCTTCCGGAAAGGATACGGTGGCGAAGAGACTTCTTGAGGACAGGAGTCTCGGGCTCGCACCGGTAGTGCCTTATACCACGCGCCCCATAAGGGCAGGTGAGAAGGACGGCACGGATTATTTTTTCACGGACGATGAGGGATTCAGCAGGATGAAGTCTGAGGGAAGGGTCATAGAATGCCGCACCTATCATACAGTGTATGGTGACTGGAATTATTTCACGGCGGACGATGGGCAGATAGATCTTGCGAAAAGCGACAGTCTGACTGTCGGGACGCTGGAATCGTATGTGAGCATTCGTGATTACTTCGGAAAAGACAGGGTCAATCCGATATATATAGAGGTAGATGACGGCGAGAGGCTGACAAGAGCACTGGACAGGGAGAAGAGGCAGAAGCAGCCGAGGTACGAGGAAATGTGCCGGAGATTCCTGGCGGATCAGAAGGATTTTTCCGAGGAAAGGCTGAAAGAAGCCGGAATTGACCGAAGATTTCCGAATAAAGATATAAATGAGACAGTAGCTGAAATAGCAGAGGTTATCAGGTATGGACATAAAGGTTAATCCACTGAGTCAGACCAATACTGATAATAAAACAGAAAAGCCGCAGAAGACTGACAAGGACTTCAAATTCACCCTGTCCTCGAAGATTGAGGACGTGGATCTGAAGGAGAAGCTCAATAATCTCATGGGGCAGATCGACGAGCAGGGAAAAAAGCTCGCCGATCACATGGACATCAGGGACATGAAGAAGTACCGCGGCCTGGTAAAGGACTTCATCAACGAGGTCGTGAACCGCTCGCACAGCTTCAACCGTGAGAATTTTCTTGACAGAAGAGGCAGACACAGGGTCTACGGCATGATAAAGCTGGTCGATAGGAATCTCGATGATCTGGCACAGGAGCTGGTGTCAGAGGAGAAGGATCATCTGTCGATACTCGGCAGGGTTGATGAGATCCGCGGGCTGCTGCTGGATATTTCGACATGATGAATCTCGATGATATAATAGGTCAGCAGGCTGTGACGACCCACCTGAGGAATGCCCTGTCGAAGGACAAGCTGGCACAGGCATACATGATCATCGGCGAGGATGGCATGGGCAAGGAGACGATAGCGAAGGCCTTTGCCTCATCTATCCTGTGCGAGGACAGACAGCCGGGAGAATACCTGAACTGTGGTAAATGCCGCAGCTGTCACCAGATAGAGACCGGGAACCATCCGGATCTGAGGGTTGTGACACATGAGAAGCCTGCTGCTATCACTGTTGATGAGATAAGGACGCAGGTTGTCTCGGATGTGGATATCAGGCCGTATCAGGAACAGAGAAAGGTTTACATCATCCCTGATGCGCAGCTGATGAACGAGCAGGCACAGAATGCCCTGCTGAAGACGCTCGAGGAGCCGCCGGAGTACGTAGTCATAATTCTGCTGTGTGCGAATGAGAATATGCTGCTGCAGACCATCAGGTCCAGGTGCATCAAGCTTTCGCTCGCGCCTCTTCCAGAGGAGGTTATAGAGGATACGCTGCAGAGTCAGTATCATATTCCTGACTACAGGTCGAGACAGATAGTAAAGTTCACCAGGGGAAACCTGGGCAGGGCGGCAGATATAGCAGGCCAGGATGATTTTCTCACAGACATGCAGACAGCCGTAGACATCATGAAGGGTGTGGTAGGGACAGAAAGCTACGAGTGGAGCGGCTGGATCGATTCGCTGACAGAGGATAAGTCACGGATACCGTTTTTTCTCGATATGTTCATCGACTGGTACAGGGATGTGCTGATGATGAAGTCGGGAGCGGATCAGGATAAGCTGATGTTCTCGGACGAGAGCAGTGCGATAAGGGAAGAGGCAGAAAGCTACAGGTTTGCGGATATCAGGGAGTGTATTGACGCGATCTGGCTTGCAGACAGACGAATTAAGGAGAATGTGAAGCCCGAGCTCGTGCTGATCAACATGTTCCGGGCATTCAGGAATACATACGGACAGGAAGAAAGGTAATATATACAGATGCCAAAGGTAACAGCTGTCAGGCTAAGGCTAGCCGGCAATAACGGATATTACGATCCGGAGGAATACAATATACACATTGGCGACAAGGTCATCGTGGAGACCGACAGGGGCGAGGAGGTCGGAGAGGTCACGATACCAGTCATAGAGGTGAGCGATGAAAAGCTAAAGGAGCCCCTGAAGAAGATCGAGAGGCTCTGCACGAAGGAGGATCTGAGCCAGTACGCAGAGAACAAGCGCCTGGAGGCAGAGGCCTATGCGATATGCAAGGACAAGATAAAGCATCATGGACTCGATATGAAGCTGATAAGGGCGGACTATACCTTTGACAGGAGAAAGCTGACATTCTATTTCTCGGCAGAAGGCAGGGTCGATTTCCGTGCACTGGTCAAGGATCTGGCGCAGGAATTCAGGACCAGGATAGAGCTGAGACAGATAGGCGTAAGAGACGAGACAAGGATACTCGGAGGCCTGGGAGTCTGCGGAAGGCCACTGTGCTGCAGGACATTTCTGACAGACTTTTCGCCGGTATCGATCAAGATGGCAAAGGAGCAGAATCTTTCTCTCAATCCGACGAAGATCTCAGGAGTCTGCGGAAGGCTCATGTGCTGTCTGAATAATGAGGAGGAAGCGTACGAGTATCTGAACAGGCAGATGCCAAGACGCGGAGACCTTGCAGTGACAGCCACCGGCGAGCAGGGGACTGTATATAATGTCAATATCCTCAGGCAGAAGGTCGCAGTCCTTTTCGAAAAAAACGATGTCAAGGAGGTAAAGGAATTCGACGTCGGCGATCTGACCTGCACTCCGAAGAAGTACAGAAAGCAGGAGGAGGCAAGGCTTGCCGAGGAAAAGGCAAAGCGTGATGAGGAGGCCGCAGCTGCCGCCTGGGAGCAGGAAAAGCAGGAAGAAAAGCAGCCGAAGCCTGAAAACCGGGAAAATCGCGAGAATCATGACAGTCATGAAAATCACGAGAACCACAGGAATGACCACAGGAACAACGGTCATGGCGGCAATAACCGCGGCCGCAGGAATGGCGGATATAATAAGAACCGCAGGAATAATGACCACAGGAACGGCGGTCACAAGGGCGAAGGCGGTCATGACAGATCGGTGAAGAACGGCGGATATTCGTCCGGCTATGCCCATACGAATAAGGACAGCAATGGAACAGACTGAGCTGAGAAAGGGCGAGCGGATCGATGATCTGCAGAGAAACGGCCGGGCCATAATCCAGAATCCGTCCAGATTCTGCTTCGGAATAGACGCAGTCCTGCTGTCAGGATTCGCCAGGGTAAAAAAGGGCGAGCGTCTGATAGACCTGGGCAGTGGAAACGGCATCCTGCCGATACTTCTCGAGGCGAAGAACAGCGGAAAGAGCTACACGGGGCTGGAGATCCTGCCTGAGAATGTGGAGATGGCAGCCCGGAGCGCGAGGCTCAATGGTACGGATAATATCAGCTTTGTAGAGGGTGATATGTGCAGGGCATCGGAGATATTCGGGAAGAATTCATGCGAGGTCGTAGTCTCAAACCCGCCATATATGAAGGCCGGCGGAGGCGAGGCAAATCCTGCGGATTCGCTGGCAGTGGCCCGTCATGAGATACGGATGACACTCAGCGATCTGGTCAGGGAGACGGCCGCCCTTCTCACCGGCAATGGCAGATGCTACTATGTCCACAGGCCACAGCGGCTTGCGGACATTATTTGTCTGATGAGGGAATACAGGGTGGAGCCGAAACGGCTGCGACTCGTGTATCCGTATGCCGACAGGGAGCCGGTGCTGGTACTCATAGAGGGAAGAAAAAACGGCAATCCGGAGCTGCGGATCGAGAGGCCGCTGATACTGTATGAGGCACCGGGAGTATATACACAGGAAATGAGGGAAAACTATGGCTTCTGAAGGAACTCTGTATCTGGTAGCGACACCGATAGGCAATCTCGAGGATATCACCCTCCGCGCGATCAGGGTTCTGAAGGAGGCAGACCTCGTAGCAGCAGAGGATACGCGGACCTCAGGTGTATTACTTTCACATTTTGAAATACATACGCCGGTGACAAGCTATCATGAATTCAATAAGCTCGAGAAGGCAGACTACCTCGTGGAGCAGATGCTCTCAGGGAAAACTGTAGCCTGCATTACTGATGCCGGCACACCAGGCATATCCGATCCGGGTGAGGAGCTCGTGAGGAAATGTGTTGAGGAAGGAATTCCTGTTTATTCGGTACCGGGGCCTGCTGCCTGTATTACGGCGGTTACATCCTCAGGCCTGTCATGCAGGAGGTTTTCATTTGAGGCTTTCCTGCCAAAGGATAAGAGGGAGCGGCAGAGGGTGCTCGATGAGATAAAGGATGACACGCGTACGATTATCATATATGAGGCCCCACATCATCTGAAGAAGACGCTTACAGAGCTCGCAGGAGTGCTTGGTGGAGACAGACGGCTGGTGCTCTGCAGAGAGCTTACGAAGAGGTTCGAGGAAAAGCAGCAGATGACCTTTTCGGAGGCTATTGATTTTTACAATGAGAATGAACCCAGAGGCGAGTACGTGCTTGTGATCGAGGGAAAGTCAAAGGAAGAGCAGCAGGCTGAGAGGCAGCAGGCCTTTTCGGAAATGACACTTGAGGAGCACATGGCTCTGTACACGGCGAAAGGCATGAGCGAAAAGGATGCCATGAAGGCCGTGGCAAGGGATCTGGGAACCAATAAACGCGAGATATACAGGAGGCTGAAGGTCAATGAGTGAGCTTGATGAAAAAATTGAGAGGCTGCAGGAAATGGTTGACGATTCAGAAAAAATTGTCTTTTTCGGCGGCGCGGGAGTGTCGACAGAGAGCGGAGTACCAGACTTCAGAAGCACAAACGGTCTGTATCACCAGCATTACAAGTATCCGCCGGAGACGATCCTGAGCCACACCTTCTATGAGACGAACCGCGAGGAATTTTTCAGATTCTACTATGACAAGATACTTGTGGACGGAGTTGCGCCGAACAAGGCACATATGAAGCTTGCTGAGCTCGAGAGGGCCGGGAAGCTTTTGGCAGTAGTGACACAGAATATCGATGGCCTGCATCAGAAGGCCGGCAGCAGGAAGGTTTACGAGCTGCATGGTACTGTAATGAAAAACTACTGCGAGCACTGCGGGGCCTTCTATGATCTCGACTTCATGATGGATCAGAAGAAAAATGGCTGCCTCGACCCGGTATGCACGAAGTGCGGCGGACCGGTGAAGCCGGACGTGGTGCTGTATGAGGAGGGGCTCGACAATGATACCGTGACGGGCGCGGTCAGGGCGATCGCAGACGCAGACATGCTGATCATCGGCGGTACCTCGCTGGTAGTATATCCGGCAGCCGGGCTGATCGATTATTTCCGTGGAAAACATCTCGTGGTGATAAATCTCCAGGCGACCGACCGTGACAAGCACGCAGACCTCGTGATAGAATCGAAGATCGGCGAGGTCCTTGACAGAATAAAGGCATAATTGCACAATATTTTGTGGTTGCAAATTTTCAGGGGCCGTGCTAGAATAGACAAACGTGGTATATGAAATCCTTGCTCGCGTCATAGCGCGGGCCAAATGACCATAAGGAGGAAACAAATGAACAAGTATGAATTAGCACTCGTCGTTAATGCGAAGATTGATGACGAAGCCAGAACAGCCGTAGTCGACAAGGCAAAGGA
Organism: uncultured Lachnospiraceae bacterium; assembly: GCA_900315505.1. Taxonomy (GTDB): domain Bacteria; phylum Bacillota; class Clostridia; order Lachnospirales; family Lachnospiraceae; genus Weimeria. Next base: position 48,296 of record OMZG01000010.1, read on the forward strand.
CTACATCACCAGAGCCGGCGGCCAGATCGGAGAGATCGATGATCGCGGCAAGCAGAAGCTTGCTTATGAGATCCAGAAGATGGACGAGGGATATTATTATTTCATTCCGTTCGATTCTGATCCTGAGGCTCCAGCGAAGATCGAGGCCGATGTCCGCATCATGGAGAATGTTCTGAGATTCCTGATCGTTCGTACAGACGAGAAATAATCATTAAAGCAGAACAAGAGAAAGGGGCTTTATATGAACAAAATAATACTCATGGGGAGACTTACCAGAGATCCTGAGGTGCGCTATGGCGGTGCACAGAATATGGCGATCGCGAGATTTTCACTCGCAGTAGACCGCAGATTCAAGCGTGATGGCCAGCCAGAGGCAGATTTTTTCAACTGCGTGGCATTCGGGAAGACCGGTGAGTTCGTTGAGAAGTATCTTCACAAGGGAACCAAGGTCCTTGTGGAAGGGGAAATGCGTAATAACAATTACGAATCAAAGAAGCACCCTGGCGAGACAGTTTACTCATTCGAGGTAAATGTCAATCAGGTAGAGTTTGCAGAGAGCAAGGCTGCTTCACAGGCAAACGCAGGAGCACCGGTGCCGCAGGCGCCACAGCAGCAGGCTGAGAAGCCTGAGGATGCTGCTGACAGCTTCATGAATATACCGGAGGGTATAGATCAGGATCTGCCGTTTGCATAATTAATCAGATTATTTACGGAGGTAAAGTAACAATGGCTTTTAGAGGAAGACCGGTTCGCAGAAGAAGAAAAGTCTGCGTATTCTGTGGAAAAGACAATGTAATAGATTACAAGAACGTAGCACAGCTTAAGAAGTACGTATCAGAGAGAGGAAAGATCCTTCCTCGTCGTATCACCGGCAACTGCGCAAAGCATCAGAGAGAGATTACATCAGCTATCAAGAGAGCACGTCATCTTGCCATGATGCCATACGTAACAGACTAATAAAGGTCAGTTGGGATTTTATATCACAAGCAGAAGTCCTCTTGTTGGAAAAGTATGAAGGCTTTATCCGACAGGGGGTTTTTTTATTTATCAGGAGGGAATATCAATGAAGAGACTTATGGCACTGCTACTTGCGGCAGCGATGACGCTTACGATGACATCCTGTGGAAAGGGATCTGTCAATTCTTCCAACGGAAATGATGGCAAGGACAGCATAGTGAGGGTTGATACATCTAAGGAGGATGACAACGAGCTGTCGGTAATGGCCTGGGATGAGAATTTTAATGTACCGGCACTCAGGGCAGCTGAGAAGGCATATCAGGAGGTGAATCCGGATTTTAAGCTGACTATAGTCCGGATATCGGATTCCGCAGATATAGAGGATGCCGTCACTCTGGCGGGTTCGAATAACGATTACAGCAAGCTTTCTGATATAGTGCTGTTCCAGGATCATTCGTTCAACAGATTCTACAAGGATTATACTAATGCCTGGCAGGATCTGGAAGGATCCGGCATTGACTGGAATGACTTCAGTACAGAGAAGCTGTCATATTCCACCGAGGATGGCGTGCATTATGGCGTGCCGCTTGACAATGCTACGGCAGTATTTGCTTACAGGACAGACCTGCTTGAACAGGCCGGATATACGATCGACGATATGACAGGCATCACCTGGGACAGATTCGATGAGATAGGCAAGGATGTCTACGCGAAGACCGGGAAGTACCTTTTTTCCATAAACGGTGATGACAATGCACTTCCGTACATGATGATGCAGGCGGAAGGCAAATCCGTTTTTAAGGATGGGAAGCCGTACTTCACTGACAATGAGATGCTTGTGAAGGTAGTAGATATGATCGTGAAGCTCGTAAGAGACAATGTCCTGTATCTGACCGATGACTATGCCAGCTATACGGAACAGACCATCAGGGGAGATATGGTGGCCGGTGTCATGAACGGCAACTGGATCATTCCTACCATCGAGCAGGTGCAGATGAATTCAGGAAAATGGGCCACCACATCGCTTCCTACATTCTCCGGAGAAGAGGGCTATGCCTCAAACGGCGGTTCTTCTCTGTATATCACATCTGCATGCAGCAGGAGGGATCTGGCAAAGGATTTCCTGGCATATACATTCGGCGGAGGAAACGGTGCCAGGGCGACATATGACGAGGCTCTTGAGAAGGGCGGCCTTGTGACTACATGCATTTCGGCCGGTAAGTCAGACGTATATTCCAAGGGCGTAAAATATTTCAGGGATCAGCCTGTATATCAGAAGGTAGTGGACATGAGCACAAGGGTAAAGCAGGTCGAGCAGAGTGACTATCATTATACTGCCCGGCAGCAGATTTCCTTCGCAATAAGAAATGTTATCGATGGCGCGGATACGAGGAAGGCGCTCCAGGATGCCGAGGATCAGGTTAAATTTTCCATGGGATATATTGAATGACTGTTGTCACTTCATTGATGAAATGATAGAATAATAAGAAAAATCAAAGGAAGGTAAGAAATGTATTTGCAGGACACTCATGTAGAAAATTTTGCATCCAGAAAGAAAAGCACGGCAGTCATGGTGCTCAGGGTCATTCTGCTGCTTGCAGGCATAGTATGTGTAGTTCCGCTGGGACTGTATCTGTGGCCGCTTCTTATCGCACTGGCACTGTTCTTTCTCGCGTGGTTTGCAGGGACCAGAGACCAGATCGACTTCGACTATTCATATACGAATGGCACGATCGACATCGCAAGGGTTTTCTCCAAGAGCTCGAGAAAGAGATACCTGTCGTTCGAGATGAGCGATGTCATCATCTGCTCCCCGAAGGATTCCAATGCCATCAAGGGCTATACAGGCAGGGGCCTGAAGGTCTGGGACTGCACAAGCCGTGATCCTGAGAAGAAGGTATATGCAGTAGTATTCCGCAATCAGAAGAAGGATGAAGAGATCGTACTCATGGAGCTTGAGGATGATTTCCTCGACGCTATGGAGCACGCATCAAAGGACGTTGTTCACAGGTAATTCATGGACGAAAGAACTGAGAGACTCTTAGAAGAACTGAATCAGGAGACCGGCATCACATTTTCTATCAGAGATGACGGGGATGATGCCGGTACGGCAAAGGTTCTGTCAAAGCTGATCCGTACATACAAGGGTGAGGGTGATACAGGCTTTTTCCTGAAGCAGTTGCTGCTCGGGGAGCTGTCTGATGAAGAGATCGAGGAAAAGGCAGTTATCTATCACTTCAATATGGAATCTGACTGGGGGATTTTCCTGCTGAGCTTCAGGCAGCCGTATGAGCCGTATATGCTTCGGATGATATCATCGCTGTACATTCCGGGTGCTGATCATACGGTAGAGATGGACAGGACGCATCTGGTGCTCGTCAGAGAGCTAAGGCAGCCGACAGGTACGGAGGATTTCAGAAAAATGGCCGAGACCCTTGTGGATATGCTGGGTTCTGAGGCCATGATCTCAGTGAATATATCGTATGACGAGTGTATTGATGATTTCAGGAAGCTGCCGGAGTCATACAGGAATGTATGCAGGGCCGATGCCATCGGCAAGCTGTTCCTCGAGGACAGGTCGGTATATGGCTATCATGAGCTTGGCACCGGGAAGCTGATATATGCGCTTCCAAGACCGGTGTGCGAGGAATTCCTTAAGGATCATCTCGGGGATTTCGATCTGCAGGAGCTCGACCCGGAGACGAAGAATACGATCAGGGTCTTCTTTGACAGCGGGCTTTCTCTTGCGGAGACAGCGAGAGCACTATATGTGCATAGGAATACCCTTGTTTACCGTATCGAGAAGATCGAGCGCCAGACCGGACTTGATATCAGGAAGTTTGATGATGCAATGGTGATGAAGATAGCCCTGATGATCTCGGACTATCTGAAGAACAAGTGACAAGTATTTGATTTAGTACTTGTATTTAATTAAATTCTGTTATAGTATAGTTAACGAAAAGACGTGGATACAAGCACGGAAAAGTAAGTATGTAAAGTATGTAGTATATGGAGGAAAGATTATGGCATACGTTATTTCAGATTCATGTGTTTCATGTGGTACATGTGAGCCAGAGTGCCCGGTAGGCGCTATTTCACAGGGAGATACACAGTATCAGATCGACGCTTCAGCTTGCGTTGAGTGTGGTACATGCGCAGGTGTCTGCCCTACAGGAGCTATCAGCCAGGGCTGATAATCCACATTTTTTAAAAGAGGAAGAACCCCGGTCTCGTGCCGGGGTTCTTTTTTAATCGATTTTTTCCTTATTATGGGCATGAGCCTTATTCGCAAATTTCGCAAGTCTCGGAATCCATGCGAGCTCGACGGTCCCTACAGGTCCGCTACGCTGCTTTGCGATGATGATCTCTGAGACGTTCTTCCTGTCTGTGTCTTTATTATAATAGTCATCCCTATAGATAAACATTACCACGTCGGCATCCTGCTCGATGGCTCCTGAGTCACGCAGGTCGGAGAGCATAGGACGCTTGTCGTCACGGAGCTCAGGGCTTCGGTTCAGCTGCTGCAGGGCTACCACAGGGATATCAAGCTCTCTGGCCAGAGCCTTCAGTGAACGGGAGATTTCGGCGATCTCCTGCTGACGCGATTCCGATTTCCGGCCATAGCTCATGAGACCGAGGTAGTCGATGAATACGCATGCCAGATCATTCTCCTGCTTGTATTTGCGGCATTTGCTGCGAAGCTCAGGGATGCTGATGGCTGGTGTATCATCAATGATGATATGTGACATACCGATATCATTTCCTGCCTCGAAAAGCTCTCCCCATTCGGTGTCGTTCAGCTGACCGGTTCTTATCTTTCCGAAATCTATCGTCGATTCAAGAGATAGAAGCTTCTTCGTGTATTCGACCTTTGACATCTCGAGAGTGAAGAGAGCTACTGTCTTGTGCTCCTTCAGAGCGATGTGCTGAGCTACATTGAGCGCGAAAGAGGTCTTGCCCATTGCCGGACGTGCAGCGATGATGATAAGGGCCGAATTCTGAAGGCCTGAAAGCATGTAGTCAAGGTCTATGAATCCGGTTGGGATTCCGGTGACGCTTCCGTCGTTCTTGGATGCTTCCTCAATGCTCTTGATCGCGTCAACCACGATACGGTCAATAGGGATGAAGTCATCATTTACGCCCTTGTTCTGAAGCAGAGAGAGGAATCCCTTCTCTGTCTCATCCATTATCTCATCGATCGATTTCTTGTCATCGAAGCAGTCGTTAGAGATGGTCTGGTTCATCCTGATGATATTCCGGAGGATGGACTTTTCCCTGACTATCTTGCAGTAGCTGCGGATGTTAGTGGCAAGCGGTACATTCTGTATCAGGGAACCTATGAAGCCAGCCTCGGCATACTCCTGGGATACACCCTTTTTCTGGAGATTATTGATGACCTCGACAGGGTCAGCGCCGCCGGTGTCATTATATACCTCGACGATCGACTGGAATATATATCTGTAAACACTTGTATAAAAGTCATCAGGTACGAGCATGGAGGTAGCTGTATTGATGGTCTGCGGATCATAGAGCATTGATCCGAGCACACACTGTTCTGCCTCCCTGCTACTAGGCATCTGCCGGTCTATGGCAGCTGCATCTGATGATCCTACGCGGGTATCGTCCATTATGCTTTCTCTCCGACATGCACACGAAGGGTAGCCGTAACCTGTGGATGAAGCTTCAGTGTTACCTCGTGAACTCCTAATGATCTGATAGGCTCAGGAAGATGGATCTTTTTTTTGTCAATCTTCTCATGATACTGCTTATCGACAGCCTCTGCTATTTCCTTTGCGGAGACGGAGCCGAAGGTACGGCCGCCCTCGCCGGACTTCAGGGTTGTCTCGACCTTCCAGTCCTTTATCTTTTCTGCAAGAGCCTTAGCAGCTTCGAGATTTTCCTCCTCGAGCTTTTCCCTGTGCTTGTTCTGAAGCTTCAGATTGTTGATATTGGTAGGGGTAGCCTCAACTGCGAGCTTCCTCTTGATCAGCATATTGCGGCCGTAACCCTCAGAAACCTCGATCACGTCACCCTTTTTGCCGTGTGGCTTTACATCTGCAAGAAGTATTACCTTCATAGTTTGATTTCTCCTTCCTCGATCATTACATCCAGTATATCCTTTATACGCTGCTTGACCTCATCAACTGTAGCATCGGTAATCTGTGCACCGGCCACATTCAGATGACCACCGCCGCCGAGACGCTCCATGATCAGCTGTACATCGATCTCATCGATGGAACGGGCACTGACGTATATTTTTCCTTTGTACTCGGTCATTACGAAGCTTGCCTTGATGTCGACTATATTCAGCAGTTCATTGGAAGCCTGAGCGCCTACTATGGTAGGGCTTTCGACCTCATCAGTCTGACATACAGATATGGCAAATGCGCCCTTGTATACTTCTGCGTGGCGGACAACCTCGGCTCTGGCCTTGTATGTAGCCATGTCCTCACGGAGAAGCTTGCGTACTCTGGTGACATCGGCGCCGCTCCGCTTAAGGTAAGCTGCGGCCTCGAAGGTACGAACACCGGTCTTCGTCATGAAGTTGTTCGTATCGATAAGGATGCCGGCATAGATACAGTCGGCCTCCTGCGGTGCAAGCTGCATTCTGTCTGAGAAATACTGCAGCGTCTCGGCAATCAGCTCGCAGGCGCTTGAAGCGTATGGCTCAATATATGAAAGAATAGTATTCTCAATTCGTTCGCTTCCCTGACGGTGATGATCGAATACCACGATGCTCTGGCTTCGCTGAAGAAGCTCAGGGCACTCCGTATATGAAGGGCGGTTCGTATCGACGACCATGACCAGAGTATTGTCATTGACCAGCTCGATAGCCCTCTCGCTATTGATAAACATATCCTCAGGATAACCGTCCTCAGGACCGAACTTATCCACCAGCAGTTTCAGCGAGCTCGTAATCGTATTCAGCACGATCTGGCACTTTTTTCCTAATTCACGCGCAGCACAGAATACACCGACAGCAGCGCCGAGTGCATCGACATCGCTTATCTGGTGGCCCATGACGATGACGGAATCCTTGGTCTCCATCATCTCGCGGAGAGCCTGGGCCTTAACCCTGGCCTTCACACGGGTCGTCTTTTCGACTTCCTTGCCACGGACACCGTAGTAATATACGTGATTCCGGCTTTTGATAACAGCCTGCGAGCCTCCACGACCCAGGGCCAGGTCAATGGCAGCTCGTGAATACTCGGCACTCTGGGAATAGGTGCGGGCACCCTTTCCAATACCGATAGAGAGAGTGACCTCACGGTCATTTCCGACCTTGGTATTCCTCACATCATCGAGGACAGAGAATTTATTCTCCTCGAGCTTCGGCAGATATTTCTGCTGGAAAATAAGGAAATACTTGTCATTATCCGTCTTCCTGATAATGGCATCGGCCTGTCTGAAGTACTTGCCGATCTTCCTGTCGATGATCGCACGGATGAGTGACTTCTTCACATCATCCTCGAGCGAATCGATGCTCTCGTCATAGTTGTCAATATAGATAAGACCGGTCACGAGGCGCTGGTCCTCGAATGCAGCCTTCAGCTTCTCATGAGAGGTCTCATCGAAAAGCATGACTGAGATCAGAGAGCCGTTTATCGAACCGTCCTCACTAGCCTTCAAAGGCTTGAACTCGAGCCGCGTGAGGACTGCATCATAGACTTTTGACTCCTGATTGATATGGATGGTCTGAGACTCCTCGGTAGTCTTCTCGAGCGTCTCCCTGGACAGCTCCGGGAAAATGGTAGCAATCGGCTTCTTATAGGAAGCGTCCTCACCTGTCTGCTTTGAAAACTCGTTATTCATCCAGAAGAACCGGCCATTCTCATCGAGAACAGCATACGGAAGCTGGAATTCCTTGAGCATTTCCTTCTGGATAGTGCCATAGCAGGTCGCGAACCGCATGATCTCGTCTGCCATCTTCCGACTGCTGACTGAATAGACCAGTATCGCTACACACGAATACAGTATAGTAAAAATGGCAATGGCAAATCCTGCTTTTGTATCATATAAATACATGCATCCGGTGATAATGACCAGAACAGGTATCATATATAATGGTATCGAAAGGTAGGCTCTTATGTAGCCCTTCTTCAGTGGATTCATTGAATTCCTCCTGATGTTAGTCTGAAGTATTATATCATCTTTCGGGCAAATATTCCATAGTTGGTTATTCTGACGAAAAAGAGGGATAAAATTTTGTGCATAATGCCGTTGAAAAGAAAAAGAGATTTTTGTAACATATATACTGTAAACAGAGAAGAGGCGTTATAACGCCGTATAATAAGAAAAGAGGAAATAGAAATGGCAAGTGTTTCACTTCACAATATCTGCAAGGTATATCCGAACGGATTCGAAGCCGTTAAGGACTTCAATCTCGATGTAGCAGATAAGGAATTCATCATCTTCGTAGGACCTTCAGGATGCGGAAAGTCAACCACACTCCGTATGATCGCAGGACTCGAGGACATCACCTCAGGTGAGCTGAAGATCGATGGAAAGGTCATGAACAATGTAGAGCCAAAGGACCGTGATATCGCAATGGTATTCCAGAACTACGCTCTGTATCCGCACATGACAGTATTTGATAATATGGCATTCGGACTCAAGATCCGTAAGTTCGACAAGGCTGAGATCCAGAAGAGAGTTATGGAAGCTGCCAAGATCCTTGATCTGGACAAGCTCCTTGATCGTAAGCCGAAGGCTCTTTCAGGTGGTCAGAGACAGCGTGTAGCCATGGGACGTGCAATCGTACGTAATCCTAAGGTCTTCCTCATGGACGAGCCTCTGTCAAACCTCGATGCAAAGCTCCGTGTACAGATGCGTATCGAGATCAGCAAGCTTCATGAGAGACTTGGTGCAACAATCATCTACGTTACACATGACCAGACCGAGGCTATGACACTTGGTACCAGAATCGTAGTAATGAAGGATGGTGTCGTTCAGCAGATCGATTCTCCACAGACACTGTATTCACATCCAAGCAACCTCTTCGTTGCAGGCTTCATCGGATCACCTCAGATGAACTTCCTCGATGCCAAGATCTCAAAGGAAGGCTCAGACGTCATCGCTACAGTTGGCGAGGCAAAGCTGAAGGTACCTGCAGAGAAGGCAAAGGTTCTTATCGACAAGGGCTATGATGGCAAGACTGTTATCCTTGGTATTCGTCCAGAGGATATCTATGATCCAGAGTCAGGAGCAAGCGAGGTTGAGCTCGGCAATTCAATCGATGCTACAATCCGTGTATATGAGCTGCTCGGTGCAGAAGTATTCCTGTATTTCGATTATGCAGGTACTCAGGTTACTGCAAGAGTTGACCCACGTACAAAGGCAAGAACTGGCGACAAGATGACATTCCATCTTGATATGACAAAGACTCACTTCTTCGACAAGGAGTCAGAGCTTACAATCTGCGACTAATAGCAATTCGTAGGAATATTCAGGGAACGGGTTCATTTTTCATCGGTAGATGAAAAGGGATCCGTCCCTTTTTTCATCGGTTTGTATTTTATGAAAAAATGGATTGCATACAATTAAAAACCGTGTTATACTGATTTCTAAAGAAATTAGACGTTGGATTTGCAACAGACGATAATCCGGCCTAGTGATATGATAATTGCAGTATATATGAAAGGAGCAGTACAATGGAAGAAGTACCACAGGTAGCAAAAGATACCATGATCGGGGAACTCTTACAGATTGATACAAATATAGCACCGATACTCTTCGGGATCGGAATGCACTGTCTCGGATGCCCGGCATCCCAGATGGAGACGATCGAGGAAGCCGCAATGGTACATGGAATCAATCCACAGGATCTCGTGGATGAGATCAACAAGTTCCTGGTAAAGGAAAATGCAGCAGCAGCCGCTGCTGAAGCATAAGGCAAAAGAAAAGAGCCCGTCGGGGGCTCTTTTTTATTTGTAATTGACCATCAGGGTCCGGGCGATTATGAAGGGCACGACCGGCATTATCATCTCACAGTGCTCAGTGATGTAGCTTTCGGTACCGATGGACATCTGCCTGAGCATACCGTATTCACAGATGATCGACAGAAGATCCTCGATATCATCATCGCTCATCCTGTAGAAATGAAAGATCATGAGATAGGCTTTCTTCTCAGAACGGAATATACCGAGACTCATGGAAATGGAATCCGACAGAAGCGAGACCAGATGAAGAACGTCAGTAAAGCTGTCAAATACGACGATCGCCTTCGTGGATGCGCTTTCCTTCTCGGTAGAATCGCAGTGCAGCAGATAGTGAGAAAATTCCTTCCCAGGGCTGGTGATAGAGTCGAGCATCCGGTGAATGGCATCATGGACTGACAGAGGAGCATCAATATCATCAGCATCCGACACATCCGGTTCAGTAAAGGTGGAATATCGCGGATCGATATCATCGGCGTATGCATTTTTTGAAAAAATGACTGACAGGCCTCCATCCTCAAGCGGCACAGCCTCAATAGAAGCCGGCTCATCATCCGGAATGCTGAAGTCATACTTCTTCCTGAGAAAACGAAGCAGATCCGAGGTCAGGGATCTGAGCACAGGCGAGCTGTAATTCAGGTCAGCAAGCGACAAATGCCGGTTCTGCAGGTCTTCCGGGGTCAGAAGGCATTCAATTGTGTCCTCATCGTATCGGTTTATCGTCATAAAAGTCCTCTCTGTTCGATATTTTTCATATAATACCGCATAAAACCGCATTTGTAAACCGAACAAATCATAAACAAAAAGTTTATAAAGATAAACAGAAAATAAACTTTCTAAATAGAATATTAACTTTTCTAAACAGCCGATTAAATCGGACGAAAACCTATTGGCAAAATCAGAAAAAGAGCGTATAAAAGAATCAGTAAGAAGCTAATACGACAAGGAAAGGAGAGAGTCATATAAAGCTTAAGGCAGCATATCGCATGGTCAGCGTTCTCCATCATTCGGAGGATATGGATGTCATCCTGGCAGAGCATCAGGGACTCGGAACCAGACGCGTTTTGAAACGGATCAGTAAGCAGCACAGCGAAGGCTCGCTTGATGCACAGTACCAGCTGCGGAGAGAGTCAGAGATACTGAAGACTCTTAAGCACCCCGGCATTCCACTTATTTATGATTATTGGGAAGATGAAGAGGAGATCTGTCTCATAGAGGAGTACATAGAGGGGCTTTCACTTCAGGAATATCTGCTCAGATACAGCAGCCTGGATCTGGGATTCATAGCGGAGGTCCTGTCACAGATACTCGATATACTGGCCTATCTGCATGACAGGCAGCAGCCGGTGACTCATCAGGATCTGAAGACTGAGCATCTGCTGATCAGAGGGGAGCAGATAGTGCTGATCGATTACGGGATTTCGGAATTCCTTGGCGGGAATGCAGGCAGGAGCCCGGGAGAGGATCTCTACGACCTTGGACAGGTAGCGTCGGAGATGCTTGCTCACTGTGACAGCTATGTGCCATACGCATTCCGCAGGATGATCAGGAAGGCTTGTGCGAAGGATATGTCAGCCAGATATATATCGGCAGCAGAATGGAAGAAGGATATTACAGAATGGTGCCGGAAGAGGAGCGGAAATGACAAAGAGGGGCTTCTTATCAGTAGTATAGCGGTAATAGGGAATCAGAGAGGCATAGGCACTACCCACTTAGCAGTAAGTATTACATCATATCTGGGGCAGAAGGGACAGCGCGCATTTTACAGGAACCTGTCAGGCAGACCGGGATTTCTCGCACTTGAGGAGAATCTGAATACAGACTTCAGGGAGAAGGACGGGATCATATACCACAGGTGGTTCAGGGGCATGGCAGATTACGGACCGGCCGTAGAGCCACAGCATACGCCTGAGGGAATCTGTGTAAGTGACTGCGGGACGGACTTCACACTGGCAGAGGATGCGGATGTCATCATTTATCTGACAGGATCGAGGCCGTGGCATAGCAGAATGCTGATGCAGGAATACCTGCAGAAGGACAGCAGTATATTAATGATCACACCATCGAACCCGGGTATGGCGCATGCACTGGCGAAGGCCACAGGGCACAGGGTAGTCAGCATGCCTTATGATGAGAACCCGATGCACCCGGACAGGACCATCAGGAGAGTGTATGATCAGATTTTCAGGAAATACAAAGGCAGGAAAGGACATTTTTAAAAGAACGGAGACTATCGGCATCATTGCCTCGGCGCCAGAGACGGACACGGCGACTGCATCTATCGCACTGGCCAATTACTACAGGTCAGCAAAGGGTTACAACACAGCACTGGCAATAGTCGGGGAAGACAGGGGCTTTGCAGACATGCTTTCACACGCGGAATGTGTGGATATGGAGCCTCCGGGATACGATGACGGGGTACTCAGGTATTATGTCCTGAAGAGCATGACAGATCTTGAGAAGATGAAGTATAGGGGACTGGACAGAATAGTCATAGACCTTGGCGGTGATCATGGAGTATATACATCAGAAGAGCTGATGATGACCGACAGAATATATGCCATGATAAGTACAACACCGTGGAGGCGCATATATGCCAGGGAATTTCTGTTTTCTACAATCATCAATGAAGAGAAGCTAAGGCAGAGATTCAGGAATATGACGTATTCTGTATCCGGCTCAGCCGGGTCGGACCACGACCTTGGCAGGGAGTTCGGTATCGGTATTAGAAGCATCAGGGATCTGCATATCTGCGACCCATACCGCCTGACAAAAGAAAACTTAAAGAATTTGAATTTATTATTAGAGTAAAGGAGATAATAGATCCAGATACTTGAATTAAGTATCCGGTGACTGCGAACAGTCTGAATTTGAAAAAGAATCCTGCTGCTACCGTGTGGACAAGAATACACGGTGGCGGCTTTATTGTATTTTCGAAAAATTTTCACAATAGGATGTGGCGGATGGAGATTATTTGCGATATAATCAGAGTATCGATGCTTTGAAAGGAATGATCAGATGGCAAATAGGACTGCAAACAAGGGTGAGGCAGTAAAGTATATAATAGTTCTGGGGCTTCTGGCGGCGCTGATACTGGCGACTCTGGCGATCTGGGAAGTAAGGTATGCTCCGACGAAGGATAGAACGAGTCTCGCGGATTATTACGGGGTGTCCGGGAAGGAGGCGGCCCTGTTCGTAAACGGGGAGAAATCGGATACGAAGAAGGCTGCGATCGTAAGCGATGGACATTTTTATATACTGCTTGACGAGCTGAAGGACAGCATTGATGATGGATATGTGTATGATGATTCAGGGAATATCCTGAGATATGCTACGGACAGTCAGGTTATCTCTGTAAATAAGGGCGATACATATTATACTGCTGGCCGCAGTCAGGAGGACCTGGGTCAGAAGCTGGTGATCACGGGTGACGGTGACAGGACCTATGTGGCAGTGGATTTCGCAGATAAGTTTTCTGATTTTTCCTATAAGACAGGGAAGAAGCCATACAGACTCGTGATCGAAAAGGCCGGATACAAGCGGAAGGTATCATCCATATCGAAGGATACGGAGATCAGGAGATTCGGAGGACCGAAGAGCAGAATACTTGCAGACGTGAAGAAGGGCACGGGAATCACCGTTCTGCAGTCCTATGGCAAATGGAGCCAGATACTTACGAATGACGGGATTCTGGGATGCGTGAAGGATTCGACGATCGGCGATATTTCCACAGAGAAGACGAAGAAGCGGCTGGCAGCAAGGAAATATAATCATATCAGAATGAAAGGCAGCGTCAATCTGGTATGGCATCAGGTGACGAACCGTACAGCCAATGCCGGAATAGACCAGGTGCTTACGGACGACACAGGGATCAATGTAGTGTCACCTACATGGTTCCGCATAGCCGATAATGACGGCGGCCTGTCAGATATAGGAAGTCTCGACTATGTGAAGAAGTGCCATGACAAGGGCGTACAGGTCTGGGCACTTTTCAGCAATTTCGAGAACAAGGGCGTAGATACGACTATGGTGCTTGATCATACTTCATCGCGCGATAATCTGGTAAATAACATGATAGCCAAAGCGATTGCATACAATCTCGACGGTATCAATGTAGATTTCGAGCAGGTGTCGACGGATGCAAAGGACGGTTATGTGGAGTTCATCAAGGAGCTGTCGATAAAGTGTGAGAATAATGACATCATCCTGTCAGTGGACAATTACTCGCCAACCGCATCAAGTCTCCATTACAACCGCAAGGTTCAGGCGCAGTATGCCGATTATCTGATAGTCATGGCGTACGATGAGCATTACGCAGGCGGCGGACAGGCTGGCAGCAATGCATCGATCTCTTTTGTAAAAAAGGCCGTGAGCGAATCACTGAAGGAGGTTCCGAAGAATCAGCTGATTCTCGGGATGCCGTTCTATTCGCGGATATGGAAGACTAAGGACGGAGTTCTGTCAACTGAGACGATAGGAATGAAAAGCGAGTCAGATTATATTAAGTCCCACAATGCCCAGGAGACCTGGCAGGATGATCTGGGCCAGAACTATGTGGAGTTCTCTGAGGACGGCGCTACATATCAGCTGTGGGTAGAGGATGAGAAGTCACTTGCGCTGAAGCTGGGTGTGATGAAGGATAACAGCCTGGCCGGAGGAGCATTCTGGAAGGAAGGCCTTGAGAGTGACAGCGTCTGGGAAATAATCGGAAAGTACATGAAATAATGGATACAAAAGTAATAAGGATAGATCCTGAGAATATAGATATCACGAAGATAAATGAAGCCGGAGATATACTAAGAAAAGGCGGTCTGGTGGCTTTTCCTACGGAGACAGTGTATGGACTGGGCGGGAACGCCTGTGATGCAGGTGCATCTGAGGCTATATACGCAGCGAAGGGGAGACCATCGGACAATCCGCTTATAGTCCATATCTGTGATTATTCACAGCTGGAGTCAATAGCTGCAGATCTGCCGTCAGAAGCTAAGAAGCTGTCGGATGCGTTCTGGCCGGGCCCGATGACACTTATTGTCAATAAGAACGGAGTCATTCCGCATGAGACAACGGGCGGACTGGATACCGTGGCAGTCAGATTTCCGAGCCATCCTATAGCTAATGCCCTGATCAGGGAGTCGGGATGTATGATTGCTGCCCCGAGCGCAAATACATCAGGCAGACCATCCCCTACGAAGGCGGAGCATGTGATCCACGATCTGAGTGGCAGGATAGATGCGATAATCGACGGCGGTCCGGTACAGATCGGACTGGAATCTACTATAGTAGATCTGACAGAGGGCCTGCCTACGATCCTCCGTCCGGGCTATATCAATAAGCAGATGCTCGAAGAGGTAGTCGGCGAGGTAAAGGTGGACCCGGGAATCCTGGGCACGGAGAATGTGCATGTTCGCCCGAAGGCACCAGGCATGAGATACAAGCATTATGCCCCGAAGGGTGATCTGAAGATAGTCAGCGGAGAGCCTGACAGAGTGATTGCAGAGATCAACCGTCTTGCAGCTGAGGGAGAGGCAGACAGCAGGAAGGTAGGAATCATAGCCACAGAGGAGACAAAGGATCTCTACCATGCAGGTCATGTGATAAGCATAGGCGACAGGACGGATGAATACGAGATCGCACACAATCTGTTTGATGTGCTGAGGAGAATGGATGAGTATGGGGCGGAGCTCATTTATTCAGAGGAATTTTCAACACCGAGGATCGGTAATGCCATCATGAACCGTCTGCTGAAGGCGGCCGCACATCAGGTGATAGAGGTATGAATGTAGATCGGATTATTTTTCTGGACAAGAGAGGCAATACGAGGTCAGCGATGGCGAAGGCTCTCTACGAAAAGATGTTTCCGGATTCGGGGATAGAGGCAATAGCCAGGGGACTTGTGGTATCGTTCAGTGAGCCACTGAATCAGAAGACGGAGGCTGTGATGGCCGGAAACGGGCTTGGCACGGAAGGTTTTCATTCAGAGGAGCTGTCGGATGCGGATATTACTGACGGAACGCTGATCCTGGCCATGAATGCGAAGCAGCGGAGTGACGCGATCGCTTGGCATGATGAAGCGAATGAGAGCAATACATTTGTGCTGTCAGAATTCGCAGGGGAGGAGCTTGAGATAATGGACCCGTATGGAGGCAATCTGCAGGTGTACGGGATCTGTCTTGAAGCTCTGGGCCAGACTATAGAGAAGCTGCCCGACAGGATAAAGGAGTTCGAGAATGAGTGACAAGAGAACTGACTATATCAGCTGGGATGAGTATTTCATGGGGGTTGCAGGACTATCGGCAATGAGATCGAAGGACCCGCATACACAGGTGGGCTGCTGCATAGTGTCGGAGGATCACAAGATTCTGTCGATGGGATATAACGGCCTTCCGAGAGGCTGCTCAGACGATGACTTCCCGTGGAAGAGGGAGGGACCGCCGCTCGAGAACAAGTATTTTTACACGACGCACAGCGAGCTGAATGCGATCCTCAATTACAGAGGCGGAAGCCTTGAGGGTGCGACCCTGTATGTGACTCTTTTTCCATGCAATGAGTGCGCGAAGGCGATCATTCAGGCCGGGATTGCAGAAATAGTCTACGATGATGACAAGTATGAAAAGGAACCATCCACTATAGCTTCCAAGAGGATGCTTGCGGCAGCAGGTGTCAGGACCAGAAGGTATCAGAGAACAGGACGGAAGCTGATAGTAGAAGTATAAAGGTATAAATGGAGGAATAGAAATGGACGCTTCAGACAGGGAAATAGTTGAGGATCTGCAGATACGGATCAAGGAGATCGACAGCGAGATAAAGATAAAGGAAGAGGAGCTCCAGTCGCTTCAGGTAGAGAAGGCCAGATGTATGAAGGAAATGGGAGAGCACAGTGATGAGAAGTACCAGCAGAACGTGCTTGAGCTCGTATATGAGCAGAGGATGGGAAGCAAGGGAAAAAGAAAATAAAAAAGTCCTTGACAAAAGAGAAATACCGTTGTAATATAAGTAAGTCGCCCGAAAGGGAGACAGGAATTTCAAAATAAATTGAAAAAAGTCCTTGACAAACAGCTCTGAAGCTGATATACTTAACGAGCTGTCGCTGAAAAGGACAGAGAACATTGACAACTGAACAGTGAAACAACCTTGAAAGATTTCTAAGAGAAATAATCATTCGAGTGCAACTCGAAACC
>OMZG01000036.1 GCA_900315505.1 uncultured Lachnospiraceae bacterium
CTGTAATGCTACTTTTCTATTATATTCGATTACGGGAAAGTTTTCACCTGTTTTCTCACCCATGCCAAAGTCTGTAAAACTGTCATATTTCCTAATCGCGAGCAATGTCTGTTTGTACAAAAACAGACCGCTCGTTGGGGAGATTCTCCCCACGCCCCTCTCATCTGTCTGCTTCGCAGACAGAGCATCACCTCGCTTCGCTTCGGTTAATCATTGTCAGTCAATCAATCACATCATTCTTGTGCAAAATAAAAAAAGCAGACCACATCTACTGATGCAGTCTGCCATTACTACCTTGTCTTATTTTCAGTTTTACTTCTGTCAGGTTCATCCTTATCCGGCTGATATCTTTTGACCTTATCGACATTGGACTTTGCGATCTGGTAATCCATCATCTCTTTCTTCACAGTCTTATATTCCTCATAGAGTTTTCTTTTCTCTGAGAGGATCCGACCAAATTCATCTGACAGATCCTTCACCTTCGGAAGTTTTTTTCCTTTATACTTTTTGAAAACATCCTTTGCTGACTTGTAGAGCATAATCTCTGCCCGATGCTCTTCAAAAAACTTTTTGCTGTAGCCTGATTTGTGATAGGCATCGAAGACATTTTTCGTTTTTGCGAAATTTATGATTGCCTTCTTCATCTCGGTGATCTCATCAAGACGCTCTTCACAGCCTTTTATCTTCTCTGATATCTTATGGAATTTCTTAGCTGACGATTCTGCCCTCTCCTGCAGAAGTTCATAGCTTGTCACCTCATTACGCTGTAAGAAGATTACTGTCTCGGCCACCTGCTTAGTATTGAATTTCTTCGCCCAATACTCATAGCCCTTTCCTTTACCCTGGCGAATCTTTTCCTGGATATCTATCAGATACTCGAAGTTTCTTTTTTTCTTAGGAGCTTTTGTTGGTTCTTTTTTCTCCGACTCCTGAGGCTCTCCATCCAATTCCCTGCGTAACTCTTCCTCAGTATAACCCTCACCGAGAGAGTCCAGCCTGATAAATCTCTTCTGGTCTTTTCCCTTGACAGCTGTATGCTTTCCGCACTTAATCTCATAACCCTGCTCATGCAGCTTATCAAGAAATTTTTCAAAAGAGTCAGGCCTGTCATTCATGATCTCATCTATCTTCGCACGGAGCATCTGTCTGAACGATACATTATGATATCTACTGCCCCTGTCCTGCTCTGCAAATTTTCTTGGAACTATGACTGACATTCCGTGTTCAAGGCAGATGATATCTGAAAGAGTTCTGAGTCCAATATAGCTTAGCCAGCTGTTCTTAAATTTCCTATCAGCATCCAGATTAACAGAATTGAAGATGATGTGATTATGAATGTGCGGCCTGTCAGTATGAGTGCAAACAATGAATGCATGCCTGCCTTTGGTAAACCTCATTGCCGTCTCATACCCGATCTGATTAGCTTCCTCCGGTGTGATCTCGCCCGGCTTGAATGACTGTCGAAGCTGGTACGCTATCACATCACCCTTGTATTGTCTGCCGGTCTTTCTCTTGTAAGCTGATCTTGACAAAAGAAATTCCTGGTCTGCCGTTTCAGGATTGCATTCGTATGATGAAACGAATCTTCCCTGTTCAGTCTTTTCTCCATTCTCTGCATATTCAACACGTGCTTTAAGACATGCACTGACAGTCTTGCCTTTGTTGATATGCATCGGTATGATCCTTGTCGCTGCCATTCACAACCACCATCCTTATCAGAAAATATCAGAGATACGGTTAAGTATCCTATGCAGCATATCGTAGAGTTCCCTCATCTGATTCTGGATCATCCTCACATCACCCGTGCTGACACTGCCTGATTCATTGGCACGTCTTGCTATCTGATTTATGTTGTTGCCGTATCGCCCCAACAGTCCTGTCATCTCTTTGACATCATGAAGCTCGACATTAATGATATAACCGTTGACCGCCATCTCACGAAGGTAGGCGCATTTATTTTTTACACCGGCTTCCTCCATTCTCTGATGGATGATGTCCGCCTCTTCCTTTGTCGCATAAAAATGAAACTGTTCTGTCTGCTTTGCCATCAGAAATCCACCCCATGCTCCGGACAGAAGCACTGACACAGCTTCTGCCGATCCGGTGCCTTTGGCTGTTCTGTCAGTTCCTTCTTGAGCTTCGCATCATAATCATGGAGCTTCTCCTTGACTGATGCCTTCTGCTGCTCTTCCTCGATATCTTTCTTACTGCCGTTGTTTATGATGCCATCGATTGAATTGTAGTCATCCTCCATCTGCATCTCAGCATTTTTCAGATACTCCTGTCCCGGCTGGATGCCTTGCGCCTGCGCCTGGTCAGCAGCTATCTGTTCAGCAATTGTTCCGAAATCTTCCTGTACTGATGTGATGCCTCTGACTTCATCCCATCCGTTTATTTTTATCTGACCTCTTATCATCATACTCGATACTCCTTCTCACCTTGTAGGCTCCTTGTGCTTCACTGCTGGTTTCTTTTTCTGTTTCGGGACTTCCGACTTCTTCTCGCTGATCTTTTTAATAACAGATGGCTTCTCGGCCACTCCTGTCATCTTGTGGATATACTTCAGGTCGATGTCCTGCCCCTGGAACATATCCGGGTTGTGATTTCTGAAGCTGTAAGTGTCTCCGGTGATTCCGCCAACTATGATGTGGTCGGCCACTTGCATACCCATAAGCTTCGATGCCTCGATAAGTCTTCTCGTAAGCTCGTAGTCCTGTGTTGACGGCACAAGGCTCCCCGATGGGTGATTATGAAGTAACATCAGAATCTCCGTATTCGAGAGGATTGCTGATTTCATAATGTTCTGGATCGGGGCTATCGACTCGCACACTGAACCGATGGAGACCACATTGAAGTTCACAGGCTTTAGCTGAGTATCAAGATTTACTACGCACACCATCTCGCGGTCGAGTTCCTTCAGTACATCCTTCATGACATCTACTGCGTCCTTAGGATTATCGATTGGCTTATCACTGTAATACGCTGGGCCATCCTGAAGCCGCAGACGCACATCCACCTGCTGAAGCTTGTAGTCGTCCATCGAATACTGGCCTTTAATCTTCTTTGCCATCGGCTCTCCTCTCCGGTGCCTCTATGGTGATATTCACATGCATGTCATCAGGACAACACTCAAGAAAGTCCTTCAGTTCTTCGATAGATGATATCTGTATTTCTCTTTTCTCCATTGACACCTCTGTCCTCCACATTGACTGATACATCCAGTTTCGCGTGATCCTCATCCACAGTCTTCAGGAAGTCTATTATTTCTTCCTTTGAGTTAAATACATAGCTTCTATAGCTTGATTCAAGATACATCTTCAGTTGCCTCCTCTCTGCTGATCTCATTCTTCAGAAATGAGAGCCTGTCCTTTATCGATCTCTTCGGCTGCGCCTTATGCTTCTCACGGAGTAGTGTCAGCTGTCTGATGTACTCCGTGTAGCCTACACCGGTCGAAGCCTGCTCGATCATCACATCTGTAACTGCTTCTGTCATATTGCCTGCCTTTCTATAAAAACAAGGACAGCCCATCTGAAAAGCCGTCCCCGTTTGAAATAATCTGATACAGCCGTTACCGACTGCCTCTGTGAAAAATGTTACTCGTCATCTCCATCTGGTCCATCATCAGATTCCTCAAACATATGAGAATTGTCATCAGGAACATCTGAATCATCATCAATGCCTTCATAATTCTCCGTGTCATCATCGATCTCTTCCTCGTTGTCTGCATTCTCATTCTCATAAGACGACACCTGATAGTCTGATTCATTCTGGTTCAGCTGCTCGATGTAGTCGCTGTCATCCTCTGAATAGTCTGCATCCGGATCAGGTCCGCCATCATTCTTATCCTTATTGCCGAACTTCTTGTAAGCATAGATTCCTATGCCTCCGAATCCTACGAGAAGCAGGAGTACAAGACCACCATTAGGAGACTTCTTCTGCTTTTTCTTCTTGGCAGCTGCTGCCTTTCTTTTCTGCTCAGCAGCTTTCTTTTCTCTCTCCTCAGCTTCCTTCTTTTCCTTTTCTTCCTTCTCCTGATCAGTCTCAACTCCGAGCTCCTTCTTCTCGTCATCGTCCATAAGAGCTAAGAGATCTGACTCATCGACCATGTTTAGGAAATGCACGGTCTCATTGCCGCTGTCGTCACGATCTACGATCATATAGAAGTAGTTGCCGTTCTTTGTAGTGAATGTCAGGAACTGCTTGCCTGACTTATCCTCTTCCGTTGTGCCATAGTCATCGATAAGATTCAGATTGCCGTCCGGTGTGAGCGGCTTACCATCTGTCTCCACCTGATCATCCTTCTTCTCATCTCTTTCATCTTCCACTTTTGGTGTTCCCTGACAAAGAGCTACATCCTCTCTGCACGCAGGGCAGGTATCGTTGATCTTTTTCTCACATCTGACTGAGCAGATACACTCTGCTTCTTTGCCAGTGTTCGCAAATGCTGTCGTTGCCGGAGCACATGCTGTAAGAATCACTGCATAGGCTCCTGTTATTACTCTAAGTATTGTTCTCTTCATGATCTGAAAAATCCTCCGTTACTGTTATTTACTGCTGTTGAAGTCTGATCTGACTTATTTTCTGATTCACTATGCTCAGCTTTAACTTCTGGATCAGTATTCTTTGCTGACTCCCTCTTTTTACCCGGAGTCTTTTTCTTTGTGTCCTCTGCAAGCTCACCATACTTTGCGATAAGCATCTCCTGCACTACCTTCGGTGATGACTTGTACCTGTCAAGCTCTGCAAGCAGCTCTTCCGCCCTTGCTTCCTTCAGAGCCTTCTCAGACTCTTCAAGAGCTATGGTCTCTTCCTCTATCTTCTGTCTGTGCCTGGCCACGGCATCTTCAAGCCGCTCCAACTTCTTCAGATTCATCATATCTTTAAACCTCGCTGTGTATTTTTCCGATATCGCTTTCTGATATCATTCTGTGATGTATGTATTCGGAATCTATTCTGTTGGCTCATTGAAAATTCAGTCACATGACAATCGAAATTTCAGTCATGTGGCTATTCAAAATTCAGTCAGCGGATTCGCCCGTATTCAAGGAAATGAGCTCTCCAGTAATTACTGTTGTAAGTCCCCTGGAAAAATATCAGGTCGCCCGGCTTTGCCTCACCCAGTGATACCTTTGTCGTATGGCTCCTTAGTCCGTTTGCTGTAGTACGTCCAACATTCCAACCGTTTCCTGAATTATTGATCACCCAGCATACGAACCCCGAACAGTCGAAGCTGGTTGATGGACTGCTGCCACCCCATACGTATGGATATCCGAGATACTTCTCTGCTTCGTGCAGCATCTTCCCGAACTTCTCATCCGTGAGAGCTTCGGCCGGCACCTGATAGTCCTGATACTCACCCGGCATAGGATTGGAATACTGGTCATCTCCGAAGAGATATGACTTGTTTCCAAGTGTCTCCATCAACAGGTCATATCTGGCTTTCTGGTCTTCATCAAGTCCAGCTGCATCTACTGCCGCCTGCATCGTATTGTTTATCAGAGTCACGGTGAGAATCTTCACCTCATACTCTTCTGTCTCACCATCTGAATTAGTCCTTGTCCTGCAGCCAGATTGTACCTGTACTCATCGTATCCAGGATAATCAGTCTCAATGTTATCAATCTTCTTCCGAAGTTCTTCTTCCTTGCTCTTGTAATCAGCCTCGACCTGCAGTATGTCATCATCCTCTGCCGTAAATGTAGCGGCTGTTGAGATATCAATGGTTCCACCTGTCAGAGTGAATGAGACTGTCGTGACAACAGCTGCTAATATAGCTACTAGCAACATCATCAGAAGAAAGAAAAGAACTATCGGATTCTCAGCCACCACCTTAACAGCTGACTGGACTGTATGCTTTACTACCTCTGCGGCCTTCTTTACAGCCTTTGCTGTCTCCTGTCCGGCCTTGC
>OMZG01000020.1 GCA_900315505.1 uncultured Lachnospiraceae bacterium
TTGATTATCATTGTAAAGCCTCCTAGGTTGACTTCTCAATGATAACATTTGTACATTTTTATTCCATAACTTCTGTACATATTTAATTATAACTTACTACTGCAGATATCCCTGTCTCTTCGTAATCTCACAACTCATCGGATACACGAGTTCAAACGCCAGACAGCAGTGGCTTATCACATGATCAACAGATGTCGGCTTATAGTCCGGGCTTCGCTTCACGCAGATATGCTTCCTTATTGCATCAACTGCCTGATCAGATACACAAGCATCCTTCAGCTGATTCTCAGATACATTGTAAATATCCTCAATGGATTCCTCTACATTTACCCTGAATATATCGACTTTGTCAGCATCTCTTATGATATTGCAGAACATCGTATGCCGCTCATCGAGATCATCAGGGATCCGGTATTCAGAATGATTCCAGATTGCAGTCCTTATCAGGTCATAATCCTCTTCTGTCCCTTCTTCGATAAAGTCCGTTATCTGCCCGAACCGGCCATTTGGCATCTCATCAAAGAACTTCTGATCCACATTGTAAAAATCAGGAAACAGCACCTCACATGACAGATGTGCATGCGACATCGACCTAGCGTCATTAAAAGTCCCGTATCTCCTGATCTGCTCGAATCTTCCCAAATCATGAAGCATCCCGAGAAGCCATGCCAGATCAGTGTCTGAATCTGACAGACGAAGCGACCTTGCAATCTCATCAGCATCTTCTGCTACATGATAGGTGTGTATTATCTTAAGATTGATCTTCGGATCTGATGAATCATAGGCATCTGTATATTTTCTGAATGTCTCACGTACGTGATCTCTAATGAGCTTCATGATTCATTTACCAGCTTTCCTGTCATATGCTCCGGCACGAGTTCAAGACAGTTTACTCGTGGAAACGCATGCACTAGCTCATGCTGCAGATACTCATTATCATCGGTAAATTTTTTGGCCAGGTTGGTACAGATCTGTCTCTTTTTATCTTCATCTGTCACTTCATGGATTCGGCCGAATATCACTACGCTATTAATATTGAGAGCCCATTCGCCATCTTTTCTGTATCCCTGATCAAAAACACAGTAGCTCACCTTGTCATTTGCTCTTATAGCATCGAGCTTGTGTCCTTCCTTTGCACAGTGAAAATACAGATGTCCGTCATCCTCACAGTACCAGTGATCCATTGGAATCCCATATGGATAACCGTCATCACCTATCACAGAAAGAACTCCTCTTGGCTGTTCCTTTAGTATCTTTACACACTCCTCATCACTGATCTGCTGCCTGAAACGGCGCATTTTTCTAAACATAAAAATCTCCTTTTCAATATTACGATTATAAAATGAAAAGACATCTTCGTCAACTTCTGAAAGTATCCGTAAATGTACAATTTTCATCTTGACTTTCAGAAAAAAAAGAGTAAGATAAAAACATAAACAGTAATGATAATCATTACTGATAAGGAGTGATTGACAGTGAAGAGATTTTCAAAACGACGGCAATGCATCCTTGATGATCTCGAGAGCAGGACAGATCACCCTACAGCAGAAATGGTTTACAGCTCAGTCAGGAATGAGATACCGAGTATCAGTCTTGGTACAGTATATCGTAATCTGAAAGAGCTTGCAGATGAAGGTTCCATCATCTCCTTCACACAGAATGGCAAGGAGCATTTCGATGGGAACAATCATCCTCACATCCATGTATGCTGTTCGGTATGCGGGAAGATTGGGGATCATCCTCTTCCTAAGGGACTGTTTCAGCCAGAGAATGATCCTGACTTTGATATCACGAATGTGATCATTCAGGGAATCTGCAGTGACTGCGCTTCGAAGCAGTCAGAGGAAAGTGCATGATATCTACTCTCCTATTCGGAGTGATATGATATAAGGTAACAAAGGTGTGTAAATATTTTTAATTAACCAGGAGGTAAAGGTTATGGCAAAGTGGGTATGCAGTGTTTGCGGCTATGTTTATGAGGGCGAAGAGCCACCAAAGCAGTGTCCTGTATGTAAGGCACCGGCAGAGAAGTTCATCAAGCAGGAGGGTGAGAAGACCTGGGCTGCTGAGCATGTAATTGGTGTAGCTAAGGACGCTCCGGAGGATATCAAGGCTGACCTTCGTGCTAACTTCGAGGGTGAGTGCTCAGAGGTTGGTATGTATCTTGCTATGAGCCGCGCTGCTTTCCGTGAGGGATATCCTGAGATCGGTCTTTACTATGAGAAGGCTGCTCATGAAGAGGCTGAGCATGCTGCAAAGTTTGCAGAGCTTCTCGGCGAGGTAGTTTCTGATTCTACAGAGCAGAATCTCCGTGTAAGAGTCGAGGCTGAGAACGGTGCTACAGCTGGAAAGACTGATCTGGCTAAGCGCGCCAAGGCATTAAATCTCGACGCAATCCATGATACAGTTCATGAGATGGCTCGTGATGAGGCAAGACACGGCAAGGCATTTGAAGGCCTTCTGAAGAGATATTTCGGAAAGTAATCCAGATACATTTCAATAAAATAAAAGAGCTGGGCGGAAATTCAATTCCACTCAGCTTTTATTATAATCTTGATTCAGTTATGACGGAATCGCATTATCCAGACGTTTTAACAGCCATGACATCATAACTGCTGCAGCTATCATCAGAATAAACACATATGGTATATATAGCGGTATATCTTTATCAGTCATTAGCGCCCTTATGACAATATGACACATATAAATCTCAAGCGAATATTTTCCTACAAGACGAAGAAATCTCATAAAAACAGAACTCTGCCTGATCAGCTGCAATAAAGATACAGCCACTATCATGACTCCTAATGCAAACAGAGGGGTAAAAATCCTCTCGAATGTAGCAAGTTCAAAATAGACTTTTGATATTATACCGATCAGTATAAATATAACAGATACAATTGCTGCATTAAATGGTCTGATTTCTTTATCATCCTGAATATACTTTCCAAGGAATACCCCGATAACAAAGTCAGGAGCACGGCCATATGCAATGCTTATGTTTTCTCCTATCTCAGGGAAATATTTTCTGATCAGGATCATGGTCACATCAAGGATTGCAATAAGGATACACATATTACTGACATCGTGCCTACCTCTTTTTCCCACAAGAGCATAGACAACCGGGAAGACAAGATACATGGCTGTGATAAATCCTATAAACCATAGTGTACTGGTTCCATCAGAGAAAAAAGTATAAAAGGAGATATCTTTTATTGTCTCAATAGCGCCATCAGCCCGGAATACATTATCACTTATAACCCAGAAAGGAACTGCTACTATCAGGTAAGGAATCACAACCCTGCGTAATCTTCTCTTGTAAAAGCATCCAAGATTATGATTCTTTTCAAAAGAGTAAAAAAGTCCCATTCCTGACAGGATCACAAAGATCTCGACTCCTATACTTCCAATATAATCATGAAAGTTATTAAGAAAACTTACTATAGGAGTCGAGTCCGGATCCAGAATTCCATCATTTATCGCATTACTTATATTTTCTGTATAATGAAAAAATATAAGCTCAAGCATAGAAAGGCCGAACAACTCATTTCTATACTTGCTGAACCACCCCAGATGAAAATTGTTTTTATTCATACTAACGTCTGTCGACTTTTGCAATATCTATCGGTGTCACCTTGTCCGGCTCACTCTCAAGCGCATGAGCAAGTGCATTCGCGGTATCCATTGCAGTGATACAGTATACTCCTGTCTCTATCGCATTACGTCTGATGAGGAAGCCGTCACGGGTCTTGTCACCGTGGCCTTCTGTCGGTGTATCGATTACGAGATCGATCTTGTGACCAAGAATAAGGTCCATCACATTAGGTGATTCCTGATTTATCTTATTGACCCAGAGGGCCTCAACTCCATGGTCATTTAAGTACTTTGCAGTAGATCTCGTTGCGTAAATCTTGTACCCAAGGGCCTTGAATCTCTTTGCGACACCAACAGCCTCAGGTTTGTCCTTGTCATTTACAGTCATTATCATCTGCTTGTACTTCGGCAGATCAAGGCCCGCGCCCGTGAAGGCCTTGTACAGAGCTTCATTGAAGGTCGGTGCAATTCCAAGGCACTCACCGGTACTCTTCATCTCAGGTCCAAGAGAAATCTCTGCTCCACGGAGCTTCTCAAATGAGAATACAGGCATTTTGATAGCCACATAGTCAGCCTCTGGCTGGAGTCCTGGCTTGTACCCCATCTCACGAAGAGTATGACCACACATTACCTTTGCAGCGAGGTCTACGATAGGAATTCCTGTTACCTTGCTGATGTATGGCACAGTACGTGATGAACGAGGATTTACCTCAATGACATATACCTCTCCGTCCATATCGATGAACTGGATATTGATGAGACCTATGACATGAAGCTCCTTTGCGAGCTTTATCGTAGCATCTTCGATCTTCTTCTTGACCTCATCACCGATAGTCGGAGCAGGATATACAGAGATTGAATCTCCTGAATGGATTCCTGTACGCTCGATATGCTCCATGATACCAGGAATCAGTATATCTTCACCATCACATACGGCATCTACCTCGACCTCTTTACCCTGGAGATACTTATCTACAAGGATTGGGTGCTCCTGGGCGATACGGTTGATGATGCCCATGAACTGCTCGATGTCTTCGTCATTGAATGCAATCTGCATTCCCTGACCACCAAGTACGTATGAAGGACGGACAAGTACAGGATAGCCGACCTTATTGGCAACCTTCTTTGCCTCTTCTGCTGTGAATACAGTACCGCCTGAAGCTCTTGGAATACCTGTCTTCTGAAGGACTTCATCGAAGAGCTCACGGTCTTCTGCCCTGTCGACATCCTTTGCATCTGTTCCGTAGATGGTGACTCCCATCTCCATCAGATCCTGGGTGAGCTTAATTGCCGTCTGTCCACCGAACTGGACTACAGCTCCATCCGGCTTCTCCTGACGAACGATATTTTCTACATCCACTTTTGTCAGAGGCTCGAAATAGAGCTTGTCTGCAATATCGAAATCAGTAGATACTGTCTCGGGGTTATTATTTACGATGATGGTCTCGAAACCTTCCTTCTCAAAGGCCCAGGTCGCATGTACCGAGCAGTAATCGAACTCGATACCCTGTCCGATACGGATAGGACCGGATCCAAGTACGAGAACCTTTTTCTTTCCTGAAGTCTCAAGAGCCTCGTTCTCACCGCCACTGTATACTGAATAGTAATACGGAGTCTCTGCCTTGAACTCAGCAGCACAGGTATCAACCATTCGGTAGGATGCTACTATACCATTATCAAGGCGCATCTTCTTTACTTCGTCCTCTGAGAGCTTGCCATTCAGATTAGCAATAATATAGTCTGGGAACTCGATCCTCTTTGCTTCACGCAGAAGCTCAGGAGTCAGCTCACAAGTCTTGAGTCTCTTCTCTATCTCAGTGATATATGCGATCCTGTCGATAAACCACAGGTCAATCATCGTCACATCATGCATCTTCTGATGAGAGAACTTACGACGGCAGCCCTCTGCTATACGGTAGATACGGCGGTCATCGACTATCTCCATCTCTTTCCAGAGCTCATCATCAGTCCTGTCTGTAAAGTCGTAGCTCATGAGTGAGTCTACATGCTGCTCAAGAGATCTGATGGCCTTCATCAGGGCTCCGCAGAAGTTGTCGCAGATACTCATGACCTCACCGGTAGCCTTCATCTGTGTAGTAAGGGTACGCTTTGCCGTGATGAATTTATCAAACGGCAGACGAGGAATCTTGACCACGCAGTAGTCGAGCATAGGCTCGAATGAAGCATATGTCTTCTTTGTGATGGCATTCTTGATCTCATCGAGATTGTAGCCAAGAGCGATCTTTGCAGCAACCTTTGCTATAGGATATCCTGTTGCCTTTGATGCAAGAGCTGAAGAACGTGATACACGAGGATTTACCTCGATGACACAGTACTCGAATGAATCTGGATTCAGTGCATACTGTACGTTACAGCCGCCTGTGATTCCAAGCTCTGTGATGATATTTAATGCAGATGTACGAAGCATCTGGTAATCTTTATCTGAGAGAGTCTGTGAAGGAGCAACTACGATAGAGTCTCCTGTGTGGACACCGACCGGGTCGATATTTTCCATGTTGCAGACTGTGATACAGTTGCCTGCGGCATCACGCATCACCTCATACTCGATTTCCTTCCAGCCTGCGATACAGCGCTCTACAAGCACTTCATGCACACGGGAGAGACGGAGTCCGTTTTCGAGGATTTCACGAAGCTCAGTCTCATTATGAGCGATACCACCGCCTGAACCGCCAAGGGTATATGCAGGACGAAGAACTACCGGGTATCCGATAGTATTGGTAAATCTGACACCAGCCTCTACATCGTGAACGACCTCTGACGGAGCGACAGGCTCACCGATCTTTTCCATCGTGTCCTTGAATTCCTGTCTGTCCTCGGCCTTCTTGATGGTCTGAGCAGTCGTACCGATAAGACGCATGCCCTGTTCCTTCAGAAATCCCGATTCTTCAAGCTCCATACCGAGGTTCAGTCCAGCCTGACCACCAAGTGTAGGAAGGATTGAATCCGGCTTTTCCTTCTTGATAATTGCCTCAAGTGACTTAATTGTCAGAGGCTCGATATAGACTTCATCTGCTATATCCTTATCAGTCATGATGGTAGCAGGATTCGAGTTCACGAGGCATACCTCTACGCCTTCTTCCTTTAATGATCTGCATGCCTGCGTACCGGCATAGTCAAACTCGGCAGCCTGACCTATGACGATAGGTCCTGAGCCGATCACCATTACCTTCTTGATACTGTTATCGCGTGGCATTACAGTCCTCCTTCCATCATCCTGATGAATCTGTCAAAAAGAAATGCACTATCCTGTGGGCCCGGACAGGCTTCAGGATGAAACTGCACTGTATAAATATTTTTGCCTGTGTACATAAGCCCCTCGTTCGTGCCATCATTTACATTTGTAAAAGATGGAGTTGCGATCTTTGGATCGAGTCCGTCGGTATCCACCACATATCCATGGTTCTGGGAAGAAATATATACTCTTCCTGTAATAGAATCCTTGACAGGATGATTGCCTCCTCTATGACCGTACTTGAGCTTCTTCGTATCAATGCCATTTGCAAGAGCCATCAGCTGATGTCCAAGGCATATAGCAAAAATAGGGATATCAGTATCGTATAGCTTCTTTATCTCTCCTATGATAGACGTACAGGTCTTTGGATCTCCAGGACCGTTTGAGAGCATGATTCCATCCGGATTCATGGCAATGATCTCATCAGCTGTAGTAGATGCCGGTACTATTGTCACATCACATCCACGCTCATTTAAGCTCTCACCGATATGTCTCTTGGCTCCGAGATCAAGGAGAACTACCTTCTTGCCCTTTCCTGGCAGATGTTTTCTCTCTTTGCAGGTCACCTGACTTACGACATCACCGACTTCGTAGGCCTTTATCTTTTCAAGAATCGGTCCGAGGTCATCATACTTCGTAGTAGAGATCATTCCATTCATAGTTCCCTGATCTCTGAGCTTTTTCGTAAGGCCTCTGGTATCTATTCCCTGGATTCCAGGAATATCCTGCTCCACAAGGAAATCATTGAGATTCCCCTTACAGCGGAAATTGCTCGGAACCCTTGCCAGCTCTCTTACTATATATCCACCTACATACGAGCGCTCTGACTCTGCATCATCCGTGACACCGTAGTTACCGATCAGCGGATATGTCATTGTAACAGCCTGTCCTGCGTATGACGGATCGGTAAGCACCTCAAGATACCCAGTCATCGAAGTGTTGAACACGACTTCGCTTATGGACTCTCTTGTAGAGCCAATGCTCTCACCTGTGAAAACCGTACCGTCTTCGAGGTAAAGATATGCTTTCATTCTTTTCCTTTCTTTATTTGAGGATTTAGGATTTAGGGGATAGGGGTTAGAAACAAATCCTATCCCCTATATCCTATCCTTTGAAATACCTGCTTCTGTTATACGAGACTACTCGAAGGTTAGAAACAAATCCTATCCCCTATATCCTATCCCCTATATCCTATTCACTTAAAGTAGCTAACTCCTGACTCGAAGACCTTCATATCCAGATTGCCATAGATATTCTTCGATACGCCGTCTCCGATACGCTCGCAGTGGCACATCTTTCCGAGGATTCGTCCATCCTCACTTGTGATTCCTTCGACTGCTCTGTAGGAACCATTGATATTCCACTCAGGATCCATTGAGCAGTTGCCGTCGATATCGACGTACTGCGTAGCAACCTGCCCGTTTGCGAACAGCTTGTCGAGCCACTCATCATCTGCTACGAATCTTCCTTCACCGTGTGATGCTGGAATTCCATAGACATTTCCAAGGCCTGCCAGACGCAGCCATGGGCTCTTATTTGATACGACCTTCGTATAGGCAATCTTACTGATATGACGACCTATTGTATTGTAGGTAAGTGTAGGAGAATCCTCCTTCTGCTCAGTCACCTTGCCATATGGTACGAGTCCCAGCTTGATAAGTGCCTGGAATCCATTGCAGATTCCAAGTACCAGACCATCTCTCTTCGTGATCATATCCTCGATTGCTTCAGTAATCTTTTCATTTCTGAATGCTGTAGCGAAGAATTTCGCACTACCCTCAGGCTCATCACCTGCTGAGAAACCACCTGGGAACATCACGATCTGTGCGTTATTAATACCCTTTACAAAGTCATCGACTGAGAGCCTTATATCCTCTGCATTCTGGTTTCTGAATACTACTGTATTTGTCGTAGCCCCTGCCTGCTCGAAGGCCCTGGCTGAATCATACTCGCAGTTCGTTCCAGGGAATACAGGAATGAATACGTTTGGCTTAGCAACCTTATTCTTGCAGACGTAGATATTTTTCTCATCATGAAGCTCTGACTTCACAGGTGTCTTATCATCATCAGCCTTTGTCGCAAATACTCCTTCAAGTGGAGCCTTCCAGGCCTCAAGTGCCTCGCTTGCTGCAAATGACACATCATCTATTGCAAACATTCTGTCATCAGTGACTTCACCGATCACACTGTAGAAATCCGAAAGCCCGTTATCTGTCATTGCCTGATCGATCGCATCCATATTTTCATCAGATACCTCGGCAATAATGCAGCATGGATAAGCTTTAAAAGCATTTGTTGGCGAACCACCGTCTACATGAAGCTTCACTCCGAGCTTGTTTCCGAATGCCATCTTTGATATCGCTGCAACAGGTCCATAGCAGTCAGTCACATATGCTGAAACTATTGCCTTGCCCTTTATCAGCTTATGAACTGTATCATACAGCTTCATTACCTGTTCATAATCAGGCAGATCATAGAGATCCTTTGCGATCCAGAAGTACACAAGCTTGTCTCCTGCCTTCTTTAGCTCAGGAGTGATGATGTCATGGACATCCGCTGTATCTACTGCAAATGAGCAGAGTGTCGGTGGAACATCGATATCATTGAATGTTCCTGACATTGAATCCTTACCACCGATTGATGGAAGGCCATATCTCATCTGTGCTTCAAATGCACCGAGCAGTGCTGAGAATGGCTGACTCCATCTCTTAGGATCTTCATTCATTCTGCGGAAATATTCCTGGAATGTAAATCTGATCTTTCTGAAATCACCACCGGCAGCGACAATCTTTGCCATTGATTCAGTGATAGAATAAATAGCTCCATGATATGGGCTCCACTTCGACAGGTATGGGTCGAATCCATATGCCATCATCGATACTGTATCGCACTTATGGTTTCCGACCGGAAGCTTTGCTACCATGCTCTGAGTCTCGGTCAGCTGATACTTTCCTCCGAATGGCATAAATACTGATGCTGCTCCGATTGAACCGTCGAACATCTCGACAAGTCCCTTCTGTGAACATACATTGAGATCTGATAAGGTATCAAGCCATGCTGCCTTCAGATCGTTTCTGTCAAGATCTGCAGCTACCTTGTCTGACGCATATTTCTCGAGATAATCGTCTTCCTTCTTCGGAATCTCAACTGTTACTGCTGTCTCCTGGTGTGCACCGTTCGTATTAAGGAATGCACGTGAGAGATCAACGATGGTCTTTCCTCTCCAGTCGAGGCGGAGTCTAGGCTCTTCTGTTACCTCAGCGACTACGGTTGCCTCGAGATTTTCCTCTCTTGCATAGCCTAAGAATTTATCTACATCCTGAGGAGATACAACTACTGCCATTCTCTCCTGAGACTCTGAGATAGCAAGCTCTGTTCCGTCAAGTCCTGCGTACTTCTTCGGTACGAGGTCGAGATTTACACGAAGTCCGTCTGCAAGCTCTCCGATTGCTACAGATACACCGCCTGCTCCGAAGTCATTACACTTCTTGATGAGATAAGCAACCTCTTCTCTCTTGAAGAGTCTCTGCAGCTTTCTCTCTGTAGGTGGATTACCCTTCTGGACCTCTGCTCCGCAGAGTGCTGTTGACTTTGTATTGTGTGCCTTTGAAGAACCGGTAGCTCCACCGATTCCGTCACGTCCTGTACGTCCGCCGAGGAGAATGATCCTGTCTCCCGGATCTGAATTCAGACGTCTTACTGCGCGTCTTGGAGCGGCTGCTATCACAGCGCCAATCTCCATTCTCTTAGCTACATAGTCTGGATGATATATTTCCTTGACATAGCCTGTTGCCAGTCCTATCTGGTTACCATATGAGCTGTAGCCATGAGCAGCCTCACGAACCAGCTTCTTCTGTGGGAGCTTGCCTTCAAGCGTCTCGCTGACAGGTCTTGTAGGATCTGCTGCTCCCGTAATTCTCATTGCCTGATATACATATGTTCTGCCTGAAAGAGGATCTCTGATAGCACCGCCAAGACAGGTTGCTGCGCCACCGAACGGTTCGATCTCAGTCGGGTGATTGTGCGTCTCATTTTTAAAATTGAGAAGCCACTCCTCAGTCTTGCCGTCGACCTCGATAGGAATGATGATAGAGCAGGCATTGATCTCGTCTGACTCCTCCTGATCCTTCAGAAGTCCCTTTTTCTTAAGGATCTTCGCACCTATTGTAGCCAGATCCATCAGACAGACGAACTTGTCATCACGGTCCTTGTAGAGCACCCTGTAATTGTCCAGATACTTATCATAAGAATCCTTGATTGGCTTCTTATAGAATCCGTCCTCGAAATTCACATTGGTAAGCTCCGTGGAAAATGTCGTGTGACGGCAGTGGTCTGACCAGTATGTATCAAGAACCCTGATCTCTGTAATTGTCGGATCCCTGTGCTCATCAGCCCTGAAATAATCCCTGATATGCAAGAAGTCCTTATATGTCATTGCGAGATTCAGTGAATCGTATCTCTTTCTGAAATCCTCATCACTCTCATCGCAGAAGCCGTCGAGAATCTCTACGTCTGCCGGCTCCTCGAAGTTATCTTCAAGAGTTTCCGGCTTCACCTCATCTGTGACCCTTGAATCTACAGGGTTCACACAGTGCTTCTTGATCCTCTCGAAATCATCATCTGAAATATCGCCCTCGATGACATATGTCGTAGCCGTCTTGATGATCGGCTCTGACTCATCATCGAGAAGCTTCATACACTGCTCTGC
This sequence comes from uncultured Lachnospiraceae bacterium, assembly GCA_900315505.1. Classification (GTDB taxonomy): domain Bacteria; phylum Bacillota; class Clostridia; order Lachnospirales; family Lachnospiraceae; genus Weimeria. The sequence continues at coordinate 11,556 of OMZG01000020.1, forward strand.
TGAATCCGCTCTCTGATCGAACTGTCCCGGAAGGAATTCCACAGAAAAAATCCGCCCGGTATAATCAAAGCTCTCTTCATAGACATAATCTACAGGAGGCTCAGAAAATACTGTGCGGACTGCTTTATCAAATACTTCGTCCTTTAGATTCTCCACGTCATAACGAATAAGAACCCTTACCCCGGTAATACCACTGATACCGACGAAATGACGTAACTCATGTGAAAGCTGCTTCGCAGTAACCGCGAAATCAGGCTTCTTTTCTACATATACGCGTCTTACTTTTCCCATGCTTTTTCCTTTCGTAAAAACGGAAACAACAGTCATCAGATGTCAAAAATCTACATCCGTATGATTATAGCACAAAGGGACGTATAATCAAAACGATTTTTTGTATTTTTATGAAAAATCATTCCTCGCCAGTCAGTTCCACAGGAATGTAATCATGATGTACCGCTGGCAGATATTTCTCAAAGACATCCTTTGTGAGCAGCTTGAGCGAAGACGTATTGACACACGGATGACAGCCAAGATACTCCTCTGCAAGTACATCCTTGTCTACCAGAAGCTGCACATTATTATCATGATCATTCATAAGTCCCATGATGCTTACCGATCCAGGCTTAATGTCAAGGAACTCCTCCATCTTATCCTCAGGTGCGAAGGAGAGTCTTGCGGAATTGATCTGCTTCGACAGTTCCTTTGTCTTAAAGGGCTTATGCCCCGGCATCATAAGAAGGTAGAACTTAGTCTTCTGCCTGTTGCATAGAAACAGATTCTTGCAGATCAGACAGTCAAGCACTGCGTCTATTACATCGCAAACTTCCATCGTAGTGGCAGGGGCATGATCCGTTCGCTGATACTTTATCCCAAGCGAATCCAGTAGATCATATACTCTTATTTCTTTTTCTTCTCTTCCTGTTGTGTCAGTTGGACGACCGTCATATAAAGTCATTTGATTACCTGTATATATCATTATCTGTCCTCATCAATTCATTGTCTGATGCACCAGATTATACATCACATTGACCTGATAATGCAAAAATCCCCCTGCGGTAATGAAACCACAGGAGGGGAGTCATACTATTACAAATGAAAAGCTGCACTTCACTGCGAGCTTATTCCCTACGTAGGCAACGCCTTCGGCCATGCCTACATTTGCCCTCATATTCGTAAGCTCTGTCTTTATCGTGAGAACATCTCCCGGACGGACCTGCGACTTGAAGCGGGCATTCTTTATTGAACCGAACATCGGCATTTTGCCCTTGAACTTATCCGATGTAAGGAGAGCACATGCACCACACTGTGCAATCGCCTCAAGTGATAGTACTCCCGGAAATACCGGATAGCCAGGAAAGTGCCCGGCAAATACAGACTCATTCCGGCTCATCATCCTGACCCCTATCGCCCATTTCTCTGGCTCATAGTCAAGGATCTTATCAACCATTATCATCGGCTGCCTGTGCGGCAGGATCTTCTCGATATCATCACATGTCAGCACATTCGCATTTTCTCTTACATCAAATTCATTCATTCACAAACCTCAAGTTTATCTGCTCATCAGTATACATGCGTTGTGTCCACCAAATCCCAGTGAATCACTCATTCCTACTCTGACATCTGATTTGATGCCTTTTTGCGGAACATAGTCCAGATCACACTCTGGATCTATCTCAGTGAGGTTCGCTGTCGGTGGGATAAAGCCTTCTTCGATAGTCTTCGCGAGGAAGACTGCCTCGACTCCACCTGCACCTCCGAGGAGATGACCAGTCATCGACTTCGTGGATGAGATCTTAAGAGATGATGCATGATCTCCGAATGCTTTGTGAATGGCCTTTGTCTCTACCACATCATTGATATGTGTAGATGTGCCGTGGGCATTGATATAGTCCACATCTGACGGTGCAAGTCCTGCATCCTCTAATGTAAGTGTAAATACATCTGCTGCACCCTCTGCTGACGGATCAGGGGAAGTAATATGGTATGCGTCGCAGTTGGCTGCATAGCCCCTTATCTCGCAGATGATATGAGCTCCACGAGCCTTCGCATGCTCATATTCCTCGAGTACCAGGAGTCCACAGCCTTCACCCATTACGAAACCACTTCTCTTCACATCGAATGGAACTGAAGCCTGGTTCGGGTCATCAGCCTTTGTCAGGGCTCCCATATTTGAAAATCCACCCATTGCAAGTGGCGTAATGCAGCTCTCCGTACCGCCGCAGATCATCAGGTCTTCATATCCGTCTCTTATCAGATGAAAGCTGTCACCGACCGCATTAGTGCCGCCTGCACATGCAGCTACTGGGCAGGTAGCCTCACCCTTTAGCCCATATCTGATGGCGACCTGGCCTGCAGCCATATTTCCTATAGACATCGGGATAAAGAAAGGTGAAACTCTCTCGAAACCCTTCTCCAGACCTCTGATATGCTGTTCCTCAATGGTATTCAGACCACCGATTCCCGAAGAAATATCAGTACCGAATCTCTTTGCATCGATTCCGTCTATCAGCTTCTTATCTTCGTCGATCAGGCCTGCGTCAGTCATCGCTTCATCAGCTGCTGCAATAGCAAACTGTGTGAAACGATCCATGTGACGGGCATCCTTCTTTGCCATGTATTTAAGCGGGTCAAAGTTTTTTACCTCTCCAGCCAGCTTCACTGAAAAGTCATCAATCTGAAAAGCGGTGATAGGACCGATTCCGACTTTGCCATTCTTTACATTTGAAAAGCTCTCCTCGACAGAAAGCCCACACGGATTTACAGTTCCAAGTCCCGTGACAACTACTCTTCTTTTATCCATCTTATCCTCACATTCCGCCGCTCACTTCAACGACAGCACCGGTAATATACGAAGCTCGCTCATCTGCAAGAGCTGCAGCGATATAAGCAATTTCCTCAGGCCTTCCCATTCTCTTCATAGGGATCTGCGAAAGGAGCGCATCCCTGGCCTTATCAGAAAGCACCTGTGTCATCTCGGTATCAATTGCACCTGGCGCGATGCAGTTTACTGTGATATTTCTTGAAGCAACTTCCTTTGCCAGAGACTTAGAAAAACCGATGATACCGGCCTTTGCAGCAGCATAGTTTGACTGACCGGCATTGCCATAGATCCCACTTACACTTGTGAGATTGATGATGCGGCCGTATCTCTGCTTTATCATCGGCCTTATTACAGCCTTAGACATCAGATAGACACTCTTCAGATCAGCTTCGATCACCTTATCGAAATCCTCTTCCTTCATGGTCATCAGGAGTCCGTCTCTGGTAATTCCCGCATTATTTATAAGAACATCAACTGGTCCTGCCTCTTCAATAACTCTATCTACATCTTCCTGCTTCGACAGGTCGCCTACAACGATCACAGGTTTAAAAGCCTCTGGCCCCTCTCCCCTATCACCTATCCCCTTTATCCTATCCCCTAGTTCCTCACACTTCTCCTTATTCTTATGACAGTGAAGAACCAGATTATATCCTCTCTCTGCGAATTCAAGAGCAATTACCTGACCGATTCCGCCACTTGCCCCTGTGATTAATGCTGTTCTCATTAACTTTCTATGTCCTCTACCGTATTCAGTGTCCTAACCCCTATACCCTTAATTCCCCTGGCCTTTGCACACTTCTTCACAAAGCCTGAAAGTGTCTTACCCGGTCCTATCTCGATGAAGTCATCAAATCCTTCATCAAGCAGCAGATCAAGGCTCTTCTCCATCAGCACAGGATTCTGAACCTGACGAACTAAGAGATCTACTATTTTTTCTTTTTCATTCTCAAAAGGCTTTACATCGCCATCATCACCAGTAGCATTAAAGATGATCTGGCACTTCGCCGGACTCATCCCGACTGTCGGCAGGAACTCTGCCAGCGCATCACCTGCGCTCTTCATATACGGTGTATGGAAGGGACCACTTACAGCGAGTGGTATCACTCTCTTTGCACCGGCCTCTTTTAAAAGCTCTCCTGCCTTATCTACGCTCTCCTTTTCGCCCGATATCACTATCTGTCCGGGACAGTTAAAATTCGTAGGATAACAGCCGGCTTCCTGACAGGCTTTTCTTATATCATCTTCACTCATTCCGAGAACAGCTGACATTCCCCAGTCACCGCCGGCTCCGGCTTCCTTCATTTTCTTTCCGCGGAAGGTCACAGCCTTCAGTACATTTTCAGGAGAAAATACACCAGCACCTGCAAGTGCTGAGTACTCACCGAGAGAGAGTCCAAGCACAGCCTCCGGGAAAATATTCTTCTCCTCGAGAATCTTCGTCACCCCGACTGCAAAAGCAGCAAGAGCCGGCTGGGTATTCTCTGTATCCAGAAGTGCATCATCCTTATTTTCAAAAATAATATCCTTAAGGCCAGGCTTTATGGTATCTGCCATATCGTACACGGCTTTGAAAACCGGATACTTCTCATAGAGATCCTGCCCCATTCCGGCCTGCTGTGCTCCCTGTCCTGCATATAAAAAAGCTGTCTTCATGAGTCCTTCTTTCCTGTACAGATGTCTTCTATTATTGCACGAAGCGGTCTTATCTCTTTTACCTGTCCGGCAGTCTGTCCTGCCATCAGGCTTCCTGTCTTCGTATCACCCTCGAATACCGCTCTGCGGAGACTTCCAAGTGTGAACTTCTCAAGCTCTTCAAGAGAAGCGCCTGCCTTCTCATTCCTGATGTACTCTCTTGTCATGCGGTTTTTTAATACTCTGACCGGAGTACCACCGATTCGGCCCGTAACTACGGCATCAGTTCCCTTGGCCTTGATCACTGCTTTCTTGTAGTTCTCATGGATCGGACATTCCTCTGAGCACAGAAGCACTGTACCTACCTGCACTCCGCAGGCTCCCAGGTCATGAGCTGCCAGAAACTGCCTGTGATCTGCAATACCGCCGGCAGCTATTACAGGAATATTTACCGCATCGCACACCTGTGGTACCAGAGTCATAGTAGCCATCTCTCCGATGTGACCGCCGCTCTCGCTTCCCTCAGCGATTACCGCGTCAGCTCCGTCACGTTCCATAAGGATTGCAAGCGTAGGTGAAGCGACAACAGGGAAGACCTTGATTCCGGCTTTTTTCCACTTTTCCATGAATCGTCCCGGATTGCCTGCACCGGTGGTAAGGAACTTTACTCCTTCCTCTATCACAAGGTCTGAAAGTGCTTCTATATCAGGATGCATGAGCATCAGATTCACTCCGAAAGGCTTATCAGTATTTTCTTTTGCAATGGCGATTTCCTGCTTCATCCGATCAACTGAAAAACCACCCGATGCAATAAGTCCCAGACCACCTGCATTTGCAACGGCTGCGGCAAATTTACCATCGGCTATATTTGCCATTCCACCCTGGATCAGTGGAAACTCAGTCCCTGTAAGATCTCTTAAATCCATAATGTCCTTTCTACCTGTAATGTACTATGCAGCTTCCCCAGGTCAGTCCGCTTCCGAAGCCTGCGAGAATAAGTGTATCTCCTTCATGCAGAAGTCCCTTCTCGTCCATCTCTGCAAGGCAGATCGGGATTGAAGCACCTGAGGTATTTCCATAACGGTCTATATTGCAATAGAACTTTTCCTTTGGCAGCTTCATTGCCTTTACGACATGATCGACAATTCTCTTATTAGCCTGATGACAGACGAACCAGTCGATATCATCGGCTGTAAGACCTGCCTTCTCAAGCGTAGTATTTATCAAATATGGCAGAATCCTTACCGCAAAACGGAACACTTCTTTTCCATCCATCCTGATATAGGACTCATCCGATTTGGCTCCGAGGCAGTTTATCGCGAGTGAGCTCTCTGCTCCGAGAACCTGTGCATAGCTGTCATCACAGAGGCTTACTACTACAGATCCGGCTCCGTCTCCGAATAAGATATTTGTACTCCTGTCATCCTTGTCAAGCAGCTTCGACAGCTCCTCAACTCCTGTCACAAGTGCATATTTATGCGTGGGATTGGCCACCAGATATGACCTGGCCATCTCAATAGCATAGGGGAATCCTGAGCAGGCTGCATTCATATCAAAGAACGGAATATCCTTTGGAAGTCCGAGCCTTTCCTGCATCTGCGTCGCCACAGACGGCGTAGAGTAATCACCTGAAAGGGTAGCCACTATCACTGCTCCCAGTTCATCCAGGCTGATTCCTGATTTTTCCAAAGCCTTACGAGCCGCCTCCCTTGCCAGAGAATTCGCTGTCTCGCCATCGGCTGTAAATCTTCTCTCGTGGATGCCCGTTCTTTTCATTATCCACTCATCACTCGTCTCCTCCATCGCTGCGAGGTCGTCATTTGTCACGACCCTCGACGGGAGAGCAAGTCCAGTGGAAATTATCTGAACTGAATTCATATTTATATCTTTCTGAATTTGCGATGTCTGTCAGCCACGATCTCACGCGGCGACATTTTCATAAGTTCCTTCAGGTTCTTATAGATAGCCTTGTCCATCGCATCATATACGCTTACCGGATCTGCCGAAGCTCCGCCTGCCGGTTCAGGAATGATCTCGTCAGCCATTCCGTCCTTGTACATATCATCTGCTGTTAAGTGCATGAGTCTGCAGGCTTCTTTTTTCCTCGAAGTGTCTTTGAAAAGAATACTGCAGAAGCCTTCTGGTGACAGTACTGAATATACTGCGTACTGAAGCATCAGCAGACGGTTTGCAACTGAAAGTGCAAGAGCTCCACCGGAATTACCTTCTCCTGTGACTACTGCAATCACCGGTACCTTCAGATGACTCATCATCGCAAGTGACTTCGCAATTGCCTCACCCTGTCCATGTGCCTCTGCTTCCATTCCCGGATATGCTCCCGGAGTATCGATAAAGGTGATGATCGGTCGGTTGAACTTCTCTGCCTGCTCGAACATTCTCATGGCCTTACGGTATCCTTCCGGAGATGGCATTCCAAAATTGCACTTCATATTCTCATCAAGAGTAGCGCCCTTCCTGTGACCAAGCACAGTGACCGGGATCTTGTGATACAGAGCGATTCCGCCGTAGATGGCATCATCATTGTCATAGAGATGATCGCCTCTCTGCTCGAAGAAATCTGTAAAAAGCGCATCGATGAAATCCTTGATATGAGGTCTCTCAGCGAATCTCGCAATATATACGTGATCACAAGGCTCGAGATCACGGCACTGCTCTAAGAGGTCGCTTCTTAGTCCCTCTAAATGCTCAAGTTCTTCCTGCTTATCGTAATACTCAAAACCAACAGCCTCACCGTTCATATCAGCGAGAGCCTGCTTTGCCTCAGCTATCTGCTTGTCGGTCTTTGCGACGAGATCCAATACTTTATCTACCATTCTTACCTCCCGTCACCTTGTATCCATGAAGCATCAGAAGCTCTGTAAGCGTGGACTTAAGCTCATCACGTGGAACTATTGCATCTACGAATCCATGCTCATAGAGATATTCTGCTCTCTGGAATCCCTTCGGCAGCTTCTTGCCGATCGTCTGCTCTATGACACGAGGCCCTGCAAATCCTATGAGCGCTCCAGGCTCTGCAAGAGTGATGTCACCAAGTGTAGCAAAGGATGCCGTGACACCGCCAGTGGTAGGATGCGTGAGTACACTTATGTACAGGCCGCCGTCTCTTGAATACTGTTCAACTGCATCGGCTGTCTTTGCCATCTGCCAGAGAGAGAACATTCCTTCCTGCATTCTGGCTCCGCCTGATGCTGAAAAAATAACGAGCGGCAGCTTATGCCTGTCTGCATACTCTATGGCCTTCGTGATCTTCTCACCACAGGCCCTGCTCATCGATCCCATGAAAAATCTGCTGTCAAGAACTATGCAGACGGTCTTTACTCCTGAGATCTTTCCGACAGCCGTAACCGCCGTTTCCTTAAGTCCTGTCTTCTCCTCGGCTTCTTTCAGCTTTTCCTTATATCCTGGGAAATCCAGCGGATCCTCCGATGAAAGACTGGCATTTGCAATCTTCATCGTCCCGCTATCGAAGACTATTGAAAGTCTGTACGGAGCTGAAATATTTTTTAATTTTCCACATACCGGACAGGTGTAATAGTGGCTTTCCCACTGGCTCTTTCTCGAGCGGCGGTGACAGCCCTTACACATGATAAAAGGATCTTTTTCTGTATCCATTACTCTGCCTTTTTGATAGCGTCAAAAATGTCCTGAACTGTAATGAGCTTCTGTACATCCTCTTCAGGAATCTTCACTCCGCTCTCGTCCTCGATTGACATCTGAAGCTCTACGATAGAAAGTGAATCGGCGCCAAGGTCATCAATAAGCTTTGCCTCCGGCTTCACCTCATCCTTGTCTACATCAAGCTCGTCTGCAATAATCTCCTGTAACTTCTCGAAATCCATTTGGTTCTCCTTTCAAACTATATCAGTACGATTTAGCTAAGTGTGCAATAGCTAAATATCAATTAGCTAAATTATACTTGACTAAATTGGTTTTTACTATATACTATTACAGAATCAATGTCAAGCACAAAATTTCTTTTGTGTTTTTAACTAAAGAATGATAGAATAAAAATAGTTTTGTAAAATAAGAGAGGAAAATATGTTAGACCTAAAGGAAGTTCTACACAACGTATATGGAAAGCTCAGGCTGCATTTCTATATGCAGGTATATTCCAGGTTTGAAAACAGAGAGGCGACCCTCACAACGGTCGAGACCTTCAGCATGGAAGCCATCACGACACTCGATCACCCTACCGTGGCACAGTTCGCGAAGGCCATGAATATATCTACATCGAATGCAGCATACAGGGTTTCAAGCCTGATAAAGAAGGGGTACCTGAAGAAGATCCAGAGCAAGGATGATCTGCGCACCTTCTATCTCGAGCCTACCCCGAAGTACCAGAAGTATAACCGCATCAATGAGGCCTATATCAAGGTCATTGCCGACAGGGTTAAGAAGCGCCTGTCGCCCGAGGACTATGAGAAATTCACGGAGACGCTTGATATGATAGATAAGGAACTGATGACGGATGTTAGTTTTACAGGGATTGAAAAGAAAGATTCCGGGAGCAGAAAATGATAAATAAAAAAAGAATCGTAGTAAAGGTAGGAACCTCTTCACTCACAAATGAAATCGGAAACCCGAATCTGAAAGCATTCGATAGCTTAGCTCTCGTGCTCTCTGACGTTCACAATATGGGATACGACATAGTGCTCGTATCATCCGGCGCAATCGCAGTAGGTGCGAGCAAGCTGCACCTCAAAGAAAAGCCGACAGAGCTTCGCTACAAGCAGGCCTGCGCTGCTGTCGGACAGTGCTCCAATATGTTCTGGTATGATAAGTTCTTCAGTGAATATAATCAGGAGGTAGCCCAGATTCTCTTCAACGCTGATGATCTGGAGAATGAAGAAAAGAAGGAAAATCTGTCAAATACGATAAATACCCTTCTTGAGATGGGTATCATCCCTATCGTAAATGAAAATGACTCCGTCAGCTACACGGAGATTGATTCCGAAGAGCATCTCTTCAGTGATAATGACAAGCTCTCTGCTATCGTTGCAATCCTCTGCAACGCAGGAAAGCTCGTAATCTTCTCAGATATTGATGGATTTTTCGACAAGGACCCGCGTCTCTATTCTGACGCGAAGCTTATCGACAGAATTGATGAAATAACCGACGATACCTTCCAGCTCGCCGGTGGTGCCGGCTCACGCCGTGGTACCGGCGGCATGCGCACGAAGCTCGAAGCCGCCCGCCTCGCCACCGCCCAGGGCATCAGCACTATAGTCACAAATGGAGCTCATCCGGATGCACTGTACAGCGTAGTCGCCGGGCGAAAGGTCGGCACCCTCTTCAAGGGTAACAGAAGATGAAAAAGGGGACGGGTCCCTTTTTCATCTTTTTTAAGATTATTATGAATTTGCCATCACCTTTACTGATGCCATAGCATTTCTTACTGGCTTGATTGCCAGAAGTACCAGCGTGATTGCTGCCTCTGCTCCGATATAGATTCCGTTATACACGAGCGAATACAGTGCCGGGCCGAAGAATCCGGTAAAGCCATACTCTGCTGCACTTGAGCTGAAGAATATGACTCCTGACAGGAAGGCAAAGAAATATCTGCCAATCACGCCAAGAATATATCCTTTCACAAGACCGTTCTTCGATTTTGAAAATACTCCTGAAAGTCCGAGTGCTCCGAAAGCCAGAATGTAGTCAACTATCGGCTGCACAGGATTGATGATGTATGGTCCGAGGATGAGCTGAAGCAGGCCATATGCTACTGCTGCCGTGATCCCCATTCTAGTCCCATACCAGTATCCTACAAGTGTCACGAAAAGCATTGAGAAAAGTGTCATTGCACCGCCCATCGGGAACTCGAAGAGCTTGATCATAGATGTCACGGTTCCAAGCGCAATCGCCACTCCTGAGAATGCAATCTGCTTTGCCGTGAACCTTTTCCCTCTCCCTGACAATGCCGCTCCTACGACAAGCAGTGCTAAGATAATAACTACCAGCAGGACATATCCGGCCATATTCGGCACATAATAGTCATCCTGCTTCTGTAAAAAAATAGACATATGATTTCCTTTCTGCAGATTTACTGCCGTACAATTATTTTTCTTTCAGTGCGAACTGCTTTGCCTCGTCTATTTATAAGGTTCTAAGTTCATACTGTCAAACGAATGCGCTGTATTATAGACCGACAGTGTCTGGTCTAATAATTGAAAAAGCATCACTGCTCCGGTTCCTTCACCAAGACTTAAGTCTGCATGGATTGGTGCTGTGAGGCCAAGCTCATGGAGAATCAGTGGAGAGATTTTCTCTCTGCCCTGGTGCGAGGCAAGCATATATTCCCTGGTTCCCGGCACCATTTCTTCTGCCAGTAATGCGGCAGATAAGCTTACTGCTCCGTCTGCTATCATCGGCTTATGAAAAATGGCTCCGCCAATAAAAGCTCCGGTCATCGCCGCGATCTCTGCTCCACCTGCTATACGAAGGAGTTCTGATGGCTTCACATGGTACAGGTCGTATTTCTTTATGGTGTCGTCTATGACCCTTTTCTTAAAAGCCAGACCCTCGTTTGAAAGTCCAGCCCCACGTCCACAGACATCATCAGCGGTCAGATGCAGAAGTGATGCAGTAATAACCGATGCGCAGGTAGTGTCTGCAATTCCCATCTCTCCGACCGCTATAATATCAGCGTCGGATTCTCTGACAGCATTTGTGCCTGCTTCAAGGCACTTCTCCGCTTCATCAGGCGTCATAGCTGGTTCATTGATAAAGTTCTTCGTTCCTCTAATCACATTTCTATGTATTATATTAAAGGAATGTGTGGCATCCTTTATCCCAACATCTATGCATGACACCTCAGCTCCTGCCACGTCAGCCATTCTGTTAACGGAACTTTTTCCTTCTGCAATTTCATCTGCCACCATTGCAGTGACGCTGCTGTCGCTCTGTGAAACTGCTGTCTCAGAAATGCCATTGTCTCCGCAGAAAACAAAAACCTGCTTTTTGTCAAGAGAAATATCTGCACTCCCGGTAATTCCAGTAATCTGCACCACCATATCTTCCATCAGGCCCAGACCATGAAGTGGATGTGCGACATTGTCCCATTTTTCTCTGGCCTGCTGCATTGCAGATTCATTAAGAAATGTCATCAGAGAATTGCCTCGAGACAGGTGAACTGTGGCGTGAGGCCCATTTTCTCATAGAAGGCCGCTGCATTGTCATTGCCTTCCCACACATGAAGGGTGATATTGTAGAATCCGTTCTCTTTCGCATACCTCTTCACATGCTCATAGAGAGTGGCTCCAACATGCTGTCCACGGATATTTTCATCGACGCAGAGATCATCGATGTATAAAGTCTTCACTCCAGTTCGGATCGTATCTCCGATTATCTGCTCGAACCACGTCATGCAGTATCCAGCCATCCTGTCATCGTCATCCACGGCTACAAATATAGGACGACTGTCATCTTTTACTATTTTCTGCAGCTCATCATCCGTATATTTTCTTCCAACATTGAACAGGTCAGGGCGGATATTGTGATGCACCAGATTCACCTGATTCAGGAGCATGTCTATATCAGGAATGTCCTTTTCTTCTGCGCGTCTTACAGTGATCATCAGCCTATACCTCCAAGAATTGCACCAACTATGAGTACTACGAAGCATACCGGTGTGAAGACATATTTTGCAAGCGGATAAAACCATTTGCCAATTGACTTCTTCGTACCCTTATTGACTTGGCCCTCGACTTCTTTTCTGTCACAGAAATAGAAGAACATGATTGCCATGAGTCCGGCGCCAAGCGGGCAGCCATAAGTACTCGTGACATCCATCCAGCCTGATACGATTCCCTGAATGGACATGGCGACCACAAGTCCGATTCCGCAGACGATGACGCAGGAGACTTTTCTTCCGAGATGAAGCTTCTCCTGAACCGTTGCTATTGGTGTTTCATAGAGATTGATAAGGGAACTTAAGCCGGCGAAAAATACTGCAACGAAAAATATGATTGCAAAAATTCTTCCGCCCGGCATTCCGTGAAACAGATGCGGCAGATAGATAAACATGAGTCCCGGACCACCCTGGTCGAGCTTTGCTCCGGTAGTAGCCATTGCAGGAATTATGACAAATGATGCAATAATAGCTGCAAGCGTATCAAATACTGCAACCATTCGTGCGGAATAAGGGATACTATCATCTTCACCTAAGTATGAACCATAGATCAGCGTCCCGCTTCCTGCTATCGACAGTGAGAAAAATGCCTGACCCATTGCATAGATCCAGGTATCTGCATCCTTCAGTTCTTCCGGATCTATACGAAAAATATATTTATATCCTTCGATCGCTCCCGGCTGAAAAGCCGTATAGATTGCAAGCCCTACAAACATCGCAAAGAACACCGGCATTATGACCTTATTCGTCTTCTCAATACCTGCGGACACTCCGAATATCAGGATTAGCATTGCAATAAGAAGTGCTATGATAAGCCAGAAATTATTGCCGAATGAAGAAGCGACTGTCCCGAAATCACCTGCATAATCATTGATATCGGATGAAGCAATATCAGCACCGGTGATCATTCCGACCATATACTTCATGATCCAGCTCATGACAACGGTATATCCAATCGCCATTCCCCATGACACAATAGCCGGGAACATTCCGATAGCGTTTCCAGCCTTTTCTCTGCCGAAATGCCTCTTCATGACTGAGCCAGCTGCATCGACCGGACCGCTCCTCGTGGCGCGTCCGAATGCCATTTCTCCAATTACTCCTGTATTTGCCAGAAGCACGACAAAGATCAGATACGGAATCAGGAAGCTGCCGCCGCCATACAGTGAGATACGGGTCGGGAACATCCATATATTTCCCATCCCGACAGCAGATCCTATACAGGCTAAAATAAAGCCTCTGTTACTTGTGAAGTTCTCTCTTTTCTTATTTTCCATAATGAGAAAATTTTACCACAAGAGACCTGTATTTGCAAAGAAAAAAATTCAAATTTTTGAATCAGACAGGAGAACCGTCCCCCTGTCTGTTTACCACAATGATTCCGAGTGATACCAGAATCAGTGAGAATAGTGACGCAAGTCTGAACGCCTGTGAATATTCTCCGAGAATTATCGCTGATAACAGCACACCTATCACAGGATTCATGAATCCATATACAGTAATCTTACTTACTGGGTTGTACTTTAAGAGCAGTCCCCAGAGCGTATACGCACATGCCGAGATAAATGCCATGTATGTAAGAAGTGCAATTCCTGCAATGCCTGCTGCCTGGGTATCCAGATGCCCACCTGCTGCCGCTCCACCGATTGCCAGGATCAGACCTCCCACCATGAACTGGTATCCTGAAAGTGCAACCGTATCTTCTGATGCCGACCACATCTTTATAAAAGACGAAGAGAATGCTCCAAGCAGAGCCGATATCAGCACGAATCCTTCTCCCAGAAGCGTGAAGTGAAATGACAGAGTAGCCCCATTAAGCTGGATCAGGATCACCCCAGCGAATCCGAGAATGCATCCTAGTATTTTTCTTATAGTCAGATTCTCTGTCCTGAATATAAAAGCTGCAATAAGTATCGCAAAGAACGTATTAGAAGCTTCAATTACTGAAGAGCTGACCCCGCTTGCATGTGCGAGTCCTATATAGAAAAAGAAATACTGTCCGAATGTCTGGAACATAGAAAGTGCGAGAACCTTCGGGATTCCTTTTACACTTATGGTGAGAAATCTCTTCTGTATCAGACTCCCGGCAATAATAACCATTACCCCTGCAAAGAAGAATCTGATTCCTGCAAAAAGTATCTGAGAAGCAGTATCATCACCAGCCACATTAAACAATGCATATCCTGACTTGATACTTGGAAACGCACTGCCCCAGAGGAAGCAGCAGATAAAAGCAAATAAAATTACAAATGGTGTTTTAGTCCATACGGACATTTTTTCTGACATAAAAAATGAACTCCTTTTCTTTCGATCAGGAGTCCATTATAAATGTTTCAAACAAATTATTCCACCTATAAACTTTACTCAACTCTTACCCCTATACCCTATACCCTATACCCTATACCCTATCCCCTATATCCTATCCCCTAATCAGAACTTCAGTTCCACCTTGAACAGATCCCCATCAATCGTAAGCAAAAACTGTCCTCCCATCAGTTCTGTCAGATTCTTTGCTATCGAGAGACCGAGTCCTGAGCCTTCGGTGGTACGGGATCTGTCGCCACGCACAAAGCGTTCAGTGAGTTCATCTGCCGTGATATGAAGGCGCTCTAATGAAATATTTCGGAAGATAACAGTCACTTTATTGTCAGATGATTCGATATCGACATAAGCTCTTGTTCCCGGCTGCGTGTATTTTACCATATTCCCAAACAGATTCTGGAATACACGTCCCAGATAGTTCGGATCAGCTTTTATCGTAGTATCATCCTCAAGTCCTGTGACTTCCAGAGTGACGTTCTTCTTAGAAAGCTTTTCCTCATATTCGCCTGCCATCATGGAGAGCATTGTGCCGGCATTTATATCTTCAGGATGCATATCTATCTTACCACTCTCAGCCTTACTTGCATCAATCAGGTCGTTTATCAGCTTCTTTAGCTTGTTGCTCTGCTTCTTAAGTACTGCAAGGTACTCATTTTTCTGCTCATCAGTGGTATCAGTCTTTGACAGAAGGTCCGTGTAATTGATGATTGAGGTGAGTGGCGTCCTGATATCATGTGACACATTAGTGATAAGTTCCGTCTGCATATGTTCCGACTTCATTCTCTCATCAACTGCCTTATCTATAGAATTGCTTATCGAATTCAGATCATCCACAATCTGCTTCTCATCGACAGGCAGTCCTGCACTTCCTACCTCGTAATTCATATTACCTGCGGCAATCTCTGCTGCTGCCTTTTTGATTACAGCGAATCCGCCTGCAAAGTCATTAAGCCTGCCATGCTTTCTTACCTCTTTAGCCACGAACACAATCAACGCAATCAGGATAAAGATTACACTCCTGTATAGGGCTCCATACAGAACCATAAAACCGACGACAACATTTATTACCACATCAGACCAGTATATGATCTTACCTCTCCTGTAAAAATCCTTGACAGTCCGTCTCTTCTCTTCTGCCAGTCTTGATCTTTTTATGCGGTCACTTAGAGAATAATAGAGTCTGTAGATTATAGTTCTTTTTCCTGCGCAACCCGACTTGATATTTACAGCCAGTGAAGTCAGGTAAATCGATGATACTACAAAGAGCAGGTAAATAATGGCAACAAAGATTATAGCTCCATCAAAACCTATCTTAACAGAAGTTGATATGTCTATAATTATCACAGCCTGAATAATATAGATTACAGTTGCCAGATCGAGTGGAATATTTGAAAAAGCTTTTCTCTCAATGTAATCATTATCCGATATCCTGCGATAATGATCTGTCCTGTCAGGAAAGTCCGGTCTTTCTGTATGGCCTGCTGCTACGATAAACATCACTACGCCAACTAAGAAAGCTACAATTCCTGCTATTACGAGAACTATTCCAAGAGCAGCTAGTTCCATCACTCCTGTAACTGCCGGCCATATCCTGCTGAAGAGACTTGACGGATCGTTAAGCTTAGACGGCACATATGATATGACTACATAGTGATCTGACGGATTCTCATTATCACTGACTGCGAGATTACCAGAGTCGTCAATCGACATGAGCTTTCCAGAAATAACTGTCTTATCATTTAACTCTCTTACCTTATCACCATCTATAGATGTTATTGGTTCTCCTACATATGGATTACCATAGGTATCGGTCGCCGGACTTATATCTATATACCATTCGTAATCTTCTTTATTATCAGCATCATACTTTTTAAATTCACTCTCTGCCTTATTCTTTGCTTCAATAAGAGAATAATCATTGCATGAATAATGCACTGTACGAAGTTTATTATTTAATATTTTCCTGAATACAAATTCACAGTCACATATTTTTTCAGGTGCCTCATACCACTTGCGACCAACCTGAGTATAGATGTAAGCACCCTCCTTGTCCGGATACACTCCGATCCTGTCTAAGTAGTCTGGTCCGTCATTTTCGCCCTGTGTGATATAGTCGAGTCCGAGTGCATATGGCCATTCGAGTCTGTCTTCATCAACTGTCAGTCTGTAATAACTATTGGCACCATAAGTATATTCATTAATACTGACCTTTCCATCTACAGAGTCACCCTCGAGCGATCTCTTCACTGTTTCAAGATCAGAATTATCCATATTGGTCTTTCTGATAAGTGAGCTGTCTGTAGTACCATTTAATATATCCTTTTTTATCGCTTCAGCACCAGCTCCGTTGAAAAGCGTATATTTATAATCGTTTGTATCATAATCAAAATCTTTATCCTGCGTCACAAGAGCCATTGAATATTTTTCAATAGCGTTGTCGTAGAACTTATTCGTGATATATGCTCTGCTCTTACCGATATAGCTGCCGAAATACAGACATATTACGGTTCCGATAACCACCAGCACATATCCTGCGCTCGCAAGCACATACAGTAATGCCTTGACTGACAGCCTTGTGCGCCAGTTCTTTTTTTCTCTTGCCTTATCCATTACTTCCTCCTAACCGATAACCTCTGCCCCAGACCATCACGATATATCTCGGGTCCGAAGGATTTATCTCAATCTTTTCTCTTAGGTGCCTGATATGCACAGCTACTGATGCTTCCTGTCCTGATGGTGTCTCGTGCCATACTTCGCGTATGATATCTTTTGGTGAAAAAACCTTTCCCTGATTCTCCATCAGAAGCTTCATGATATCGTATTCAGTCGGTGTCAGCGACACCTCCTCGCCATCTGCCGTGAATTTCTTCGCCCTGTCATCAAGACACAGACCTCCACAATAGATGCAGTCACTCTCTTCCTTTTTGCCACCTATACCACCAAGGATTTTGTACCTTCTCAGTGCACTCCTGACACGTGCCAGAAGCTCAGCAGGATTGAACGGCTTCGTGATATAGTCATCAGCACCGACGTTGAGTCCGACAACCTTGTCCGTATCCTCGGCCTTCGCCGTAAGGAAAATCACCGGTATATTCGACTGCTTTCTCATCTCAGTTATCGTCTGAATCCCATCCATTTCAGGCATCATCACATCTAGAAGTACAAGGTCACACTCACTGTATTTATCTAGTGCCTCATTTCCGTTATAAGCCTTCACCGTCTCATATCCATCACCCTGTAAATATATGCAGATAGCATTTACAATATCCCTGTCGTCATCAACGACCAGTATCTTACTCATAAAAATCCTTTCAAAAAAAGAACCGCTGCAACTGAACTTTATGCTCATATTGTAGCGGAAAATATATTAAGAAAAAAGAGGGAAAACCTTTAAGGATTTCTTAAGAATGCCAGAAAGAATGTATAGCATCTGTAATATTATCAGGTGTCACATTCACGATATCATCCCATTCTCTTGGAAACAGGTTCCTGTAATCAGCTTTTAAATATCTGTCATCCAGAAGCGCTATAACTCCTCTGTCAGTCTCAGTACGGATCAGTCTGCCAGCCGACTGCAGTACTTTATTTATGGCCGGATACAGGTAGGCATAGTCGAATCCTTCGCCATATTTCCTGTCGAAATAGTCACTTAATATCCTCTGCTCGAAGCTCACCTGTGGAAGCGGAACTCCTGCTATGATGACTCCGATAAGACTCTCTCCGGTAAGGTCTACGCCCTCTCCGAATATCCCGCCTGCAATGCAGAATGCGACCATACTCTTTTCTCTTTCAGAAGAGAATTCCTTAAGAAAGGCATCCCTGTCCTCCTCCTTCATCTCAGGAGTCTGCTTTATGATATCAAAATCCGTTTCATCAATCTTCTCACTTATCCTGTCCATTATCGCATAGGAAGGCGTGAAGACCATGTAGTTCCCGAGCTTTGCTGACACAATCCTCCTGATATATGAAGCATACCTTTCGTACATCTCATCCGTTCTTTTCTTATAGACGCTGGTGACTCCGCTGCCTGCGATAATCAGTCTGTTCTCTGATGGGAATGAGCTTTTCGCATAAATGGCATAGGGCTTCTCGATAGTGCATGACAGATTCCTGTAATACCTGAATGGCAGAAGTGTCGCAGAGAAAAGCACAGCAGACCTTGCCATAGACAGCTTCTGCTGAAGCCTCGATGACGGATCAATGCAGTAGAGAGTAATATCGGTATATCTGTCATCTGTATGCACCTTTATCACATAGCTGTCATCAAGCTCCTCATACACCTCCAGGAAAAATGACAGATCAAAATACAGTTCCCGAAGACTCTCGATCCCCTCATATCTGTTCTTTTCATCGTCCAGGAATTCATCGAGATTCGCCTTTAGTCTCAGAAGTTTTGGCATCAGGATATTCAGATTATCAGCTATAAAGTCATTTTCATGTCCTTGGGCCGTATCCTTAATAGCTCTCTGAACAGAACTGATGCGGGATTTTAGTTTTGAAAAAGCTTTTGGAATCGGCTTCTTTGCAGCCGCAATCTCTCCTGTACTAATCTTTGCAGAAAACATCTTTCTGCCACGTTCTGGCAGATTATGAGCCTCATC
>OMZG01000022.1 GCA_900315505.1 uncultured Lachnospiraceae bacterium
TTTATAGGAGGAAATAAAATGGCAAAGAAGTGGGTCTACAAGTTTGAAGAAGGCGGTGCAGACATGCGTAATCTTCTCGGCGGAAAAGGTTGTAACCTTGCTGAGATGACTCATTACCTGCATATGCCGATTCCACACGGCTTCACGATCACAACAGAAGCATGTACAGAGTATTACAATAACGGAAAGGGCCTTACAAAGGAGATCACCGATCAGATCGAGGAGAACCTTAAGTGGCTCGAGGAAGTAAACGGAAAGAAATTCGGAGATCCGGAGGATCCGCTTCTTGTATCAGTTCGTTCTGGTGCTCGTGCATCAATGCCTGGTATGATGGATACCATCCTTAACCTTGGACTTAACGATGTAGCAGTTGAGGGATTTGCCAAGAAGACAGGTAATCCTAGATTCGCATATGATTCATATCGTCGTTTCATCCAGATGTACTCAGACGTTGTTATGGAGGTTTCCAAGTCTCTCTTCGAGAAGGAAATCGACGATGTCAAGGCTAAGAAGGGCATCAAGTATGATATCGAGATGGATGTAGATGATCTGAAGGAGCTCGTCAAGAGATTCAAGAAGATCTACAAGGACGCTCTTGGAAAGGACTTCCCGCAGGATCCACAGGATCAGCTTATGGGAGCAATCCTTGCAGTATTCCGTTCATGGGATAATCCACGTGCTATCGTATATCGTCGTATGAACGATATCCCTGGTGACTGGGGAACAGCCGTTAATGTACAGACGATGGTATTCGGAAATAAAGGAAATACATCAGGTACTGGTGTTGCATTTACCCGTGACCCGGCTACAGGTGAGAAGGGTATCTTCGGTGAGTACCTCCTCAATGCACAGGGTGAGGACGTTGTTGCAGGTGTACGTACACCTCAGCCTATCAGCACACTTGCTGATGCTATGCCAGACGTATACAAGCAGTTCATGGAGCTTGCTACAGGTCTTGAGAACCATTTCCACGATATGCAGGATATGGAGTTCACGATCGAGGAAGGAAAGCTTTACTTCCTTCAGACACGTAACGGTAAGAGAACAGCTCAGGCTGCCATCAAGATCGCATGTGACCTCGTAGATGAGGGACAGATCGATGAGAAGACAGCTGTTACACGTATCGAGGCAAAGAGCCTTGACCAGCTGCTTCATCCTGTGTTCGATCCAGAAGCTCTCAAGGGCGCAAAGAAGATCGGCCAGGCACTCCCGGCATCTCCTGGCGCTGCAGCAGGTAAGGTAGTATTTACCGCTGAGGAAGCCAAGGCTTTAGGTAAGGGCGGCAAAGGCGAGAGAGTCGTACTTGTTCGTCTTGAGACCTCACCAGAGGATATCGAAGGAATGAGCGCTGCTCAGGGTATCCTTACAGTTCGTGGTGGTATGACATCTCATGCAGCAGTAGTTGCCCGTGGTATGGGAACATGCTGCGTATCCGGATGCTCAGAGATCACAAATATCGATGAAGAGAAGAAAGAGTTCACTCTTGACGGAATCACATTCCATGAGGGAGATTACATCTCACTCGATGGTTCTACAGGAAATATCTATCAGGGTGATGTAAAGACCAAGGAAGCTTCTGTTGCCGGTGACTTCGCTCGTGTAATGGGCTGGGCTGACAAGTACAGAAGACTTAAGGTTCGTACAAATGCTGATACTCCACGTGATGCAAAGAAGGCTCGTGAGCTTGGCGCTGAGGGAATCGGTCTCTGCCGTACAGAGCATATGTTCTTCAGTGGCAACCGTATCGATGCATTCCGTGAGATGATCTGCTCAGACACAGTTGAGGACAGAAAGAAAGCCCTCGCTAAGATCGAGCCATATCAGGAGGATGACTTCAAGCAGCTCTATGAGGCAATGGAAGGTGATCCTGTTACTATCAGATTCCTTGACCCACCTCTTCATGAGTTCGTTCCTCAGACAGAGGAGGATATCAAGAAGCTTGCTGATTCTCAGGGCAAGACAGTTCAGCAGATCAAGGACATCATCGCTGGCCTCAAGGAGTTCAACCCAATGATGGGTCACAGAGGATGTCGTCTCGCTGTTACATATCCTGAGATCGCAGAGATGCAGACAACAGCAGTTATAAAGGCTGCTCTTGCTGTCAAGGCTGAGCATCCGGACTGGAACCTCGTTCCAGAGATCATGATCCCACTTGTATGTGAGGAAAAGGAGCTCAAGTTCGTTAAGAAGACTGTTACAGATACAGCTGACAAGCTCATCGCTGAAGCTGGTTCAGATATGAAGTACGAAGTTGGTACAATGATCGAGATCCCAAGAGCTGCTCTTACAGCTGATGAGATCGCTAAGGATGCAGAGTTCTTCTGCTTCGGTACTAACGACCTTACTCAGATGACATTCGGTTTCTCACGTGATGATGCAGGTAAGTTCCTTGATTCTTACTATGAGAACAAGATCTTCGAGTCTGATCCGTTCGCTCGTCTCGATACAGACGGTGTCGGCAAGCTGATGAAGTTCGCAGTAGATAATGGTAAGAAGGTTCGCCCTTCACTCCATTGTGGAATCTGCGGAGAGCACGGCGGAGATCCTTCATCAATCGACTTCTGCGATTCGATCGGTCTCGACTATGTTTCATGCTCACCATTCCGTGTACCTATCGCTCGTCTTGCAGCAGCACAGGCAGCTATCATGGATGAGAACAAGTAATTAGTTCTTAGTTAATAGTTCAGACTTGTGCCTGGCACAGCCTGACAAGAGAGTCATATCATTTTTATGGTATGGCTCTCTTTTTTATGCTATAATAACTAATAACTCAGAACTCAGAACTCATAACTCATAACTTAGAACTCATAACTCAAAGAGGAGAACATATATGATAGAAGATTACAATAAGGCCCTGAAGATCGGTGAGCGTACCTTCAGACGTGATACCTCACGAGGCAGATATCCGTATCTTCAGGTGCTTGATGAGATAGTAGGACAGGGAGAGACGAGCGAAGAGCCTGTAGGTCTTGTCGAGGTCCCGATAGAGAATATCCGTGGCACGAAGACCAAGGGCAGGACAGAGGCATTTGCGAGCGATTTCATGCCGCTTCTCGCCCCGAATTCAGAGTTTGCGACGAAGTGGGCAAAGCTGTATGATTCGGCCATAGAGGAGGGAATCCGTGAGCCGATCAAGGCATACGAATATATGAGATCCTTCTATGTGATGGAAGGGAATAAGAGGGTCTCTGTATCTGCGTATATCGGCATAGATACAGTGCTTGCCGATGTGACGAGGCTGGTTCCGAAACGCACTGATGATATCGATAATAAGATATACTTTGAGTTTCTGGATTTCTACCGTGTATGTCCGATCTACGATATATCCTTTTCTGAGGAGGGCAGATATCAGAAGCTGGCTGAATACTATGGTCAGAATCTGAAGGACAAGTGGCCCCAGGAGAAGGTAGAGGATCTGCGGACTGATTATAATACCTTCAGGAGGGCCTACGAGAAGCTCGGTGGAGGAAGTCTCGAGCTCACGATCGGTGATGCTTTTCTTATCTATCTCAGATTCTATGGTACGGTGCATGGTCTTATCACGATCAATGAACGTCTGCTCATTACCAGGCTCAAGAAGCTGTGGGATGAGTTCGTGGTGTCGGGAGACGACGATCCTGTAGAAATTGTCGAGCATCCGGATGAGGCGAAGAAGGATACGACAGGAATGAATGCCATCGTATCACTTTTCAGCGGGAAGCCGTCGTATTCGGTGGACAAGCCGCTGAAGGTAGCTTTTTTCTATGAGAAGCCGGCGAGTGAATCGCCGTGGATATACGGACATGAGCTCGGCAGGAATTTCGTTGAGGCACATTACAAGGGAAAGGTAGTCACGAGGAAATACGATGACTGCGTGAATGATACGGAGCTTCGGGCAAGAATAGATGAGGCCGCGGAGGCCGGTTTCGAGATGATGTTTACCGTATCGCCGGTGCAGATGGACGAGACACTGAAGAGCGCCGTGCATTATCCTGATATCAAGTTTCTGAACTGCTCAGTGAACCTGACGCAGAATGCTGTCAGGACGTACTACGGCAGGATGTATGAGGCGAAGTTCCTGATGGGATTTATTGCCGGTACGAGAAATCACGGCCACAGGATAGGCTACCTGGCCAACTACCCGATATACGGAGCAGTGGCGGAGATCAATGCCTTTGCTATAGGAGCTGCGATGGCAGATCCTGAATGTGAGATCTATCTGGCGTGGTCATCGGTGAAGAACTTCGACTGGAGAGAATATTTCCACGATATGGATACGGACCTCGCTCTGGGGCCTGACTTCATCAAGCCGGATGCAGCCACGAGAGAATTCGGACTGTACAGACTCGGTGATGACGGGAAGATACAGAATCTGGCATTTCCATTGTGGGACTGGGGCAAGTATTATCAGCTGATCATCGACCAGGTGCTAGATGGGACGTGGGATGACAATCCGACGGACGGAGCGAAGGCACTCAACTACTGGTGGGGCATTTCATCGGATGTGATAGATGTGATCCTTTCTCCGCATCTTCCCTACCAGACGTATAAGCTGGCAGATATCCTGAGGCAGTCCATGCATCGCGAGCTTCTGAATCCTTTCTATGGAGAGATCTGGGCTCAGGGACACAGGAAGATAAAGGGTTTCGGCACACCGAAATTTTCCAATGAAGAAATACTTACCATGACCTGGCTCAATGATAATATATTCGGAAACCTGCCACTGGAGGATGAACTGGTACCTGAGGTAGAAAAGGCAGTTTCGGTAAGTGGGACATTGGAGAACGAAAAATCGTAGTTTGAACTTCCTTAGAAACGAAAGGATATCATGAAAATTTTAGCGCTCGCAGATGTTGAGGATAAGGCACTCTGGGACTATTTTGACAAGGAGAGGATAAAGGATG
The DNA here is from genome assembly GCA_900315505.1 of uncultured Lachnospiraceae bacterium. GTDB lineage: Bacteria > Bacillota > Clostridia > Lachnospirales > Lachnospiraceae > Weimeria. The sequence continues at coordinate 4,884 of OMZG01000022.1, forward strand.
TGGATCTCATCATATCATGTGGAGATCTGAATCATCACTATCTGGAATTCATAGAGACGATGTCGAACTGCCCGCTTTTATATGTGAGGGGCAATCATGACAGAGGCTATTGTATGAATCCGCCTCTGGGATGCGTAGATATAGACGACAGGATCTATGATTTCCATGGACTCCGTATATTAGGGCTCGGAGGCAGCATGAGATACCACGAGGGCTCGGATATGTACACCGAGCAGGAGATGAGCACGAGGATCAGGAAGCTGCGCAGGGCGATTACATTGAGAAACGGCTTCGATATCCTGGTGACCCATGCGCCAGCGAAGGGATATGGTGATATGGATGATCTGCCGCACAACGGCTTCGAGTGCTTCAATTCCCTTCTCGAAGAGTACCATCCGAAGTACATGCTTCATGGACATGTGCATAAGGACTACGGGCATTTCGTGCGCGAGAGGGAGCATCCATCGGGAACGAGGATCATCAACTGCTATGACAGAATGTATATCGATATAAATGATGAGGATCATCCGGCCAGGGGCAAGACCGGATCACTGCTGTATGACCTGTACACAGGCATGGAAGACCGTCATAAGAAAAAATATTTTTGACACATTTCTAAAAAAAATTATATGGAAACGTTTTCTATATAGTGATATTATTGTGTAAGAATATTACAGGAGGTAATGACGACCATGAGACAGCAGGAACTCAGCAGAGGCGCAGGAATTCTTCTGCCCGTGAGTTCACTTCCGTCACCATACGGAATAGGGACTTTTGGAAAAAGCGCATACGATTTCGTGGATGATCTCGTAGCGGCAGGACAGTCATACTGGCAGGTACTCCCTGTCGGACCGACAAGCTTCGGAGACAGTCCGTACCAGGCGTTTTCAGCATTTGCAGGCAATCCGTATTTCATCGATCTAGATACATTGGCTGATGACGGTCTGCTTGACCGTGAAGAGCTGGAGTCGATAGACTGGGGTTCCACAGAGGATGATGTGGATTATGCGAAGCTGTATAATAACAGATACAGGATACTGAAGAAGGCATATCTGGCCTTCCTCGGATCATCAGACCAGAGGATAGCTGACAGGCGAGAGGACTTCAGGCAGTTCAGGAGCCGCGAGAGTGACTGGCTCACGGATTACTCGCTCTTCATGTCCCTGAAGGACAGGAATGACGGCAGAAGCTGGCAGGAATGGGATGATGACATCAGGACGAGAAAGCCCGAGGCAGTAGATTATTACAAGTCACTTCTTGCAGAGCAGATAGATTTCTACAGCTTCATCCAGTTCGAGTTCTATCGTGAATGGACACTTCTCAAGAGATATGCCAATGATCATGGTATAGAGATAATCGGTGATATCCCGATATATGTAGCACTGGATTCAGCAGATGTTTGGTGCAATCCATCGGATTTCCAGCTGGATGAGAAACTGAATCCTGTTGAGGTCGCAGGATGTCCTCCGGATGCTTTTTCAGACTATGGACAGAAGTGGGGAAATCCTCTGTATGACTGGAAGAAGATGAAGCAGGATGGCTTCACCTGGTGGAAGAAGAGAATGTCTGCTGCAGCAGGCCTGTATGATATAGTCCGTATCGATCATTTCCTCGGAGTAGTGAAGTACTACTGCATTCCGGCAGATGGTGATCCGGTAGACGGACATTATGAGGAAGGTCCGGGCGAGGACCTGACGAATGCCATCAATGAGGTCATGAACGGCTCAAAGATAATAGCTGAGGATCTGGGAGTCCAGATAGCAGGAGTGAAGACACTTCTTCAGAAGACCGGCTATCCAGGCATGAAGATACTCGAGTTTGCCTTCGATGGCAACAGAGAGAATGAATATCTCCCGCATATGTATGACCGCAACTGCGTTGTATATAGCGGTACTCATGATAATGAGACCCTGAAGGGATATTTCACAAGCCTTTCACCGATGGGGTATCAGTATCTGCTCGATTACACCGGGTCAGAGAATGAGGATCAGCTGATACCGAATATTTTCCGCATGGCATATATGAGCGTTGCGAATACAGTAGTGCTCCAGATGCAGGATATATTAGAGAAAGATAATTCCGCAAGGATGAATCTTCCATCGACCATAGGCACCAACTGGAGATGGAGAATGAAAGAAGGCGAGTTCACTGATGAGAAGATCAGGATGCTCCGCAGGCTCTCAGACACATACGCAAGGAATGAGAACAGAAAGGTGAACAAAGGACACATGGTAGAGGAAACAGCAAAAAAGCTTTTTGGAAGAGGAATCAGTCAGTGCACTAATGAGGAGCTCTATATCACCCTCCTTCATATAGTAAAGGACATGGCTGAGGAGAGAAAATCAGACGCCGGAAAGAAGAAGGTATATTACATTTCCGCAGAGTTCCTTATCGGAAAACTCCTGTCGAATAACATGCTCAATCTCGGAATCTTCGAGGATGTAAAGAAGGAGCTTGCAGACAACGGCAAGAGCATCTATGATATCGAAGAGGTAGAGAACGAGCCGTCACTCGGAAATGGCGGACTTGGCCGTCTTGCAGCCTGCTTCCTTGACTCAATGGCATCCATCGGCATTCATGGCGACGGAATCGGCATCAATTATCATCTCGGACTTTTCAAGCAGGTATTCCAGAACAATCTCCAGAAGGAGACACCGAATCCGTGGATTACTAATAATTCCTGGCTTATCGACAGGAAGAAGTACTGCACAGTCGAGTTCAGATACCATACAGTTCATGCGCATCTGTATGACATCCCTGTGACAGGATATGAGAACAGGACGAATGAGCTTCATCTCTTCGATATCGATTCAGTAGATGAGCATATCACAGAAGGAGATACTATCAACTTCAATAAGGATGATATCGAGAAGAACCTTACACTTTTCCTGTATCCTGATGATTCAGATGACAAGGGCAGAATGCTCCGTATCTATCAGGAGTACTTCATGGTAAGCGCCGGTGCGCAGCTGATCATCGATGAGTGCAGGGAGAGAGGAAGCAATCTCCATGACCTCTATGACTACGCAGCCATCCAGATCAATGATACGCATCCATCAATGGTCATCCCTGAGCTTATCAGACTCCTGACACTCAATGGCATCGATATCGATGAGGCGATCGACATCGTGACGAAGACCTGTGCATATACGAATCACACAATTCTTGCAGAGGCTCTTGAGACATGGAACTATGATTTCATGAATCAGGTGGTGCCACAGCTGTTGCCTATCATCACCATTCTTGATGCAAAGGTAAAGAACAGGTATAAGGACCCGTCAGTGTACATCATCGATGACAACAGAAATGTACATATGGCATTCATGGATATCCATTACAGCCACAGTGTAAATGGTGTTGCATATCTCCATACAGAGATCCTGAAGAATACAGAGCTTCACAACTTCTATACCATCTATCCTGAGAAGTTCAACAACAAGACAAATGGTATCACCTTCCGCAGATGGCTCATGGACTGCAATCCGGAGCTTACAGATCTTATTGAGTCAAAGATCGGACCAGGATTCAAAAAGGATTCGATGGAGCTCAAGAAGCTTCTTGACTACAAGGATGATCCTGCTACTCTTGAAGCACTGCGTTCGATCAAAGTGCATAATAAGAAGAAATTCGCAGATCACCTGCAGAAGACACAGGGCATTACCCTTGATGGTCATTCGATCTTCGATGTCCAGGTAAAGAGACTTCATGAGTACAAGAGACAGCAGCTGAATGTACTCGCTCTCATTCATGAGTATTTCGAGATCAAGAGAGGCCATTTGCCAAAGAGACCTATTACAGCTATCTTCGGTGCCAAGGCTGCTCCTGCATATACAATCGCCAAGGATATCATTCATCTGATCCTCTGCATGCAGCAGATCACGAACAACGATCCTCAGGTAAGCCCGTACCTGCGTGTGGTAATGGTAGAGAACTACAATGTGACTGAGGCATCATACATCATCCCTGCAGCAGATATTTCCGAGCAGATCTCCCTTGCATCAAAGGAAGCAAGTGGTACCTCAAATATGAAGTTCATGCTGAACGGAGCCCTGACCATCGGAACAATGGACGGAGCAAATGTCGAGATCGCAGAGCTCGTAGGCAAGGATAATATCTACACCTTCGGTGAGGATTCTCAGACAGTAATCGACAGATATGCAAGAGGCGATTACAATTCAAGAAGCTATTACGAGAAGGACCCGGTACTCAAGGAGTGCGTTGACTTCATCGTTAGTGATACAGTAAGAAGCGTAGGCAATTCAGAGAATCTCGAGAGGCTCTACAATGAGCTCCTGAATAAGGACTGGTTCATGACCTTCCCTGACTTCGAGGATTATCTGAAGACCCGTGAGAAGATGTGGAATGACTTCGAGGACCGTGATGCATGGGCCAGGAAGTGCCTTGTAAATATTGCTAATGCAGGCTTCTTCTCATCAGACCGTACCATTGATCAGTACGATAAGGAAATCTGGCATTCAAGGTAAGAGGATAGGATTTGGGATATAGGGGATAGGATTCAGGATATAGGGGATAGGATTCATATTGAAAGAATATCACGAATTGTGATAAAATAAAAGCAGTGTTTCTTCGGAGACACTGCTTTTTGTTGTAGCTTTTAACTCAGAACTAAAAACTCAGAACTGTATATGGAAATACTGATAGTAGACGACGAAGCAATTGAACGTAAAGGACTGACAATGCTCCTTAAGAGGGAGAAGATCGATGCTCAGATAAGAGAAGCGGGAAATGGTAAGCAGGCTCTTGAGAAGCTCGAGAAGAAGCCGGCAGACCTGATGCTTACTGATATCAAGATGCCGTTCATGGACGGGCTCGAGCTCACGGAGATATGCCAGGAGAAGTACCCGGATATGAAGATGGTGATCTTCTCAGGATACGGTGAATTCGAGTATGCAAGGAAGGCCATGAAGAATGGTGTCACGAACTACATACTGAAGCCTGTCGATCCGGCTGAATTCCACAAGACAATAGAGGCTGTGACGAAGCAGATGTACGAGGAGCAGCTCGAGAGCGAAAACCGCAGCATCCGTGGAGATTTCATCATCGAGCATGTGCTGCTGTCGCTGATCAACGGAGTTGATCCGGATACGCTCAATGCATCGATCAGGAATATGCTGCCGGATGGGTTCGCGTACGATTTTTCACTGATGGTGCTTGTATCATTCGATCATGATTTCTTCGGAGTCGGGGCAGTCAATTTCAGTGACGAGATAAGCTCCGGCATATCGGAGGAATTTACCTATCTCAATATAGATCCTATGAACAGCATCCTGCTCGTAAGCGGCGAGGGGATCGACCGGAAGAAACTCGGAGATGAGATCTGTGATGCTATAAGCAGCAGATATGAGACATCGCCGTATGTGGCAGTCTCAGAGCCTCTGCCGGGCGGCAGAGCGAATCTCCGGGCACTCGGGAGGACCTATGAGGAGCTTGAGAGCCTGATGGAGAACCGCTTCTATATGCTTGATACCAGAGTGTTTCTCGTAGGCGAGGAGATGAATGAGACTCCTGACATCAATGACATAGATTCAGATATGCTGATGAAGCTTATCAGACAGGACATTACGCTTAAGGACATGGTGGGACTCCGCGAGCATTATGAGAGGCTGTGCGACAAGTACAAGAGGAATACAGGATTCTCGCAGATCTACGTCAAGTTCGTTTTTTCCAATCTGATGAAGGAGATATACGATGTGCTCCCGAAGGACAACCAGGACTCTCTGTCAGAGGATGTGGACAGGCTCTACCGCACGACGGATTTCTCAGAGGTAATGAATATCCTCGACAGGGGGATTTCCCTGCTCGAGGAGAATTTCAAGGTGAATCCGCAGACCGCGCACAAGGAGATCGATACAGTAAAGAAGTATATCTATGAGAATTATGACAGGGAGCTTTCGATAGATATACTTGCAGAGAAGGTATATATGGCGCCTAGCTACCTGTCCCATGTTTTCAAGAAGGAGACAGGGCAGAATATCTCGAAGTTCATCAAGTCACTGCGCATGGAGAAGGCAAAGCAGATGCTTGAGGATACTCATGAGAAGATAGTGAATATCAGCGCGCGTGTCGGCTATCCGAATGTATCATATTTCTGCAAGAGCTTCAGGGAGTATTACGGAGTCAGTCCGCAGAAGTTCCGTGATGAAGAGGAAGCGTAAATGTTTTCACGGATAAAGGAATCCTTCGGCCGCAGGTTCAGGGATCTTCCGCTGATCAGGAAGATCATGTTTATCTATATTATTATAAGCGCCATTCCAATGCTTGTCCTCGGAGTGGTAATGGTTCACCAGGAGAGTCAGGCCATAAGGACCAGGTCGAGAAATACAGTGAGGCAGTCACTGATGCAGGCTACTGCCCAGATGTCATCAGATGTCAGGGTATTTGACAATCTGTCGAATTACATTGCCTACAATCAGTCTGTCAGTGATGTGTTGTCGGGCAACTACACAGGAGGCAGATACGAGCTCTACGAGCAGTACCGGAAGACGGTAGACCCGATACTTACGTCGCCGACCTATTTTTCCCCGGGGATCACTAAGCTTACGATATATGTGGATCAGGATATTCCTGCTCATGGTGACTCGGTTGCACCCCTGTCTGAGGTGAAGGATGAGGGCTGGTATAAGGACAATGCGAAAAGCTTCGGCGGAGTATCGACCTGGATAGTGGACCGTAAGACACGCAAGGTACGCTCGGTACGCACAATGCCCCTGATGGAGCAGAACGGCGTGAATGCGATCCTTTACCTTGAGATTGACTATGACACCTTTTTTGATGAGTTCGGAGAAATCTGTCAGAAGGGGCAGGGGCTCTATATTTTTGACGGAAGCGGCAATACCGTGTACAGCGCCGGTGACACCAGACGGCTTTTGGATTCACAGGCATATTCCCACAAGGATTCATACAAGGGCAATTTAATAATCAGGAGAAAAATATCCACCACCGGCATGCAGGCTGTCATATTCGGAAATGAGGGATTCTCTGCCACGCAGTACAGGGCGGTTCTTATTATGCTTCTCATATATATTGCCATCGTTGCAGCTACCCTGTATGTCGCATCGAGGCTGTTTGGCCATTATGTGGTGCGTGATATCTCTGCTCTCGGGAAAAATATGGCCGAGGTCGGGAAGGGCAACCGTACCATTACAGTAAAGAGCGATGCTAAGGACGAGATAGGAGACCTGATCCGTGGATTCGGATCGATGCTTGATGAGGAGAATGCCCTGATAAAGGAGAATTACGAGAACAAGCTGGCTCTGCGCAAGGCAGAGATGAAGGCGCTCCAGGCCCAGATCAATCCCCATTTCCTGTACAATTCGCTGTCTCTTATCAACTGGAAGGCGATAGAGGTTGGGGCAGATGATATATCGGATATTACACTGGCTCTGTCGAATTTTTACAGGACCTCACTCAACCGAGGCAGGAATGTACTAACGGTTGAAAAGGAAATAGAAAATGTCAGAAGCTACATCGCTATCCAGACATATATGCACGACGGGAGCTTCGATACGGTAATAGATGTGGATGAGGATATACTGCCGTACGAGACACTCAATCTGATCCTGCAGCCGCTCGTCGAGAATGCGATAGATCACGGCATAGATATGAAGGAAGACGGCAGGGGCTTTATCAAGATAATAGGCCGCCAGACCGCAGATACTATAGTGCTTATGGTAGAGGACGACGGAGTCGGCATGGATGAAGAGACCGCAGCAAGGATCACTACGTTTAAGAGTCATGGCTACGGGCTTGCGAATGTCAACGAGAGGATCAGGCTCTTCTATGGAGAGCAGTACGGGGTTGTGGTGAAGAGTGAGATAGGAAAAGGGACCACCTGCACGATCACAATACCAAAAGTTTACAGAAAAGACAAAAATTAAATATAAATCAAAAAAGTGTAATATTTACGACCTCCTTCTTTAAAATTATAATATATATCGTAAACAAAAGATTTCGCAGCCCAATAAAAGGGGCTAAGAAGGAGGAACAAACGGCATGAAAGCAAAGAAAATCGTAGCAACTCTTCTCACTGCTTCAATGGCAGCAGGAATGCTTGCAGGATGCGGCGGAACAGCTTCAAAAAGCAGCTCTAAGTCATCTGCCAGCAGCTCGGCAAAGAAGACTGAGACCAAGGACGTAACACTTACAGTCTGGGGACCTCAGGAGGATCAGGCAGCTATTGAGGGCAAGGACGAGTACAAGGACGGAATCCTCAAGTACATGTGTGACAAGTTCAATGAAGACCATCCTGAGTGGAACATCACATTCAACTATGGTGTATGTTCAGAGGGAGATGCAAAGGATACAGTCACAAAGGACGTTGACAATGCAGCCGATGTTTACATGTATGCTAACGATCAGATTCCTACACTTGTTGGAGCAGGCGCTCTCGCTCAGATCGGCGGAGATTATGCAAAGCAGGTAACTGATCAGAACAGCCAGACAATTGCTACTTCAGTTACATTTGATGGTAAGGTATATGGAGTTCCTTATACAGGAAATACATGGTTCCTTTACTATGATAAGAGCAAGTTCTCAGAGGAAGATGTAAAGAGCCTTGACACAATGATGTCAAAGGATCTCGGAGACGGAGTTACAAACTTCGCATTCCCACTTGATAACTCATGGTATATCGAAGCATTCTACTATGCAGCAGGCGGTACACTCTTCGGAGCTAACGGAGATGACGCTAAAGCTAAGTGCGACTGGGATTCAGACGCTGGTGTAGCTGCTACCAAGTACATGGTAGACCTCGCTAAGAACCCTAAGTTCTCAAATGAGAAGGATGGTTCTTCAATCGCCAAGTTCAAGGACGGCAAGCTCGGTGCTTACTGCTCAGGTTCATGGGATGCAGCAGCTATCAAGGAAGCTCTTGGTGACAACTTCGGATGTGCTCAGCTTCCAACAGTAAAGATCAACGGAAAAGATGGTCAGATGTGCTCATTCGCTGGTTCTAAGGCAATAGGTGTAAACCCTAAATGCAAGGATCAGGATGTAGCAGTAGCACTTGCAGCTTACCTTGGTGGTGAGGAGTGCCAGAAGATCAGATACGAGGCTCGTGGAATCATCCCTTGTAACACAGAGCTTGCAGCATCTGATGAAGTTCAGAAGGACGCTGTAGCAGCTGCTCAGAACAACACAATCGCTAACACATCAAAGACTCAGCCTGTTCTCAATGAGATGGGCGGCTACTGGGATTCGGCAGCAACAATGGGCGGCGAGATCGTAAACGGCGATGTAACAGCTGCAAACGCTGCTGATAAGACCAAGAAGATGGTTGAGGGAATCAACAGCCAGATAAAGTAAATCCTATAATTCCCAAACGTCATATATTTACAGAAGAACCCTGGCAGTCTCCGGGAACCCGGGGCCCCAGGGTTCTTTTCATAAGAGGACTTATTAATGAAAAAACAAAATGTAAAGGATCCGGAGGAAATTACATTCCGAAATGCCCTCGCTCATGGTGATGCAGCGACCAGACTTTCGGCAGTAATAATGGGTGCCGGGAACTTCGCTCATAAGCGCATAGGCAAGGGAATCATGTATCTCGCCGTCGAGGCGCTTTTCATCCTGTTTATGGTTGAGCTCGGAGCGGGATTCCTGAAGGGCCTTTTAACCCTCGGAACGAATAAGGGAGGACAGGTATGGAACGATGCAAAGCAGGTGTATGAATATACCTCCGGTGATAATTCAATGCTTTTCCTGCTTTATGGTACGTTTACACTGTTCGTAATCTTTTTCTTCGTGCTTGCCTGGGCAGACGGTCTCAGGAGTGCATACAAGTCACAGGTCTATGCAGCACACGGCAGACATCTGAATACATTCAGGGAGGATCTGAGATCTCTTTTCGATGCGAATCTGTACAAGTTCCTCCTGGGCGGACCTATCGTCTGCGTATTCGCATTCACAATTATCCCGCTCGTGTTCATGGCTCTCATAGCATTTACGAACTACGATCAGAATCATCAGCCGCCAGGCTCGCTGTTCCACTGGGTAGGAATGAAGAACTTCGCAGCAATGCTTTCATCAGAGAATGGTCTTGGATATGCATTCTGGCACATCCTGGGATGGACCATCGTATGGGCAATCTTTGCTACCTTCCTCAACTACATCTTCGGAATCATCCTTGCGCTGCTCATAAACCGCAGGGATACAAAGCTCAAGAGTCTCTGGAGATTCGTTTTCGTGCTTTCGATCGCAGTTCCGCAGTTCGTATCACTCCTCATCATGAGGACGATGCTTCAGCCGGACGGCGCAGTGAATGTACTCCTGAAGAATGCAGGACTCATACAGAGGTCGCTGCCGTTCTGGACGAATGCGACATGGGCAAGAGTGACGGTCATCATCATCAACCTCTGGGTAGGTATTCCGTTTACAATGCTCCAGGTGACAGGAATCCTTCAGAATATCCCGAAGGAGCTGTATGAGGCTGCTGAGATGGATGGTGCAGGCCCTGTGACCATTTTCTTCAAGATTACACTGCCATACATACTCTTCGTTACAACACCATACCTGATCACCTCATTCGTTGGAAATATCAACAACTTCAACGTAATCTACCTGCTGACAGGTGGTGCGCCTGTATCGATGGCATATAATAACGGTACTGCCGGAAAGACAGACCTGCTCGTAACCTGGCTCTACAAGCTGACTATCGACAAGAAGAATTATAACTACGGAGCAGTTATTTCAATCCTCGTATTTATAATCTCAGCTGCGTTCTCGCTTATAGCGCTCAATAAGTCAAAGGTATTAGATAATGAGGAGGCGTTCCAGTAATATGTCAAGAAAAGCAAGAAATATATTGGTCCATGCGATCCTTATTGTCCTGTCGGTAATCTGGCTTTTCCCACTGTTCTGGGTAGTCATGATATCATTCAGAGCTGAGAAGGGCTCATATACAACGACATTCCTTCCGAAGCACTGGACATTAAGCAACTATACAACCCTGTTTACAGATACGGCGGTATTCAATTTCCCTAAGTGGTTCATGAATACCCTGGTCGTAGCACTTATATCATGTGTCATCGCTACCTTCTTCATAGTCAGCATAGCGTATGTAATGAGCCGTCTCAGGTTCAAGGGCAGAAAGGCAATGCTCAATGTCTGCCTGATCCTCGGAATGTTCCCGGGTTTCATGGCAATGATCGCTATCTACTACATCCTGAAGGGAGTAGGCCTGACACAGGGAGCATTAAAGCTCGTAGCACTGACGATAGTATATGCGGGCGGCTCCGGTATCCTGAATTTCTATGTATGTAAGGGATTCTTCGATACCATCCCAAAGGAACTTGATGAAGCCGCAAGGCTCGATGGGGCAACCAATATGCAGATCTTCACGAAGATCACGATTCCTCTTTCGAAGCCTATTATAGTATATACAATACTTACCTCATTCATCGGGCCATGGTGCGACTTCATTTTCAGTAAGGTTATCATCGGTACTGATGCCCAGTACTACACTGTAGCTATCGGACTCTGGAATATGCTCCAGAAGGAAAATATCTACCAGTGGTACACAAGATTTGCATCCGGTGCAGTATGTATCTCGGTTCCTATCGCGATACTCTACATCTTCATGCAGAAATATTACACCGACGGACTCACAGGAGCTGTCAAGGGTTAATTCACAGAATAGAGTCACCCCTCGCGGGGTGGCTTTATTTTTTTGTTTGCGGTATAATTTTTTTATGAAGAAAAAAATATTATCAGCAGTAATCGTGGCCCTTGCTGCGATATTCTGCGTATCAGATGCGCTGCTTACAGCTGGGACTGATGCAGGCGGAGGTGACACGGCGGCCCTTATGGAAAAGGCAGAGAACACGCCATTCGGACGGTACCCGGAGACTGTCACCTATACCTTAGGGAAGCTTTCAGGCGCGAATAATTCAAATTTGCCGGAGGGCGATACCTACGAGGATAATGCCTACACCAGGTATGTGAAGAAGAGGATCAATGCCCAGAATAAGGATGCCTTTGAGCTGAGCGATAATAATTACAATGACCGCGTTTCTATATCCATTGCTTCAGGTGATATGCCGGATGTGTGTCTGGTGGACAGCGAGGTCACCCTTCGCAGACTCGTAAGCGAGGGCCGTGTCGAAGATCTGACTGAGGTCTATAAGAGGTGCGCCTCGCAGAGGATAAAGGATATATATGAATCGTATGGCGATGAGATCTTTGATCCGGTGACCTTTGATGACAGGCTGTACGCACTTCCTGAGACGAATATAGACAATGGCCCGTCGCTCTTCTGGGTGAGGCAGGACTGGATGGATGAGCTGGGACTTAAGGCCCCGTCTACGATAGATGATGTCAGGGATATCATTAAGGCCTTCAGGAAGAAGCGACCTGATACCACCGGACTCCTCGTGACGCCGGAGCTCACCGGGGATGCAGGCTATTCGCAGGAGTATCAGACGGATATTATCTTTGCAGCCTTCGATTCATACCCGGGACAGTGGTATGAGAAGGACGGGAATCTGGTATATGGCTCCGTGCAGCCGGAGATGAAAAAGGGCCTGTCATATCTTCATGAGATGTATGAGGAGGGAACCCTCGACCGGGATTTCCTGATGAGGGACTCAACCAATCTGATAGATCTTGTGGTGAGTGGTAAGTGCGGAGCCTTCTTCGGCCCCTGGTGGGCTCCGAACAATCCGCTGATCGAGTCGGTGCAGGCAGACAAGGATGCCCGCTGGACACCATATCTGATCAGGACCGATGACCTCGGATTTACGAGCTTTCCATCACAGAATCCGAATGGCAGGTTCGTCGTTGTGCGGAAGGGATATAAGCATCCTGAAATCGTGATGAAGATAGTAAGTGTCCTCTTCGATGATATGTCCTATGGCAACAGCGAGACGAGAGAGCTTGAGGACTATTACATCAATAATGTTGATCCGACGGCGAGACCTCTGTCGATAAATGTGGATTTCAAGAATGCGCTTACGATCTGCTACAATGATCTCACGGCAGTCCTGGGCGGCAAGATGGAGTCATCCTCGCTTGACCTGCTTGAGGGCTCGTATTATGAGGCATGCAGGGACTATGAGGATTCCGGAAAGGAACCGGATGATAATCTTTACAACTGGGCAGCATACACCTCGAGGATCACGGCCTGCAGGACCTTTTCAAATAACAAGATAAAGGAGGTGCCGTGCCTGCATTTCGTGGAGACGGGGACGATGAAGAAGCGCTGGTGGAAGCTCCATGACCTGGAGCAGAGGACCGTCCTCTCGATCGTTACAGGCGAGGAGCCGCTGTCATCCTTTGATGATTTCACAAGGGAGTGGGGCAGGGAAGGAGGCTCGCTCATTACCTCGGAGGTCAGGACCTTGTATGGCAAAAAATAAATCTGACGAAGTTTTAGTCAGATTCAGTGTAATTTTTGTGAATAATTTATAATACCTTTATTCTTGACAAACGAGGAAAAATAGTTTATCCTTTATGGCAACACAGACAAAGACGTCTGATGCGGGAAACCGCGTCAGGCGTCTTTTTTCGTGTTACAGGAACTGTTCATTAAAAGCTGGAAAAGGAGAAAACATTATGCATTTTGAAATGACAACAGTAATCTGGGTGCTGATCTGCGCAGCACTGGTTTACTTCATGCAGGCAGGATTTGCACTGTGTGAGGCGGGCCTTACCAGAGCCAAAAACACAGGAAACATTCTGATGAAGAACCTGATGGACTTCTGTATAGGGACACCATGCTACTGGTTCATCGGATTCGGACTTATGTTTGCAGGAACAGGAAAGTTCATCGGTAAGTTCGATCCATTCATCACTCATGCAGCCCTTTACGGAGCCAAGAATTCGGTGGTTCCTCAGACAATGCCTTTATGGTGCTATGTAATATTCGAGACTGTCTTCTGCGCTACAGCAGCTACGATCGTTTCCGGATCCATGGCAGAGAGAACCAACTTCAAGGCATACTGCATCTACTCAGCCTGCATTTCACTTTTCATCTATCCTATAACAGGACACTGGGGCTGGGGCGGAGGCTGGCTCGCACAGCTTGGCTTCCATGATTTCGCAGGATCTGCACTTGTCCATATGGTCGGTGGAACGATTGCCTGCCTCGGAGCAGCAATGCTTGGACCTCGTATCGGTAAGTATGACAAGAACGGCAAGGCAAGAGCTATCCCGGGACATAACCTTACAGCAATGGCACTCGGAGTATTCATCCTCTGGTTCTGCTGGTTCGGTTTCAACGGCGGATCTACAACAGCAATGGCTTCAGGAGACAATGCATTTGTAGCATCACTTGCATTCATGAACACGAACCTTGCAGCAGCAGTTGCAACAGTAGTGGCAATGATCTTCACATGGTTCCGCTATGGCAAGCCGGATGTTTCGATGACATTCAACGCTTCACTTGCAGGACTTGTAGCTATTACAGCAGGCTGTGACTGTGTTACACCTGTTGGAGCCTTCTTCATCGGACTTGTATCCGGAATTATAGTAGTATTCTCAGTAGAGTTCTTTGATAACGTAGCAAAGATCGATGATCCTGTAGGAGCTATCTCAGTACATATGGTAAATGGTGTCTGGGGAACTATTGCGGTAGGTCTCTTCTCAGCCGGAAACGACGGGATAGCAAAGGGGCTTTTCTATGGCGGCGGCTTCAAGCAGCTGGGAGTTCAGGTATTAGGCTTCATCTGCATTCAGGCATATGCCCTTGTAGTAATGTTCATTGCCTTCAAGATCATTGACAAGACCATCGGACTTCGTGTTTCTGAAGAGATTGAGATCGATGGACTTGACTATGCAGAGCATGGACTTGTAAGCGCATATTCAGGATTTGCAATTACCGATGTCACAGATATGGAGGTAAGCGCAAATGAAAATACAGACCTTGGTGAGGATGATTATGCAAAGGCCTCACAGGCCCAGATAAATGCGGCCGTGAAGGTCAACCAGGAGGCTCCGCTTCCGGCAGAGCTCGACAGCGGCATCCACAAGGTGACTATCATCTGCCGTCTGGCAAAGTTCGATGCCCTGAAGAAAGCGCTGAATCAGGTCGGCGTTACAGGAATGACGATGTCACAGGTCATGGGTTCAGGAATCGAGCGTGGCTCGACTACCAAGTACCGTGGCGCTGTAGTTGATTCGACACTTCTGCCGAAGGTAAAGGTTGAAGTAGTAGTCGGAAATGTACCTGTCGACAACGTGATCGAAGCAGCGAAGAAGACGCTCTACACCGGACATATCGGTGACGGCAAGATCTTCGTATATAACGTATCCAAGGTTGTTAAGGTCCGCACCGGAGAGGAAGATTTAAAAGCCCTTGCCGACGTGGAGTAAACAACATATATCTTTTCTTTCCTTTTTCAGAGGCGGCTGCAATTTACAGCCGTCTCTATTTTTCGCGTATTAATTGAGCGGTGCTGAAATAAGAAGTCGGAGCCGGTGGGCGCTTGCGCACACAAAGGCGACCGACTTCTTATTTCAATAGCGCGATAGCGCGAATGAAGCAGACGCGATAGCGTC
>OMZG01000006.1 GCA_900315505.1 uncultured Lachnospiraceae bacterium
AAAACCACAGCTTATTGCTTCACTACATATATACGATAGTCTGGAACTGTATACTACTTGCAGAGCACACCTATATAATGCCTTTATGAAACAGCCCTAGATCAGCGCATTTATGGAGAGTCAGGCGTTACGGATCTGATCACGAATGTTCCGGAACGGTATTTGATGTAGATTTTTGTTTTATTTGAAGAATGGATTCCGACACTTGAAGAGCTGCTGTGGCTGTCGACGCTTGGTGTGGATGCGATCATCACTGACTGTCCGGACTGTGCGAGTGCAATAGTGGATGGAGATTATAACGCTCTGTAAGAGTTTAAAGGCCCGTCAGGAATTGTTTCCTGGCGGGCTTTTTTTCTGCAATTTATCAGAATCTATGATACAATAGAGCTGAATCTGACAGACTGTGAGAACGAATGCCGGAGGTTTGTATGCGTGCGATAAATATTGGCGGTCAGGGATATGACAAGCTAAAAGAGAATAATTACTTCCTTGTGGATAAGACGTCTTTCATAAAAGACTGGTGGGAAGCTGGCAGGGATGTTACTCTGATCACCAGACCGCGAAGATTCGGCAAGACTCTAAATATGAGCATGCTGGAATGTTTCTTTTCCAATAGGTGTGAGGGAAGGTCTGATCTGTTCGAGGGCATGGAAATCTGGAAAGATGAGAAGTACAGACAGATGCAGGGGACGTGGCCGGTTATTTTTCTCTCATTTGCGAATGTGAAGGAGTCTACCTTTGAGGGAGCGAGAAGAAGCATTATCAGAGTCCTGCAGCGGGTATTTGACAGCTATAGATCTCTGTGGACAGAGGATGAGAAACAATCTGATGAATATACATTCATGAATCTGACTACCGAAACGCCGGATTCGGATGTATGCATTTCTGTAAATCTTCTATGCAAGTACCTTGAATCGAATTATAAGAAAAAGGTTCTTATTTTCCTTGATGAATATGACACCCCTATGCAGGAGGCGTATGTGAGCGGTTACTGGGATCAGATGTCCGGATTCATGCGCAGCTTTTTCAATGCGACGTTCAAGACGAATCCATATATGGAGCGGGCTCTGATGACTGGGATCACGAGGATCAGTCAGGAGTCCATGTTCTCTGATTTCAACAATCCGGATGTGATCACGACAACTACTAATGAGTATGAGACTGCGTTCGGCTTTACAGAGGATGAGGTATGGGCGGCTCTTGATGAGTACGGTCTGTCTGATCAGAAGGAAATGGTGAAGAAGTGGTACGACGGATTTACTTTTGGAGACAGAAGAGATATATACAATCCGTGGTCGATCATCAACTTCCTGGACAAGAAGCAGTTCGGTACATACTGGGTCAACACGAGTTCCAATAGCATGATTTCAGATATGATGAGATATGCCGATTCCGATATCAAGAATCAGCTCGAGCAGCTGATGAACGGTGGCTGCGTGGAGACGGTGGTAAATGAGGAGGTCAACTTTTCACAGATGGGAGATGTGCCGGAGGCTATCTGGAGTCTGTTCCTGGCAGCAGGCTATCTGAAAGTAGAGAGAAAATGGTTTGACAGCCGCAGGTACAATTACGCGCTTTCCATTACGAATATGGAAGTCTCACTGATGTTTGAAGACCTGATCACCAGATGGTTTGCTGTGGCGGGATCGAACAATGATCAGTTCGTAAAGGCGATGATCCGCGGAGATGTCCAGCAGATGAATGGTTACATGAACCGCATCGCTCTTAGTACAATCAGCTTTTTTGATACAGGAAATACTGCCTCTGCTGAGACTACTCCCGAGAGATTCTATCATGGATTTGTGCTTGGACTGCTGGTGAGAGAACAGGACAGCTATTCTATTAAGTCTAATAGAGAAAGTGGTCTGGGTCGTTACGACATCTGCCTGTACCCGAAGAAAACGGATCTTCCGGGAATCGTGATCGAATTCAAGGTTATGGATCCTGATACAGGCGAGAAAGATCTATCTGACACAGCTGATTCTGCTATCGCTCAGATAAAGGATAAGGACTATGCCGCTGACCTGCGTGGGGCCGGTGTGACTGATATACTGGAGTATGGCTTTGCTTTCGCTGGCAAGAAAGTCCTTATCAAAAAGGTGTGAGACGCGATGACTAAAGTAATTACCTATGGTACCTTTGATCTCTTCCACAAGGGCCATTACAATCTATTAAAGCACGCTCGAGAGCTTGGTGACTATCTGATCGTCGGGGTGACGAGTGAGCACTTCGATGAGACCAGAGGCAAGATAAATGTGATCGACGATGTGCTGACCCGTGTGCAGCATGTGAGGGAGACCGGGTTCGCAGATCAGATCATTATAGAGGATCATGTCGGCCAGAAGATAGAGGATATCCAGAGATACGATGTGGATATCTTCACTGTCGGATCCGACTGGGTAGGTGCGTTCGACTATCTGAAGCAGTATTGCGAGGTGGTTTACCTGCCGCGCACTCCGGAGATCTCTTCGACTGAGATCAGGAACTCTATCTTCCAGCCGGTACGGATAGGGATCGTAGGGACAGGCCGAATCGCCCCGAGGTTTCTCGAAGAAGCCAAGTACGTAAGTGGAGCTGTCCCAGTGGCAGCATACAATCCTGACTGGAATGAAGTGCGCGATTTCAAGGGAAAGCACAAGGAACTGATCTGTGTAGATGACTATGATGACCTACTGAAGCAGGTGGATGCCGTATATATCGCTTCTCCGAATGAGACTCATTTCGACTATGCGAGGAGAGCTCTTGAGAATGGCGTGCATGTGATCTCGGAGAAGCCTCTTGCTTTTACGAGAAGAGAGACCGAGCAGCTGTATTCTCTTTCTGAAAAAAATAATCTGGTTCTTCTTGAGGCTGTCAAAGCCGCTTACAGTCCCGGCTTCCAGGAGCTCATAAATGTAGCGAAAAGTGGCAGGATTGGCGAGATACGGGATATCGAGAGCAACTACACCCGTCTGGCAAATTCTGATTCACGCGAGAGGACTGATGCTAAGTACGGCGGTGCTTTTCTCGAATTCGGGCCGTCTGTCATGCTTCCGGTTATAAAGCTCTTAGGGCCTGACTACAGATCTATTTCCTTCCACAGCCTGTGGGATGAGAATGGTGTAGATATCTACAACAAGCTCGACTTTGTATATGACAATGCCCTCGCTACGACGAAGTGTGGAGTCGCAGTAAAGACTGAAGGCCAGCTCGTGGTATCCGGTACGAAAGGATACATTCTGGCTCCGTCTCCGTGGTGGCTGATGAAGCATTTTGAAGTACACTTCGAGGATGCATCGGAGATAGAAAATTACGACCCTCCATTCCGCGGTGATGGACTGAGATACGAGATTTCTGAATTCGTGCGAAAGATAAACGGCATTGGCCGTGACGGATACAAACTGACGCGCGGTGAATCGATCACGATGTCTGAGATCACAGAGAAGTACATGGAGTACAAGAAAAGCATACATTGACACATATGCAGAAAAATAATAGAATTTACACGAAGTTTATATTTATTATTCAGCAAAGGAGTTTACATGAAGATCAAAGAGATTACTTTTACTGCACTGATGGCAGCGGTATGCTGCATACTCGCACCGATTTCGGTTCCTATCGGACCGGTTCCGGTATCGCTAGTGGTGCTTGCAGCCCTGCTGTGTGTGTTTGCTATCGGGACCAGGCTTGGCACTGTGGCATTTACCATTTTCCTGCTCTTAGGAGCTGCAGGAATGCCTGTGTTCTCAGGATGGCAGGGTGGCATCGGGAAGCTTGCCGGACCTACGGGCGGATACCTGATCGGATGCATACCTCTGATCCTTATCGCAGGAGCATTCATCACCATTTCTGAGAAGAGGAAGGGTGCTCTGAAGTATGTGATCCAGGCCCTTGGTCTGGCTATCGGAGTTCTCGTATGCTATGCGCTCGGTACTGCATGGTTCATGATAGAGTCAGGAAGTGATCTCATGACGAGCCTTACTCTCTGCGTGCTTCCGTTCCTGCCATTCGATGCTATCAAGATCGCTATCGCAATGATCGTCGGCAATCCGCTCAGAGTCGCTCTGTCAAAGGCTGATCTGATGCACTATGGAGCAAAGGCCTGATATTTCAGGAAAAGGAGGAAATTAATGGGTTTTATAAAGGCATTTGCAGGCTCAGTATCCGGTGAGCTTGCGAACCAGTGGAAGGAGTTCTATACCTGTGACTCACTGCCGGCGCAGGTTCTTATCAGACGCGCGTCTCATATGGTGAGCGGCAGATCATCGAATAAGAGGGCTGATGCCGATGATATTTCGAAGGGGTCCACGGTCATTGTAAATGAAGGTCAGTGTGCGATCTTCGTTAGTCAGGGGCAGATTCTTGATGTTGCTGCCGAGCCGGGCGCATATACCTGGGATGATGGGACCTCGCCGTCATTCTTCTCAGGAAGCCTCTCGGACGTCGTGAAGAAGGGCTGGGAGAGATTCTCATACGGAGGTCAGAACCCGGTACAGCAGCGTATCTACTATGTGAATATGAAGGAGCTCCTGGGCTGTAAGTTCGGGACTCCGCAGCCTGTACCATTCCGTATTGTTGATGCGAATATCGGTCTGGATTTCGATACTACTGTCAGATGCAATGGCACATATACTATGCATGTATCTGATCCTGTGGTTCTCTATACTGCGATTGCAGGGAATGTGGCTGATGAGTTCACTGTGGATCAGATGAATGACCAGCTCCGGGCTGAGTTCGTGCAGGCCCTGCAGCCTGCATTTGCGCAGCTGAGCGGCATAGGAATACGCCCGTCTGCTCTTCCGGGTCAGACGAGGGCTATCAGTGATGCCATGAAGCAGGAGCTTGATGAGTCATGGGGACAGCATTATGGACTGGCTCTTACCTCAGTCCAGATCCTTTCAGCTACGATTCCGGAAGAGGACCAGAAGCTGCTCCAGGATGTCCAGAGACAGGCCGTGTACAAGAATCAGGGCATGGCCGGCGCTGCTCTCGTGCAGGCTCAGGCTGAGGCGATGCGTACTGCTGCTGGCAATGCAAATGGAGCCATGATGGGCTTTGCAGGACTTAATATGGCAAATAATGCCGGCGGTATCAATGCGAACCAGTTCTTCCAGAATCAGGACAATGGTCAGCCCAAGCAGCAGAGCGTTGAAGCACCAAAGCCTGGCGAGTGGTTCTGCCCGAGGTGCGGCACGAGGTCCGATGGCAATTTCTGTCCTAAGTGTGGCACACCGAAGCCGGAGTTTTAAGGAGAGAGCGTATGGCGAATCTGTTTCCATGCCCGTCGTGCGGCGGGCAGCTTATATACGATGTTAAGAGTCACCAGATGAAATGTCAGTCGTGTGGCGTTTTTTTTCCCATTGATGAATATCGCTCACAGGAATTCGACTATACCAGGGAGGTAGTCACCTGTCCGAATTGTGGCGGGGAGGTGGCAGCTCCATCTCTTGACGGGATGAATTTCTGTCCGTACTGTGGAGCAGAAATAGCGAATGCGGAGCATTTTTCCGCAAAAGGGTATCCGGAGAAAATAATTCCTTTTGCCCTGTCGAAGCAGGACTGTATTGACAGATACCAGAGGATGGTGGATGGAGTTCCTTTCCTGCCGGATGATCTGAAGACGTCGGATGGGCTCCAGTCGTTTGTCGGTCTCTACACTCCATACTGGATTTATAATTACGAGGCGAAGGGCAGGGTGTCTGTGCCGATCGAGAGATTCGATTCGGATGCCATGTATGACTATCATTACACAGCTGACATGGAGACCGATCTTGACTGCGAGATAAGCGTAGGGCAGGATGCCTCGGAGACTCTTGATGATACGGTGAGCGGACAGATAGATCCTTTTTTCTATGAGAAAATATGCGACTTCAATCCGAACTATATGGCCGGGTTCTATGCGGAGAATTCGACTGTCGATCCGTCGATCTATGAGGACTCATCGAAGCGCAAATGTGCTGATGCCATCAGAATACGGATGGATCAGAAGGCCTGTGAGAATGATGGCTACAGTCTGGCTGAGAATTCCGCTGAGATGGAGCGGGAGCTGGACCCATACATTAGCGAAAGGGATCATGCAGAGGGCGCTTATCTGCCTCTGTGGTTTCTTACCACGAGGAAGAATGACCGGGTGGCCTATACCGTCGTGAACGGACAGACCGGAGCGACTCACGCTGACCTGCCTGTTGACTTCGGGAAATATGTGAGGTCGTCGCTTATAGCTTCTGCTATCAGTGCGGTGATCCTGCTGCTTCTTTTTGCAGTTTTCGGTACTATCGATATGAAGGTAGTGCCGGTTGTGACGCTGATCCTTTCCATAATTCTGATGGTTGTTTCTATGGCACAGGCCAACAGTATCTATCGGAAAGAGAATCATCTCGATGATGCCGGATATACCGGGAATCGGCAGATGACGCAGAGACCTATGCTCTCTACAGTGCTGTCAGCAGTTGGTATAGTGCTGTCGGGTGCTGATATTTTCCTCGACCCGCATTCAGATGTGATCATGTATCTGCTGCTTATCGTATGCATCGCGATCATGATCGTGGTGGCGCTGATAATGGCACGGGATTACAACAGGATTGCGACGAATCCGGTGCCGCAGTTTAGCAAGACTGGAGGGAATCTGAATGGAAAATACTAACAGAACACCGCAGGGAGACGACACCAGGATTACAATGCGTCAAGCCGCCCAACCGGGTGTCTTCACGCTTGCCAGAGTTTGCTGTGCCGTCTGCCTGCTTGCTATGGTGATCATACTTTTCTTTCAGACAGTTCCTGTCTTCGCTGCCAGCGGTAACGTCTACATCTATGACGGGGCTGGACTGCTGACGGATTCCGAGAAGCAGGAATTACAGAACCAGTTGTCAGGCTATTCGAAGGACAGGAACTATCTGATTGTGACTGAGAATGATTACATGTCGGCCTATGGCGATATGCATGCCGAGATGGATGCCTGCTATCATTATAGGTTCGGGTATGACGATGGTGTTGCCTTCATCATCAATATGTCCGACAGGCAGCTGTACTCCGGCGGCTTCGGGAAGTGCAGGAACGAGTACACGAGCGGCGATGCCCGTGATGTTACGGACAATGTCTATCGGTATGCATCGAACGGCTATTACTACAGGTGCCTGAGTGAGGCCTTTGCACAGATTGATCAGGTTGTGAGCAACGGCTTCATTATCCGTCCTATGAGATATGCAGTTGCTATTCTTCTGGGACTGTTCTTCGGATTCTTTATCATGTTTGTCGTCATGGTGACCTCGAGAAAGAACAGAAGTGTTGCCCCGGCGATCCCTTCGGATATCGGAGAGACATCGTTTCGATCAGGAGTTTTCTATGGACATATGAATCCCGTATTTCTGAATGTCGTGATGCACAGGACCCGCAGGCAGAGCTCGTCATCGAGTGGAGGCTCATCAGGTGGCGGATTCTCAGGAGGTGGGAGCAGCTCGTCAGGGGGAGGACACGGATTCTAAATGACATACTTTACCAGATTCTATCTGGATAACGAAAAGGACATCGTCGTTACCCTCTACTGGGAGCTGGACGACCTATACTATTGTCTGTCGACCCCGAACCACCACACCGGCAATCTCATCAGGAATCTCGCTCGGCTTATTGATGAGCCACTGTCCGAGGATGAGAACGGTCTCCTGGTGATCAAGGGGAAGGTGCCATGCTATGTGGACGGGAATAATGAGGATGTCTGGGTCTTCCGCATGGGCAATATGAAGGTAGCGAATATCCATGCCAACGGCCGGGTGGAGCTGAAGGCGAGGATACCTGCCATTTCGAAGACTCTGATGAGTCAGACGAAGGACTACAGCACGGACCTATGGCGGACGATTTTCAAGGATTATATTCCCAGGGACTATAAGTTCCGCTCAGATCTGCATACCCATATGAATGCGAATCTGTCGGGTGATATTCTGATCGCTCTCGGAATCATCCATCAGATCAGATATCCTCTCTACTATGTGAGGAAGCTGGAGCTGGCGCTGACTCCTGCGCAGGAAGCACTGATGGCACAGAGACGTGCCAGGGTAGAGAAGCAGTTCGTGGATTCTGATCTGCAGGGCAAGTATCTTGCGAGAAAGATAAATGACAATACCTTTATCAATTTTGCAGATCTGATCCTTCACAATCTCGATAATGCCGAGGAGAATATCGCGAAGATCCGCGCCTCACTATCAATCCTTAAGGATGGCCAGGCAGTTTTTACTAATCTCGAGAAAGTTTACCTCTACCGCTATGTCTTCTGTAAAGGAAGAGAGGCAGATGATACTTTTCGTCTTGTAAACGTAGGCCAGATTCCGGACGATGATATCAGGCATTATGTCTACCAGATGATGAAGGACAGAGAGGATAAGAGATATCATAAGAATTCTCTGTTTCAGGATCTGCTGCTGTGGATTGCAAGGACATATCAGTCGCAGGGAATAGTATATGCTGAGATCAGTGATACTACTCTTGTGAAGAAATACGAGTCCATCCATATGCTTGAAGAAGTCCATGAGGTTATGCCTGAGATCTATAAGGAGACAGGTGTGATGCTTCGTTTTCTTGCAGCTATCCGCCGAATACCACTCACGATAGTAAAGGATGCTGTGACACCTGATGACTATCTGTCCCAGAATATCGCAGCACTTAAGGGAACAGCACTGGATCCATATGTGGCAGGTGTGGACTTCGTCGGTGAAGAGATAAACGATATCATTTCCCTGAAGCCTGTCTTCAGGGAGATTGCAAAAATAGCAGCCGATGATCCTGACTTCGTGATCAGGGTCCATGCCGGCGAAAATGACAGCCAGAAGGAAAATATAGCTCATTCCATAGAGTGTGTAAGAGATTCGCTGGCATCTGGTCAGAAAATGCCGCGTATGCGTATAGGTCATGGACTCTACACCTATTCGCTGAGCTCGCAGAAGGGACGTGAGCTGATGGAGGCAATCAGGGATTCACACATAGTTCTTGAATTCCAGATCACATCGAATGTACGACTGAATAATCTGAATTCACTTGAGAACCATCCCCTGAAGCAGTATCTCGAGGAGGGGATCATGTGTGTCCAGGGAACAGATGGAGCCGCCATCTATGGTACCTCGCCACGTGACGAGCAGCTGTCTCTTATGTACCTTCTTGGACTTGACCCTGATCAGGTCGCGTCTATGAAGCATACAGACCAGTATATTATAGACAATAGCGTGGAAGGATTCGAACGTAAGCAGAAGCGCTTTGAGAAGATAAAAGGAGACCATACAATCGAAGAGACAATCCTGTCTCATATGGGAAAGCGTCATATCGATGGCCTCTATATCAATAAGAACCGCCATCTGGACGCTGTGACAGAACTCAAGAGCCAGATAGACGACCTGCCATGGGACAGGACACCGGTGATACTCGTCGGAGGAAGCTTCAATACAGAAAAGAGGACGACCAGGACGACGGATGAGGGAATAGCGCAGCTTCATTCGCTAATGGAAAAGCTTGACCCGTCAGAATACTTTTTCGTGATCGGACACAAGCTGAGTGGCTATGAAAAGCAGCTGGTAGATTTCAATAGGGATATGGCGGATCCATTCGATATCTATGCATTTGTGCCATCACTTCTGACATCGAAGGAGCGCAATGCTCTGAAGGATTCAGGAGTTAACATCCGCATCTCTCCTGACCTCGAAGGAATGGGGATCTACAAGAGTGTGAATTATGAGATATACGAGCGTCGCCCGTCGATACTTATAGCCATGGATGGCAATTCCGCCGGAGAGAATATGATCCAGGAAGCGAAGAACGGCAAGGGCAAGGCACGTATCTACGTTTGGAAGGGTGCAAGACACCTTCTTACGAAGGCGGAATCCCTCGAGGGATATGTGAGGTTTTTTGACAGTGACAGGCCGCTTGAGTCCATGATATGAGTCAGTTTTCCCTTGCAAATATATACAGAAAAATGTAGAATAGGCGTATATTTTTTGAAAGGAAGGCTTTTATTTTCATGAATACGAAAAAAGAGACCTTAAGTCTGGTGCTTACAGCACTGTTTACGGCAATCATTATCATCATGGCATTCACTCCGCTCGGATACATCCCGCTTGGTGTCATCAATGCCACGATCATTCACATCCCGGTCATTCTGGGTGCGATTTTTCTGGGACCGAAGAAAGGATCGTTTCTGGGATTTGTCTTTGGTCTGACCAGTTTCATCAAGAACACAGTCACACCTGCGACGGTCAGTGCATTTGTATTCTCGCCGGTGCTTGCAGCATCGCAGTTCGGAGTGTCTGGAGTATTCAAGAGCGCTTTTATCTGCTTCGTACCGAGGATACTCGTAGGAGTGTTCCCATACTATGTATTTCTTCTGGTGAAGAAGCTTTCGGGTGGAAATGCAGCTAAAGCGAAAGTAACAGTCCTTGATGCTGTTATCAGTGTGATAGCTTTTATCGGTCTGTCACAGCTATTACAGAGACAGATGAAAAACGGGACGGCAGCAATGGTACTGTCTGTTGTCATTGCGGCAGCAGTCTTTGCAGCACTTCTTGCACTCTCGCTGACAAAGGATTCGGGAGCGCTTGGATATGCATATGCCGGGCTTACAGGTGCACTTACGAATACATTTATCGTGATGCCATCGATCTATATACTTTATCATGATGCCTATGCAAAGGCTACAAATGTGGCACAGGATGCACTTCTTGGAGTGATCCTCGGAGTCATCGGATTTAATGGCGTGATCGAGGCTGTTCTTGCAGCCGTGATCGTTGCAGCTATTGCTGGAGCACTGGTACACGTGGTTCCAACATACGCTGCCCGAAAGACAGCCTGATATTTTCAGGAGAAGGAGAAGCTATGCAGCAGATACTTGAGAAGAATCAGACCCTCGCGTACAGGATGTATGATCATCACCTGATAGCAGATGAGGATGGCAGGTATTACTGCAGGGCAGCGAATACAGTCCTTGAACCGGACTTTGCTATATGTACGGACTGTCCGCTATGCAGCGGGAATTATCCGGATAATGACTGCAGGTACTTTGATCTCGATGATCCGAAGGATCATTATGAGCAGCTGTACACGACACCGGAGATGGAGATGACCCGTATCCATGATTTCATAGAGACGGGTATTACCGGGGAGTTTCCGGAATTCATCGAGGAGGATGGCTCGGAAGGACAGCTGACAGTAGAAAGGGCTATCAGGTTCGCGGCAATGGCGCATAAGGGTGCCTACAGGAAGGGCAATCACGTACCGTATATCGTCCATCCTATAGAGACTATGATGCTTGTCGCAAAGATGACAGATGATACAGATGTCATCGCAGCGGCAGCTCTTCATGACGTAATAGAGGATACACAATACACAGCCGATGATCTTTGTCAGATATTCGGAGAGCGGATCACTGATCTGGTCGCTTCAGAGTCAGAGGACAAGCGGGCAGGCCAGCCTAAGGGCGATACCTGGAAGATAAGGAAGGAAGAGAATCTCGAGCATGTGAAGAATGCTCCGGTAGAGTCGCAGATGATAATGCTTGCAGACAAGGTGAGTAATCTCCGTGCGACGGTCAGGGATTTCCGCCAGAGCGGCTCAGATATCTGGGACAAGTTCAATATGAAGGATGAGGCGCAGCAGGCGTGGTATTACAAGAGCGTGGCGCATGTGCTTAAGAATCTGTCGTATCTTCCGGCATATCAGGAGTATCTGTATATGCTCGAGGAGGTGTTCGAGGGAGTGGACACTCCGCCGCTTATCCAGTAAAAAGTGCTTGAAATCAGCTGCATTTTATTATAGAATAGAAATCACGTGAGGGTTTCCCTCAGCAGCTGTGAAAGAATAGCAGGAACAGTTATAAGAGGAAATAGTTCAATGAGTCTTTCAGTAGGAAGAGTAGGCGGGGTTTCGACTTCCTCAGTATCTTCTGTAGGTACGAGGAATTATGCATATAATGTATCGAACAGGAGCGACGTCAGTGATGTTTACACCGAGCGGATATCAGAGATTGATCCGTCACAGGCGGTAGACCCGACCAGCCCGGTAAAATACGCATCAGCCACAAGAGGCAGGGAGAAGGCTTTGGAATCAAAGGAGGCCAGCGCAGGATATAATGATCTGGCTTCCAGCTTCAATATAGGCGGCTATGACGGCTCCGGCAGTTCATTCGCGTATTCAGTAGTCGGGAAGAATTACGACGAGTTCGTGTGATCATTGATTATGAATGACGATCAGACAGAGCAGGGACGGGTTCATTTTTTATCATCAGATGAAAAAGGGACCCGTCCCTTTTTTCATCTTTCAGAGAGGTGTATATGTACGAGTTGATGGCGCCATGCCACTTTGGCCTGGAGGCGGTGCTTAAGAGAGAAATATACGATCTGGGATACGAGATTACGAGTGTTGAGGATGGCCATGTATGTTACTCGGCCGATGAGCAGGGCATGGTACTGTCCAATCTGTGCCTCAGGACTGCTGAGAGAGTGCTCCTGGTCGTGGGCAGATTTACAGCAAGAGATTACGAGAGCTTTTTTCAGGGGATAGTATCACTCCCGTGGGAGAAGTACCTTCCGCGGAATGCGAGATTCTGGGTGACGAAGGCTACTACGGTGAAGAGTGCGCTTTTTTCAACGACTGATCTGCAGAGGGTCGGGAAGAGGGCGATGGTGAAGAGACTCTCACAGATGTATGGTATAGACCTTTTCCCGGAAGATGGGGCTGATTATCCGGTCAGGCTTTTTCTGTACAAGGATGTGGTGACGGTGACTCTTGATACATCGGGAGAGGCGCTGCATAAGAGAGGTTACAGGAAGAAGACAGGTAAGGCTCCGATATCAGAGACACTTGCCTCGGCTCTTCTGATGCTTACTCCGTGGCGGGCAGAGCGGATCCTTGCTGATCCGTTCTGCGGCAGCGGAACCTTTCTCATAGAAGCAGCTCAGATGGCAGCAGGTATCGCACCGGGACTGTACCGTGATTTTTCCTCGATGAGGTGGACGAATCTCATCGACAGTAAGATATGGAAGGAAGAAAAGAAGTGGCTGCTTGAGGCAGTGAACAAGTCAGTGCCGACTCATCTGTACGGTAGTGATACGGACCCGGAGATGATCACTGTGGCGAGAGAAAATGCCCGCCGCGCAGGAGTGGAGCGGATGATCACGTTCAGAAGGGCGGATGTGGCTGATTTCTCCAATAAGGAGCCGTACGGATTCATCGTTACGAATCCGCCGTATGGTGAGAGGATTTCAGAAAAGGAAGAGCTGCCGGAGCTGTACAGGAAGCTTGCTGAAGCATACAGAGGGCTTGACAGATGGTCGATGTATGTGATCACGGCGTGGGAGGATGCACCGAGGTATCTGGGCAGGCCGGTGAAGAACAGGAAGATATACAATGGCATGATGAAGACGTACTACTATCAGTATCCGGGGCCACGGCCGCCGAAGGGGTATTTCGATGACAAGGATTGAGACAAGGGTTATGGCCCTGATCACGGTGATAGTGACAGCGATCGCAGTCTCAGGTATCCTTATCATCTACCTTATGCAGGGCACGCCGATGCTTGCCCGCACCCGTGTGCCGGACAAGAGCGGATCGCTGATCGCATATATCAGACAGCAGCAGAAGAATGCCTCTGCATACGACAGGCTGCATGAACTCGAGCTGCATATCCCTACAGGCCACAAGGCATCGGACTTTACGATTGAGGCGAAGGATGAGTATAAGGGATATATCATTCACATACCGGGCATCAATGCCTCGTATTTCGCGGACTATCCGGTATCAGGAAATGGAAGAAATATAAGCGACATGACTTACAATGTCACCCACAAGGGTGGCTCGATAAATATCACCACTGACCAGCCGTTTTTCATAAAGAAGTCATCCGATGGGAAGAGAGTCTTCTTTGACTTCACTGCGCCGAGGGATTATTTCGACAAGATAGTGGTCATAGATGCCGGTCATGGCGGCCGCGACAAGGGTGCAGAGTGCGAGGGAGTATATGAGAAGTATATTACCCTTGCGATTGCAAAAAAGATAAAGGCCATCACCGGTACTGATGCGATGCCGGAACTCACTGAGTATGGTGATGAGCTTTCGGCTATGCAGATAGACGGAGTCGGGAAGGTTGGCTTTTTCTATACGAGACTGACTGACAGGAAGGTTTTCCTGAATGAACGTGGCAGATTTGCACGTACCTTTGATCCGGATCTGTTCCTGTCAGTTCATATCAATTCGACGTCGACAGGCAGGATCTCATATATCAATGGCGCAAGCGTCCTCTACCGCGCTGGCGACAGGACCGGCGAGTCAAAGAAATTTGCAGACCTGATCCTTAAGAACCTGCTGAAGGATCTGAAGTGTACGAGCAAGGGAACCATAGCCGGAGATGAGATGTATCTGATACGTACCTCAGCCGAGCCGTGCGCGCTTGCAGAGATCGGATTCCTGACGAATCCGGATGAGCATAAGAAGCTGATTTCAGATTCATACCAGCAGAAGGCTGCACAGTCGCTCGTGGATTCGATAGAGCAGTATCTTAAAAGGGGTCAGGAGTCAGAGGACAGGGATTAGGTGAGAGGCGTGATTACTGGTTGGAGGTTTTATGAACAGAATTATTTTTGCAACAGGAAATAAAAACAAGGTTCGTGAATGTCATGAGATACTGAAGGACGTGGCTGACGAGATCATTTCGATGAAGGAAGCAGGACTTGATCCTGATATAGATGAGAACGGGAAGACATTTGAAAAAAATGCGATGATAAAGGCGAAGGCAGTCCATGATCTGGCACCTGACTGCATCGTGATAGCAGATGATTCAGGACTCGTGGTTGATGCATTAAATGGTGAGCCTGGAATCTATTCTGCCAGATATCTTGGAGAAGATACCTCATATGATATCAAGAATGCAAAAATACTTGAGCGCATGCAGGGTGTCCCAAGAGAAAAGCGCACGGCGAGATTCGTCTGTGCAATGGCAGTCATCATGCCTGATGGAGATTCATTTACGAAGACAGGCGTGATGGAGGGCTATATAGGAGACCATGCGGAGGGTGAGAACGGATTTGGCTATGATCCTATATTTTTCGTAGAGCCGCAGAACTGCTCAACTGCAGTACTGTCTCCGGATGAAAAGAATGCTATATCTCACAGGGGACAGGCGATGAGAGCGATGAGGGAAGAGCTGGTTAAGAGGATATAGGATATAGGGGATAGGGGATAGGGGATAGGGGATAGGCTGTCCCTAACCCCTGACCCCTAATCCCTCACGAAGGAGACCTATATGAATGATACACTAGTCCTTGTAGTAAGCGATTCACATGGCAGGCAGGAAAATCTCGACCGTGCCATCATACAGACGCAGCCGGATATCATCTATCACCTTGGAGATGCACAGGGGTATGAGGATGAGATCAGAGCAGAGTGCGGCGTACCATTTTTCTATGTGAGAGGGAACTGCGACTGGGGCAGCGATGCGCCGCTGTATCAGGTGACTTCACTCGGAAAGCACAAGATTTTCCTGACCCATGGACACATGTATGATGTGAAGTATTCGGACTATGATCTGATAGAGGCTGCACAGAAGGAAGGCTGCGATGTGGCAATATACGGGCATACGCACATACCAGAGCTTGTGCAGGCAGACGGAATGACGATCCTCAATCCCGGATCCATTTCCCTTCCACGCCAGCCGGACAGGATACCGACCTTTGCGACGATAGATGTGGACCGGGACGGAGAGCTGCATTTTACCATAAATGAGATGAAGCCTTGACAAAGAAGCCTTAAGCACATAGAATTAACATTCAGG
This sequence comes from uncultured Lachnospiraceae bacterium, assembly GCA_900315505.1. Lineage (GTDB taxonomy): Bacteria > Bacillota > Clostridia > Lachnospirales > Lachnospiraceae > Weimeria. The sequence continues at coordinate 15,776 of OMZG01000006.1, forward strand.
GTTTAATAGTTCGTAGTTCTGAGTTCTGAGTTAATAGCTAAGAACTATGAACTACGAACTATGAACTAAAATAAATGAAAGGATCTGCGTATATGAAAACTATCTACGACAGCGTAAATACTGACATGGATTTCGTCGGCAGGGAGCACCAGGTCGAGGAATTCTGGAGAGATGAGAATATCTTCGAGAAGTCAGAAGAAGATAATAAAGGCAAGGGGGAGACCTATACCTTCTATGACGGACCACCGACGGCAAACGGCAAGCCGCATATAGGACATGTACTGACACGAGTGATCAAGGACATGATCCCGAGATACCAGACCATGAAGGGTAAGTATGTACCGAGAAAGGCCGGCTGGGACACACACGGACTCCCGGTAGAGCTCGAGGTAGAGAAGAAGCTCGGCCTCGATGGCAAGGATCAGATCGAGAAGTACGGAATCGAGCCATTCGTCAGGCAGTGTAAGGAAAGCGTCTGGAAGTACAAGGGGATGTGGGAAAAGTTCTCTGACCAGGTAGGATTCTGGGCAGATATGAAGCACCCGTACATCACCTACGATAATAATTTCATTGAGTCCGAGTGGTGGGCTCTGAAGGAGATCTGGGACAAGGGACTCCTGTACAAGGGCTTCAAGGTAGTACCATACTGTCCTCGCTGCGGAACTCCTCTTTCAGCACAGGAGGTAGCACAGGGATATAAGACAGTAAAGGAGCGCTCGGCAATCGTCCGCTTCAAGGCGGTCGGTGAGGATGCATATTTCCTCGCATGGACGACTACACCGTGGACGCTTCCATCGAATGTAGCACTATGCGTGAATCCGGATGAGAGCTATGTGAAGGTAAAATGTGCAGACGGCTACACCTATTATATGGCCGAGGCACTTCTTGATACTGTATTAGGAAAATTCGCTGAGGATGACAAGCCTGCATACGAGATCCTTGAGAGATACAAGGGAATCGATCTCGAGCACAAGGAATACGAGCCGCTCTATGACTGCGCAAAGGCAAGAGCCGACAAGCAGCACAAGAAGGGCTTCTATATCACTGCAGACAGCTATGTCACTATGACAGACGGTACCGGAATTGTACATATTGCTCCTGCATTCGGTGAGGACGACAGCAAGGTCGGCAAGGAGTATGATCTGCCGTTTGTCCAGTTCGTGGATGACAAGGGAAATATGACCGGGGAGACCCCGTTCGCAGGACTCTTCGTAAAGAATGCAGACCCGGAGGTTCTGAAGGATCTCGACAAGAGAGGACTCCTTTTCGATGCCCCGAAGTTCGAGCATGACTATCCACACTGCTGGAGATGCGATACACCGCTTATCTACTATGCCCGTGAGTCATGGTTTATCAAGATGACAGAGGTCAGGGACGAGCTTGTCGCAAATAATAAGACAGTCAACTGGATCCCGCCATCAATCGGAGAGGGCAGATTTGGAAACTGGCTTGAGAACGTCCAGGACTGGGGCGTTTCAAGAAACAGATACTGGGGCACCCCGATGAATATCTGGGAGTGCGAGGACTGCGGATATCAGGAGGCTATCGGAAGCAGGGCAGAGCTTGCTGAAAGAAGCGGCAATCCTGATGATGCAAAGGTCGAGCTTCACAGACCATATATCGATAAGGTGACGATGAAGTGCCCGAAGTGTGGTAAGACAATGCACCGCATTCCGGAGGTACTTGACTGCTGGTTCGATTCAGGCGCAATGCCATTTGCACAGCATCATTATCCATTCGAGAATCAGGAGACCTTCAAGGAGCAGTTCCCGGCAGAGTTCATTTCAGAGGCAGTGGACCAGACCCGTGGATGGTTCTATTCACTGATGGCAGAGTCAACACTTCTTTTCCACTGTGCGCCATACAAGAACGTCATCGTGCTTGGCCATGTACAGGACAAGAACGGCCAGAAGATGAGCAAGAGCAAGGGCAATGCAGTAGATCCTTTCGAGGCTCTCGATAAGTTCGGAGCAGATGCGATCAGATGGTATTTCTATATTAATTCCGCACCATGGCTCCCGAACAAGTTCCACGAGGACGCAGTAAAGGACGGTCAGAAGAAGTTCTTATCTACACTCTGGAATACATACGCATTCTATGTGCTGTATGCAAATATCGATAATTTCGACCCGACGAAGTACACGCTTGACTATGACAAGCTGCCTGTAATGGACAGATGGGTTCTGTCAAGACTCAATACCACGGTTGGTGAAGTGGATAATGACCTCGGAAGCTACAAGATCCCTGAGGCTGCAAGAGCACTTGAATCCTTCGTGGATGAGCTTTCGAACTGGTATGTGCGCCGCTGCCGTGAGAGATTCTGGGCAAAGGGCATGGAGCAGGACAAGATAAATGCCTACGAGACACTCTATACCTGTCTCGTGACGATCTCCAGGACTGCAGCACCGATGATCCCGTTCATGACAGAGGAGATCTATCAGAATATCGTAAGAAAGGTAGATGCATCAGCACCTGAGTCAATCCATCTGTGTAAGTTCCCTGAGGTTAATGAGGCTTACATTGACAAGGACCTCGAGGACAGGATGGGTGAGCTGCTCAAGGTAGTAGTAGCCGGACGTGCCTGCCGTAATGCAAGCAATATCAAGAACAGACAGCCTCTTGCACAGATGTTTATCAAGGCTGATGAGAAGCTCGACAAGTTCTATACAGATATCATCGCAGACGAGCTGAATGTGAAGAAGGTAGAGTTCAGAGATGACGTATCAGACCTTACGACATACACCTTCAAGCCTCAGCTGAAGACAGTCGGACCTAAGTACGGCAAGTTCCTCGGAAAGATTCAGGCAGCACTGAAGGAGCTAGATGGCAACAAGGCAATGGCAGAGCTTAATGAGAACGGAGTTCTGAAGTTCCCTGAGATAGATAGCAGTATTGAGTTGTCAAAGGATGACCTTCTGATCACTGAAGAGGCAGAGCCGGGCTATGTGACAAGCAGCAATGGCCCAGTCACAGTAGTCATGGATACGAACCTGACACCAGAACTCATTGAAGAGGGATTTGTCAGAGAACTGATCTCCAAGATCCAGACAATGAGAAAAGAAGCAGGATTCGAGGTCATGGACCGCATCTCTGTGGGCTATTCAGGCAATGACAGGATCAAAGAGATTTTTGAAAAGAATAGTGATATCATAAGTGGTGAAATTTTAGCTGACAGCATTACGGAAGGAGATATACCTGAAGGTTATCAGAAGGAGTGGAACATCAACGGAGAAAGGGTTTCGCTTTCGGTTAAAAAGAACTAAGTCAAGGAGACGCAGACGACCAGTACGCAGGGAGGACACAATGAGCCATTTAGAGAAACTGGACAAGGACACTATCAAGGATGAGATAAAGAAAAATGTCAGGCATCTTTATCGTAAGGAGTTTAAGGAAGCTACAGAGAAGGAGATATTCCAGGCAGTTTCCCTGGTGGTAAAGGACGAGATCATTGACGACTGGCTCGCAACCCAGAAGGCAATGGAAAAGGAAGACCCGAAGACCGTTTACTACATGTCGATGGAATTCCTGATGGGCCGTGCTTTAGGAAACAATATGCTCAACCTCTGTGTATATGATGAGTTCAAGCAGGCACTTGATGAGCTCGGAGTCGATATCGTATCGATCGAGGATCAGGAGCCTGATCCGGCTCTCGGAAATGGAGGACTTGGAAGGCTTGCAGCATGTTTCCTTGATTCTCTTTCTACTCTTGGCTATCCGGCATATGGATGCGGAATCCGCTACAGATACGGTATGTTCAAGCAGAAGATTGAGGATGGCTATCAGAAGGAGGTCCCTGATGACTGGCTCAAGGAAGGCTATCCGTTCGAGCTGAAGAGAGAGGAGTACACCTTCGAGGTAAAGTTCGGAGGCTATGTCCGCTCAGAGGTAGGCCCGGATGGCAATATCAAGTTCATACAGGAGAATTACAATTCAGTACTCGCAGTACCGTATGATATGCCAATCGTCGGCTACAATAATCACGTGGTAAATTCCCTGATGATATGGGATGCGCAGCCGAAGCAGGTATTTTCACTTGAGTCATTTGACAAGGGAGATTATCAGAAGGCAGTAGAGGATGAGAATCTTGCGAGATCACTTGTAGAGGTCCTCTATCCGAATGATAATCATATCTCAGGAAAGGAGCTTCGTCTGAAGCAGCAGTACTTCTTCGTATCAGCTTCACTTCAGAGAGCTATCCAGAGATTCAAGAAATATCATGATGATATCCATGACCTCCCGAAGAAGGTTGTCTTCCAGATGAATGATACGCACCCGACTCTTACAGTCGCAGAGCTTATGAGACTCCTGATGGATGTCGAGGGCTTAGGCTGGGATGAGGCGTGGGATATCACGACTCACTGCGTGGCATATACGAATCACACTATCATGAACGAGGCGCTGGAGAAGTGGCCAATCGAGATTTTCTCAAGACTTCTTCCACGTATCTACAATATCGTAGAGGAGATCAACCGTCGTTTCTGTCTGCAGGTTCAGGAGAAGTATCCTGGCGACCAGGGCAAGGTAGACCGCATGTCTATCATCTACAATGGCCAGGTGAGAATGGCATATCTCGCTATCGCAGCTGCATATTCAGTAAACGGCGTGGCAAAGCTTCATACAGAGATCCTGAAGAAGGAGACCCTGAAAGACTTCTACGAGATGTACCCTGAGAAGTTCAATAACAAGACGAACGGTATCACCCAGAGAAGGTTCCTTCTCCACGGCAATCCGCTTCTTGCATCATGGGTTACAGACAAGATCGGCGACGGCTGGATCACAGATCTCTCACAGATGAGCAAGCTCAAGGTATTCGTAGATGATGAAAAGGCACAGCAGGAGTTCCGCACCATCAAGTACAAGAACAAGGTCCGTCTGGCTAAGTATATCAAGGAGCATAATGGAATCGATGTAGATCCGAACTCCATCTTCGATGTCCAGGTCAAGAGACTCCATGAGTACAAGAGACAGCTCTTAAATATTCTTCATGTGATGTATGAGTACAACCAGCTCAAGGAGCATCCTGAGATTCCTTACTATCCGAAGACATACATATTCGGTGCGAAGGCAGCAGCAGGCTATCGTATCGCCAAGCTTACGATCAAGCTCATCAATAACGTTGCAGCTGTCATCAATAATGACAAGAGTATCAATGGAAAAATAAAGGTCGTATTCATCGAGGATTACAAGGTATCCAATGCAGAGCTCATCTTCGCGGCTGCTGATGTATCAGAGCAGATTTCTACCGCATCGAAGGAGGCTTCCGGTACTTCAAATATGAAGTTCATGCTGAATGGTGCAGTAACCATCGGTACTATGGACGGAGCTACCGTAGAGATGGTAGATGAGATGGGTAAGGAGAACGCATTCATCTTCGGTATGAGCGCTGATGAGGTCATAGAGCATGAGCAGAAGAGAGATTACAATCCTATGGATATCTTCAACTCTGATCAGGACATCAGAAAGGTTCTGATGCAGCTCGTGAGTGGCTTCTACAGCCCTGACAATACCGAGCTGTTCAGACCGATCTACAATTCTCTTCTGAATACGAACGATACCCAGTACGCTGATACCTACTTTAACCTCAAGGATTTCAGATCCTATGCCGATGCACAGGCTAAGATTTCCGAGACCTACCAGGATGAGCAGAAGTGGACACATATGGCGATGATGAATACCGCATGCTGTGGAAAGTTCAGCTCAGACCGTACAATACAGCAGTATGTGGACGACATCTGGCATCTCGATCATGTCGTTGTGTCCCCACTTACTGATGAGGAGTGACAGATAAGTCGATGCTCAGCCGACACAGATAGTTGCAAACGCGCAACTTCTGTGTCGTCTTCACATCTCTTAATTGATAATACTATGAGTAATAATGATTTCAGAGAAGTACCTGATGACGAGATAACAGATGTGTCCGGGGAAGATAAAAAAGAATCTGACAGCGACTACGAGGACATCTGCTATATGTGCAGACGGCCGGAGCATGTAGCCGGGAAGATGATACATATGCCGGGAGGCATCTCAATCTGCCATGACTGCATGCAGAAGACGTTTGATACGATGGGAAATTACGCGCCGGGATCATTTTTCCCTGGTGGCGGCTTTACCGGGCTTGATCCGGATGATTCGCATTCTACGAACAATTCGAACTACAATGGCATTCCGCTCTTCAACCTGAATGACATAGCAAGCTTCCTTTCGACTACTCCGGGTGTTCCCGAGAATCAGAAGCTGAAGAAGAAAAAAAAGAAGAAGGATGAAGACGGCGAGGAGAAGGAAGCACCTGCACTCGACATCAAGAACATCCCGCCTCCGCACAAGATAAAGGCAAAGCTTGATGAGTACATAGTGGGCCAGGATAAGGCGAAGAAGATCATGTCTGTCGCTGTTTACAATCATTACAAGAGAGTTGTCGAGAGTGAGAATCTCCTTGATAATGACGACGATGTAGAGATCGAGAAGAGCAATATCCTGATGCTGGGTCCTACCGGCTCAGGAAAGACCTACATGGTAAAGACCCTTGCGAAGCTTCTCGATGTGCCTCTTGCCATCACTGATGCCACGTCTCTCACAGAGGCCGGCTACATAGGTGACGATATAGAGTCTGTCGTGAGCAAGCTTCTTGCAGCAGCTGACAATGATGTGGAGAAGGCCGAGAAGGGCATTATTTTCATCGATGAGATAGACAAGCTGGCAAAGAAGAATTCAGCTACGAACCGTGATATCAATGGTGAGTCAGTCCAGCAGGGAATGCTGAAGCTCCTTGAGGGAGCAGAGGTCGAGGTTCCTGTCGGAGCATCAAGCAAAAATGCTATGGTTCCAATGACTATCGTTGATACAAGCAATATCCTGTTTATCTGCGGCGGTGCTTTCCCCAGACTTACCGATGTGATAAAGGAGAGACTCAAGAAGTCAAGCTCCATCGGATTCGTTTCAGATCTAGGTGATGAGTACGACGATGATGAGAATATCCTCGACAAGGTGACATCTGAGGATCTCCGCAAGTTCGGATTCATCCCTGAGTTCATCGGCCGACTGCCTGTGATCTGCACGCTTCAGCCACTCAGCAAGGAGATGCTGGTAAAGATACTTACAGAGCCAAAGAATGCTATTATCAAGCAGTACCAGAAGCTCTTATCTCTTGATGAGGTGAAGCTCAATTTCGAGACGGAAGCACTCGACTATATAGCCGAGGAGGCCCAGAAGAGAAAGCTTGGTGCCCGTGCCCTCCGCTCGATCATCGAGGAATTCATGAATGATATCATGTATGAGATCCCGAAGGATCCGAATATAGGTGAAGTCACTATCACAAAGGACTATATAGAGGGCAAGGGTTCGCCGAAGATCACAATGAGATCAAGCGATGTAGTGCCAAAGCTGGCAGTAAACGAATGAACAGTATCGAAATAAAAGGTGTAAAAAGCATAATGACCCATCTCCTGACACGTGAGACGTTTGACGGTTTCATAATCAGCGAGGCAAGGGTCAGGACTTTTGTGACCTATACTATCGACGGGACTTTCCAGCCGGATTTTTTTACCGAAGAAGAAAAAGAAAGTGACAACTTCCCCACGGAGACATTTGTAAGATATGCTTCCGTGAGGAAATTTTTGTTTGAGATAATAAAGGGCAAGAGGACTCCGACGTACATGAAGCTTGTATTTCATGCGCCTTCACTGCTCATTGAGCGTCTTATCGAAAAAAGTGGATCAACTTTTACAAAGGATGATGTGAATTCACTGACTGCCACAGTTTCTTTCAGAGGCGGAAAAGTGACGATTGTGACGGGTACGAACTACAGGGTTTTCTCGCCGGACAGATCACTTGACGAAGCCTGGGACAGTTTTTTTGAGAGATTTCTGACAAAAAACAACATAGAATTTTGAAAATGTACTTTACTTCGAACGAAAAGTGGATTACAATAAGTATGTTATAAGTTTATGATGTTTTAATAATTAAAGCATCGGTTTTTGGAGGATCAAAGAAATGAGAGGTACAGTCAAGTGGTTTAATAACCAGAAGGGATATGGTTTCATCTCTGACGGCGAAGGAAAGGACGTATTCGTTCACTATTCAGGAATCGCCGGAGAAGGATTCAAGACTTTAGCCGAGGGCGCCACAGTCGAGTACGATGTGACCGAAGGAGCCAAGGGACCTCAGGCAGTCAATGTCAAGGTAGTCAAGTAAAACATGAGATGAAAAAGGGGACAGGTCCCTTTTTCATCTTTTTTTTTGCATCAAAATCATATATAATAAGTTGGACTGGCAAATGAAAAGAAACAGGACAACAGATGTATAAGATTATTATAGACAGTTGCGGTGAGTTCACGCCGCATATGAAGGAAGATAAAGAACATTTCGCACATGTGGCTCTGACGCTTCAGGTAGGAAGCTGGGAACAGATCGATGACGAGACCTTTGACCAGAGGATTTTTCTCAAGAAGATGAAGGACTCCAAAGAGCCGCCACATTCTGCCTGTCCATCACCGGCAGCGTATCTCGCAGCGATTGAGGATGCTGACGCAGAGAATGTATATATAATCACGCTTTCAGCAAAGCTTTCAGGTTCATACAATGCAGCAGTCCTTGCGAAGAGCCTCTACGAAGAGGATCATGAGGATGAAGAGGATGAGCAGAAGAATATACATGTCTTTGATTCGAAGTCTGCGTCGATCGGGCAGACGCTCATTGCTCAGCATATAGAGGCAGCCGAGAAAGAAGGGCTGTTATTTGATGAAGTGATAAAAAAGGTGGATGCTTTTATAAAAGAAGAGCACACATTTTTCGTACTTGAATCCCTTGATACATTAAGAAAAGCAGGACGTCTGGGGTCGCTAAAGGCAATGCTTGCAACAACGCTTTCGATAAAGCCTGTAATGGGCTCGACTCCTGAGGGTTCGATACAGCAGCTCAGCCAGGCAAGAGGAATGGTAAGGTCACTTGACAAGATGGTCGAGTGTATGGTGCAGGTGACGGCACATCCACAGGACAAGGTCGTGGCGATTTCACACTGCAACGCCCCGGACACGGCTTCCTCTCTCAAGGAAAAGGTGAAGCGGACAGGGCTCTTCAAGGACGTGTTCGTGCTGGATACAGACGGGGTTGCATCGATGTATGCGGGTCCTGGTGGGGTTATTATGGCAGTATAGGCCTGGTACGGACTATAACGGATAATGACTACATGAGGATTTGCATGAACACATACAACGACACTGTAAAGAAAATAGAAAATATTAAGCGGTTTGGCAACAAATCCGGTCGCGAGGTGACAGAGCGTCTGTTGCCCAGGCTTGGGAATCCTGATAAGGGGATGAAGATTTTCCATATTGCAGGAACAAATGGCAAGGGCTCTGTCGCTATGTATATCGCTGCGGCTCTTGAAGCTAATGGCTATAAGACCGGACTCTTTACCTCTCCGCACCTGATCACGATTCGTGAGAGAATCCAGGTGAACCGTGAGTACATCAGTGAGGATGATTTCGCAAGACTTGCAGAGCAGGTGCTTTCAGTTCAGATGGATGAAGGATATGAGCCGACGTTTTTTGATATATGTCTGGCAATTGCACTTCTGTACTTCAGGGAGCAGGAATGTGACTATGTAGTCCTGGAGACCGGTCTCGGTGGGAGGCTTGATTCCACGAGAGGCATATCCGAGACTCCGGTGGTCGGTGTGATCACGGCTATCGGATATGACCACACAGCGATCCTTGGCGATACGCTCGAGAAGATTGCCGGGGAAAAGGCCGGCATCATCAGAGAGAATATGCCGATGGTATTTGCTCATAATCTGCCAACGGTAATAAGGACCCTTGAGAGCTATACAAATGGCTACTATGAGTGTGATGAGGCCTATGACAAGACAGTGCATGATTCGGTTTCGGCACCACTCATAATGGCCTCTATGAAAGCACAGCTCAGGGATCCGTCTATGAGACCGCCGCTCCTAGGAGAATTCCAGTACGACAATCTGGCAGCTGCATTTGCAGCGCTTGAATTCTCTGAGTCATATTGTGATGCAGAGAAGGCCATGGAAGGTATCCGTTCCGTGAAGTGGCCGGCACGAATTCAGAAGATAAGTGATGATCCGCTTTTTATAGTAGATGGTTCCCACAACCCACAGGGAGTCAAGGCTCTTTCTGATACATTAAAAAAGGCTTATCCCGGCCGGAAGTTTGTTTTTCTCATGGCGGCTATGGCGGATAAGGATGTGCGCCACATGATAGGGCGCACGAGGTCGATAGCAGAGATGTATCTGTGTGTGAAGGCTGACAATCCGAGAAGCCTGGATGCCGGGGCACTTGCAGGGATGGTTCGGGACGCAGGTGCGCAGGCCGAGCCCTTTGGAAACCTCAGTGATGCGCTGACGCTTGCGATGGAGCTTGCCACGAAGAACAGGTCGCTTGGAATCGTGGCATTCGGGTCACTGTATTTCGCAGGAGAGATTTTAGAAAATGTATCTGGCAATTAATAGCGGAGTCCTGACGGACTGGCTTAAGAAATTCTTATCCGGCTCTCTGGACTTTTTCTGGAGCGTGGTGATCGCCCTGATCGTCTGGTTCGTTGGGGCGAAGGTCATCAGGTTCATTCGAAAGGTGGTACGTACCGCCCTTGAGAAAAGAGATGTCGATAAGGGGGTAGCGCAGTTCACCGACGGAGTGCTGAATGTCGCCTGTTATGTGGTGCTCATCCTTATTATCTTAAATCTGTTCGGGATTCAGACCTCATCAGTCGCAGCCGCTGTGGCATCTCTCGGACTGACCGCCGGACTTGCACTGCAGGGTTCTCTGTCGAACTTCGCAGGCGGAGTACTCATACTCGTGCTGAAGCCGTTTAAGGTCGGTGATTATATCATCGAGGACACGCACAAGAACGAAGGAACGGTTGCAGAGATATCGATATTCTACACCCGCCTCCGCACGATTGATAATAAGATAGTCGTGATCCCGAACGGGACTCTCGCGAATTCATCTCTTACCAATGTGACGACATCCGATCGCAGGCAGATCGATCTGACATTCGGGATCAGCTATGAGGATGATCTGAAGAAGGCAAAGGAGATCCTCTATCATATCGCGCAGACTACAGAGAAGCGGGTAAAGGATACAGACATCCAGGTCTTCGTGAGAGAGCTCGCAGAGTCATCGGTCAATCTCGGATTCAGGATCTGGGTACCGATGGACGACTACTGGAGCGTACTCTGGGAGATAAACGAACGGGTGAAGCTGACCTTCGATAAGGAAGGCATCACGATACCGTATAATCAGCTGGATGTGACACTTAAAAGTTGAGAGTTGAGAGTTAAGAGTTAAGAGTTTAACGTTAGAATTTTGTTATAACTCATAACTTTAAACTCTTAACTTTAAACTCATAACTTTAAACTTACAGAGAAAGGACTTCATGGAAAAAATACCAGAACAATACGAACTCATCTTACAGCAGGAATTAACTGATATTCATTCTAAGGGATGGCTTCTGCGTCATAAGAAGAGCGGTGCCTGGATCACACTGATAGAGAATGATGATGTGAATAAGGTCTTCTACATAGGATTCCGCACGACACCTGACAATTCAAAGGGAACCCCGCATATCATCGAGCATACAGTGCTCTGTGGATCAGATAAGTATCCGGTAAAGGACCCTTTTGTCGAGCTCGTCAAAGGTTCGATGAATACTTTTCTCAATGCGATGACCTATCCTGACAAGACGGTATATCCGGTCGCCTCGACGAATGACAAGGACTTCGACAATCTGATCGATGTTTATATGGATGCGGTTTTTCATCCGAACATATACAAGCATGAGGAGATATTCCGTCAGGAGGGCTGGCACTATGAGATGGAGGACAAGGATTCTCCGCTCACGATCAATGGTGTCGTGTACAATGAGATGAAGGGAGCTTTTTCCTCGCCGGACGATGTGCTTGAGAGGGAGATCACGCACTCACTCTATCCTGATACTACCTACGGCGTGGAGAGCGGCGGAGATCCGAAGGATATCCCGACGCTCACCTATGAGGAGTACAAGGCCTTCCATCAGAGATATTATCATCCATCGAATTCATACATCTACATCTATGGCGACTGTGACATGGCACAGAAGCTTGATTACCTCGACCGGGAGTATCTGTCACACTATGATGCGATAGACCCGAAGACTGAGATAAAGCAGCAGGCTCCTTTTGATAAGCAGCATGAGGAGTCAATTGCTTATCCTGTATCAGCTGACGAGAGCGAAGATGGCAAGACATATCTGTCTCTCAATTACGTGATCGGTGATGCACTTGATACCAAGCTCGTTGCAGCCTTTGATATCCTTGACTATGCTCTTCTTGAAGCACCGGGTGCGCCACTCAGACAGGCAATACTTGATGCAGGCATCGGAACTGATGTGTATGGCGGGATGCAGACCATACAGCAGCCATATTTTTCTATAACGGTAAAGGGCAGCGACCTGTCGAAGAAGGAGCAGTTTAAGGAATTAGTAGAAAAAACTCTTGCTGATCTGGCGAAAAATGGTCTCGACCACAGGTCGCTTCTCGCAGGTATCAATTCAGATGAGTTCAAGTATCGTGAGGCTGACTTCGGCGGTTATCCGAAGGGGCTCATCTGGGGACTTGGCATCCTTGATTCATGGCTCTATGATCACAGGGCAGCCTTCCAGAGGCTCAGTGTCCTTCCGATATATGCAGAGCTGAAGCAGGATATTGACAGCAATTATTTCGAAGATCTGATACAGAAGTATCTGCTTGGCAATCCGCACAGTTCGCTGGTGGAGTGCTATCCAAAGGCAGGACTGCAGAAGGAAGAGGACGAAGCATTCAGGAAGCAGATGGCTGAGAAAAAGGCTTCGCTTTCCGACGAAGAGATTGAAAAAATAGTTGCAGACACCAGGCATCTGAAGGAGTATCAGGGAACACCGTCTTCACAGGAAGATCTGGCAAAGATACCGGTACTTTCACGTGATGATCTCGAGAAAAAGGCAAGACCGCATAACAAGAAGATATATATCCGTGAGGGCGTTCCGGTTATCTTCACCGATGTTGAGACGAACGGAATAGATTACCTGAACATCCTCTTTGACATTGGAAATATAGGACTTGACGATGCCCCTGCATTCGCATTCGGGATGAGGCTTCTCGGACTTCTGGATACAGAGAAGTACAGTTATAAGGATTTCGCGACAGAGGTGAATCTCCATCTTGGTTCCCTGTCAGCTGATGTACGGGCAGCAGGCATTGGAAATGGTGATATAGAGCCGCTTCCTGGCAGCAAGACAGAAGGGTATCGGTTCTTTGCAGATATCAAGACGAAGTTCGTCTATGAAGAGGCTGACTCAGCAATGGAGCTTCTGTACCAGATGCTGTTTAAGACTGATTTCTCTGATAAGAAAAGGATCCGTGAAGTCCTCATGGAAGAGAAAAATAGTATCGAGACTCACTTCCTGACAGCAGGCCATTCGGCAGCTGCTATGCGTGGACTGTCTCATTTAAAGAAAACCGCGGCTCTTTCCGATGCAGTCGGCGGAGTCAGGTACTTAAGATTCATTCAGGATTTTGCAGAGCATTTTGATGAAAAGATAGACGGATTCGTATCGAAGTTCAGAGAGGAATTAAAGACTGCTCTGTCACTTAATACGATGATCGTAAGCACGACCGGCCGTGACAATGTAATGGATATCATAGATCAGTATCAGGAGAAGGCAAAGGAAGTCCTTAATCCTGTAAATGATCTGCCGGGAGCAGAGATTGATCTTGATACAGATATGAAGAATGAAGGCTTCAAGTCTGCATCCAAGGTGAACTTTGTAAGTACAGTCGGCAATTTCAGGGACAAGGGATTCGAGTACAATGGAGCCCTGCAGATCCTGAAAGTGGCATTGAGCTATGACTATCTCTGGATCAATATCCGTGTCAAAGGAGGAGCCTATGGCTGCATGGCCAATTTCGCCAGAAGCGGCAATACAACACTCATGACATATCGTGATCCGCATCTTAAGGAGTCACGTGACATCCTTCTCGCAACACCTGACTATATCAGGAATTTCGATGTGTCAGACCGTGACATGACAAAGTATGTGATCGGAGCCATCAGCAATATTGATACACCGCTTACACCGTCTATGGAAGGCCAGAGAGCACTCTCAGCCGTGATCGGTGGAATATCAGATGAGGCAGTCCAGAAGACCCGTGACCAGGTCCTCTCGGCTACACAGCAGGATATCAGGAATCTGGCAGATACAGTCGAGGCAGCACTGAAGGATTCGGTGCTTACAGTAGTCGGATCTGAAGATGCCATAGCTGAAAACGAAGAACTCTTTGATAGAACTGAAAACCTTTTTGAATAAAGTACTAAGAGGGAAGAGTGGCACATGAGTTGTGAGAGACCTTTCGAAACGCCGGCGCTTGGCGGCTGTTTTTCAAGCCGCCTATGCGTCCGTTGCGTTGAGAACAGAGCGAGAGCGTGTCTCGAGCAACTGCATGTGCCACTCTGACCGTCAAAGGATATTATGAGAAGTGGATTTGTAACATTAATTGGTCGTCCTAATGTCGGCAAGTCAACGCTCATGAACCGCATCATCGGTCAGAAGATCGCGATCACGAGCAACAAGCCGCAGACGACGAGAAACAGAATAGAAACCGTATTCACGGATGACAGGGGACAGATCGTCTTCCTTGATACGCCGGGCATTCACAAGGCAAAGAACAAGCTTGGCGAGTATATGCAGAAGGTGACGGCTGCTGCCATGAAAGGTGTTGACCTGATCCTCTGGCTTATAGAGCCTGACGAATTCGTTGGCGGCGGAGACGAGTACATCGCAGAACGTCTCAAGGGCAATAAGACGCCTGTCATTCTCGTGATCAATAAGATAGATACCATACCGCATGAGAATATTCTGATGACTATTGATGCATATAAGGATCTTCTTGATTTCAGGGAGATCATCCCGGTATCGGCTCTTCGGAAAAAAGGAATCGATGACCTCGTGCAGACAATATTCAACTATCTGCCTGAGGGACCATATTTCTTCGATCCTGACACTATCACCGATCAGCCTGAGAAGGCAATAGTTGCGGAGATGGTCCGTGAGAAGGCCCTGCAGGCCTTATCTGATGAGGTGCCGCATGGAATCGCTGTGATGGTTGAGTCTATGAAGGACAGGCCTGACAGGCATATCTGTGACATAGATGCGACGATCATCTGTGAGAAGGATTCGCACAAGGGAATCATCATAGGAAAGCATGGCTCGATGCTCAAAAAGATCGGAACCAACGCCCGATATGAGATCGAGCGTCTGCTCGGATGCAAGGTGAATCTGAAGCTCTTTGTCAAGGTAAAAGAAAACTGGCGTGACAGTGAAGTACTTCTTGCCAACTACGGTTTCAAGAAAGAAGACGAGGAATAAAGAGTGCCTGACGACAGTCATTTCATCAAAGCAAACGGCTTCGTCATTTCATCGATGCCCATAGGCGAGACTGACAGGCGTATCGAAATCCTCACAAAAGAGCTCGGAAAAACATCTGCCTTCGTCCGTGGCGGTGCGAAGCCGAAGAGTCCGCTGCTTGCGGCGACGAATCCTTTTTTCTTCGGAGAATTCGAATTTTATGCCGGAACGAACAGCTACACTCTGCGAAGCGCCAGGCAGAAGGCGAGATTCGATGAGATCCTGTCGGATCTCGATGATACCTACATGGGTACATATTTTCTTGAGATCGCACAGTTTTTTGGAAAAGAAGGAATCGATGAGAGTGAGAGACTGAACCTGCTGTACGCGGCACTGAAGGCACTGATCAGGCATGAACCGAAGCGGGAAATGGTTCGCATCGTGTACGAGCTTCGCACCATGATGGTCAATGGTGTTTACACTGACTCGTTCAGCTGTCATCACTGCGGTAAGCATCTCGATGTGAATGAGGTGAACTATTTCAGCGTGGGCGACTGCTTTTTCTATGACAGTGACTGCCGTTCGCAGATCAGAGGCACAGCGATGGAACTCACACCAACGGTGCTATATACGCTGCAGCTTATTTTTTCCCTGCCTATGGCGAGGATTTTTTCCTTCGAGGTAAAAGGACAGGTGCTTGCAGATCTCAAATATATAGCGAAAAGAATGAGAGCCGTATTTTTCGGGCATACCTTTCATTCTGAGAGGTTTCTGGACTGAGATGTCAGAATATTCCAAAAGATGAAAAAGGGACCTGTCCCCTTTTTCACCTTGAAAAAAATGGCAAACGGCGTATAATAAAAAGGCTATGGATAGACACTATACGGAAGAAGAATTAAGACTCAGAAGACTGAAGCGACGTCGGGAGAAGCTGCGAAAGCAGAGAAGGAACAGGAAGCTTCTGCTGATCCTGCTGGCCGCCATAGTGGTGGTGATCATTTTCTTTATAGCATATCTGCGGGGCGCGTTCGAGACGAGAGCGAGCGAGAATATGCTCACAGTAGAAAAGAATGGGACCATCATCTATGAAGAGGTCCAGCCGTCGACCGACAATGCAAAGGAGATAAAGGAATTCGCCCAGAAGCAGATTGAGGCATACAATCAGAAGGAAGGCTCAGAGGACGTGAAGCTCGACCGCTTCTCGACCGATGATGACCATATCTATCTGCGTGCCTCCTACAAGGATGCAGCGACCTACACCGACTTCACAGGGTACGAACTCTACGTCGGAACAGTGGCAGGCGCAAAAAAGGCAGGATACGATACTTCAGATATAGCCGTAACTAAGGTGACAAAGTCATCACCGAAAAAGATACTTGTGATAAAGGAATATACAGCAGTGAATGTACCGGGAACAATAACAGGTTATTCGGGAAGTGGCATTTCTATAACGGCTCCGGGCACGGCGGAGATAAAAAAGCCGTCAACCGATGCGCCGGCTTCATTAGTATATTTGTTATATCGTTAAAGTATAGATTAAAGAATCAGAGAGGAATTTTTTATCATGGAAAAAAGTCTTGACACAATCGTCCAGCTTGCAAAGAACCGCGGATTCGTATATCCGGGCTCAGAGATCTACGGAGGCCTTGCAAATACCTGGGATTACGGTAATCTCGGTGTAGAGCTGAAGAACAATGTAAAGAAGGCCTGGTGGCAGAAGTTCGTTCAGGAGAGCCCGTACAATGTAGGTGTTGACTGCGCTATCCTCATGAATCCACAGACCTGGGTAGCATCAGGACATCTCGGTGGCTTCTCAGATCCTCTGATGGACTGTAAAGAGTGCCACGAGAGATTCAGAGCAGACAAGCTGATCGAAGATTTTGCTCAGGAGAACGGCATAGAGCTCGAGAGCTCTGTAGACGGCTGGACAAATGAGCAGATGGAGAACTGGATCGAAGAGCACAATGTACCATGCCCATCATGCGGCAAGCACAATTTCACACCGATCAGACAGTTCAACCTGATGTTCAAGACCTTCCAGGGAGTCACAGAGGATGCAAAGAATACTGTATATCTGCGTCCTGAGACAGCCCAGGGTATATTTGTCAATTTCAAAAATGTAGCCCGTACTTCAAGAAAGAAGATTCCGTTCGGAATAGGTCAGATCGGTAAGTCATTCAGAAACGAGATCACACCTGGTAACTTCACCTTCCGTACAAGAGAGTTCGAGCAGATGGAGCTTGAGTTCTTCTGTGAGCCGGGAACAGACCTTGAGTGGTTCCATTACTGGAGAAAGTTCTGCCATGACTGGCTTCTTTCTCTCGGGATACAGGATTCGCACTTACGTCTCAGAGACCATGATCCTGCAGAGCTTGCATTCTATTCAAAGGGTACAACCGATATCGAGTACACCTTCCCGTTTGGCTGGGGTGAGCTCTGGGGAATCGCAGATCGTACAGACTATGACCTTGGCCGTCATCAGGAAGTATCAGGACAGGATCTCACATATTTCGACGATGCAAAGAACGAAAAGTATCTGCCATATGTCATCGAGCCATCACTCGGTGCAGACCGTGTGGTACTTGCATTCCTCTGCGAGGCATATGATGAGGAAAATATCGGAACTGAGGAGAAGCCTGACATGCGTACAGTGCTTCATTTCCATCCGGCACTTGCACCAGTAAAGGTCGGTGTTCTTCCACTTTCCAAGAAGCTGGCTGAACCGACACAGAAGCTCTGGGCACAGCTGTCAAAGAAGTACAACTGCGAGTATGATGACAGAGGAAATATCGGAAAGAGATACCGCCGTCAGGACGAGATCGGAACTCCATACTGCGTGACCTACGATTTCGATTCAGAGGAGGATCACAAGGTGACAGTCCGTGACCGTGATACTATGGAGCAGGAGCGAATCGCCATCGACGAGCTGGATGCGTATTTTGAGGATAAGTTCACTTTCTAAGTTTATAATTTAAAGTCAGAAGTTAGAAGTTAGAAGTTTATAGTTAGAAGTTAGAAGTTTATAGTTAGAAGTTTAAAGTTAAAAGTTATCATACTCATAACTCATAACTCATAACTCATAACTCCCGACTTATCAGGAGACAAAATGAGACATAGAGTTGCCGGAATTATTGGAATCATAATTACAGCAATATTACTTGTGCTTTATCTGCCGCCGCTCATACTGTACGGAATCCTTGATATAGGAAATATCATAGGACTTGTGGTGGCAGCCCTGGTGCTGGTTTTCTCAATCCAGCAGTTTATAAAGGCTTCGGCTGGGGCTGCCAAGAGAAGCTATGACCGTTCCCAGGCTGGCGGTACCAGAGGAAAGCTGCATCACCAGTTCAATCATGATATGGGCAGGAATACCGTGCTCATCGAACGTGGAGGACTCGGCAAGTTCACGGCTGACAGATCGATAGGGTATGACGGTGACAGGGAAAGCCATGCAGGCGCGATTATATGGACTATCATATTTGCACTTATCATAGCTTTCTATGCCCAGGGATTTGTGAGGATGTATACAGCACTCACATACGAGAACAGCAGGAGCACTCTGAGTGACAGTAGCATTGTTGTTCTGGGATGCGGAGTCAGAGGAGAGAGACCGACAAGGATGCTGCGTGAGCGCATAGAGGCTGCCAGAGTTGCCCTGATCAGTGACGAGGGTGAAGAAGATGTGGCCGTTGTGACAGGTGGCAGAGGTGCCGGTGAAAACATCACTGAGGCCTATTGCATGCAGCAGTACCTGACACAACAGGATAAGGCGAATGAGGACAGTGCATACTTCAGAGCGGCCTGTGAGATTCACGGAGTCGACTATGATAAGGTTCTTTCGGAGAATAGTGGGAATGTCCCGGTGATCGATGAGAGCAGGATTCTGATGGAGGCTGAGGCCACAAATACAGAAGAGAATATTGTGAATTCAATGCAGACTTTATCGGAGCATGGATACGATTCTACAAGCCTTGTGATCGTGACTCAGAGATACCATATTTATCGTGCTGATAGGATAGCAGAACAGAATGGTGCAGAAGCAACCGGCTATACCGCACCGATCGACTGGTGGAATGAGGCAACCTATGCCACGAGAGAATGTGCATCACTCCTGTATCATGCGATAGCAGGCTGAGATGTGATATTTAATAAACTTTTCATACGGTGAACACATTCTTTTCACATTCTCTTGATATACTTATAACTGTCGAAAGGAACAAAGCCTTTCGATGAAAATTGTTTTCGTTTTTCATACTCCCCCTCTTTTTAGGAATCCCCTCGCGGGATTCCTTTTTTTACGCGTATTAGTTGATAGTATCCGCGTAGCGTCTGCGAATGCATCACGCAGTTACTGATCATTCCTCAGGTAACTCAAATTCATCCGCCTTCTTCTCATACTCTTCTGCGAGATCACGGTACCGGTCGCTCTCCTGCCCGTCAGTCTGTTCTGAGAGATGTGCATAGGTCATGCCCAGGGCACGGTAGGCGAGGTCAGTACCTGCGTGGATATCAAGTGCGGGCTGCTGCTCAGTGGCATTGTAGTACCACAGAGAGGCCTCGATGTAGTCACCCGCATCATAGAAATACTGACCCAGCTCGTAGCAGGCCTCAGAGCATGGCTCATCAACAGCCAGAAGCCTTGACGTGTATTTAAGCATTGCAGGGGCATTGTTTTCCTTTCTTGCATCCAGCGCCAGCACACACAGCAGCTTTACGAGAAGCTTTTCATCGAGGGTTCCGGTGCTTATCACTTCTTTAAATATATCAGCGCCCCGTCTCAGCTCGTCCTCAGAAGCATTTCTATACAGCTCTCTTGCATACATGGAATACAGATTCGTCGATAGTACTCCGTTCTCATGATATGCTTTTTCAAAAATAGCAAAGTCCCTTGAGGTATGAGGCTTCTCGGGGTCGTGAGTGATCACGATATCAGAATCGAAGACGAGCGGCTCAGTGGATACAGTCTCATGCACCGGATCTACCCATCTGAAGGTGCGCAGTCTCTTGTACAGCTTCGGACGCAGCTCTGATTTCGCATTCAGCACGCTCGATATTCTGGGCTCATAATAGTGCATCTGTACGATCTCTATAGCCGGATCGAGCACGGACAGCAGATTCCTGAAGGCCGTCTGATTCTGCTCGTCGATATATTCGTCCGCATCGGCGGAGTATATGTAGTCGCAGGTGCATTTGCTGAAGGCAAAATTTCTCGCCTTGGAAAAATCATCCACCCATTTGAAATCATATACCTTGTCAGTATATCTATGGGCGATTTCCTTCGTGGCATCGGTAGAACCGGTATCAACGATCACAATCTCATCCACGATATCCTTAAGCGAATCAAGGCATCTGGCAAGGACATGCTCCTCATTCTTTACTATCATGCATAGTGAAACAGTCATTTGAATTACCCTATGAGATCACCTTTGACGCAGCAAGGACGATAACGAGCGCACCGAGTGCGATACGGTACCAGCCGAATACCTTGAAATCATGCTTCCTGATATAGCTCATGAAGAAGCGGATGACGATCATTGAGACCACAAAGGCTACTATGCAGCCGACTGCAAGGTCGGCACTTTCGAGGGCGCTCATATGGACTCCCGCGTGGATGTATTTTGCTACCTTGAGCAGTGATGCGCCGAGCATCACAGGTACTGCAAGGAAAAATGTGAATTCAGCAGCAGCCTCGCGGCTCGCGCCTACGATCAGAGCGCCGATGATAGTGGCACCGGATCTCGAGGTTCCTGGGAAAATTGCGGCTATCGTCTGTGCCACACCAATCCACCATACCATCATGAAGCTCATCTCTGCAATGGATGAGGCTTCAGGTGCTTTGTTCTTCGCTATCGTATTTTCTACAATGATGAAAACTATTCCGACGATGATCAGTGCGAGTGCTACAGGAATTGGGTGATAGAAGAGCCTGTCGATCTCATCATCGAAGAGCACTCCGACAACAGCGGCTGGTATGCAGCAGATAATAATCTTGAGCCACATATCTATAGAGCCTTTTTTCCAGGCCGGCACTGACTTCGAAGCCATGCGTCCGGGAATCTTTTCTTTTTTCAGATACCATGGCCACAGCTGATCCCAGAACGTGATGACGACTGCCATGATCGCTCCGAGCTGTATGACGACTTCGAACATGCTGTAGAACTCATCGGAAACCGACAGCTTCAGTGGAGTGCTGTTGAGCAGGATCATGTGTCCTGTGCTTGATATCGGAAGCCATTCGGTGATCCCTTCGACGATGCCGAAGAGAGCGGCCTTTAGTATTTCAAGAAATGCCTGCATTTATTATTTCATCCTTCTTTTCTTCTTTATTTCCCTGTTCAGATTCTCGATGGTATCCTCATCTATGCCATTCATCTCGTAGTAAGACTTCTTTATATTCCTGCTTCTGATACGGAGCAGAATGATCACGACTACGGCAGCTGCCAGTATTACGGCGGCGATTGCAATTATAACAAGACGTCTCTGATGCTTCAGTTCAGCTTCAAGTCTCTCGTCAGCGGCGGCCTTCTCAGCGGACGAGGCAAAAGCCTCTTCCTCGGTCTTGCTGTCATCCTTTCCTACACCGGGATTGGTTTTTGCGGCAGTATTCCAGCTCTTTTTATCTATTTTCCAGCGGACGGGCGCAAAGCCCTTTACTATCAGAGTGATCTCATCGCCGTCATTTACCTGCATGTCGCTGTCGCCGAGCAGATGGATGGTGACCACATCATCGATATGACCGACAAGGGAATTCACTACCTTTGTCGCATTGCCCTCACTGAAACGGTAAACCTCTCCGCCTGATATCTTGATGAATTTCTTCAGGTGCTGTGTCTGCTTCTTCGTCACCTTACCGACCTGCATGGCATACACGGCGATACCGCTGTTCTTCAGGGTGTCGGTCAGCTGGCGCTCGGTCATGCCGGCATCAGTGTCATCGACTCCGTCTGATACGACGATGGCGACGGTACGCATGCCCTTTGCCTTCTTTGATACGGAGATCAGCTTGTCCATTGCGGTGTAGAACTTCGTAGTCTGATCCTTTGCCTTCAGGCCCTTCAGCGCCTTCAGCGTGTCAGCCGGCCTTCTCGAACCGTCTGAGATGACCTTTACCTTATCACCGAAGGTGATCACAGCCAGCTTGTCATCTGAGCCCATGCCATCTGCAATCCTGGATATGGACCTTATAGCTGCGTCGAGTGATGACTGCGGGATCGAGCCGGATATATCGAGAAGAAAGGCATAGAAAATACCGTCTGTGTCGCGATCCTGTGCCTTCACTGAATCCACATCAAAGGTGTAGCTTCCGACCGTTGCCGACACATCATCCTTCGTGATGCCGGACATATCTACACCATCGGAATATACATAGAAGTCCATGTCCGGAGGCGACAGCTGCACCTGCTCTACGGTAAGGGATTCTGCCGCCATTGCAGGAACGCATGAGGCTGTCACAAATAATATACATAGAAAAAAAGCCAGTGCACTGAATAATTTCTTCATTGATCAAGAACCTCTCTGATGCTGCGCAGGACTAAATCCTTCTCAAATGGCTTCGTAATGAACTGCTTTGCTCCGAGCTTAAGAGCCTCGACGACCTTTGACTGCTGGCCTGCGGCCGTGATCATGATGACCTTCTGGTCAGGATCGATATCGAGGATCCTCTTCAGACATTCGACTCCGTCCATCTCTGGCATTGTGATATCAAGGGTGATGAGGTCAGGGAAATTGTCGTGGAAGATTTCGACTGCCTCCCGACCATTAGTAGCCTCTGCAATGACCGAGTAGCCATTCCTCTCGAGCAGATCCTTCAGTACAGTCCTTGCCATGTGCGAGTCATCGACTATCATGACTGAGGCCCTGCTGTCATCAGCCAGCTGATATACCTGCTTGGTATTTGATTCGAACTCGAACCTCGTCTGCCCCGGAGTGATATCCTGGTCTGCGATGACCAGGGTTATTGGCTGCTCCTCTATATATATTGGGAGAATGTAAAAGTCGCCTGTGACCTTCTGGTCCTGGTAAGCTTCCACAGGCTCCAGCTCGAATTCTCTGCCGGCATTCTCACTCTGGTCTGAAGCGAAAAGACCGTCATTTACATTGATGAATTCGCAGACTCCATCGAAGCTGTCTGCACTGCCTCTGGCGGCCTTCACTCCTGAGAACCTTCCTGCGACCAGCTGGAACGCCTCATCATCGGCAGATGCAGCAAGCGCTGTATAGAAGGTGCCTCGGCCTGTGATCCTCTGGCCTGCCAGACAGTGGTAGGAGAGCGACTTTGCTTTACTTATATGGCCGATATAGTAATCTCTCGTGATGAAACGGTTCACGTTCTTTATTACGAGACCGGCGATTGCCGTGACCAGAGGATTATCCGACTTTGCAAATACAGGGATCAGAGCACCGATATCATCATTCTTCAGAGCCTCCATATCCTGGTCTGTAAAGCCGTTCTCCTTCTGGCAGACAGCAAGAGTCTTCTCGATGACTCCGGCCGACAGCCCTGCGCTCTGCGTGATCGATTCTACAAACTGCATGTACGGATTCCCCTGCTTCGCAAGCAGGGTACCGATCTGATCATCAGTGAGCAGTCCCATTTCTACTGCGATATCTCCGAAACGCTTGTCTTGCTGCATCTGCAGGCGGTTGATATCATCTACCTGCTCCTCGGTGAGCAGCCCCTCTGTGATGGCGATGGTGCCCAGCTTTACCCTTACCTTCAGCTGGTTCTCGATCGTCGCCCTGTACTCATCCGGGGTGATGATTCTCTTATCTACGAGATAGTGTCCGAATAACTGGGAAAACATAGCGCTCCCTCCTTTTTATAAACAGAATCTATTCTTATTCTACTATAATAGAAGGGAAAAATAAAGAGCTGCGGACAAATATATCCGCAACTCCTGAATGTACTGAGGCACGCGGGATTTGAACCCGCGACAACTTGATTAAAAGTCAAGTGCTCTACCAACTGAGCTAGTACCCCGCGATAGATACATAACCCCGTAACTGGGCCAGCCGGATTCGAACCGGCGAATGCAGGAATCAAAATCCTGTGCCTTACCGCTTGGCGATAGCCCAACGAATCCAACTGATATATAGAAATGATAGTAAAGGGTGGATAAAGGGATTCGAACCCTTGGCCTCCAGAGCCACAATCTGGCGCGCTAACCAGCTGCGCTATACCCACCACGTCGCTGCGAACTCCGCTGCGTCTCCTTTTCCCTACGAGGGCACCCTCGTGGGAACCCCAGGACCTGCTGCCTGGTAATGTGCCTGAAGGGATTCGAACCCCCGACCCACGGCTTAGAAGGCCGTTGCTCTATCCAACTGAGCTACAGACACACATAAATGCATGTAAACATTTAAAAAGCAGGTGATGAGAATCGAACTCACGTATCCAGCTTGGAAGGCTGGTGTTCTACCATTGAACTACACCTGCGTAAATCGAGGTGACAGGATTCGAACCTGCGACCCCCTGGTCCCAAACCAGGTGCTCTAGCCAAACTGAGCCACACCTCGATATGTAATTCGTTTCTTCCGAAACGCAAGTAACAGTATATAACAACATAGAGGCCTTGTCAAGCACAAATTTAAAATTCGAGAAAATAGAATTGTAGTTCTACTACATAGCAGATTTCGAATATCTCGAATATATATGAGTATTCTTTTGCTGTAACCATTTTTTCAAGAAAG
Organism: uncultured Lachnospiraceae bacterium; assembly: GCA_900315505.1. Taxonomy (GTDB): domain Bacteria; phylum Bacillota; class Clostridia; order Lachnospirales; family Lachnospiraceae; genus Weimeria. Next base: position 40,850 of record OMZG01000006.1, read on the forward strand.
AAGGAAAGGAGCAGCAATGGGTATTTTCAAGGAGACAGACTCGAAGGAGACTATGGAGGAGAAGAAGGAGAAGGAGGCGAAGAGAATTGAGCGTACTTTCGCAGACAGGCTCGAGCAGGTGCTTCTCGAACGTGATCTGAGCAAGAAAAAGTTTGCACAGAGCATAGGCATTGCACCGAATACCCTGAGTGGTTATCTGACGGGCCAGCATTCACCGGATCTCGTGACCTTTGACATTATATGCCGGCAGCTTGATGTGAGTGCCGACTACATGCTTGGGCGCAGCGACAACCCGAATGTCGACAAGGGACACACATCTAATGAGAATGAGCTGCTGTCCTTTTACAGGCTCATATCATCAAAGTACCAGAACCAGGTCATTGGTGAAGTCAGGGGAATTGCCAAGCTTGAGAACAGGCTTAACCGAAAATAAGGCGTTCCTAACAAAAACTCTTGAAAAACGATATTCAATCTGCTAAACTAATAGAGGAACGAAAAATCCGGATTATATTAAAATTCTTAAAGGAGGTTTTTCATGGAATTACAGGAAATTACAGACGTAAAAGGCAGAGAGATTCTTGATTCAAGAGGCAATCCTACAGTTGAGGCTGAGGTTACTCTTGCAGACGGTACAGTAGGCCGTGGCGCTTCACCTTCAGGTGCATCAACTGGTCAGTTCGAGGCTATCGAGATGCGTGATGGAGGAGATCGTTATCTGGGCAAGGGCGTTCAGAAGGCTGTTCGGCATGTAAATGAGGAGATCAGAGACGCAGTTCTCGGAATCGACGCTACTGATACATACGCAGTAGACAAGGCCATGCTCGATGCTGATGGCACAGACAACAAGTCAAAGCTTGGCGCAAATGCAATCCTTGCTGTCTCAATCGCCGCAGCACGTGCAGCAGCTACTTCACTTGAGATCCCTCTCTATAAGTTCCTCGGCGGTTCACAGGGTAATAACCTTCCTGTTCCAATGATGAATATTCTGAATGGCGGTGCCCATGCAGCCAATAATATCGATGCTCAGGAGTTCATGATCATGCCTGTTGGCGCCCCTTCATTCAAGGAAGCACTCAGATGGTGTGCAGAAGTTTTCCACAATCTGCAGGCTCTTCTCAAGGCTGATGGCCATGCTACAGCAGTAGGTGACGAGGGCGGTTTCGCTCCGAACCTTGACAGCGATGAGGAGGCTATCCAGTACATCGTAAAGGCTGTTGAGAAGGCTGGTTACAAGCCAGGCCTTGACTTCAAGATCGCTATGGACGTTGCTTCTTCTGAGTGGAAGGGCAAGAAGAAAGGTGAGTATCACCTTCCAAAGGCCAATAAGGACTACACAACTGATGAGCTCATCAGGCATTGGGCAGAGCTCGTTGACAAATATCCTATCATCTCTATCGAGGATCCTCTCGATGAGGAAGACTGGGAAGGCTGGGCAAAGATCACCAGTGAGCTTGGCGACAAGGTCCAGCTCGTCGGCGATGATCTCTTCGTTACCAATGTGAAGAGACTTCAGAAGGGTATTGATCTCGGTGCTGGTAATGCAATCCTTATCAAGCTCAACCAGATCGGTTCTGTATCTGAGACTCTTGATGCCATAAAGCTTGCTCATGACAATGGCTATGCTACGATCGTTTCACACAGATCTGGTGAGACTGAGGATACTACAATAGCAGACCTCGCTGTAGCCATGAATTCAAAGCAGATCAAGACCGGTGCTCCGAGCAGATCAGAGCGTGTGGCCAAGTACAATCAGCTTCTCCGTATTGAAGAGAATCTTGGCGATGCAGCTGTTTATCCGGGCCCGAAAGCTTTTAATGTACAGAGATAAATGCTTGACTATCATCTCATGAAAAGTTAACATATTACGCAGAGTGTACGAGAGCGCACGAAGGGGCACACCACCTTGGGTGTGAGTCCTTTCGTGCGCTCTTTTTTACGCGTAATAAATGAGCGGTGCTGAAATGGAATATCGGTGCCGGCGGACGCTTGCGTACGCATAGGCGGCCGATATTCCATTTCAATAGCGCGAACGCGCGAATGAGCACGAAGCGAAGCGGAGTGCGAATCGCACCGCTCATACACTAAAAGGAGATGACCAATGCAGGAAGAGTATCGAAGAGATTCTGAAGGAAAGAGGACTTACAAAAGAGATGGTGGCGGTGGAACTCAATGAGAAGATCCTGCCGAAGAGTGAATACGGAAGCTATGTTCCGAAAGAAAGCGATGTGATTGAAATTGTGCAGTTCATGGGTGGGGGCTGTTAACTGGAGCGTCTAAGCATTAGCGAAAGCGTGCCTTGAGATGACTGCCTGCGAATGGCTGCCCGAAGGTACTTAGAAAGGAAAAGTATGTCTGACACATTTAAACTGGGAGAAAAAGAATTTACGTCAAGATTCATTCTTGGCTCCGGAAAATATTCGGTTGACCTGATAAAGGCGGCCGTGAATGAGGCTCATGCACAGATCATTACGCTGAGCGTACGCAGGACAAATACACAGAAGCATGAGAATATCCTCGAGTATATTCCTGACAATGTGACTCTTCTTCCGAACACCTCTGGTGCAAGGAATGCTGGGGAGGCTGTCAGGATCGCACATCTGGCCAGAGAGCTCGGATGCGGTGATTTTGTAAAAATCGAGATCATGGGAGATACGAAGTATCTGCTCCCTGACAATAATGAGACTATTAAGGCTACAGAGATCCTTGCAAAAGAAGGATTCACTGTACTTCCATATATGTATCCTGATCTGTATGCAGCCAGAGCACTCCGCGATGCCGGTGCTGCAGCCGTTATGCCGCTTGCATCACCGATTGGCTCGAACAGAGGTCTTTCTACGAAGGAATTCATCCAGATCCTTATCGATGAGATTGATCTTCCGGTCATTGTAGATGCCGGAATCGGCAAGCCGTCAGAGGCTGCTGCCGCAATGGAGATGGGTGCTGCTGCCGTAATGAGCAACACCGCCATCGCCACCTCAGAGAACATTCCTCTGATGGCAAGTGCTTTTGCAGAGGCAATAAGCGCTGGCCGTAAGGCATTCCTCGCCGGTACCGGACGTGTGCTCGAGCGTGGTGCAGAGTCGAGTGATCCGTTGCTTGGATTTTTAAGGTAATAGGATATAGGATATAGGATATAGGATATAGGATATAGGGGATAGGAATTGATAAACCCTAACCCCTAACCCCTACCCCCTAACCCCTCTAAATACAAAGGATACAAAATGAAAAACCAATTTTACGTTGATGGCAAGCAGCTGAGTGGTGCTGCGCTTAAGAGAAAGCATGAGCTTGAGACTGATCCGTCCACAAGAACGGACTGTATGAAGTTCATGCCGGGTATGGACCAGATCGATCCGACTATCAGGAATACCGTGCTTGATCAGATGAATTCATATGATTATGACAAGTACACGGATATGGATGTGCGAAGAGCGCTCAGGAAAAGAAGGATAGATGTCGAGGATTTCAAGGCACTTCTGTCTCCGGCAGCTTTTCCACATCTGAATGAGATGGCAGAGCGGGCGAGATACGAGACTGCCAGACAGTTCGGCAATACGGTGTATATGTTTACACCGCTTTATATCGCAAACTACTGCGAGAACTACTGTATCTACTGCGGGTTCAACTGCTACAATGATATCCACAGGAAGCAGCTCGACAAGGACGAGATCCGTCACGAGATGGAGGTCATTGCAAAGACAGGCATTGAAGAAATCCTGATCCTTACCGGTGAGAGCAAAAAGAAGAGCTCCATTGAGTATATCGGTGAGGCCTGCAAGCTTGCAAAGGAATATTTCAGGAATGTAAGCCTTGAGGTCTATCCAGCCAATATAAAGGATTACAGGTACTGGCATGAATGCGGAGCCGACTATGTGACAGTTTTCCAGGAGACATATGATGCGAAAAAATATGAGACTCTGCATCTGTTAGGCCACAAGAGAATTTTCCCATACAGATTCGAGGCACAGGAAAGAGCAATCATGGGCGGCATGAGAGGAGTTGGCTTCTCAGCACTCCTTGGACTCTCTGATTTCAGAAAGGATGCGCTTGCAACGGGACTTCATGTATATTATCTCCAGAGAAAATATCCGTGGGTCGAGTATTCCCTGTCCTGCCCGCGTCTTCGCCCGATCATCAATAATGAGAAGATCAATCCTCTCGATGTAGGCGAGGCACAGCTGACACAGATACTGTGTGCATACAGGATCTTCCTTCCTTTTGCTGGAATAGTGGTAAGCTCCCGTGAGACAAAGCGTTTCAGAAACGGCATTGTAAAGATAGCAGCTACAAAGGTATCAGCCGGCGTATCTACCGGAATCGGCGACCATGAGGCCAAGTACACCCATACCGAGGAAGAGGGTACAGGTGACGAGCAGTTTGAGATAGCTGATACCAGATCATTTGACGATATGTATGGCGACCTCGAAGGCGAGGGAATGCAGCCTGTCACCAATGACTATGTATATGTAGGCTGAGTCGCAACAACTGAATAAATTCAAAAACTTTTATGAAACCTCTTTATTTTTTTGCAGTTATGTGAGAAAATACAAGAGGTTTTGACATAAGTCGGACTTCAAAAGTATGTATGTGGAAGGAGATCGTAATGATTTACACAACCGAAGTGGAGAACATGTGCCCGGTTGCTAAGGGCGCAAAGCATGAGCCGGCTCCAATCCCTGAAGAGGGTAAGTGGGTCCATGCCAAGAAGATCGAGGATATCTCAGGCTTTACTCATGGAGTAGGCTGGTGTGCTCCTCAGCAGGGATGCTGCAAGCTTTCTCTGAATATCAAGAATGGCATTATTGAGGAAGCTCTTATCGAGACAGTAGGATGTTCAGGAATGACTCATTCAGCAGCAATGGCAGCAGAGATCCTTCAGGGCAAGACAATTCTTGAGGCTCTGAATACAGACCTTGTATGTGATGCCATCAATACAGCTATGAGAGAGCTCTTCCTTCAGATCGTGTATGGCCGTTCACAGTCAGCATTTTCAGATAACGGACTTTCAGTTGGCGCAGGTCTTGAGGACCTTGGTAAGGGACTTCGTTCACAGGTCGGCACAATGTACGGCACCAAGGCAAAGGGTGTTCGTTACCTTGAGATGACAGAGGGCTATGTCACAGAGATGGCACTCGATGAGAACGACGAAGTAATCGGATACAAGTATGTCAACCTCGGTAAGATGACCGACTTCATTAAGAAGGGTGATGATCCTAATACAGCCTGGGAGAAGGCTAAGGGTCAGTATGGCCGTATTGATGATGCAGTGAAGTTTATCGATCCACGTAAAGAGTGATCATTTTTAGAATAAAGAAAGGAGACTATAATGGCTTTATTCGAAAATTATGAGGCCAGGATCGATCAGATCAATGCCACATTAAATAAATACGGAATCAAGGATATAAAGGAAGCAGAGAAGGTTACTAAGGATGCCGGACTTGATGTATATCATCAGGTAGAGGGAATCCAGGGTATCTGCTTCGAGAATGCAAAGTGGGCATACACAGTTGGCGCAGCCATCGCCATCAAGAAGGGATGCCGTCGTGCAGCAGATGCAGCAGCAGCTATCGGAGAAGGACTTCAGTCATTCTGTATTCCTGGATCAGTTGCTGACCACCGTAAGGTAGGTCTTGGACATGGTAATCTCGGCAAGATGCTCCTCGAGGAGGATACAGAGTGCTTCTGTTTCCTTGCTGGACATGAGTCATTCGCAGCAGCAGAGGGTGCCATCGGTATCGCAAATAATGCCAATAAGGTACGTAAAAAGCCTCTTCGTGTAATCTTAAACGGACTCGGCAAGGATGCAGCTCAGATCATCAGCCGTATCAACGGATTCACATTCGTAGAGACTCAGTACGACTACAAGAACGCCAAGCTCAATATCGTAAGCGAGACACCATATTCCAAGGGCGACCGCGCCAAGGTAAGATGCTATGGCGCAGATGATGTTCAGGAAGGTGTTGCCATCATGTGGCATGAGAACGTTGGAGTATCAATCACTGGTAACTCAACGAACCCTACACGTTTCCAGCATCCGGTAGCAGGTACATACAAGAAGGAGCGTATTGAGGCTGGCAAGCCATACTTCTCAGTAGCATCAGGCGGCGGCACAGGACGTACACTCCATCCTGATAATATGGCAGCAGGTCCGGCTTCATATGGTATGACAGATACTATGGGACGTATGCATTCAGATGCTCAGTTCGCTGGATCTTCATCAGTTCCTGCTCACGTAGAGATGATGGGACTTATCGGAATGGGCAACAACCCTATGGTTGGCGCAACAGTTGCAGTAGCAGTTTCTGTAGAAGAAGCAGCAAAGGCTGGCAAGTTCTGATAATTTTTTAAAAGAATAAGAGACGCCACTCACCTTGTTATGAGGTGGGTGGTTTTTTGTTGTAAGAATTCATAAGAAATGATATATTAGAAAAAACGAAAAGGATCTAGTCTTATGAGAGTCATCTGTATTACAAATCACGACCTTCTGCCTGACCAGAAGATGGCAGAGATGTCGTACAAGGCGTGGAGAGATACATATGTTGATGCTATAGACGGGATTGCAGCCTGCCATCCACAAGCCATAGTGCTTCGTGAAAAACTGCTCTCAGGCATTGATTACACCAATCTGTATGAGGCGGTGCTGAGAAAGACTGCAGCAGAGGATACTTTCATCATCTGGCATGATCATTATGAGGCTCTGCGGCTGTTCATGAGATTTCACAGGAGAGAAGAGTGGCCACTGGAGGCCTTTTTTTCGGGGAGAGAGGCGAAAGCCATGACAGGGGCGGACTTCAGGGAGCTGAAGCGGGAAGGGATAAGGTATGGCCTGCCCTGCCACAGTATGATAGAGCTCTCCGATGCCGTGCGCTCCGATGCGGATTTCATCGCGGCCAGTCATATCTTTGAGACGGAGTGCAAGAGAGGAAGGAAACCGAAGGGGACGGAGTTCCTCAGAGAAATAACGGGAGTCACGGATATACCGGTCATTGCGCTTGGCGGGATTAATACGGCAAATGCCGTTTCCTGCACAGAGGCAGGGGCAGCAGGGGTAGCTGTAATGTCGCTTGCGATGAGAGAAGACAAGAGCGCATTAAGGGAGCTTGTTGAAATGCAGGGCTCCTGAGATCTGACATAATATTCAGAAAATTACGACTTCCACACTTTTTTCAATTTACCCCTTTTATTATTATCACGAATGTATTATCATATAACCCGTACACAACATCTAGTGTTTTTGCAGTGAGAACACAACTACACTTAGTTGTTGCATGAATCCACAAAGAATAGGTTCCGGCGGGGTTATAGAAGAACTCATAGGAGCGAGGGAAGGAAGTTTACATTTAATGGACACAATCGTGGTAAAGACAAATGTGATCAAGCGTAACGGGCGTGAGGTCCGCTTCGACGAGCAGAAGATCATCAATGCGATCATGGCAGCAAATAAGGAGGTGGAGGGAATCCACCAGCTGAATCATGCACAGGTTCAGGCAGTAGCCGATGGCATCTCGAAGCAGGTGGCGCAGTCGCCGCATGCCGTCAATGTCGAGGATATCCAGGATCTCGTCGAGAAGGGCATCATGGAGATGAGATGCTATGAGGTCGCGCAGAAGTACGTCAGATACAGATACAAGCGTGAGCTCTCCCGTAAGTCCAATACCACGGATAATGGAATCCTGGCCCTTATTGATCAGGTCAATGAGGAGGTAAAGCAGGAGAATTCCAACAAGAACCCGGTCATCAATTCCACACAGCGTGACTATATGGCTGGTGAGGTATCAAAGGATCTCACGAACCGTGTACTGCTTCCTGAAGAGATAGTCAGGGCACATAAAGAGGGAATCATTCATTTCCATGATGCCGATTATTTTGCACAGAGAGAGCACAACTGCGATCTGATCAATCTTGAGGATATGCTTCAGAATGGCACGGTCATTTCGGAGACCATGATCGAGAAGCCGAAGAGCTTCTATACAGCCTGCAATATCACGACACAGATCGTGGCTCAGGTCGCATCGAATCAGTACGGCGGCCAGTCATTCTCACTGGCACATCTGGCACCATTCGTAGATGTCTCCAGACAGAAGATCAGGAAGCAGGTCATCGAGGAGAGAAAAGAGGTCGGCGATGATCTCGATGAAGAAAAGGTCATGAAGATCGTAGACCACAGGCTTCAGTCGGAGATCGAGTCAGGTATCCAGACTATCCAGTATCAGCTGGTGACACTCATGACGACAAATGGGCAGACACCGTTTGTCACAATGTTTATCTATCTCGATGAGGTGCCGGAGGGACAGACAAGGGATGACCTCGCCCGTCTTGCGAAGGAGGTATTCAGACAGAGAATTCAGGGTATCAAGAATGAAAAGGGAGTCTGGGTCACACCTGCATTCCCGAAGATCATCTACACGCTTGATGCGGATAATATCGAGGAAGGCACACCGTACTATGATCTGACGAAGCTCGCGGCAGAATGCACAGCCAAGAGGATGGTTCCTGATTATATCTCGGCGAAGGTCATGAGAGAGCTGAAGGGCGATGTATATACCTGCATGGGCTGCCGTTCATTCCTCACGCCTGATAATGAAGACAACGCAGAGGGCCTCTGCAATGCTGGCAATAAGAGCGGAGCACTTGATTATAAAGAAGGCGAGCACAAGTATTACGGCCGTTTCAATCAGGGTGTCGTGACGATCAACCTCGTTGATGTGGCCTGCTCAGCAGTCAAGGAGTCCAATGAAAAGGGAACAGACAGATTTGATGAGTTCTGGAAGATATTCGATGACAGACTCGAGCTCTGTCACAGGGCACTTCAGTGCAGACACAACCGTCTGCTTGGCACATCATCTGATGTAGCTCCGATCCTCTGGCAGCATGGAGCCCTCGCCCGCCTGAAGAAGGGTGAGAAGATCGACAAGCTTCTCTTCGGCAATTATTCTACGATCAGCCTCGGATACTGTGGTATTTCAGAGATGACATATGAGATGATGGGAGTGAGCCATACAGATCCTAAGGGCAAGGAATTCGCTCTGAAGGTTATGCAGCATCTCAATGACAAGTGCGCCGAGTGGAGAAAGGCAGAGAAGATCAGCTATTCACTCTATGGCACTCCGATGGAGTCGACTACATATAAGTTTGCAAAGTGCCTGCAGAAGAGATTTGGTATCATCCCTCATGTGACAGACAAGAACTATATCACCAATAGCTATCATGTCCATGTGACAGAGGAGATAGATGCGTTCAAGAAGCTGAAGTTCGAGAGCGAGTTCCAGAAGCTCTCACCAGGCGGAGCAATCAGCTATGTCGAGGTACCGAATCTCCAGACCAATGTACCAGCAGTCCTTTCGATCATGAAGTACATTTATGAGAATATCATGTATGCAGAGCTCAATACCAAGAGTGACTACTGCGAGGTGTGCGGATATGACGGCGAGATCCGTATCGTAGAGGATGATAATGGCAAGCTGGTATGGGAGTGCCCGAAGTGCGGCAACCGTGACCAGAACAAGATGAGCGTAGCCCGTCGTACCTGTGGCTACATTGGCACCCAGTTCTGGAACCAGGGCCGTACGCAGGAGATCCGTGACCGTGTCCTCCATCTCTCAATCCCAGAATTCGAAGGCACAGAAGAGATGAACGTCAACGCCTCAGTAAGATTTTTAATGTAACAGAAAAAAATTTTTTTGAGAAAAGTACAAAAACGTACAAAATAAGTCGTGTAAACTACTTTTCAAAAAAGCTGTTGTTTTCTTAAAAACGTACATTATTGTTCGTGTAAACTACTTTTATAGCTACATGGATAATGTACGAAAAACGTACATTATTTTTCTGAGAGTATTCTGAAAAAAGAACGACCAATCCCTAAACAGGATGGCCGTTCTTTTTATTTCGCGTATAATGATGAGGGTCAATAATAATGCCTCAGCTTAAGTCGCCGTCCTTTACAGAATGGGCAAGGCTCTCTATGACGTTTCTGGAACATGATTCGTTTGGCAGGAGACATTGGATAATGATGCCCTTGAGAACACTCCCACCAAACTTTTTTATTATAATTCTCATTTATCTGATCAGGGTCAGCCAGCAAGGAATTGTTCAGATACAACCATTCATCCATAAGATCAGGATGTTTGATCTTAAATGAATTAAATCCCGGAAGCACCTGTCTGCCGGTGCAGTAAGGACAGTCAGCTTCGCCCGAAACCATGTCTTTGATAGAAGCACTATAGCTACCATGACAGGTAGGACATATCCATTGAACGTATCTTGGTGAGCTGGAAAGCACATCATCAGTGGATATATCGTTCTCATCAGACCACAAGGAAGCGATTTCAGGATATTTGACTTTAAGGCTGTTAAATCCCGGAAGTACCTTTCTGTCATTGCAGTAAGGACAGTCAGCTTCGCCCGAAACCATGTCTTTGATAGAAGCACCATAAGTACCATGACAGGTAGGACAAACCCATTTAACGTACTTTGCGGAGTCAGGAAAAACATCATCAGCAGATATGTCATTTTCATCAGACCACCAAGAAGCGATATCAGGGTACCTGACTTTAAGACTGTTGAATCCGGGTAGCACCTGTCTGTCATTACAGTAAGGACATTCAGCCTTGCCAGAGACAATATCCTGAATAGTACTGCTATATTTACCGCCACAATCGGGACAGATCCAATAAAATCTGGATGCAGCATTGTAAGATATCTTATCTGGTTCTTTATCATTATCGGGATACCACATTGAAAGATACTGAGGATAAACATCAGCAAAACTTTCTCCGGGTTTTACCCTGATGAGGGCACAGTATGGGCAACCCGTACGACCTTTTTTTAGTGCTATTATGATGCGGGCAGTCGAGGTCTTGTATCTTTTTTTACAAGTAGGGCAGATCCATGTCATAGGTATATATGAATCGTCGTAAGTACGTATTGAAAAAATGGTTCTGCCACTGGCCTGTTCATCACACATATCAACTAGCTGGGGATACTCCTCCGCGTACGGTATATCACGACTATGACCACTGCTGCACTTTTGACAGTCTATAAAGATAAGATCATTTTTGTCTTTACCATAACGAAAACGACTTGCTATTGTTCCCCGCCATCTGTTACCACATTTTTTACACTTATAATTTACAATCTTTGCAGAATGAACACCCTCGGAATAGATGTCAATATCAGGATTGTTATCAAAATCGAATAATGATGAAAATTCGGGTTTTACTGTAAGGACGTCATTTACTCCTTTTACTATTACATTGCCGACTTCACAGCATGGACAGTTCCTTGAAATAAGACGACTCTTAGCCGTTGCCTCCCATTCACGTCCGCAAACAGGACATTTCCAGAAAAAAGTTTCTCTGCTTCCGGCTTGTATAACACGTGGATCAATTCCGGCATTTTTTTCAAAATCCCAGAATCTGAGTAAATCTGGTATGTCGTATACTGATGCGATACTATTATTCTTTTTCTGTTTTACAGTTGAACCTTTATTTATTCCGCAGTTGGGACATCCTGCAAATGATTTCTTTGTTTTGCCTCCGGTCATGCCAAAAAACGTACTTTGCCACGCATATCCGCAGTGGGGACATTTCCAGTCGAACAGTGGAATCTTGGAGTTATAAGAAACTGAGTATGGATCCAGGCCGGTATTCTTATCAAAATCATAATATTTTTTTGCCTGTGGGAATATGGTGAAAATATCATTGACACCTTTTTTTACGGAATAGTCTCTTTTTTCACCGCAATGAGGGCATCGGTCTGATGCATCAAGACGCACTGCTACACTTGTTTCCCATTCGTATCCACAGTCGGGACATTTCCAGTATACCCTTTTGCTAGAATTGGATGGGGTTTTTGCCGGATCCATTGTATTATGTTCTTTATCCCAGAATTTCATGAGCTTTGGCACTTCAGAAACCTTTTCCTTGTCTTCCGGCTTTATCTTTGAGGTATCCTTATGCTGACAGGGCATAAAGCGATATGTTCCGTCTTTTTTCTTATCAACACGTCTGCTCATTGCTTTACGGAATTTGCGACCGCACACGGGGCATTTCCAATTAACGACAGTTTTGGAGCCAACACCGATTTTCTTTATATCTATCCCTTCCGAAGCATTAGCGTCAAAGTCCCACTCGTTAAGTGCATCTGGCAGTATGGTAGATATGTCATTGTATCCTGGTGATACACCATGTCCCTGATCACAGCATGGGCATTCTGCCTTTGCCTTGTATCTGCTATATACTGGTGCAGTCCATTTAAAATGACATCTTTTACATTTCCAATGAACCGAAGGACGTTTCATCATGACAGATGTTGTATTGATATCTATCCCTTTATTTTCGTCGAAATCCCAGAAATCGACAAGTTTTTCTACTTCTGATATCATAGGGATATCTTGTCTTTTATGAGTACAGGAAACGAACAGATATGTTCCGTCCTTTTGCTTACGAATTCTATTTCCAATCGCCATCCGAAACTCACGATGACAGACAGGACACTTCCAGTATGCCATCTTCTTGGAGCCTACGCCTTCATTCTCCAGGTGGATGTCTTCAACGTCATTCTTTTCTTTGTCCCATTCATCCATAATGCCAGGTACAAGCGTAACTGCATCATTATGTCCTGACCATATGACTTTTTTCTGTTCGCAGCGGGGACACTCACCCTTTGAGATATAACGGTTATAAACCGACGCTTTCCACTCATACCCACATCTCTTACATTTCCAGGAGAGGAGTGGTTTCTGTGCAAGGGCTGATGTCATATTTATATCGATTCCTTTATTTTTCTCAAAGTTCCAGAATTTTGTAATCTTTGGAACCGATGATGCCGGAATGAATTCTTTCACTTTCATATATTACCCTCACTCGAATTTATCGAACAATCCCTTTACTACGTTGCTTTCGATTCCTGAAGAATCGTTTGCTGTTTCATCTTCCGTCTGAGAAGTGTCTGTACTATCATCAGACGTATCTATATCAGTATCAGGTCTTATGGCCCTGGCTTCGGCTTTTTCTGCATCAATATGTGTGGACACCGTACCTTTGAGCTCACCGTCTTCCTTTAACAGCTCATTAGCCATCTCTGGATATACATTATCTTCTATGAACTTTTTCATGTACTTATTCTTTTTACGGAGTTCGGTCAACTCTGTCTTTTGTTCTACATATTTCTGCCTGAGCTCAACGTTATCCTTTTTTATCTTATCCAGCTCGGAACTCATTTTATCGTGCTCTTCAACGAGTCTGCGGTTTTCCTGCTTTATCGTAATAGCTGACTCAGAAATATTTCTGTAATGGGTATCCAGTTCCGTCAGCGATCTTCTCATTGCATCACGGGACTGGTTGTTGTCGATAAAGGCATCCACATCGAGCGTGGTATATGTTGTGATGTTTACCGATGCTTTTTCAATATTCCCCTTCAAAGAGGAGATATAACTCCTTGCGGCCGTATTTCTGCGAAGGGTTGTAACGGAATATCCTGTGAATCCGTTATCACTTACATACTGGGCAATCTGCGGAAACCTCAGCAGAGAGCCGTTTCCATGACACACGTCGTTATAATATTTTTTTATAAGATCAAGAAGGACGTCATCCTCGATCTGCTTTTTCCTTGCCATATACCGCTCCTTTCATGACTCTCATAAGTCCCTGTCTCTTAACTTTCCTGTGTCTTTTTCCTGTCATACATTTTTTTCTGCATGAGATAATTTCTGTAAGACGTGGAACTTTCCTGGACTTTTAACATTGCTTCTCCTATGTCTTCAACAGCACCTTTGTCGTGCCTTACTCTGTCTACGGCTTCTACAAGAGCCGTACAGTCGTCTTTAAGATCTCTTCTGTATATATCATCACCCTCGAAGAAGGAGATTGACGGTCCTCTGTAGAACCGGCATGAAAGGCAGTAACCGATTTCACCGTTCTCGCCACATGCTTTACGGCAATCCGTTATACTGCCGCTCATATATGCACTGGAATAGCATGTGCCACCATCTGCAAGTGAAACGTGCTTTTCAGCGGGAGGAAGAAGACCCTGTACAGAGATCTGATACTTTTTATCGCTGCCTATGTATTTCCTGTATTCCCTGTATGTCTGACATTCTATCATGGTTTCAAGGTTACTGTAATAATGGGCTGCCATTTCTTCATTGGTATGCCCTGCAAGGAACATTGCCGTGGCCGGAGTGCCGCCTTCCTGCATGAGATTGATAAGTGCGACATGCCTTGCATCTCCGAGACGTATCCTCTGTATCTCCTTATCTTCCAGATGTCTTGTCTCCTCGTCTGAAATGATGCGGTATCCGTATATTCCACAAATAACCTCTGAATAAAAATATCTGAGTATCGTGACCATGTTCACATATGTGAGAAAACGGCTGTTGCTGTGTTTGCCCTGCTTCCATTTTCTGTAGTGCGGATCAGTGACAAAAAGCGTATCTATATCAGTGCTGTCATATTTATCCGTTGCTTTCAGATATCCGTTGATCTCTTCATAAAGTTTGTCCGGTATACGAAAAGTAGTAGTAAAATAATCCGCGCTGATCTTATAGGACTTTTCACGCTTGCTGCCTTTAAGCCTGTTCCTGCGAAGCGTTATATAATGCTTTCCCTTCGCATCAGTTGAGAGACAGTCCCTTGTTGTGAGAAGGAATTCCCTCGGTCGTAGAGGTATACATCCTGTCAGGTTCCACCAGATATAAAGGGGCAGGTAGAACAGTCTGTCCTCGGTATTGAGATCATGACTCCAGTAATCGTTTATGATGTCATTAAATACAGCGTATGTATCGAAAGCTGCAAGAGATCGTGAACGCGGGCCTTTTTGCTTTGCAATCCTGGTCTCCGAACAGATATCGAGCATATCCATAATGTCATTTGTAAAATCACCTGATGTATCAGGAAGCATGGAGAAAAAGTCTGAACACTGGGCAGGTCGTGTGAGTGTATAGCCTGCCTCTTCTGTGCCTATAGCCACCGGATCGTTGGCTGTTATATGCCTGAGATCGAGTATAACATTTTCCATTGATACAAGGGCTGTCTTACTGAAGAGCGTTGTAATATATGATTTAACCCTTGAAACGAATTCATCGAAGGACAGATTCAGTCCCTTGGCATAGTATTCATCATACTTTTCTCTGTCAAACGAGAAATGAAGTCCGACATTTGAATACTCATCTGTTGTGTACCATACATCATCCTCAAATGATGAGCCTTCTTTTATGACACCGGCATCCCTGAACGCGTCAAAACGCTCCCTGGCAGCCGATACTGAAGTCTGATCAAGAAGTATGAAGTTAAGTGATGAGGAGAAAAGCTCCTCTGCCGTGGAAACATTCATGCGACCGCCTCCTTCAGATAATTTTCGTACTGTTCATATGTCTTTTCACCATACTGATCCTTTATGCAGGTGAGCATCTCATCCAGTTTCGGGAGAAGTATTTCCTTTGCAATGCTACCGTATTTCTGTTTTTCAAGCGGTGATGTGGCAGCATTATACAGCTTCTGTATGCGCTTTATTTCTGATATGACGAGAAGAAACGTCGATTTTGTGCTTATTTCATACGGACACCCCACGCACTGCCTGCTGTCAGTGTACGGACAGATCTTTCCTATTGCTGATTTAAGGCATAGTGATTCTGCCTCTTTCGAGAAGGCCTGTCCTGAGCCTATGCGGTGCAGAGCTGTAAGTATATCGGTGTCGGAACCTGAGGCCTCTCTGACGGCCAGCACGGCTCTCTGGCGGCCTTCTTCTACAAGAGAGACGACCTCATCTGTTTCTTTCGGGGAAAGATTCAGAAGATGGTGGGCCTCCGTCTGCTCTTCAACGCTTAATGTTTTATAATCTTTCCCCTCGATCATTTCAAGGAGCATCGACGAGACAAATGAACATACACCTCTTTCCAACAGCTCATAGGCAACGAAGTCGGGTGTAAGACCATCGAATTTTGCATCTTTCAGATATTCCATTGTCGTATTTGCAAACTCTCCGAAACTTCCTTTGTGTGAACGGGCGAGAGAAGCAAATATATATCCTTTCACGCTTGCGGCATTGGCATCAACGTCCCCGTCTTCCCGCAGTATCTCATCAGCGTGCATATATATGGACTGAAGATATGATTTTGTGGCGGATCTGGATCTGAAATCAGATTCAAGAAACAGGTTTCCGATATCCTCTCCCATGTATCTGGTTATCTGTTCATATGTCGAGATCTTTCTTATAATAGGAGCGTCAGGGTTGCCATCAATCTGTCTGTGGGCTTCTGCAAGGGCAAATAATATCCCGAAATGTGTCTCACATGAGTGCGGCACTGTAAATTTTACATATTCGTCATGTCCCCGTCCTGATGTCTTGTTTACCGTAAGAGGTAAAAGGCATAGCCTCTGTGTGATGGAACGCAGAACACTCTGTGCGTCGTCGTCCGTAAACTCTCCGTTGCGTACTTTCCGCAATACTTCATCCGGTGGATATGGAAGATCGGGATGATATATCCGTTCAAGATCGGTCAGCCGCAGGGAGCAGATGAAGTTGATCGACAGATAAAGCCATGTATCCGTATAGTCTGTTGAATCAGCAGCTTTTGCATACATGTCGTTTTCTTCGATATAGTCCTCATTCAGCAGATAGTAGAGCAGTTCCAGATATTCATCCATTTCATAGGCTTCGTTCTGGATATCCATAGTGTATCGGTTTCCCATGACATAATCACGATTGTAATTTGTCTTCGTTCTCTGCCTGAGCCAGGAGATAAAGAAAGTGAGATCATCTCCGAATGCCTTTGTGAGTTCATCCGCTGCTGCTTTCACAATGCTTTCCATATCAGTATCTGTATAGAACATCATCTCCCTGTCAAGATGGTACAGGAGAAAATCGGTGATATACATTACCGATTCATCAGGAAGCTCTACGGCCTTTGCAAATTCTTCAAGATAGCGGGCAGTAGAGGGAAAACGTACAGACAGATCTCCTGAAAGAGTATCTTCGCTGAAATCCGATGATAAAAATGATGACAGATTATCCTTCAGCAGTTCTGCATCATCTTCGGATAAGGTAAAACCGCCATCTGCATTACCGTCTTTTACCGGCTTTATCCCAAACCATCCGTTGCTTTCAAGAAAGAGCACGGTATCGTCCATTGATTTGTTATATGGATTGCTGCCGTTTAATGCCTCCGTTACGATCTTATTAAGGCTTTCCATCACCATGCCCCCTTTCGGCTGCCCACATATGATAGTCGAACAGCTCATCATTTATCTTTGTATATTTTCTTTCAAGCTCTCCCTTGTTTTTCAGGTATGTGAGCGAGCTGTCAGGCGAAGTGTCTCCCCTGAAATGCATGAGTGTTCCGATATCGGTAATGCCTGAAAGAACGAGCTGTACCGTGAACCAGTGTCTGAAAATATGTGGTGATATGTTATGCTCCAGTAGTATTTTCCCATATGTGACAAGTTCAGGATCATCACTGGATAGATAGAGCGGTATCATTTCGTCTTTTATGATGTCCTGAAAACGCTGATAATATGACTTGTATGTCATCGCCATGTGTCTGCTATTGACTGTGAACGGGCCATAATCGGTCTCATATGGTATGTTGTTCATGTATTCGATGTAGATATTATATGCCTTTATAAAAGCATCACGGAAGATGTCAGGTATATCCTGCATACGCTCTTTCTTGATCTTTCCGACAGGGACGGCATCGCTCCTGAGATTGTATTCATGATTGAGATCGATACGGATCTTTGTGACTGTCAAACACTTGGTATAGCCGGTTTCGATACAGTCGATGAGAATTCCTGGTCCTAACGGACTGTCCGTGCGGCGTACATTACAGGCTTCAGACGGACGAAGACCGCAGAATGCCGAGAGTATCACAAGTCCGAGCATGTCCTTGTGATGCTGGAGGATATGGTCGAAAAGAAGCCTAAAAGCCTTGTCCGGCATATCCCTGAATATGGCATGGGTGCTTCCTGTATATTTCACATCAAAGACGGGAACCTGTGTATCTATGACCTTTCCATGCTTGTCACGCTTCTTGACTGTCCTGTACAGATCTTTCACCCTGATGCTGCACCTGGTCTTTCTGTCTTCTATCAGGAGCTGTAGAAAGTCCAGAACAGATGATACGGCTCTCTCGACAGTGGCTTTGGCGCGGGATGTATCATCGTCGTCATCAGGAAGAGTGCAGGTGCCGTAAGCATTGAGATAATCTTTTACGATATCGACTGTGAGCTTGTCAAGAGACCTGATCCCGCGTTCAAAAAATGCATAGTTAAGTAAAGGTGTGACAAATGCAAATCTGCTGTTGCCATCATCCTGTATGCTGCGTACTTTTGAATGGGTTGATCTCACATATTTGTGAAAATCTGTGAATCTGATGGTTCCGTCACTGTATTCGAGGACTATGAACTGTCGCGGTATTATAAGGTTATCCGATGTAACGTAATGGTGTTTATAAACCTTGAACCTTACCGGTACAGGCGTATCAGATATGGATATGCTGCCAGTTGTATCCATAAGCGTCTCCTCTCCGGGAGGCGGATGTATCATCGGCAGTCCTTTGATTTAAATGATTTATGATAAATAATCCCTTGACTTATAGCAGCCAAAGTGTTATATTTACCTTAATTGAAAAGAACTTGATGATATGGGCGCCGACCCGTGTCATACTTAAAGCATCAGTTACCGCCAAGTAAAGCTGGTGCTTTTTTGTTGCTTGTATCTCACATTATACATCTTACTTCTGAAGTTTTCAAGGTCATTCGACAATAATATTATCTCATTTTTATCTATTGTTATTGTTTTTTATATAATATATGCTATAATGTATAGACATAGGAGGAATACCACGCTTATGGCAAGGACATTCAACGAAGATACACGGGTGAAGATACCGGCAACACTCCAGTTCCTGCGGATTGGATACAACTATCAGTCAATGCAGGATTCTGATATAGATTTCGAGACAAAGATATTTGTGAACAGGTTCAGACCGGCTGTAGAAAAGATCAACGGCAGGTCATTCTCTGATGAAGAAATTGAGTTTCTGCTTACGGAAATCCGCACTCTCATAAAGAGCAATGACATGGGTCATGCCTTTTATAACAGGCTCATCAGCACCACTGATGATGTAAAGCTAGTAGACTGGGATGATATTCAGAAGAATGACTTCGCTGTCGTTGATGAGCTTCCATTTACCGTAGAAAAAGGCACAGAAGAAGGCTCTTTCAGACCTGATATCAACATACTGATCAATGGGATGCCGTTGGCCTTTCTTGAAGTCAAAAAGCCTAATAATGAAGGCACCATTCAGGCAGAGTTTGACCGTATGCTCAACAGAAGGCTTTCAAATAATGCTTATCGAAAGTTCTTCAATCTCATACAGTTCGTATCCTTTTCCAATAATATGGAGTATGAGAACAGTGATGCAGATGCCGTAGAGCTTGTAAAGGCAGGTTCTTTCTATACGACCCCGAACGGCCAGCAGACCAGCTTCTCTTTCTTCCGTGAGGACGAAAAAGGATATATAGAGGGGTATCAATATACATCATTAAGTGATGACCTATGCAGGAAGGTAATAAAGGATCTCGGTTATAACCCGGCTGTATTTGACACAGATGAATTTCAGACTGCAAATGTTACAGATTCTCCATGTAACCGCTTCATCACATCAATGTATGATAAGGAGCGGTTCCTTTTCATACTGAAATACGGGATACTATATATAAAAGGCAGGATACCGGAAAAGCATATCATGAGGTATCCACAATTCTTTGCTACCAGAGCCATTATAAAAAGACTTGAAAGCGGCGGTAAGCGTGGTATCATATGGCATACACAGGGTTCGGGAAAGACGGAGCTTGCCTGCTATGCAAACAGGATAATACGGGATTACTATGCAAAGAAGAATGTCGTAACACGTTTCTTCTTTGTGGTAGACCGCCTTGAACTGCTAAGACAAGACAACAGTGAATTTTCATCAAGGCATTTTTCTGTCACTAACTGCACCAAGAAGTCCGGTTCGGGCGGCTTTGACGAAGAGCTTGCCCGCACGATGCCTGTCATAAAGTCCGACGACATTGGTGAATTCGTTGTCGTGAACATCCAGAAGTTTGAAGATGCCATTCCTAAAGCCAGAAACGAGTATGATACCAATGTGCAGAGGATATTCTTCATAGACGAGGCACACCGTTCATACAAGATGAACGGGCAGTATTTCAAGAACCTTATTCTCTGTGACAGAAACGCTGTATTCATCGCCCTTACGGGGACACCGCTGCTGACAAAGAAAGAGCGCAGCAATCTGAAGTTCGGTGACTACATACATAAGTATTTTTATGACAAGAGCATCGCTGACGGCTATACACTCCGAATCAAGAAGGAAAAGATCAAGTCAGTAGTAAAGAAGGATATCAAGGAAGATCTCGAGCTGCAGTCAGATGAAATAGACTTTGATTCCGCAACCGTGTACGAATCTGATGCCTTTGTAGGCTCTCTCTGCAAGTATATAGAAAAGGACTTCAAGAATTTCCGTATCACGAATGGCGACCAGTCAATAGGCGGTATGGTCGTCTGCAAGTCAAATGAACAGGCAAAAAAAATCTGCCAGTGGTTTGTTGAAAACAGCAGACTTTCGGCAGGCCTTGTTATTTCTGACAGCGATCCGAAGCAGGATGAGATAAACAAGAACAACCAGCTTGACTTTAAAAACGAGGGTCATCCTGATCTGCTCATAGTCCATTATATGCTTACGACAGGATATGATGTAAAGCGCCTGAAGAAAATGTACCTGCTTCGTGGGCCGCATGCTCAGAACCTGCTCCAGACCATAAGCCGTGTCAACAGGCCGTACAAAGCTCCGAACGGAAAGATATACAAGTTCGGTTATATCACCGATTTTGTGGATATAGACAAAGAGTATGACCGTACTGTTGATGACTACCTCAAAGAACTCGAGAAGGATATAAATAACGAGGATGACGATGAGGAAGGACACAACAGCCTTAGCGGACTTCTGGTAGACGTTGACAACATAAGTAGGACATATGAACAGGCGAAGTCTGAGTTTGAAAAGATAGCTCCGTCTGAAGATCTTGAACAGTTCAGCAGTAATCTTACAATGTTCAACAAAGACACTCTCCACCGCATTAAACGGCTTCTGAACACTATGCAGGACTGTTATGTGGAGTTCCTTCTGTCTCAGGCAGACGAGCTTGCAGATAAGGTTGATATCGATTTGATAAAGAGAAAAATCCGGTCTGTACAGGAACGTATAGATTTTGTAAATCTTAAGGAACAACCTGTGGAGATGATGGATATCATTTCTGACAAGGAAATTGTAGAGATATTCTATGAGTTTCTGAAGACATCTGTCGATATTATAGACCTGTCAAAGTACACCGATGGAGATGAAAGCGGCTCATATAAGAAATTTACTGAGACGATGAAAAAAGTACAGTCTGAGAT
The DNA here is from genome assembly GCA_900315505.1 of uncultured Lachnospiraceae bacterium. Classification (GTDB taxonomy): domain Bacteria; phylum Bacillota; class Clostridia; order Lachnospirales; family Lachnospiraceae; genus Weimeria. The sequence continues at coordinate 62,306 of OMZG01000006.1, forward strand.
AAAGAAGAACCGCAACAAGGATGACATAAGGATAATACATCTAAATGAACTTCTGAAGCAGCTATTCAACAATCTTGATATAACAGACGTGTCTGATCTCGATAGCCTTTCTGAGAAGATGAAGAAGATTCTCGAAGAAGCAGAAGCTATAAACCGAGAGAATGACCGGCTGGCTGCTATATATGACGATAATTTTGCTATGGTCAAGAGTTATCAGGATGCTGTAGCCAAACGTCCGGACCTTGATAATAAGGACATCGAGCAGATGATGCTTGCTATTTATGCTGAGATCAAAGATGTCATAGGCATTGATACCCTAGCCATCCAGGGACGGGAAGGTTTTATAGATGAGACAAAGAAGAAAGTAATAAAGAAGCTCCTGAAGTCCGGTTTGTACCAGAAACTGCAGCTTAAAGACTGGATAGATCCGCTTCTTTCTGAGATGTATACAAACTTACAGAACTTTAATTAAGGAAACAAAACATGAGAAGGGTTATATGCTATGGGCCTTTAGGAGAAACAACTATTTATAATAGCATTGCAGAGGCAGCAAGAAAACTCAATGCATCAGCATCCAGTATAGAGGAAAGTTGTCGTAGACCAAAATACAGTTACAATGTATATGGCGACTCATGGTCTGATACTCTTAACGAAATGAGTCGATATGCATACAATTTCCAGTATTACGATGGTAAAGGAGAATGAAAATGCCAGATTATTATGATCTTGAAACAAAGATTGAGCAAATGATAGATGAGCTTCAGGGACTGTGCAGTACAAACGGACTATCAAATACTGCTTCTGAGGAAGTCGTAGTTACCTCAGTATTCCTTTATAAATTCCTTAATGACAAGTTCATGTACAATCTGCGGAAGTTTGCCGAAGAGATGGAAGTTGGTCCTGAGGAAGTGCTTGCCAACAAGAACAGCTATCTGGACGGTTTCTATGATGCATACCCACAGGATGTAGCTTTCAGAAAAGAAGATACCATAGAAGAACTTTCAAACCAGTCGCTTAAGCCTGGATTTGGAAAGATATTCGACGATACCCTTGAAAGGATATCAAACTATCCATCGAATGAGAAATTCAAGGTAGAGACAGATGAAGGTACAAAGGAGCCTCTGTTTACACGTATCACCGAGACGGTTGAAAAGGGTAAGCGTGATGCCTTCGCACAGAACATTTTCTCAATAATTACCAGGGACAAGTTCGACTTCTCACCTGCATACTCTACGAATTTCGACTTCTATTCTAGCATTTTTGAGCACTTGATAAAGAACTACAATGTGGCAAGCGGCACTTATGCCGAGTATTTTACGCCACAGGCGGTTTCTTCCATTATCAGCAAGTGTCTGGTACATATATCTGACATCGATGACAATAAGCTGTATGACATATACGATGCAGCGGCAGGCAGTGGTTCCCTTGTTCTGCACCTGGCTAACGAGCTAGGAAAAGGCAAGTTCGGAAACAAGGCAAGAATATATACCCAGGATATATCACAGAAGTCATCACGATTCCTTCGTATAAACATGATGCTGAATGGGCTTACAGAGTCTCTTGGCAATATTGTCCGCGGTGACACTCTGCTCACTCCAGCTCAGTATAATGTAAAAGGTGACCCTGCGTCAGGATACAGAAAGTTCGACTTCGCAACAATAAATCCGCCTTTCAAAATGGATTTCTCATCATCACGTGATGAAATTGAACATAACTGGCAGGATACAGATCGTTTCTTTGCCGGCATACCAAAGATTCCGAATAAGAATAAAAAATCTATGGCCATATATCTATGTTTTATACAGCACATCCTCTGGAGCTTGAAAGACAATGGTAAGGCGGCTATTGTATGCCCTACTGGATTTCTTACTGCACAATACAAGACCAAAGGAGGTAAACTGACTATTGAGGGAGCTATTCGTGAGAGACTTATAAACAACAACTGGCTTCAAGGGACTATTTCAATGCCTGGCAATATTTTTGCAAACACTCCTACAAATGTCTCTGTAATATTTATAGATAAGGCAAAGAAAGACAATCAGATTGTCCTTGTTGATGCATCAAAGCTTGGTGAAAAGAGAAAAGAAGGCAAGAACCAGAGAACTGTACTTCGGAAAGAGGAAATAGAGAAGATAATTGATACATTTACTGATAAAAAGGTCGAAGACGATTTTTCTGTTGTGGTGACACCTGACGAGATAAAGGCGAAGAACTACTCATTCTCAGCCGGGCAGTATTTCGAGGTAAGAATTGATTATGTCGAGATTACCGAAAAACAATTCGAGGATAGGATGAGTGAATACAGCGAACGGTTGAGTAAGCTGTTTAGCGATGGAATTAAATTAGAATCAGACATTAAAAGAGAATTAGAGGAGATAAACTATGATAACCGCTGATATGAGAAAGGTAAAACTTGGTAGAATCCTTGATGTGAAAAGAGGTGCAAGTCTGTCTGGACAGTATTATGACACAAAAGGAAAATATATAAGGCTTACTCTGAGTAATATAGACTATCCTGGTGGCGGTTTTAAAGAAAATACTTCGAAGGACAATATATATTTTACTGGACCTATTAAAGACGAATTTATAATGAAAAAGGGGGATATAATCACACCTTTAACAGAGCAGGTTTCTGGTCTTCTCGGTGAAACTGCCAGAATACCTGAGGATGACAAGTATATACAAAGTGGCGATGTTGGTCATGTAATACCAGACACATCTCAGCTTGATGACAGCTTTGCGTATTATCTTATGTCATCGCCTTCTGTTAAGCAACAGCTCAGTGCTGCTGCCCAACAAACAAAAATTCGCCATACATCTCCAGATAAGATTAAAGATTGTATTGTCTGGCTGCCTTGTATGACTTATCAGCAGAAAGCAGGAAAGCTACTTGATTCAATAAATGAGCGTATAAGGAACAATAATGCCATTTCTTCTGAACTCGAATCTCTCGCCAAGACCATTTACGATTACTGGTTTCTTCAGTTCGACTTTCCTGACGAGAACGGCAGGCCGTACAGGTCGTCTGGTGGAAAGATGACTTTTAATAAAGAACTGAAAAGAGAGATCCCGTATGGATGGAAGGTAAATGAACTCAAGGATATACTTTGGTTAGCACGTGGTACATCATATTCGTCATCGGATTTAGATGAAACAGGGATTCCTATGATTAACCTTGGGAATTTCTGCGTTGGAGGTGGGTATAAGAACGATAATTTAAAACATTATCGAGGCAAATATAGAGCTGACCAAATAATAAAACCATACGATTTAATAGTCTGTCTGACACAACAAACAGATATCGATCCCTCTAAAGATGTAATAGGGTTCTCACTTTATGTACCTGATGCATTTGAGGACAGTGATATAATTATCTCTCAGGATTTATCTAAAATCGAGTGCAATAATGTTTACAAGGGGTATTTGTGGATGCTATTCAAGACATCTTACTTCCATAAATATATCACAGGGTATGCATCAGGTTCTAATATATTACATCTAAATGTTGATGGTATATATAATTATAAAGATGTTATACCAGATCGCGACATTTTAAATAATTATTATCTGATTTGTAAAAATATTTGGAAAGAGCAGAGCAGGCTTTTAAGTGAAAATCAGCAACTTTCTTCTCTACGTGATTTCCTTATTCCTCTGTTGATGAACGGACAGGTGACATTCAAGGAAGCAGAGATAATCGTGCAGATGAAGCCCGATCCAGTAAGGTACGAGTATAAGCCACACCATGATATGGTTGCTGAAAAGAAAAATAAATTTTGATGCAGGAATTGATAAGAGTGAATAATAAGAAAGGCAGGATCTAACATGCCAAGACCAAAGAAAGACGGGAAAACTGTAAGTTTCTATCTTGATAAAGAACTTCTTGACAGATTTGATCGCTTTTGTGACGATACAGGGCGTTCAAAGACAGGGGCAATCGAATGGATGATGAAAAAGACTCTTGATGAAGTTGACAAAGAAAAGAATACAGATTTACTGTCAAAATAAAAGCACGCCTGACAGTTTGTGTCATTTTAACTTTGCCTGTGGAAAAAATGACATATTATATGTCGTTGTCTGTAAATCAGAATATCGTGCGTTATTCTGACACTTTGAAGGAAGGATTACTATGACGGATACCGGAAATTTCTACGCTTATCTTCGTATAAGCACTCAGGCGGAACGTGAGAAGCAGCGCTTCAACCGGCAGGAAAAGGCATTAAAGAAATATGCTGATAAAACCGGTATAGAGTATCTTCTTACATTTAAAGAAGATGTGTCCGGGAAGAACTTCACGGACAGAAAAGAATGGCAGAAGCTCGAACGTATTATAAAGTCAGGCGACACTATTGTTTTTAAGGATATATCTCGCTTTACCAGGGAGGCTGTAAACGGGTACGAGAAATACATGGAACTGCTTCATAATGGCATCAACCTGATATTTCTCGATAATCCTACGGTTTCAACTGATTATATAAAGGAAATGCTCCGTGTTGCTGAAGATCAGGATCTTGTCGCCCGGACATCTCTTGAAAGCACGATTAAGCTCCTACTCATTGTTGAACTGGATCGCGTGGAAAAAGAACGTCTCATACTTATCAAAAGGACGAAAGACGGCCTTGCGGCTTCTTCCAAAAAGTCAGGCCGCCCGGTCGGACATCTTGACAAGATGACTCCTGCGTTGGAGAAGGATATACACAGGTATCTTTCGGACAGGACTATAACACAGACAGAACTCATGAAACGGCATAATATCAGTCGGAATACCTTGAAAAAGTATATCAGCCTGATTAAGGATAATGCTTACACAGGTGGCATCCCTGCCTGAATATAAACGGGAGAGGATATCCATGATAGATGAAAAACAACTCACACGAGGACAGAAACGTGCCCGGCTGCACGCCAGACGGGGAAAAAACCTGTTTATAACAGGAGTTGGCGGTACAGGAAAATCAGTCATCGTCGAACTGATAATACAGGATTTCAGCGAAGCAGGAAAATCTGTGGTCGTATGCGCCCCGACAGGCATAGCAGCTCTTAATGTCAGAGGAACTACAATACATGCGGCTTTTGGATTTGAGGGAGAGTGCGCCATCAACACCGGTGGAAGATCCGGAAGGCTTTCTTTGAAGACCCGTACTCCTCAGACTATAAAATACGCAGATGTACTTATAATAGATGAGATAAGCATGGTTCGTTCTGAACTCTTTGATGCTGTCTGTGCTTCGATTGAAAAGATTGAGAGAGAGAACGACCGACACATTCAGCTTATAGTCGTAGGAGATTTCTGTCAGCTACCACCTGTGGTAAAAAAGAAAGATAATGGAGGACGTATCCTGCCGGATGTATTACTCATTCAGGACTTTTATCATCGGAAGGTTGGCTCTGAATATGCTTTTCAGGGAATCTACTGGGACAAATGCAAATTTTATCCAATCATTCTCTCGGAAGTTGTTCGACAACAGGATAGTGAATTTATCAATAATCTCAACAAGGCCCGCTGCGGTGATACATCATGTATAGATTATTTTAACAGCCATTGCCGGGGTGAACTTTATAAGGATGCCGCGAACCTTTATGCCTATAAATATGCTGTAGAAAATGAAAATCGACGCTTTTTGTCTGCCTTTTCAGGCACAGAATATGTCTATAAGACAAAGATAGTGTATGAAGAAGGGTATGACGAGAACTCTGTACCAAAATCCATTATGGATGATATACCGAAAGATCTTCATTTAAAGACGGGTGTACATGTGATTTTTACAACAAATGATCATTATGGCAACGGTTCTGACGATATATCGGCTCTTGAAGGCAAATCTAAAATAAGAGACAGAGATACACCTGCATACGTAAATGGTACAGGCGGCGTAGTCAATACCATTGGATCTGTTATAGAAGGGGAAACAAGAGATGTCTTCGTAAAAACAGATAATGGAGTCAGGCTTCTGGTCCATCCAATAGGGATACCTGTGTTCTCATATCGGGTAAACAAGACAACACATAGAACGGAGAGAATCCTCGTTGCAACCGCTTACCAGTTGCCGCTGAAACTGGCCCATGCAATCACTATACATAGTGCTCAGGGACAGACATACGATAAAGTAAACATTACTCCGCACTCGTTTAGCCCAGGACAGTTATATGTGAGCCTTTCAAGAGCCAGGACTGTTGATGGGATAAGATTAAAAGAACCAATAAAAGCTACTGATTTGATAGTCGATCCGGAAGTTGCCGAGTTTTATGAGCGGATTGAATCAGGAGAGCACAGACAGGGCCGTCCAGCAAAAAATCAGGATGGTTCAACCAGGGATAAGTTAATGTGGATTCCACATCCTTTAGAGAAGCATATCAGAAAAGAAATAGAACGTGGATATCCGCTAAAGATGTCAGGATGCCCTGCATACACATATAGCAGAGACCGTATACACATGAGGGTACCGGATTTCCTACAGGAACACATAAAAGAAGAAATTGCGGACTGGTTAAATATCAGCAAGGAGAAGGCAAAGCAAAAAAGGGATCGTAACAGAAGATGATTATTTCTGAAAAAAATTTTCGTCAATGTATACATAATATGCTATAATATCTGTATAGATTAACAAAACACATTATTAAAGATCTGAATTATGAATTACGGACAGATATACTATACGGATATTGCGAACGGTCCCGGATGTAGAACGAGCCTGTTTGTGAGTGGCTGCACCCACCACTGTAAAGGATGCTTTAATGAAGAAACATGGGATTTTACTTTCGGCCATGAGTACACGAATGACGTTGAGAACAAAGTTCTTGAATCAGTGAAGCCTTCTTACATATCAGGGCTTACTGTACTAGGCGGAGAGCCGATGGAGCCGGAAAACCAGAAGGTACTTATATCGCTTTATCGCAAGGTAAGGGAGAAAGTGCCACATGCAACCATCTGGATATACTCAGGCTATACATGGGAGGAACTAACAGATAACGAGAATCGTCGCTGTCATTGTGAAGTGACGGATGAAATTTTATCTCTTATCGATGTTCTTGTGGATGGAGAGTTTATAGAATCACAGAAAGATATTTCATTACATTTTCGCGGTTCAGCGAATCAGCGGCTGATAGATGTACCTGCGACTCTTGAAGCAGGACATATAGTGCTTGCAGAAGAATATCTTTGAAGTGACTAAAAACTAGATATTTTTGTGACCCAAAAATGTTGTTAAATGCGCATGAATATGTACATTATAATAATATTATCGTTGCTGCAAATTATCATATAGATTATACAGTACGAAGTATCAGTTACATATTAAACGTACATTATGATTCACGACTGAATACCGCATAAATTGGGCATTTGACGTACTTTATAATAAGAAATTTATTATGTACATCCAATGATAATGTACGTTGGAATGATATCGTACATTATTTGCGAAATCCTTAATTTATGCATGGTGTGTGACGTTATTCTTTGGACGGAATAATGTACGAAAAAATGTAGTTACTTTAATAACATGAACTACGGACAGATATACTACACCGACGTTGCCAATGGCCCGGGCTGCCGCACCTCACTATTCGTGAGCGGCTGCACCCACCATTGCAAGGGGTGTTTCAATGAAGAGACCTGGGACTTTTCCTATGGTCATGAATACACTAAGGAAACAGAGAATAAGATACTCGAATCCGTGAAGCCATCATATATCGACGGCCTCACGGTTCTTGGCGGAGAGCCTATGGAGCCTGCGAATCAGAAGGCCCTGCTCCCGCTGTACAGGAAGATAAGAGAAAAAATACCGCATGCCACAATCTGGGTATATAGCGGTTATACCTGGGAGGAGCTCACGGATCCTGCAGATAAGAGATGCCACACGGAAGAGACGGACGAGATACTCTCGCTTATCGATGTGCTCGTGGATGGCGAGTTTGAAGAGGATAAGAAGGATATTTCACTCGTGTTCAGAGGATCGTCAAATCAACGTATAATAGACGTGCAAAAGACAATTGAATATGGTAAAATAACTCCGAAGGATTTGTGATCCAACGGAGTTTTTTTATGGCTAAGATTTATTTTCTGCGTCATGGTCAGACAGATATGAATATCTCCCATATGCTGCAGGGCAGGACGAATACAGACCTGAATGACAGAGGAAGGCGGCAGGCAAGGAGCGCCGGCAGGGCATTCGAAAGGGATGGCATAAGGCCGGATATCATTTTTTCCTCCCCACTGAACCGGGTGAGGGAGACAGTAGGAGAGGCACTTGCAGTAAACAGCCTCGAGCCGATAGACATGACACTCGGAGAGGCGCTGGTCTATCAGGGGGAGAAGATCCCGAGAGTGACTGATGAGAGGCTCATAGAGATGAGCTTCGGAGAGGTCGAGGGGATTCCGATGAGCGAGCTGCCGGATGATTTTGCAGAGATTTTCTTCGAGGATCCGGCGAATTACGAGCCGGTGCCGGGAGCAGAATCATATCAGGAGCTGCTGAAGCGGTGCAGGAGCTTCATCGGGTACCTGAGGGAAAACACGAGACCCGGAGCTATTCTGGCAGACAAGACAATAGTATGTGCTACGCACGGAGGAGTGCTGCATGGGATGCTCCTTCTGCTATGGCACAGGGATCTGGAGGATTTCTGGAAGCAGCAGGTCCTTAACTGCGCGATAGTACGGGCAGATCTGGCCGACAGCGCAGAGGATGATACAGCGGAGTTTATAGAAGAAGGATTTACCGGAGAGGAGAAAATGTAATGGTAAAGAGGATTCTTGCAGTAGTAGCAGCGATAACAGTTTTATTTACAATGATGCCACAGGAAGGCGTAGTGGCAGAGGCGGCGAAGAAGCCGGTCAGTACGTCGAAGGCAGCAAGCGGCTCAGCAATAGCCACGAGCGGATCCGCCATAGCCAACAGCGGCTCATCCATCGATGCCAGGCCTGGAAAGAAAAAGCATAAGAAGAAAAAGAAGAAGGCAGTAAGGAAGCAGCCGAAGAAGACGGTTTACCTGACCTTTGATGACGGCCCGGGAAGCAAGGTGACTCCGAAGCTTCTCAAGGTCCTGAAGAAGAATAATGTCAAGGCTACCTTTTTCATAGTAGGCTCACAGGCCAAGGGCCAGAAGAAGCTTCTGAAGCAGATAGCAAAGGACGGACATACGCTGGCCATCCATACATATACGCATGACTATAAGAAGATATATTCGAGCAAGAAGGCGTACCTGGCGGATTTTCACAAGACAGAGAAGCTGATAAAGGATTATACCGGAGTGCAGCCGAAGTACTTCCGTTTCCCGGGTGGCGGGAATAATCACTATATGTCCACCAGGCTCCGTAATTCTATCCTGAAGGAGCTGCATAAGGAAGGGTATAAGGAGATGGACTGGAACTGCGGCACATCGGATGCGGCAGCGAAGTACTACAGTGCATCACAGCTGATAAAGTACGGTGAGACCTCGCACTGGGGATCTGATCCTATAGTGCTTCTGCAGCATGATGCGAACTCCAAGTATCATACTCCGGATGTCACTGCGGCTCTCATCAGGTACTATAAGAAGAAGGGCTATAAGTTCAGTGGGCTGAATAATTACACAGGCCCGGAGATGTGCTTCAAGAGGAAATAGCCTGTTGGAAAGGAGGGCAGACCATGTCAGAAGGTAGAGACAAGTGTGTGCTGATCATTGATGATTCAGCTACCAACAGAGCAATGCTAAAGAATATTCTGAAGGATGAGGTCGATGTCGTAGAAGCAGAGAACGGTGAGAAGGGCCTTGAGATCATAAGGAGCCAGATAAGCCGTATAGGTATAGTGCTTCTCGACCTTATCATGCCGGGTATCAGCGGATTTGATGTGCTGACCGAGATGAAAAAGGAGCATATGACTGACTATGTGCCTGTCATCATGATCTCTACGGCCAATGACCCCGGAAATATCGAGAAGGCCTTTGATCTCGGAGCCCTCGACTTCATCTCGAGACCGTATTCCGAGAGGATAGTCCGTAGAAGAGTGCTTACCACGATAAGCCTTTTCCAGAAGCAGACACAGCTTGCGAACAAGATAGACCGTCAGTACAAGGCAGATGAAGAGCAGGTCGACAAGAGGACCGGACTTCCATACAAGAAGAATTTCTTCAATCAGGTAGATACACAGCTCAAGAATCCGAATCTTGGCAGCCTGTATATGGTGGCTATGGATATCGACCACTTCAAGCTGTTCAACAGCTACTACAGCTGGGAGCGTGGAGATGAATACATCAGGAAGATAGGCTCTATCCTCACCTCGGCTACCCAGAGGCATGGGGGTGTGGCAGGATATCTGGGCGGAGATGATTTCGCACTACTGTGCCCGGCCAGGATAGACCTTGTGAATTCACTGTCTGAGCAGCTGAACAGATATATTACAGAGAACAGCTTCGAGCCTACGTTCCGCACGAACTTCGGAGTATATCCGATAGATGTGGCCGGAGTCCATGATGCCAGACAGCTGTATGACCTTGCATCAATCGCGCTCGAGACGATCAGAGGAGATTACACGAGGAATGTCACGGTCTATGATCCGGCTATGATACAGAAGGAGCAGGACGAGTACAAGAGGCTGCTGAATATCAGAAGCGGTATCAGGAATGGCGAGTTCACTATTTATATCCAGCCGAAGGTCGATATGAATACAGGACGCATCTTCGGTGGTGAAGCACTTGCCAGATGGATTCATGACGGGACCGTATATTCGCCGGGACTCTTCGTGCCGGTAATGGAAAAGAACGGACTTATCTCCTCTCTCGACAAGCTTGTCTGGGACAGGACGGCACGCTACATCAAGAAGATAATCGGAGAGGGCATTACCCCGCTCCCGATTTCTGTAAATATTTCAAAGACTGATATATTCACGATGGATGTGCCGGAATTTTTCAGTGAGATAATAAGAGCTTATGACATCCCGCCTGCATTGCTGGAGGCTGAGCTTTCAGAGTCCACCTTCATGCGTGCGCCTGAGAGGGCAGCGGATGTCGTGCAGAGATTCCATGACCTCGGGATGAGCGTATCATACGATGATTTCGGAAGCGGATACGCGCCGCTGTCAACGATAGAGTCGATGGATGTCGATATGTTAAAGATTGACACCACCTTCCTGCACATGACGCCGGATGCCCCTGAGAGGAGCAGGAATATTCTGGAGCCTGTCCTCGCAATGGCCCAGCAGATCCAGCTGCCGGTGATCATAGAAGGAGTCGAGACCCAAGGCCAGGCTGATTTCCTGAAGAGAATGGGATGCGTGTATGCACAGGGTTTCTACTATCATACACCAATGCCTGCGGACAGGTTCACGAGGCTCACCAGTGAGCCAGAGAATGTCGATGCATCCGGGCTTACGATCGGAATCCCACAGGCATACAGAGTGAGGCAGATCCTTGATTCGAACTACATATCAGATGATATGGTGGCAAATATCTTCGGATCGACCCTGATCCTGAATCGCACGGGAAGCATAGTGAAGGTCGGCTGGTCGCTGCTTGATCACTACAGGGATTCAGACCTGACGGATCTTGTGGATCCGGCTTCAGATGTGCCGTTCTCAGACCGGGTGAAGGAAGAGGATAAGGAAAGGTTCTGCTCCATTTTCGATAAGGCAATCGAAAACAAGGATAAGGGTGCAAAGGGCACCGTAAGGTTTGTCACGAAAAGAGGAGACCGCAGGATACGCATGAGACTATACTACATGCGCAGCAATGTCAGCGAGCAGATATTCTACTCGATGATAGATGAAATAGATGAAGAGTAAGTAGAAAGGTAATAATTGTGGACGCTAAAGAAATAGCAGACCAGATCACGGCTCTCAAGAAAAAGAAGAATGCCATCATCATGGCCCATTACTATGTAGCTGATGAGATACAGGACATAGCGGATTTTGTCGGGGATTCATTTTTTCTGGCAAAGAAGGCTACAGAGACCGATGCTGATATCATAGTGCTCTGTGGGGTACGGTTCATGGGAGAGAGTGCGAAGGTTCTGAACCCGGACAAGAAGGTTCTCATCCCGGAGATGGCTGCCGACTGCCCTATGGCGCATATGGCTACGACCGACGGAATTGACGAGATGAGGAGCAGGTATGATGACCTCGCAGTAGTCTGTTATGTGAATTCCACAGCAGATCTGAAGGCAGCAAGTGATGTATGTGTCACAAGCGCCAATGCACTGAAGATCGTAAGCCGCCTTCCACAGAAGAATATATATTTCATCCCGGATCAGAATCTGGCTCACTATATAGCAGACCAGCTACCGGACAAGAACTTTATTTTTAATGACGGATTCTGTCATGTGCACAATTCTATAAGGCTCGATGTGCTGAAGAAGACGAAGGCCATGAAGCCTGATGCTCCGGTACTTGTTCATCCTGAATGCAGGCCCGAGGTCGTAGCAGAGGCTGATTATGTAGGCTCCACATCGGGTATCATAAAGTATGCCTCCGAATCAGATGCAAAGGAATTCATAGTAGCGACTGAGCTCGGGGTCATGCATGAGCTTCAGAAGAGGAATCCGGATAAGAAATTCTATCCTGCAGGTCCTATGCAGATCTGTCCCAATATGAAGAAGCTCACAATGGAAAAGCTTCTTCATGTACTGCAGTTCGAGGATTCGGAGATCACTCTCCCGGATGACCTGATGAGAGATGCAAAGGCACCAATGGAAGAAATGCTGAGGCTTGCACAATGAAAAAGCAATATGACGTAATAATTGTAGGAGCCGGTGTGGCAGGCTGCTTCACAGCACTGCATCTGCCTCCTGACAGACAGATTCTCATGATCACGAAGGAGGGAATCGAGGAATGTGATTCCTATCTCGCACAGGGAGGTATCTGTGTGCTGAAGGACCCTTCGGACTATGATGCCTTTTTCGAGGATACGATGAAGGCAGGACACTATGAGAATCGCAAGGAGTCGGTGGACTGCATGATCCGCTCGTCCAAGGGCGTGATCGAGGAGCTCATGGAGATAGGCGTAGATTTCGCAAGGAATCCTGACGGCTCGCTTGAGTTCACGCGTGAGGGTGCACATTCTACCAACCGTATCCTCCATCACGAGGATATCACGGGCCAGGAGATCACGACACATCTGCAGGCAGCCGTGAAGAAGCTTCCAAATGTTGAAATACATGAATACACCAGGATGGTCGATCTCCTGACGCAGAATAACCGCTGTGACGGAATTGTAGTGATCGATTCTGATGGAAAGCTTGTGACAGTTTTTGCATCACATGTACTGCTTGCAACTGGCGGTATAGGCGGCATATATGAGAATTCTACGAACTATCCGTCACTTACAGGAGATTCGCTTGCTCTGTGTCTTAAGCACAATATACGATTAGAGCATGTGAACTATGTCCAGATCCATCCGACTACCTTTTACAGTGAGAAAAAAGAGAGACGTTTCCTCGTCTCCGAATCTGTCCGTGGTGAGGGCGCTACGCTTCTTGATAAAAATGGCAACCGCTTTACTAATGAGCTCCTTCCACGTGATCTGCTGACTGCTGAGATCCTGAAGCAGATGGAAAAAGATCATACGAAATACGTGCATCTGAATATGATGGCAATCACGAAGTTCGACATTGCAAAGAGATTTCCGCATATCGTGGAGCACTGTCTGGAGTGCGGCATTGATCCGAAGAAGGAATATGTGCCTGTAGTTCCTGCCCAGCACTACTTCATGGGCGGTATCCATGTGGATCTGAATTCGCATACATCAATGGATCATCTCTACGCATCGGGCGAGACCTGCTGCAACGGCGTCCACGGAAAGAACAGGCTTGCAAGCAATTCACTGCTCGAGAGCCTTGTATTTGCAAAGAACGCAGCAGAGCACATGATACTTATAGACGGGCAGCGTGCCTGGGAGGGCAGACAGCCACGCTTCATAAAGAATACAGATAAGTCCCTTAGCGAGCTTGCAGATATTTACGGATTTGATCCTGACTGGCTCCTCGACACGAAAGAAGAGGATGAGGAGAACAAGCAGCTGATATGGGATGAGATTGACAGGGAGAATGCGCTGTGAGTTGGAAGTTATAAGTTGAAAGTTATGAGTTCAGAGTTCGCAGTCCTTCGATGACTATGATCAATAGCTTTTAACTATGAACTTTAAACTTTAAACTATGAACTTTAAACTATGAACTATGAAAGGAATCATAGATAATGACTGATATTACACTTAAGCTTAATGCGGATCCTTATATATTGTCGGCGCTGAGAGAAGATGTCACTAGTGAGGATGTGACGACGAATGCCATCATGCCGAAGAACTGTCCGGGACAGGTAGACCTGATCGCAAAGGAGGATGGAATCCTCTGCGGACTCGATGTGTTCAAGAGAGTATTTACGCTTCTTGACGATTCGACAGAGTTTGAGGTTTTTGTAAAAGATGGAGAAGAGATTCATAAGGGACAGAAGATTGCCGAAGTGCTCGGGGATATCAAGACTCTTCTGATCGGAGAGAGAACAGCTCTTAATTACCTTCAGAGAATGAGCGGTATTGCCACGATGACCCATCATATGGTATCTCTTCTCGAGGGCTCTGGGACGAAGCTTCTCGATACGAGAAAGACCACGCCGAATAACCGTATCTTTGAAAAATATGCGGTAAAGGTTGGCGGAGCCACGAATCACAGATACAATCTGACAGACGGAGTTCTGATAAAGGACAATCATATCGGAGCAGCAGGCTCTATCACGAAGGCTGTCCAGCTCGCCAGAGAGTATGCTCCATTTGTCAGGAAGATAGAAGTCGAGACCGAGACTCTGGATCAGGTGCAGGAAGCACTTGATGCCGGGGCTGAGATCATCATGCTTGACAATATGGATCATGAGACCATGAAGCAGGCAATCGCTCTGATAGACGGTCGCGCTGAGACGGAGATATCAGGAAATGTGACTGAGGATAATGTAGATCAGATCAGAGACCTCGGAGCAGACTATGTCTCAAGCGGTGCTCTGACACATTCTGCGCCGATACTTGATCTGTCGCTTAAGAACCTGCATCCGGTCGACTGATTGACTTCATTGCGTTGAAGTGCTATAGTGTGAAAGATTATATGTAAACCTTTTTGGAAAAGGAGATTTATCATGAAGAAGAAAAAGATTATGACACTCGTCCTTACGGCGGCTATGGCTGTGACTGCGCTTGCAGGCTGCGGCCAAAGCTCATCGAAGTCATCTGCATCAGGCGCGGCTTCGAGCTCAGGCAAGACGTATAATATCGGTATCTGTCAGCTGGTACAGCATCCGGCTCTTGATGCAGCAACCAAGGGATTCAAGGATTACCTCACAGAGAAGCTTGGCGATAAGGTAAAGTTCGATGAGCAGAATGCAGCAGGCGATTCAGCAAACTGTTCTACTATCTGTAATGGCTTCGTATCAGCCGGTGATGATCTGATCATGGCAAATGCCACTGCAGCTCTTACAGCAGCTTCACAGGCTACGACTACCATTCCTATCCTTGGTACCTCGGTTACTGACTATGGCTCAGCCCTTAGCGTAAAGGACTGGAACGGGAAGAGTGGTACGAACGTATCAGGTACTACAGACCTGGCACCACTTGATCAGCAGGCATCAATGCTCAATGAGCTCTTCCCTGATGCAAAGAAGGTTGGAATCCTCTACTGCTCAGCAGAGGCCAATAGTAAGTATCAGGTGGATACGATCACACCATTCCTTGAGAAGTACGGATATACAGTTACACAATATACATTCTCAGATTCGAATGATGTAGCACAGGTGACAAAGCAGGCATGCGCTGACTGTGATGTACTCTATATCCCTACAGATAATACAGCAGCCAACTGTGCAGAGAATATCAATAACGTAGCGCTTCCTGCAAAGACTCCTATCGTCACAGGCGAGGAGGGAATCTGCTCAGGATGCGGAGTTGCTACTCTTTCTATCAGCTATGAGGATCTCGGAAGAAAGACCGGAGAAATGGCCTACGATATCCTTGTAAATGGCAAGAACCCTGGAGACATGCAGGTGGAGAGTGCAGAGACCTTTACAAAGGAATATGATGCAGACCGTGCCAAGGAGCTCGGTGTAGATATTCCTGACGATTACACAGCAATCAGCAAAGAGTGATATAAGTATGGACCTTAATGTAATGACTCTCATCGGAGCACTTCCGGGAGATATTGCCCAGGGACTCATCTGGGGCGTGATGGCAATTGGAGTTTTCATCACGTACAAGATTCTTAATTTCGCAGATCTTACAGTAGACGGCAGTTTCGCAACAGGCGGAGCTGTCGCCGTAATGCAGATACTTTCAGGACATTCGGTAGCAACGGCGCTCATCATGGCGACGATTGCAGGACTCATTGCAGGACTGTGTACAGGACTTCTGCACACACTTCTTGGAATCCCTGATATCCTTTCAGGAATTCTGATGCAGATAGCACTTTTCTCCATAAATCTTCATATAATGGATGAGGGCGCGAACAAGGCTGTATCGGCCACTCAGTACAATCTGATAGTCAGTCTCCGTGACGTGAGTCAGGCTATAGTTGTATCGCTCATATTTGTAGCAGCTGTTATTATCCTTAGCTACTGGTTCTTTGGAACTGAAGCTGGTTCTGCTATCAGGGCAACAGGTAATAACCCGGCTATGAGCCGTGCACAGGGAATCAATATCAAGGTGTGCAAGGTCGTTGCGCTTTCCATATCCAACGGGCTTGTAGCATTATCAGGCGGACTCTTCGCACAGTATCAGGGATTCTCGGATATCAATATGGGCCGTGGCTCGATCGTCATCGGACTTGCAGCAGTTATCATCGGAGAGGTCCTTGGAAATGCCATCATTGGCAAGAGGATGAACTTTGCACTGCGTCTCATTTTCGTAGTCATTGGTTCGATCATATACTACATTGTCATCGGAGTAGTTCTGTGGCTGCGTATGCCGACGAACGACCTGAAGCTCTTCACAGCTATAATCGTTGCAATCTTCCTTGCCATCCCGTATTTAAAGAACAGCTTCGGACATTCATTTGCGCATGCGAAGAAGATGGGAGGTAAAGAGAAATGATAGAACTTAAAAATATTTCTAAGACCTTCAATCCTGGAACAATAAATGAGAAGCATGCATTAAATGGCCTTTCACTGAAGCTTGAGGACGAAGATTTCGTTACTGTAATCGGTGGCAATGGCGCGGGCAAGTCAACAATGCTCAATGCCCTCGCAGGCGTATGGCCTGTTGATTCGGGTCAGATCATAATTGATGGAACCGATGTGACGGGACTGCCTGAGCACCGTAGAGCACCATTCCTCGGCAGGGTATTCCAGGATCCTATGACCGGAACCTGTGGCGATATGGAGATCGAAGAGAATCTTGCTCTTGCTGCAAGGCGTGGAAAGCATCGTGGCCTCGGCTGGGGCATCACCAAGGCTGAGAAGGAAAAGTACAGAGAGCTTCTCGCCAAGTTCAATCTGGGACTTGAGGACAGACTCACTGCAAAGGTAGGACTTTTGTCCGGTGGACAGAGACAGGCACTTACACTCCTGATGGCTACTCTCGTGAAGCCGAAGGCACTGCTTCTCGATGAGCATACAGCTGCTCTTGATCCGAAGACTGCTGCTACTGTACTTGAGGCAACTGACCGTATAGTCAGTGAGAATCATCTGACTACAATCATGGTCACTCACAATATGCGTGATGCAATAGCTCATGGCAATCGTCTCATAATGCTTAATGACGGCCAGGTAATGCTCGACATCAAGGGAGAAGAAAAGAAGAATCTGACGGTCGAAGACCTGCTCCACAAGTTCGAGGAAGCAAGCGGAGAAGAGTTCGCCAACGATCAGGCAATACTTTCATAAGATTTATGTACAATATCATTTTTTTCAAAGATATTATCAATGCAAAAAATCCTTCCACCTGTCAGGGGGAGGATTTTTGCAGTTTTATGGAAAGAAAACAGGAAGACAGATGAGTTATTTTCCATTTTTTGTACAGACAGATAATAAAAAAATACTGATCATAGGGGGCGGAAGGGTTGCTGCAGAGAAGTTCAATAAACTGAAGCAGTTTACTGATTCTATTACGCTGCTCGCAGAGGATTTTTTGTTCCGGCCGGATGGGTTTAAGACGATAAAAAAGGCATGGGAACCGGCTGATATAGATGGATTTGATGTAGTAATAGCGGCAACGGATGATCATGAAGCCAATCGTGAGATCGGAGAGCTGTGCCGCCGGAAACACATCTTTGTAAATACGGTTGACGATATAGAGTTCTGTGATTTTATTTTTCCATCCATAGTGAAAAAAGATGATGTAACAGTTGCCATATCTACCAATGGTTCATCGCCGGCGCTGTCACAGTATCTCCGCAGGAAGACAGAAGATATGCTGCCTGATGATATAGGTGATATTGCTGCCTCGATGAAAGAAGCACGCAATGTCATAAGCAGAAGTATTCATGACGGAGAATTGCGGAAACAGGTCTATAAAAAGATGCTTAATGTCTGTCTGTCAGGTGGTGATCCAACAGTATTCTATCCTCATGAGATTGTGATTGCGACCCGTGGTTCGAAGCTGGCTATGGCTCAGTCTGAGCTCGTAAAAGAAAAGCTGGCAGAGCTCGGTATGACAGTTACACTAAAAGTGGTGAGGACACAAGGGGATAGGGATCAGGGATCAGAACTTGCAAAGATTGGAGGCCGTGGAGTCTTTGTAAAAGAAATCGAGAGAGTACTTTTGAATGGCCAGGCTGATATTGCGGTTCATAGCGGTAAGGATCTGCCTTCTCAGATTGCTGACGGCCTGGTAATCGCTGCCACGCCTGAGGCTGCATCCGACAGGGATGTGATGCTCTCATTCACTGATACCCCGAAGAAGATCGGAACCGGATCACTGCGCAGGATATGTCAGCTGAAGCAGGTATTTCCAGACGCTTGCTTCATTCCTATCAGAGGCAATGTAGATACCCGTATCAGAAAACTAAGAGACGGCGAGGTCGATGCTATAATCGTAGCTCAGGCAGGTCTGGATCGGCTTGGTATCGATGTGTCAGATTTCAAAGTGCGCGTATTTGGTGACGATGAATGCCTGCCTGCTGCCACACAGGGAATAATGGCTGTTGAATGCCGTAGTGACAGTACAGAGCTCAGGGCGCTGCTATCTCTTATAGATGATCCGATGACTCATGAACGCTTCAATGCAGAACGCCTCTTTGTAAAGGCTCTCGGAGCTGACTGTACGGCTCCAGCTGCTGCCAGATGCTATCTGACAGGCGGGGGCTCTTTGACACGTCTTTCACTTGATATGTATTCCTATGTCATGCCTGCCATGTACGAGGGCATACGGGGGACTTTTAATGGTGTGGTCAGGTTTATTGAAAGAGATCTGACACCTGAAAATGTGAACAGATTACTTGGATTGAGTCAGAGTGGACATGTACCGCTGGATCATCAGGTGAATAAGAACGTTCGGGCCTCAAAGCTCCTGGGAAAGGTATATATAGTAGGTGCCGGCCCGTCATATGATCTTTTGACACTCCGCGCGAAATACCTGATAGAGCATGCAGAAGAGATAGTCTATGATGACCTGATAGATATTTCCATTCTTTCGCTGGCATCTTCAGATGCCACTTTCCATGCAGTTGGAAAGAGGCTTGGTTCAAGAAAAGCCAGGCAGGAGCAGATAAATGATCTTCTTGTGACTCTGGCAGAAGCAGGAAAGAATGTGGTACGCCTCAAAGGCGGCGATCCGTATGTATTCGGGCGCGGTGGCGAAGAGGCGGGGGCTCTCGAGGCGGCAGGAATTGATTATGAGGTAGTACCAGGCATTTCGACAGCTATAGCAGTGCCTGAGCACTTCGGAATTCCGGTCACGAATCGTGGTAGTGCCAGGAGCTTCTCGGTGATCACAGGGCATACGGCACCTGATCTGAACGGGGAGTCTCTATCTGATTTTGGAAAAAATGACGGCAGCCGTATCTTTCTGATGGGCATTACGCAGCTGCCACACATCGTAGATGAGCTGATTAAGGGCGGTGCATCTCCTGATACTCCAGTCGCTGTGATGAGCAGGGGTTATTCAGCTGATGAGCAGATCATCAGAGGAAGGCTCTCAGATATTGCCGAAAAGGCCAAGGACGCACCGATGCCGGGAATTATTTTTATTGGAGAAAATGCAGCATCAAGGTTATGCTATGTCCGGAAAAAGTCTCTAACAGTGACAGGAACGAAGAGCTTTACAGAGCGCGCCAGAGAGACCTTTGAAGAAGCAGGGATTGTCGTAAAGACAGTTCCACATCTGCTTGTAGAACCAGCCTATGATGCACAGATAGATTTTGAAAAGGAAAGTATCCTGACATTTACCTCAGCAAATGGAGTAGCCAGTTTCTTTTCGGTATATGACAGGGACCTGAGGAATCTGGCAGATACTGAGTTTGCATGCATAGGGTCGGCAACTGCAGCTGAACTGTCAAAGCATGGTTTCGGAGCTGACTATATACCGGGAGAATATACTACAGCAGAACTCAGCAAAGTACTGATAAAGGTGGCGAAGAATAAAAAGGTCTATCTGCTGAGAGCAGACAATGCGTCTGATGAACTTCGTAAAAACCTTGACAAGGCAGGTATTCAGACAGAAAATATATGCATATACAGGACAAGGGTCGATAACCGCCTGATTCAGGGATTCGTGCCTGATACGGACTATATACTCTTCGGCTCAGCCAACGGAGTGAAGACGTATTTTGAAAGCGGCGGTTCGGTGGGCAGTGCACAGGTGATCTGTATAGGGCCGGTGACAGCGAAAGCCTATGGCAGAGAGTGTTTAGTGCCACAGGAGTCAGACCTTGAGCGCGTATTGGAGGTAATTTCATAATGGAAAAATTCAGGAGATTCAGAAGACTTCGTACTTCAGAAGCCATGAGAAGTTTTGTAAGAGAAAATGAGCTGCATGCATCGGATTTTATCTATCCGGTATTCGTAGTTGCAGGCAGGGATAAGAAGATCCCTGTGAGCTCAATGCCTGGAGTATTCCAGTATTCAATCGACAGAATTGATGAGGAGATTGATGAAGTCGCCTCTGCCGGTATTCCTGCAATCCTTATTTTCGGAATCCCTGATCATAAGGATGACAAGGCAACAGGAGCATATGATGAGCATGGAGTCACCCAGGAGGCCATCAGGCATATCAAGGATAAATATCCTGATCTCATTGTAATAGCAGACGTATGTCTCTGTGAATACACATCAACAGGTCATTGCGGAATGGTAGATGACAAGGGTCATATCTTAAATGACGAGACACTGCCGCTTCTTACAGCAACGGCTGAGAGCATGGCAAGAGCCGGCGCAGACATTGTGGCTCCATCAGATATGATGGACGGCCGTGTGGCAGCAATCCGTGAGGGGCTCGATGCAGCAGGATTTGAGCTGACACCTATACTTGCATACAGTGCAAAGTTTGCAAGTGCCTACTATGGTCCGTTCAGGGATGCAGCAGAATCAGCACCGAAGTTCGGTGACAGGAAGACATACCAGATGGATCCTGCAAATGGCAGGGAAGCCATGAGAGAGATAGCAGATGATCTCGATGAGGGTGCCGATATGATCATCATCAAGCCGGCAATGGCCTATCTCGATATATGCAAGGAAGCAAGACTCAGATTCAACGTACCTCTGATCGCCTACAATGTGAGCGGTGAGTATGCGATGATCAAGGCAGCAGCTGCAAATGGCTGGATTGATGAGAAGCGCATCACTCTGGAGACTCTTACAGGAATGAAGAGAGCGGGAGCAGACCGCATCATCACCTACCATGCGATAGAGGCAGCACACTGGCTGCAGGAAAAATAATGTTTGCAATATCCATAAACAACAGAACAGCTGATGAAGATCTGCGGGGCCGTCTCACTATCCCTGATGAAAAAATGACGGGACTGATGCATGCGTTAAGTGACGCATCTCATGATGCAGTAGTAGTATGCACCTGCAACCGCACCGAAATATATGCAGAGGGAAGTCCTGATAAGGCCATAGAAGAGCTCTCAAAAGAGACTTTAGTAGATTCCTCTGCCATCCGTGAGCACTGTCTCGTCTTTACAGATGAAGAGGCAGTCAGACACCTGTTCAAGGTCTGTGCAGGACTTGATTCGATGGTAATAGGAGAGGATGAGATATTAGGCCAGGTGAAGAATGCTGCAAGGACTGCAAGGACAGCAGGCACATACGGCAATACCTTTCCACAGATCTTCCAGGCGGCCTTTGCTGCTGCGAAGAAGGTGAAAACGGATACCGTTCTGTCGAAGACGTCGGTATCAATTGCCACAATAGCAGCATCATACTGTCACCGCATCTCAGATGACAGGAAGCAGATTCTGATGATCGGAGCAGGCGGTGATATAGGAAGCTCACTTCGCAAGGATCTCCTGTCATACGGTGACTGCGATATCACGGCGACAGTACACAGGAGCCGATTCAGTGAAAAAGATATCAGGGTTATCGACTATCATGACAGATATGATGGGATCGGCAGCTATGATATAATCATCTCAGCCACGAAGAGCCCGCACTATACGGTGACGAAGACGAGATTCATGGAGCAGGAGATACCATCGAAGAAACGCCTGTTTGTGGATCTTGCCATTCCGTCGGATATAGATCCATCAGTAGCTGAAATACCTGATTCAGAGCTGATCACTATAGATGATTTCAGAAAGCTCGCAAAGGAAAATAATGAGCGCAAGGCTACAGCTGTTGAGATGGCAGGACAGATACTTGATGAAGAGGAGCAGACTCTTTTCAAGGAGCTTGATATCAAGCAGGTAATGCCGTATCTTGCAGATTTCCAAGCCAGGTATGGAGACGGGTTTAAGAGGTTTCTCTTTGATTACAAGAAGGTATCGGATTCTGATGATTTTTCCCATTTCACGGAAACGATTCTTTCGTTGAAATAGAAGGACAACTAGGGTAAAATCATAGCAGAAACTTTCGGAAAGGATTTAAGAGATGTCAACGACGGTTTTTGTGATGGCACACAAGGCATACAGCGAGCCTGATGATCCGACATACAGGACGGTATTTGTCGGAGCGAAGGGCAAGCCCGATATCCTGCCGGGATGCCTGAGAGATGATGCAGGTGAGGATAATATTTCTGATCTGAATCCGTATTTTTCGGAGCTCACTGGTATCTACTGGGTATGGAAGAACTACACAGGTCAGGAGAATATCGGGGTCTGTCATTATCGCAGATATTTTTCGGATGACAGTCTCGAGAAGCTGACGAGTGCTCAGTACGATGAGATTCTGGAGAAATATGATCTCATCACATCGAAGAATATCCCTACTGAGATCTCATACCGCGACAGCTTTGCGAGAGCGCACAACGTAGCTGATCTTGATGCTGTGGGAGATACGATAAAGCGCATATATCCGGAGTATGGCATGGCTTTTGATGAGGTGATGGCCGGGCATGACCAGTATTTCGGCAATCTCTTCGTGATGCCGAGGAGACTTTTCGATGAGTACTGTGAATGGATGTTTACGATACTTACAGAGACAATGCCGGCGATCGATATGACCGGCTACAATGCCTATCAGCAGAGAGTGTACGGATTCCTGACCGAGAATCTGCCGCTTGTATATATTAAGGCCCGTGGGCTGCGTAATTACGAGAGCCAGGTTGTATATACGAGCGAAAAGGCAGAGACCACGGAGGTTGTCCTCGCCATCACAGAGCTTCTGCACCAGAAGAAGACTCATGAGGCGAAGGAGATGCTTACGCAGATCCTGAAGGTGCGTCCTGAGGTAGCGCTTATAACCTCTGATCTGAGTGGAAATATCGAATTTACGAAGCAGATCCTTTTTATCAAGGATCATGATGAGAGTGAGTGTAAGGATAATTTTTTCACGAGAGAATATGACCTTACGGCTCTCATGAATTTCTACAAGGAAGCGTTCATAGCGCTGTCACATCTGTCGAGGGGCGAGGATGTAGAGGAATCAGAGAGGAAGTATCTGAAGGATAATGGATTTGACCTGTTTGCGGCGAATGTGATACTGTCGAATGACCCGTCAGAGCGCTTCGGCAGGGAGAGTCTTGACAGAAACACGGTAATGCAGCGAATCAACGAGGTCTGCGTCAGGGAGGTATAGGATGGCTATAAATACAGAGAATTCAGAAATAGCATTTAACGATGCAAAGCAGTATATCCCGGGTGGAGTGGATTCACCGGTCAGGGCCTATAAGAATGTAGGCAGGACACCGCTCTTCATCAGCAGGGCGAAGGGTGACCGTATATGGGATATCGATGGTAATGAGTTTATCGACTACGTGGGCTCATGGGGACCGAATATCATCGGAGCCGCCAATGACAGGGTGGTAAGCGCCGTCAGCGCTGCCGCGCAGAAGGGCCTGACCTATGGCGCTCCTACAATTGCAGAGACTATTCTTGCGAGAGAGATCAGTGAGGCATATCCTGCAGCCGAGAGAGTCCGCCTGGTAAACAGCGGTACAGAAGCCACCATGAGTGCGATACGTACAGCCCGTGGTGCTACAGGCCGTGACAAGATAATCAAGTTCCGCGGCAATTACCACGGACATTCCGATGCTCTTCTGGCATCGGCTGGCAGCGGGGTTCTGACCGATTCACTTCCTGATTCAGCAGGAGTTCCGGCTAATGCTACTAAGGATACCCTGCTTGCTGATTACAATGATCCGGCCTCTGTTGAGGCACTATTCGAAGCGAATAAGGATGAGATAGCAGCCGTGATCGTGGAGCCTGTCGCTGCAAATATGGGAGTCGTTCCTCCGAAGGAGGGCTTCCTCGAGGCACTTCGCAGCATCACGAAGAAGTACAGGGCTCTGCTGATCTTCGATGAGGTGATCACAGGTTTCCGCCTGTCGTATGGCGGCGCTGCCCAGGCATTCGGCATCCAGCCTGACATGGTATGCTTTGGAAAAATAGTCGGCGGCGGTATGCCGCTAGCTGCATACGGCGGTAAGAAATGGATTATGAGCAAGGTAGCTCCAGACGGTCCTGTATATCAGGCCGGAACTCTGTCAGGAAATCCGGTGGCTGTGGCAGCAGGCATTGAGACTCTTGCCATACTAAAGAGCCATCCGTCGATCTATGAGAGGCTTGACCAGAAGGCAGCCACCATTGAGAAGGCCTTCAGGGACAAGGGACTCAATGTAAACCGTGCAGGCTCGCTTCTGTCAGTATTCATGACTGATGAGCCGGTGACGGATGAGAAGAGTGCCAGGACCTCTGATACAGAGAGGTTCACGAAATATTTCAATCAGATGCTTGATAATGGGATATATGTGGCTCCGTCGCAGTTTGAAGCTATGTTTGTCTCAGCGGTCCATACAAAAGAAGACATCGCAAAAACCTGCGATGTCATTAAAAGCCTTGAACTATAATCAGTAATCCACACTCATAAGCATAAGGCCCTTTGCGGGTGCGGTCGGTCCGGCCTGCTTCCGGTCCCTGGCTTCGAGGATTCTCTTCATATCGGATGGCTCGAGCTTCCCTTCTCCTACGAGAAGCAGGGTTCCGACTATGATGCGGACCATATTCTGCAGGAAGCCCGTGCCATGCAGAGTGAAATAGATGTATCCTTTCGACCGGCGGATCTCGATCTTATCAACGATCCGGACGGTCGATTTTTTCATGTGGGAGTTGCCACAGAAGCTTTTGAAATCATGCTCGCCTTCGAGGATAGATGCTGCCTGCTGCATTGCTTCCACATCCACATCATTGTCAAGCGGTGTGTAGTATTTCCTGTTGAAAACAGGATGTACAGGACCATAGAAAGCAGTGTATCTGTAAGTCTTGCCGACAGCCTTATATCTGGCATGGAATCTGTCTGAGGCAACCGTTACCTCGCGGACTGCGATATCATCAGGCAGGTACCTGTTGCAGTAATCGCGAATGTCGTCACAGGAGAGGCCTGTGTCCATTTTTACCGAAGCGACCATTCCGCGGGCATGAACACCTGCATCCGTGCGGCCTGCTCCGATTACCTCGGGGACCTCTGACGGCTCATCCTCACCTGTCAGCATCCGGCCGAGAACTGTCTCTATTTTTCCCTGGATCGTGGGCCTGTCAGGCTGGTGCTCCCAGCCGTAGTAGCGGGTGCCGTCGTATTCAATCTTTAGCTTGTAATTCTTCATAGTGTAAGCCCGCTGTCATACGAGAGATTTCCGAGCTCCTTCTCGAGGTTTAGCTCATAGGCATAGTAGTCACGCGATCCGAAGTCGGATGAGCACACCCGGAAGAACAGATAGAGCCTCCTGATATACTGCTTCTCGGCCTTACGGAACAGATCATAGAATGACTCTGTCGAATGGATGCTCGTATCCCACGGATTCTGCCACTCGAGATGGCGGAGATTGCACGGGTCCGTATAGGTGGTCTGGTCATCATCTGCGATCATCGCTGAGAACTGCGGGTGATGAAGGAAATCATCCTCGAGGGAGCGGACGAGCTTCTTTTTCCATTTGTTCTTATCCTCCATCAGGTCATAAACGATACGGGTGAAGCGGAATGCCGATGTTACTTCGGGTGAGAGTACCACCGATTCATGGTAGGTCATAGTAATCGCCCTCTGTATAACTGCGGACAGGAAGACTGCCTCCTCACGGGTCAGATGAATAGTGGCAGATGGAGAAAATTCTGACGGACGCAGCTTCAGAAAATGGGCTGTCATCGCTACATCGATGTCCGTTTCCAGGAACATGTGATTGTAGAAGCCCCTGTTCGAATGGTCATTTATATCCTTGCAGGTGCGGAAATGTATATACGGGTGGCAGCTCGTATCGAGAGTGTAATGTCCTATGAAGCCTGCCGTATAAGCATGTGCTATCGCACGCAGATCAGCGTTATTTACGGATTCAGAGACCTTTATCAGATTGCAGATGAAATCAAGCGTATTCTCATGATGCATCCACTCACCGGTATTTCTCTTGTGGGCGTATGACATGGGGTTATAGAAAAAAATATCCGGTCCCTGCTGTCCTATTGCATAGGCTCCCGGATGTGACCTCACCATGTCCCAGATTGAGAGGCTTTCAGGTGTATGTATTTTCTTCAGGGTGTTGCGGGACTCGATCCCGAACACATAGTGTGTACGAAAACCAGGCATAAGTAATCCTTTCTTTCAGCTATTTGTACGTGCATATTCTAAATGTGCGGCGCTGTTTTGTCAATTGAAAAGGGAATATTAAATATTGTAAAAGAGACCACACCGGAGTAAAATATAATGGCTGATATTTATAGAAACTGGAGGACGCATAATGGATAAAAGGAAATCGGTTGTTGTATAAGGACTACTGAATTATGCGATTAGATAAGTACCTGGCATCATGCACGGTGATGACCAGAAGAGAAATAAAGAAGGAACTGCGGAAGAATCCGGCAGTCGTAGGAGGACTGAAGGTTTCTGCGCCTGAGACTCAGGTGGATGTGAAGTCGGTGGTTTATTTTCTAGGAGAGAAAATGGAGTACCATGAATTCACATACATACTTATGAATAAGCCTGCCGGCTATGTGTGCACGAACAGGGAAGGCAGGAACCCGACTGTATTTACCCTGCTGGATGAGCGCTATCAGAAAATGAATCTGTTTACTGTTGGCCGACTCGATAAGGATACTACCGGTCTGCTTATCATCACGAACGATGGCGACCTGTCTCACAAGATGATGCACGCCAATAAGCATGTAGAGAAGACATACTATGTGACCTGTGACAGGCCGATCCCTTCCTACGCCGCGGATGCATTTGCGGAAGGGGTGGATATCGGTGATGACAAGCCGACACGGCCGGCGAAGCTGATGCTCTCTGACGAGTTACCGTGTGAGGGGTACCTGACTATATCCGAAGGCAGGTTCCATCAGGTGAAGAGGATGATGGAGGCCGTCGGATGTACGGTAGTGAAGCTGTACCGGGTATCGGTAGGCGACTTCAATCTGCATAATGGCCCTCAGCCCGGGAAGTATCGGGAGTTTAATGAGGAGGAAATGGAGATAGCAGAGAAATATAAGAACCAGTGATCATACGACCGTCTGTACGTGGTACAGGCGGTATTTTTATGCCCGGATGCGTGGATAACCTTATCAAGATTATCAACATGTCTGCCAAAATAATATTATATTAGCACTTGATATATGATGTCATAGCACCTGGAAATGGTTGATTAATAAATAAACCTGAATGTATGACGACTTTTCCACATTACCCACGGGGATAAAAATGATCGTTTATACACCTTTTTCAACAGAATTTTGTGGAAAAAGAATCGGATTTTTGACGGGTGAAGAGTTTTTCAACGTACTTATCCACTTTATCCACAAAATCCGGGTGTATAGATTTAGTTGATTTGTGAGTCATGATGTAAATATGCGTAATAATCTCTTGATCCGGACATGATGTAAATAAAAATGTTGATAAGCTGTTGATATTATAAACGATGATTCCACGACCGGCGGGGCTTTATATATGATCGGGACACAATACCATACAAATGTCACTTGAAATCTGATCGCCAATCCTGTATCATATTAGGAGTTGTCAGATGACAATGCTTCACGAAGACTGGGATGGATTTCCTGTCCCTGATTATCATAAGGAAAAGCTATGGCAGAAGAGAAGAACACACAGAATACACCTGCAGGGGATCAGGACAGCAGGACTGAAGAAGAGATCAGACAGTTCAGAAAGAATCTGGGACTAAAGGATCCGGAAGAGGAGCAGCCTTTGTTCGGCAAGATGGAGCAGGTTCTGGATAAGTTTGCTGATGTAGACACTCAGGATTTTCTGAATGCACTGAACAGCCTGTCCGATGATGACGACTGAGCAGGCATGAACACGCAGCGAATACGGTTACTGACTGATTATGGCCGAGGCGCTGCGTTGTGATCATAGGCGGATATGGCGGAATTGGCAGACGCGCCAGATTTAGGTTCTGGTGGGAGACCGTGCAGGTTCAAGTCCTGTTATCCGCACTACATTTAATAAGGAGATGCATTGGCACCGACCGGTGCGGATGTGTCTCTTATTTTTTATAAGAGGATAAAAGCGGGATCTGTCCCCTCTTATCCAGGAAAGGAATGCTATGGAGAAAATCACGAGTTTTACGATCAATCATCTGAAGCTGCTTCCTGGCGTATATGTGTCGAGGAAGGATAAGTACGGCGATGCAGTCATCACGACGTTTGACCTGAGGATGACGGCACCGAACAGGGAGCCAGTCATGAATACGGCAGAGGTGCATACGATAGAGCATCTGGGAGCTACGTTTCTCAGGAATCATAAGGAGTCTGGAGATAAGACGGTTTACTTCGGACCAATGGGCTGCAGGACAGGATTCTACATGCTTCTGGCAGGCGACTATGACTCGAAGGATGTGCTGCCACTTGTCATAGAGATGTTCGAATTCATCAGGGATTTCGAGGGCCATATCCCGGGAGCAGCGCCAAGGGATTGTGGCAATTATCTCGATCAGAATCTGAATATGGCACATTACCTGGCAAAGAAGTACCTCGAGGTGCTTCAGAACGCTACAGAAGCGAATCTGGTTTACCCAGACTGATTTAGTATATGCCTTCTGAGACGAAGATAATAAGAAATTAAATGCAAAGGTGGAAGAGACGATGAGAGCTTCTGACGGGCATAAGCGAGCGTCGGCACTTGATGGCTGTTTTTTAGCCATCTATGTGCCGCTACGTGAGCGGCATGAGGCGAGAGCCGCCCCGGAAGAAGCTCGTCATCGGCTCTGACACATGACCGTGAAAGGAGTTATTGATGAGAATCGGAATAATCGGAGCTATGGAAATCGAGGTTGATCACCTCAAGGCGGAGATGACGACTGAGCGCACGGTAGAGCGTGCCGGGATGAATTTTTTCGAGGGAAAAATCGGAGACACAGATGTAGTTGTGGTACAGTGCGGAGTCGGCAAGGTAAATGCAGCAGCCTGCGTGCAGATTCTCTGCGACTGCTTTGATGTGACTCATGTGATAAATACCGGTGTTGCGGGTTCAATGGACAATAGGATAGATATCGGTGATATTGTGGTATCAGAGGATGCAATCTATCATGACTTTGATGTGACACCACTGGGATACAAGCCGGGCGAGGTTCCGGGAGTAGAGACAGTGAGTTTCCCGGCAGATAAGTATCTCCATGACTGCGCGGTAAAGGCAGTTCAGGAGGCAGCGCCTGATATCCATGTATTCTCAGGCAGAGTAGTATCAGGTGACCAGTTCATAGCAGGAAATGATAAAAAGCAGGCTATCCGTGATCTCGTAGGCGGAATGTGCACAGAGATGGAAGGAACTGCAATCGCACAGGTGGCATATCTCAATAAGGTTCCGTTCGTAATCATCCGCGCAATCTCAGACAAGGCCGACAACTCAGGCTCCGAGGATTATCCGTCATTTGAGAAAAAAGCAGCAAGACACTGCGCGGCGGTAGTAGAATATATGTTAAAGCATATTTAAGTAAAGACAGGCGTCTTGAAAAACAGCCGCAAAGCGCCGTGAAAAAAGCCTCTGCACGGGTGACATTTGACAGCACAAGAAAGATTGTGTACAATGAAATAGTGCTTTATTTTAAATAGTACAATCTATCTGACTGGAGAAATATGTATTATGGAAGATAATAAGTATGCATGTCTGGAGCTGAAGAACCAGCTGTGCTTTCCGCTGTATGCATGTGCAAAGGAAGTAGTGAGGGCATACAAGCCATATCTGTCGGCACTCGATCTGACATACACCCAGTACATCACGATGATGGTCCTCTGGGAGAAGAAGCAGATGAATGTCAAGGAGATAGGCCGGTGCCTGTATCTCGACTCGGGTACGCTCACCCCGCTTCTGAAGAAGCTCGAATCCAAGGGATATATCAAGCGGCACAGGAGCAGGAAGGATGAGCGGAATCTTCTGATATCAATTACGGATGAGGGCATGAAGCTTCGCGACAAGGCACTTGAGGTGCCAAAGCAGATGTCAAAGTGCGTACGGCTCGATGACGATGAGGCGAAGGAGCTCTACAGGCTTCTGTACAAGTTCCTGGACAATAATTGTAATTGCGATAATGATTGAATCAGGCCGCTGGCGACAGCGGTCTTTTTTTAGAAAAGATGAAAAAGGGACCCGTCCCCTTTTTCATCTGAAGGAGAAGTAATGGCAAAATGGATGAGCCTTATGAAAAGGGCTGATTTCAAGAAAATAGCAGCAGAGCACGGTATAGACCAGGTGACAGCGAGGGTGCTCGTGAACAGGCATGTGCCGGAGGATAAGATGGATGCCTTCCTGCAGCCTGATCTGAAGGATCTTCATGACCCACATCAGATGGCAGACCTCGACAGAGCAGCAGAACTCCTGATCACGCTTATAGATGAGAAAAAGAAGATCCGTGTGTTCGGTGACTACGATGCAGACGGTATCTGTTCCACATATATACTGGTGGATGCCCTGAGAAGGTGCGGCGCGGACTGCGACTTTACCCTGCCTGACAGGATAAAGGACGGATACGGACTGAATCCGCAGATGGTAGAAAAGGCAGCAGAGGACGGAGTTCAGGTGGCCGTGACCTGTGATAACGGAATAGCAGCTAGTCCGGCCGTTTCTCTTGCGAAGGAAAAGGGAATGACAGTCATAGTCACAGACCATCACGAGATACCATTCTCTACTCCGTCGGAGGGAGATGAAGAGCTGCCGGATAGGTTCGATACGGCAGCAGGCGTATATGATGCCTTTTATAATGAAAAGATATACCATCTGCCTCATGCAGACTGTGTAGTAGATCCGCACAGGCATGATGACGGATATGCATTCAAAGGCATCTGCGGAGCAGTCGTGGCCTGGAAACTGGTACAGGTATTATTTGAAAAGGCTGGAAAAGGCCTTGATTATATGCATTACCTGCCAGAAGCTGCTTTTGCAACGGTGACAGATATAATGGAACTGATCGATGAGAACCGTGTCATCGTATGGCATGGACTCAGGAAAATGACTGATTCCGGAAATACCGGACTTGATGCCCTGATCGAGGCTTCAGATCTCGACAGAAACCGCATCAGTGCATACAATATAGGATTTGTGCTGGGACCGTGCTTCAATGCTTCGGGACGTATCGATACCGCAGAGACTGCAGTGGAGCTGCTCCTCGAGACAGATAAGGAGAAGGCAGCCTCGATCGCCCATAAGCTGGTAAAGCTCAACGAGCAGCGCAAGTTCATGACGACGATGGGCGTGAACAGGGCCTTTGCAATGCTGAGCGAGGAAGAGGAGATACCGAAGGTGCTTGTCATCTATATGGATGACCTGCATGAGAGCCTATGCGGTCTTGTGGCCGGTAAGCTGAAGGAAAAGTACAACCGTCCTACGTTTGTCCTGTGCAAAACAGAAAATGGAGATGTAAAGGGCAGCGGCAGGAGCATCGAGGCCTATTCCATGTATGAAAGGATGGTCGAGGCAGATGAAGCGTATGCAGCAGAAAATCCTGATAAGGAAGGGGTATTCACGAAGTTCGGCGGACATCCTATGGCAGCAGGGCTGTCAATGAGAGAAGAGGATATAGACTGGCTCAGGGATTTTCTGAACGAGCATTGTGAACTCGATGATTCAGATCTCGAGAAGAGAATAGTGATCGACGTGCCTATGCCTCTCTGGTATGTGAAGATTCCTCTCGTAGAGGAGTTCGAAAGGCTTGAGCCGTTCGGCAATGGCAATCCGAGACCGGTTTTTGCAGAAAAGGACCTGTCGGTAGTCTCCTACAGGCTTATCGGCAAGGAGCAGCAGTACAGGAAGCTGCGCCTCTCATCTCATGGCAGAGTAGTGGATGCATTGTATTTCGGGGAAGGTGCAGCTATGGATGATGCCATCAGGGAGGCATTCGGCAAGGCACAGCTCGATAAGGCGATAGGCGGCTTCAAAAATAATATTAAGCTTGACATTGTCTATTATCCTGATATAAATGAATATATGGGGAACCGGAGCGCGGAGGCCCGGATTTCAGACTTCCGCGTGAGAAAGGGATAAAGGAGGAATGCACTATGGTAAAGGAGATTTTTTCGCTTAAGTCAAAGGATGAGGTGGCAACGCCTCTGCACTGCGTGGAATGGAAGGCAGACGGGGATGCGAAGCCTGTCGGGGTAGTGCAGCTTGTCCACGGCATGATCGAGTATATCGAAAGATATGAGGAGTTCGCCGACTACATGACACAGAAGGGATTTGTCGTGATAGGCCATGATCATATCGGGCATGGTCATTCGGTGCCGAAGAATGATCCGGCTGAGCTTGGCGTCATGCATTCGAAAGAGCCGGATGTGACGATGTGTGAGGATATGCTCTCTGTATATCAGTATGGAAAGAAGAAATTTCCTGATGTGCCGTATTTCATCCTCGGTCATTCGATGGGAAGCTTCATGCTCCGCAGATTCCTGGCTGTATATAATGACAAGCTGAAGGGACTGAGTGGCGCGATTATCGTAGGAACCGGCACTACTCCGAATGCAGTGATCCATATTGCCAGATTTGTACTGAAGGTCACGGCGCTTTTCCATGGATGGGATTCCAAGAGCAAAGGTGTGTCTGACTTCATGTTTGCAGGCGACTATCACAAGTTCAATATGGATGGCACGGTTCCCCGGGACAGCTGGCTGTCGAAGAATGCCTGGAGCGTGAAGAAATATTACAAGGATCCTTTTGATACCTTCCTGTTCTCAATCAATGGATACAGGGCCATTACATCTGCAATGCTGTTCAATAACTCTGTGAAAAATGTCAGGCTGATCCGGAAGGATCTTCCAATCCTTTTTGCATCTGGAGCAGATGATCCGGTGGGATCAATGAGCAAGGGCGTGAGGACTGCTTTTGAAAAATTCAGACAGGCCGGAATAAAGGATCTGACACTGAAGCTTTTTGAAGGCGACAGACATGAGATCCTGAACGAGACAGACAGAGCTGATGTCTACGCTTATATATATGACTGGATAAAGAAACATGTGTGATGCATATACTTCGTTTGCTGAAGTCTACGATCTGTTCATGGACAATGTGCCATATGACAGATGGGCAGACGGGCTTGACTCTCTATTAAAAAAATATCTGCCATCTGGAATTGATGGGAAGCCGTTAGTTTTAGATATGGGCTGTGGCACAGGGCAGATCACCAGACGTCTGAGAGATCTGGGCTACGATATGACTGGAGCAGACGGATCTGATGAGATGCTTGAGATTGCCAGATCTCATGAGACTGACGACTCTATTCTGTACATTTGTCAGGATATGCGTGAGCTGGACCTGTTCGGGACATATCATGCTGTGGTGAGCGTCTGTGACTGTATCAATTACATCACGGACAGGGATGATCTGTTCGAGGTCTTTAACAGGGTCAATAACTTTCTCGATCCGGGCGGAATATTTATCTTTGATATCAATACTCTCTACAAATATGAGAAAGAGCTGGCAGACAATACATTCGCAGAGAACCGTGACGAGGGAAGCTTCATCTGGGAGAATGGATATGATCCTGATACGAAGCTCAATATCTACGATCTGACGCTTTTTATCAGAGAAAAAGATGGCCGTTACAATAAGTTCTTTGAGCAGCATGTGCAGAGAGGGTACTCACGGGAGGACATTGAGGCACTGCTTAAAGAATCCGGACTCGAGCTGATCGAAGCGCTTGACACGGATACGCTGTCAGAACCACGTGATGACTCGGAGAAGCTCACATTTATTGCAAGAGAATATCTTAAAGATCCCGAAAGGCCGGGATATTATAAAGATGGTAGAAAACAAGGAGATCATTAACGTTATGAACGATTACATGGTGAGAGCCATCGCTGCTCACGACCAGATACGCGCATTTGCAATTTCAGACAGAGATGTAGTTGAGACTGCAAGAAAGGATCATGATACGTGGCCTGTCATCACGGCAGCACTTGGAAGGACGCTTAGCGCCGGCCTCATGATGGGATTCATGATGGATGGAGATAATGACGAGATCACTCTCCAGCTCATAGGAGACGGTCCTGCAGGCGGAGTCACCGTGACTGCGGACCCTCATGGCCATGCCAAGGGGTTTGCCAACAACCCGCATGTAGATCTGCCTGAGAAGTCAAATGGACATCTCGACGTCGGCGGGGCTATAGGTCATGGATATCTGCGTGTGATGAGGGACATGGGCCTCAAGGAACCATACAGCGGTTCCATCAATCTCGTATCGGGCGAGGTTGCAGAGGATCTGACATACTACTATGCAGAAAGTGAACAGGTGCCGTCATCGGTCGGTCTCGGAGTACTGGTAGATACTGACCTCACTGTAAAGCAGGCTGGCGGATTCATTGTACAGCTGATGCCTGGCACTGATGATGAGACGATTGACAGGCTAAGCGACAATATTTCTCATATTGATTCAGTCACAGATATGCTTGAGAAAGGCTATAGGCCTGAAGACATCCTGAAGGCTGTTCTTGACGGTTTTGATATAGAGTTCACAGAGAAGCAGGACGTGGAGTTCTACTGCGACTGCAGCCATGACAAGTTCGCTGCAAAGCTTAAGACTCTGTCACAGCAGGATAAAAATGACCTGACATCTGACGGTGAGCCAATCGAAGTCGTATGCAGATTCTGTGGGAAAAAGTATACATTTACACCGGAGGAGATACTCTAATGGCACATGGATTCATAAGGGTTGCTGCTATCACACCGGATACTGTGGTTGCAGATACAAAAGCTAATGCACTAAGCATTATAGACTGGTCACAGAAAGCCGCTGATGACGGGGCACAGATCATAGCTTTCCCTGAACTTAGCATCACGGGATATACGTGTGGCGAACTGTTTTTTCAGGATACTTTGCAGGAGGGCGCAATACAGGCGCTCAGACTCATTGCTGAGAAGACAAAGGCACTTGACGCGATCATCTTCGCAGGTCTGCCGGTCTTCTATGCCGGACATCTGAGAAATGTCGCCGCTGCTATCAACAGAGGGCATGTATTAGGATTCGTCCCTAAGCTTAATCTCCCGAACTACAGTGAGTTCTATGAGGCCAGGTATTTTGCGCCGGGACCACAGTACTCAGAGACGATTGCACTTCAGAATGGTGAGATTCCGATTGGAAGCAACCTTATTTTTTCATGTGACAGTATTCCGGGAGTTGATATTGCTGCAGAGCTCTGTGAGGATCTGTGGGTTCCGGATTCTCCGTCTACCCATGCCGCACTTTCTGGTGCCAGTATCATAGTCAATCTCTCTGCTTCAGATGAGCTCACGGGCAAGGCTTCATACAGGAGGCAGCTCGTGGCGATGCAGTCTGCAAAGACGTATACCAGCTATATCTATGCAAATGCCGGTATTGGTGAATCTACTCAGGATGTCGTATATTCAGGACATGGCATCATTGCAGAGAATGGCCGTGTGCTTGCTGAGATGAAGCCATTTGAGGGTCAGATGACGATTACAGAGATTGATGTATCTGAATCTATAAAGCGCCGCGACCAGATGACTACCTATGTGCCCGAAGATGATTATGAGCGTATCACATTCAGGCTGACTCCGAAAAAGGTGAGTCTTACAAGGCCCCTGGATCCGCATCCTTTCGTGCCTTCAGATGAATCACACCTGAGGGAACGCTGTGAGGAGATTCTGAATATCCAGGCCTATGGACTTCGCAAGAGGATTGAACATACGCATTCCAGGACTGCCGTGATAGGCATTTCTGGAGGACTTGATTCAACGCTTGCACTTCTTGTGACTGTCCGCGCTTTTGATATCTTAGGACTCGACAGGAAGGGCATCATCGGAGTCACAATGCCTGGTTTCGGCACGACTGACAGGACATACGAGAATGCAGTCACCATGATAGAGATGCTCGGCGTGACCTTCCGTGAGATCAGTATCAGCAAGGCAGTCAGACAGCATTTCTCCGATATAGGTCAGGATGAGAATGTCCATGATGTGACATATGAGAATTCACAGGCCAGGGAGAGAACCCAGATCCTGATGGATATAGCGAATAAAGAGGGCGGTCTCGTGATCGGAACAGGAGACCTCTCAGAGCTGGCACTTGGCTGGGCTACCTACAATGGAGACCACATGTCAATGTATGCCGTGAACTGTTCGGTACCGAAGACTCTGGTCCGTCATCTGGTCCGCTTCTATGCAGACTATTATGGAAAAGATGATGAGAAGCTGAGAAAGGTCCTGCTCGATGTGCTCGATACGCCTGTCTCTCCAGAACTCCTGCCGCCTGAAAAGAACGGTCAGATTGCCCAGAAGACAGAAGACCTCGTCGGACCTTACGAACTTCATGATTTTTACCTGTATTATCTGCTGAGATACGGATTTTCTCCGGAGAAAATATATATCCTTGCAAGGACTGCATTTAAGGATACTTATGATGATGGGACGATAAAGAAGTGGCTGAAGGTATTCTACAGAAGGTTCTTTGCGCAGCAGTTCAAGAGAAGCGCGATTCCTGACGGGCCGAAGGTAGGTACAGTGGCCCTTTCGCCACGCGGAGATCTCAGGATGCCGTCGGATGCATCTGCACGTATCTGGCTCGATGAGATAGAGGATCTATAGAGTGGTGGCAGGCTCGCTGAATAGTGCCGGCAGTCTGAAGCGCCTGGTAAAGAAGAAAGGGTAGAATGCCAGGTACATCACGAATGCGCCAATGATATCGGCTATAGTATGCTGCTTGATGAATACGGTCGAGAGGATGATCATGATGCAGCAGAAGAGCGACAGGCCGCGGAGCGCATGATGCTTCCCGGCCTTTGGACTTCTCCAGATACCGGTGTTGATGACCAGTGCATTGTAGACATGAATCGACGGCATGATATTTGTCGGGGTGTCAGAGGCGTAGATCGCAGCGATCATTTTTGAAAAAATATCATTCCCCAGATGTGTAGGACGCAGCGTCTGCATATTCGGGAAGATAAATGAGACGATGACGAATACCGTCATTCCGGAGAACAGCGCGAATGCTATCCTGTAATACTCGTTCTGATCCTCATGGAGAAATGCCGGGAGCATTCCCCATACATGGTAGACAAACCAGAAATAGTATGCCAGCACAAACTGCGGAATAAACGGAATTGCGCGGTCGATTGGGGTGTCGAGCACGAAGTAATGACGGTTGACAAAGACATGCTCGATCAGATAGAAACATATAATGTAAATTACAAAATACAGCAGGATAAGAATTCTTTTTTTCCTTTTAGATAAAAAGCTATTTACTAATATACGCATGAAAGGTATTCTATCATAAAGTACGATTGAAAAAAAGAGACTTTTGTAGTACGATAGGCACGTTAGGAAAAATATTATGAAAAAGAAGATTATAATACCAATAGCCGTGGTGACTGCTGCA
The DNA here is from genome assembly GCA_900315505.1 of uncultured Lachnospiraceae bacterium. Classification (GTDB taxonomy): domain Bacteria; phylum Bacillota; class Clostridia; order Lachnospirales; family Lachnospiraceae; genus Weimeria. The sequence goes on from OMZG01000006.1 coordinate 100,649, forward strand.
GCGGCGGTGTATGCCGGAGGGTGCGCGTATTTCGGAAGCCATATGATGCCGGATACACAGCTGGTAGGCGAGAGATCCGCTTATAAGGACAGGGCAGGTGTCATGTCCATCCTCGATGAGGACGCCGATGCATACAGTCTTGAGATTGACGGCGACACGACTACAGATGTCATATACGGGAAGGAGGTCGGCCTGTCACTTGACAGGGATGCAAGAGAGAAGGCCGCTGATCAGATCCTTTCATCACAGAAGGTGGCAGAGTGGCCGCTATCCTTTTTCCGAAAGAAGAAGGAGGTAAAGGTTCCTGCACTCTCTGCCTCGATCGATGAGACAGAGCTCGATTCGAAGCTTGCAGGTCTTGCGGCTACTACAGCAAAGCCGGAGAAGTCGAAGAACGCCTCCTATGCTCTTTCAGGTGACAGGTTCGAGATTGTTCCCGAGGTCTACGGCACCGAGATAAAAGAGGATGCACTGAGTGAAAATGTAATAAAGTCAATGAAATCACTTGCCCAGACTCTTGATCTACGTGAAAGCGGCTGCTACAAGGAGCCTTCGGTAAAGAAGGATAATGCGGCTCTGAAGAAGACCGTGGATTCTCTGAATAAATACATGAAGCCCACGATCACATACAAGCTTGGCAATGGCAAGATCTATGAGGTCTCGAAGGAGGATCAGTCAAAGTGGTTCAAGGTGAGCAAAAAGGGCAAGGTGTCATTCGATGATGATGCACTTTCGGCCTTTGTGAGGAAATGCGGATATAATTATAATACCTTCGGACTGCCAAGGAAGCTTATGACCCAGTACGGCAAGACCGTCACGGTAAAGGGCGGCGACTACGGCTGGTGGATCAATTATGATGCCGAGACCAGGCAGCTGAAGGCAGATGTGAAGGCCGGCAAGGACGTGAAGCGTGATTTCATCTATCACAGCGAGGCAGCCAATCACGGTCCTGCGGCTTCTGACTATGGAGATACCTATGCAGAGGTCAATCTGGCCGAGCAGCATATGTTTCTCATTGTAAAAGGAAAGAAAGTCCTCGAGTCCGATTTCGTCTCAGGAAATACGAGCCTGAAGCGCGGTACCCCTACCGGTACATATGCGGTAAAGTATAAGGAAAAAGATGCTACCCTGAATGGCGAGAATTATTCCACGCCTGTAAAGTGGTGGATGCCATTCAATGGTGGAATTGGCTTCCATGATGCACCGTGGCGTCATGGCAATTTCGGAGGAACTATTTATAAGACAAATGGCTCTCACGGGTGTATCAACCTGCCTCCTTCAGTTGCGAAGAAGCTGTTTGGCTATGTGTACAAGGGTATGCCGGTTCTTGTCTACAAGTACGATGCCGATGGCGGTGATAAGAAGACAGAGAATACATCGAAGAAGACCACAGATAATAAAGACTGATACGAAAACAGCAACAGATAAGAAAAGAGATTAAATGATGAGTACATGGGAAGAAAAAGTCCACAAGGTCACTCCTTACACACCAGGTGAGCAGCCAAAGAATCAGGATGTGATAAAGCTGAATACGAATGAGAATCCATATCCTCCGGCACCGGCTGTGAAGAAGATTCTGGATTCGGTTGATTACGAGGCACTTCGCAAGTACCCGGATCCGGCTGCAGCAGGTCTGATCGGAGCACTGTCAGATACATACGGAGTTCCGCGTGACCAGATCTTCGTCGGAGTAGGGTCTGATGATGTGCTTGCAATGAGCTTCCTTACATTTTTTACATCGGGAGAGAAAATCCTCTTCCCTGATGTGACCTATTCTTTCTATGATGTCTGGGCCGATGAGTTCAGGATTCCGTTTGACACGGTTCCTCTGAAAGAGGATTTTTCAATAGATGTGGATGGCTTCTGCAAGGGGACTGCAGGCGGGATCGTGATTCCGAATCCGAATGCCCCGACAGGACTTGATGCAGGGGTGGATGCCCTGGAGCAGATTATCAGAACTAATCCGCAGTGTGTCGTGATAATAGATGAGGCATATGTGGATTTCGGTGCCAAGTCAGTGCTTCCTCTGATAGATAAGTATGACAATCTCCTGGTGACGCAGACATTCTCGAAGTCGAGAGCACTGGCCGGAAGCCGTATAGGATTTGCATTTGGCAGCAAAAAGCTCATTAAGTACTTAAATGATGTGAAGTTCTCATTCAACTCATATACGATGGACTACATTACCCAGCAGGTCGGAATGGCATCGCTTTCTGATCCGGATTATTTCAGGATGAGATGTCTTGAGATCATCAATGAGCGAGAGAGGGCCAAGAAAGAGTTTACCCGCCTCGGATTTGATTTTCCTGATTCGAAGAGCAATTTCCTCTTCGTGCATCATCAGTCAAAGAGTGCTTGTGATATTTTTGCAGCGCTTCGTGAAAACAATATATTTGTACGTCACTTTGACGGCGAGCGTGTACATGATCATCTGAGAGTGACTATCGGCACGAAGGAACAGATGAATGCGCTGTTTGATTTCTTAGAGAAGTATTTAAAGGAGGACTGACACTGTGAACGCTTTTGTCAACTGGTTCGCCGGTTCTCTGGGACGGTATATTTCAAAGGAGCTCGCAGTCTTTATCGTGAGCCTGTTTCCGATTCTTGAATGCCGCGGAGGCCTCATAGCATCGGCTCTCCTGAAGGTGCCGATCATTCATGCGGTTCCACTGTGCATCATAGGGAATATCATTCCGATTCCTTTTATCCTTCTTTTCATCAAGAAGATCCTTCACTGGATGAAGGGCACGAAGCTGCACGGCATCGCTGACTGGGTAGAGAGTCACGCTGCCAGGAGAAGCGGCAAGCTCAAAAACGGTGAGTTCGTCGCCCTGATGCTCTTCGTTGGAATTCCTCTTCCGGGCACGGGAGCCTGGACAGGAAGTCTTATCGCTGCGCTTCTCGACATGGATGTGAAGAAGGCAGTCATCGCCGAGCTCTTAGGAGTCGCCATAGCGACAGTCATCGTTGCTTCATTGAGCTACGGCCTGCTCGGCGCAATCGGCAGATGAAAAAGGGGACGGGTCCCTTTTTCATCTTTTTCAGGAGGTGTATATGGACTGGATCGGAGTTATTACAAGCTTTATCTGCCTGATCGGCGGAGCCCTGATATACCTGGGCATCATGCATACGAAGTGGGGAAAGTCAAAAGTGAAGTACCAGACATTCATCATGATTATTTCGATTGTGGCTGCGTGTGTGGTCGGAGGTATCATCAGGTATCTGATTTTCAGATGAATTTCAGATTATACTATTGAAAACTAAGCTGAAAAGTCTTAGAATATGGAAGATTAGAAAAAAGATTTACGGAGGATTTTTTCTTATGGCAAAAGAAGTAAATACAATCGGAGTTCTCACCAGCGGCGGAGATGCACCGGGCATGAATGCCTGTATCCGTGCGGTGGTTCGTCAGGCAATAGCACGAGGCAAGAAGGTTATGGGAATCCGCAGAGGATATGCAGGTCTCCTGAATGAGGAGATCGAGCCTATGGATACCCACAGCGTATCAGATATCATTTCACGAGGCGGTACAATCCTTCAGACTGCAAGATGCCTGGAGTTCAAGGAGCTTGAGTATCAGAAGCAGGCAGCAGAGATCTGCCGCAAGAATGATATAGATGGTCTCGTAGTAATCGGTGGTGACGGCTCATTCAAGGGTGCCCAGAAGCTTTCAGCCCAGGGTATCAATACAATCGGAGTTCCAGGGACCATTGACCTTGATATCGCCTGCACAGATTATACGATTGGATTTGATACAGCAGTGAATACCGCTATGGAGGCTATTGACAAGGTCCGTGATACATCTACTTCTCATGAGAGATGCTCCATCATCGAGGTTATGGGCCGTGGAGCCGGATATATCGCTCTGTGGTGCGGAATCGCCAATGGTGCAGAGGATGTACTCCTCCCGGAGCTCTATGACTATGATGAGCAGACCATTGTGAATCATATCATCGATGGCAGACGCCGCGGCAAGCAGCATCATATCATCGTAAATGCCGAGGGAATCGGTCATTCAGCATCTATGGCAAAGCGTATCGAGGCTGCTACAGGCATTGAGACCCGTGCAACAATCCTCGGACACATGCAGCGTGGTGGTTCACCTACAGCAAAGGACAGGGTATATGCCTCTACTATGGGTGCTATGGCTGTTGATCTGCTCTGTGAGGGCAAGTCAGACAGGCTCGTTGCTCATAAGCATGGCGACTTCGTAGACTTCGATATCGATGAGGCACTTGCCATGACAAAGACCCTTGATCCGTATCAGGTCGAGATCTGCAAGACTCTTGGAAACAGTGACTACAAGCTTCCACCAGTTGACAGGAAGAACTGATATCAGTAAACATAGAATAATGTCTGGGAGCTGTGAAGGTCATTTTTCACAGCTCCTTTTTTATGGAATTTTAAGAAAAATGTTCATATCATCAAAAAATAATGATATAATAAAACAGATAAAAAGGATTAAGACACGGGCCCGCGCGAGACGTGAGGAGGGCCTGTTTTTCGCCGAGGGAAGGCGGCTTCTGTCAGAGACCCCGAGGGAGCTTCTGTCGCAGGTATTCGTGTCAGAGGACTTTGCCTATGGAGATACGGAGGCTGATGACAGGCTGAACGCGCTGCTGAAGGATTTTGGAGAAACCACTACTGTCAGCAGTGCAGTCTTTTCAGAAATCTCTGATACCAGGCACAGCCAGGGTATCGCAGCGCTTGTGAAATGTCCGGTATATCCGATGTCTGATCTGATGAAGGATGTGCCGCTCATTCTGGTACTTGAGAATGTACAGGACCCTGGGAATCTGGGTACCATGATACGCACGGCCTTGGGTGCCGGAGCGACCGGAATAGTGCTTACAGACGGCTGCGTGGATCTTTTTTCACCGAAGGTCGTGAGAGCCACGATGGGTGCTATATACAGGCTTCCGTATTACAGGGTCAGGGACGTGGTCTCCCTGCATGATGATATGAGGGATGAGGTAAGGTTTTTCGCAGCATCGCTGCATGGGGAGAAGCGCTACGACAGCTGTGATTACACTGCCGGGACTGCTTTTCTCATTGGAAATGAGGGCAATGGCCTGACGGATGAAGCGATAGCTGTCTGCGACGAGGAGATGCAGATCCCGATGGAGAACGGCCTCGAGTCGCTTAATGCAGCTATGGCAGCAGGCATCCTTATGTACGAGGCCCACAGGCAAAGACAATGAAGATATGGTTTAAGCTGATGAAGGATCATCATATCGTAAAGGATACTACGATCACCGATGATTCTTGTGATACAAGGACACACAAGATATTCCGTGCGCTCGAGGAGGCCTGCCATCAGTTCGATGTCGGTATCCCGATCTGGCTTGACAGCACAGTCAGGGATTTTAAACGTTTTGCCAGGGCACGTTTTACACAGGATGCTTTCGTGGAAGAGCTGTATGCGGATTATCTGGAGATTGAGGTTTTAGAAGAAGACTGAGATGAAAAAGGGGACGGGTCCCTTTTTCATCTTTTTGAAGGAGTGGTTATGGACCAGGTAGAATATGTGCACGAGCTCGCGGGGCAGAAGGAAGTCGACACGTGGATGCGGACGATGCTTCTGTACAATTCCGCGGTAAAGGAGATCGGCACGAAGATCGATATATTAAATGAGGAATTCAAGGAGACACATCGTTACAATCCGATAGAATATGTGAAGAGCAGGGTCAAGTCCCCGGAGTCCATTGCGAAGAAGCTTCGCAGATACGGCTATGAGGACAATATCGAGAATATGGTCGAGCACTGCAATGATATCGCCGGTACGAGGATTGTGTGCTCCTTTACCTCTGATATATACAGGCTTGCAGACATGATAGGTCGGCAGTCTGATATCAATGTTATCTCGATCAAGGATTACATCAAGCATCCGAAGGCCAGCGGCTACAAGAGCTATCACATGATAGTGAGCATTCCTATATTTCTGTCGGATGCGGTGGTAGATACGAAGGTCGAGATACAGATCCGCACTATGGCAATGGATTTCTGGGCGAGTCTTGAGCACAAGATCTATTACAAGTTCGAGGGCTCTGCGCCTGACTATATCAGCCGTGATCTGCGTGAATGCTCACAGATCGTATCAATGCTCGATGCCAAGATGCTCTCTCTGAATGAGGCAGTCATGAAGGCGAAGAGGGAGCAGGATGAGTATGAGGAAGTAGAGAAAAATGCTCACCGCCGCCTTCAGGAAGAGATAGAGAAAAGCTCAAAGAAATAACAAAAGTTCCGATACTATAAGTGTGACATGTTGTGCTGGCATGTAACTATGCATTTCTACGGATGGAAATGTCAGACGCCATGGATGGCTTTTTTCTCCTGAAAAGGATGAAAGGAGCTCACAATGAAAATCGGAGCGGGAAACGTAACAATGCAGTCTGCGCATGTAGAGCAGAAATACACGCAGCATGTGAGGAGCAGTTCTGTTCAGACGGGAGGATTCCTCAATCTTAGTATCGGAACTCAGACACAGGGTACTGATTCCGGAAAGTACAGTCAGCTGGCGACGAATCTGGGCCGGATGCAGAGCTTTGAACAGCGGATGAAGGAACTGAAGACTCAGTGCGAGGATGAGATATCGTCGCTTGATGTGAAGAATCCCGATGAGATGAAGGCGGACCTTCTGATGTGGCTCATAGATATGCTATGTGGTAAGAAGCCGGAGCTGAAGTCTGCTGGATACACGAAGGGCGAGAGAGGTTCAGCGCAGGAGCTGTATACCCTGGCACTGGGGACTGACAGCAGTTCAGGTACATATTGGCAGAGAACTGATACAGAGAACACCTTTGATATCGAGGCGGAGAGTACCACATTTGCAGCAACAGGAACCGCGAAGACCACGGATGGGAGAGAGATTTCATTCAATGTGGAGCTGGGGCTCTCGAGAGAATTCATCAGGCAGACCAATGTGCTCTCAGATCAGGAAATGAGACAGGGATTCATGACAGATCCTCTTGTCATCAATTACGATGCGCCTTCGGCAGAGCTTAGTGACCAGAAATTTTTCTTTGATATTGATTCAGATGGAGAAGAAGATACGATCTCAAAGACAGCGTATGGCAGTGGCTTTCTGGCACTTGATAAAAATGGTGACGGCCGGATAAATGATGGCAGCGAACTGTTTGGTACGAAGAGCGGTGATGGATTTAAGGATCTGGCTGAGTATGATGATGACGGAAACGCCTGGATCGACGAAAATGATGACGTTTTCAGTAAATTAAAGATATGGACTAATGACGAAAACGGCAATAACCGCCTGATAAGCCTTGCGGATGCAGATGTCGGAGCTATTTATCTCGGCAGTGCATCTACCCAGTATTCGCTTAAAGACCAGATGAATACGATGCATGGAGCTATCAGAAAGACAGGAATCTTCCTGCATGAATCAGACGGAACTGCCGGGACTGTCAGTCATGTGGATTTAGTCAGAGGATGATGAAATGAATATTGATGAGTCGGTATATATCGGAACAGGCGCATTTGTAAGCGATGATGTGACGCTGAAGGAAAATGTATCAGTGTTTCCGAATGCGGTTGTACGCGGTGATGAGGGAGCCATATTCGTGGACAGGGATACAAATATCCAGGACTGTGCGGTGCTTCACTGCGGAAATGGATTTACCGTACATGTAGGTAAAGGTGTCACGATTGGTCATTCTGCAATAGTTCACGGAAGCACCGTTGGCGACAATTCGCTCATCGGTATGGGTGCAATTCTGCTGAACGGCGCTAAGGTCGGCTCTGACTGCATCATCGGAGCCGGCTCTCTCGTGACCGGCAAGATGGTGATACCGGACGGCTACATGGCATTTGGCAATCCGTGCCGCCTCATAAGGCCCATGACTCCCGAGGAGATAGAGAGCAATAAAGAAAATGCCCTGCTCTATGTCAGGCTGGCACAGAGCAAGGCGGATAATCATGTGTCTGAATTCAGATAAAAAGATGAAAAAGGGACCTGTCCCCTTTTTCATCTTATAGATAGATGTCTATATTCGAGCCGACTGCAGGATTCACTGAATTCTCCATTGCAGCTGCTGAAGGGGATGGAGCGGAATTGATCATATTGATCTCGCCGGCTGCCATGCTGTTCGCTGTATCCAGCGACTTCGCGAGCATCAGGGTAGAGACCTCGCCCATCGTCTTCGACTGGCTCATACTCATTGATAAAGATGCAATATCCATACGGACACCTCCGTTTCTTTATTCGATATCTGCATTATCTCATGAGTCCCACATTATGTCAATCAAAAAAAATAAAAAAGAATGAAAAAAGTTCTTGACATACACGGCCAAGTCTAGTACAATATCACTTGTCGCGAGCGAGAGCTACGACAGACAATTACAAATGCGATGGTGGCGTAGTTGGTAACGCGCGACCTTGCCAAGGTCGAGACCGCGGGTTCGAGTCCCGTCCATCGCTCTTCTTTCAGAATCGTCCGTGTGACGGTTCTTTTTTTATGTCAGAATCCACTCTTTATTTTTCTACTCTGATTTGCTACAATATAGAGAACTATGGAAAGGAACGGATATGAGCCAGGCTGATGAGATTTTCAAGAAAATGTGCCGTGACATCATAGATAATGGAACGGATACCAGAGGGCAGGAGGTGCGTCCGCACTGGCCGGATGGTGAGGCAGCATACACGATAAAGCAGTTCGGAGTGGTGAACAGATACGATCTGAGGGAAGAGTTCCCTGCTGTGACGCTCAGGCGTACTGCGATAAAGAGTGCTACCGATGAGATTCTGTGGATCTGGCAGAAGAAGTCCAATGATATAAAGGAACTGCATTCTCATATCTGGGACGAATGGGCCGGAGAGGATGGTACCATCGGCAAGGCGTATGGCTATCAGCTGGCGAGGAAGTACTGCTGGAACGATATCACTCAGGAAGGTCTGAAGAGGGTCTATGGTGATGATATGATCGTGCAGGAGGTTCACGATGGTGAGGAGAGACTGTACCACGATCACGTTCTGTACAATGCAGACAGGCAGATGTATATGATGGATCAAGTCGATAAGGTGCTGTACGATCTGAAGGTGCATCCTTTTTCACGAAGGATAATGACGAACCTGTATGATTTTGCAGACCTGCCTGAGATGAACCTGTACCCGTGTGCCTACAGCTGCACCTTCAATGTGACAGAGGAGAATGGGCAGATGGTTCTCAATATGATACTGAACCAGCGCTCACAGGATACTCTCACAGCGAACAACTGGAATGTATGCCAGTATGCAGTCCTGCTGTCAATGATAGCCCGTGACGTGGATATGGTTCCGGGAGTGCTTGTGCATGTGATAGCAGACGCCCATATCTATGACAGGCACGTGCCGCTTGTGGAAGAACTCATTTCAAGGGAAGAGCATCCGGCACCGACCTTCTGGCTGAATCCGGATAAGAAGGACTTTTATTCCTTTACCAGAGACGATGTGAGACTAGATGGTTATGAGACCGGTGAGCAGATAAAGGATATACCGGTGGCCATCTGAGCTGTGAGTTATAAGTTGCGAGTTATAAAGGAAGTACAGGTATGATTGCGATAGCAGCTGTTGACAAGAACTGGGGAATAGGGTACAAGGGAAAGCTCCTCACGAGTATTCCGAATGATATGAAGCTTTTCAAAAACGAGACGACCGGGAATGTGATCGTCATGGGCAGAAAGACGCTCGAGAGCTTCCCGGGAGGAAGGCCGCTTCCGAGCCGCACGAATATAGTGCTTACCACATATAAGGATTATAAGAGCGGAGATGCCATCATCGTCCATGATATGGATGGACTGTTCAATAAATTGAAGGATTATTCCGGGGAGAAAATATATGTCATCGGTGGAGAATCAATCTACAGGCAGCTTCTCCCATACTGTGAAAAAGCACTTATCACAAAGATAGACTTTGCATATGATGCAGATGCATATTTTCCGAATCTGGATAAAGAAGATGGCTGGGAGCTTGAAGGCGAAAGCGAGGAAGAGACATACTTTGATCTGTGCTATACATTTACAGAATACAGGAATGAGAAAGTAAAGAAATGGACATCACAGGAAGAAAACTGATAGTCAAGGCCCTTGCCGAAGAGGGTGTTGACACTGTATTTGCATATCCGGGCGGAATGGTGACGGATATCATAGATGAATTATACAAGCAGGAGGACAGGTTCAGACTGATACTTCCGCGGCACGAGCAGGCCCTCATTCATGAGGCAGAAGGCTATGCCAGGGAGAGCGGCAGGGTAGGAGTGTGTCTCGTGACGAGCGGCCCGGGAGCCACGAATACGATCACGGGAATCGCAGATGCACATTATGATAGCATCCCGCTTGTGGTCATCACAGGACAGGTGGCGCAGCCGCTCATCGGAAATGATGCCTTCCAGGAGGTCGATATAGTCGGCATGACGAGAAGCATCGTGAAGTACGGAGTGACAGTCCGTGACAGAAGGGAGCTTGGCAGGATCCTCAAGATGGCATTCTACATAGCGCAGAGTGGCAAGCCGGGCCCGGTGCTTATCGATATCCCGAAGGACATCCAGCAGAAGTCAGGCCCGGATGAGTACCCGGAGCATGTGGATATCAGAGGCTATAAGCCGAATACTTCAGTGCATATCGGACAGCTGAAGCGTGCCTACAAGACGCTTAAGAACGCGAAGAGGCCGCTTATCCTGGCAGGCGGAGGAATCCATATATCGGGAGCGGAGAAGCTTCTTACTGATTTTGCAAGAAAAATGAACGTGCCGGTTTGTACAACCGTTATGGGAAAAGGTTCCATACCTTGTGATGATCCTCTGTATGTAGGCAATTCCGGCATGCACGGCCGCTATGCCGCCAATATGGCAGAGATGGAATGCGACGTGCTGTTCTCTATAGGTACGAGATTCAATGACCGTATCACAGGAGATCTGAATGAATTTGCGCCGAAGGCAAAGATAGTGCACCTGGATATAGATACGGCCTCCATATCGAGGAATGTAGTCGTGGATGTGCCGGTGGTATCAGATGCGTCGCTCGCGCTGACTCATCTTCTCGAATGGGCAGAGCCTATGAAGACAGAGAAGTGGCAGGCGCAGATTGATGAATGGCAGAAGGAGCATCCACTCGAGATGAGAGTCAGGGATGGACTGAATCCGCAGACGATCATGGAGGATATAGCTGATGTATTCGGCGAGGCTAGCTATGTCACGGATGTAGGCCAGCATCAGATGTGGGCCACACAGTTTCTGCCTCTGAGAGGCTCATCGAAGCTTATCACCTCAGGAGGCCTGGGAACAATGGGATTCGGGTATCCTGCGGCCATCGGAGCGAAGGCAGCGGATGCAGAGCGTCCTGTTGTATGCATCACAGGTGACGGCGGCTTCCAGATGAATATGGCGGAGCTTGCGACCTCTGTATGCGCGGATATACCTGTGACAGTCTGTGTGATAAATAACAGGTATCTCGGCATGGTGCGCCAGCAGCAGCAGTATTTCTATGGCAAGAGATACGAGCTCACCTATCTCGGAAAGCGTCCTGCGGATACGGAGCATCCTGACAGGCTCGAGGAGGCAGATCCTCTGTATGTGCCTGATTTCCTGAAGGTCGCGGGAGCATACGGCATAGACGGAATAAGAGTTGATGAAGAGGATGATATAGTGCCTGCCCTTCAGAAGGCCAGAGATGCGCAGAAAAATGGCAGGTCAATGCTCGTGGAATTCGATATAGCAGCGGAGGATGTCGTGCTACCTATGGTAAAGGGCGGCATGGCAAATTCGGATATGATTTTGAAGTAGTTGAGAGTTACGAGTTATAAGTTAAGAGTTATAAGTTATGAGTTATGAGTTATAAGTTAAGAGTTATGAAGCTAATGATATTATATTAAGGACTTCTGACTTTATACTTACTGACATTACCGGAAAAATATGAAAAATAGATGGATTGCATTATATGTTGAGAACCAGGTCGGAGTCCTGGCGAAGGTATCAGGTCTTTTCTCAGGAAAAAGCTATAATCTTCAGAGCCTGACAGTCGGGACGACCGAGCATGAGGATGTATCAAGGATGACGATCAGCGTGCAGGCTGATGACGTGACCTTCGAGCAGATCAAGAAACAGCTGAATTCAATGGTCGAGGTCATTAAGGTTATGGATCTCACGGCGGTGCCGGTGCACAGCAAGGAAATCCTGTATGCGAAGATCCATGGGATAGATGCAGCAGGCAAGGAAGAGGCCTTCCGCATTGCCCAGGTATTCAAGATCAGGGTCATTGATATAGGAGAGGATTCCGTGCTTCTCGAAAGCGCGCTTACAGAGAGAAGAAATAACGAGCTGGTGGCACTTCTCAAGAAGACATACCGCAGGATCGAGATAGTAAGAGGCGGAGCAGTAGCGATAGAGAGTATAAGTACCAGTTGCAGGTAAAGGCTTATGATTAAATTTTTCAGAGAACACACAGACAGGTGGATCGCCTCACTCATAGTCCTTGCACTGCTCATAGTCTGCTTTGCAAATGCAGACAGCGGTGAGATACGCGAGGCAGTAGTGACAGATTCGAGACACTACAAGTCAACAGCAGAATGGATGCGAGATATTGAGGATGATACGTATATATCATCGATTTCCATACCGGGCACCCATGACAGTGCGGCAGAGTATATTTTTCCAGGCTTCGTGCTGAAGACACAGAGCATGTCGATTGCAGACCAGCTGACCAATGGCTACAGATACCTTGATATCAGGCTCTCAGTCGCGAATACAAAGCAGGGCAAGAGACTCGGCTTTGTGCACAATATGGGAAAGTGCCGTGAATCGAGAATGATATTCTCAAAGCAGATATATCTCGATGAGGTCCTCGACCAGATCTATGCATTCCTGAAGGCACATCCTTCTGAGACCGTGCTGTTCTGTGTGAAGGATGAGAATGAAAAGGATAATGCAGAGGAATTCGAGCAGCTTCTCTTTGATGAGATCGATAAGAACCGTTCAGAATGGTATCTGAATGATTCTATCCCGAAGCTGTCGCAGGTCCGTGGAAAAATAGTCCTTCTGAGCCGTTTTAAGAATCCCCGGATGAGGAGCACCGGACTCGATTTCAAATGGAACGATCAGGGCAATACAGATTCTGTAGATCTGCCATATGTGAACTATTCTGTCGGCCATGACGGCAATCTGTGGGTTCAGGACCGTTACAGGTACACGGTGGCACAGAAGGAAGACGCTTTTATCGATATGCTAGAGAATGTCCAGCCGGATGATTCTACCTTTGCACTGAACTTCCTGTCGACCACAAATGGCGGTGGCATATCGCATCCGAAGTCCTATGCGCAGACACTCAACAACGTGCTCTTAGAGCAGGATCTGCATCCGAATACGAGCTACGGAATCATAGTCGTCGATTACGGGACGAAAGAGATCGCGCAGCACGTATATATGACGAATTTTTCTAAGGAACAGTAATGAACAAGAAAGATATATTAGAGATAAAACGAAGATACAAAAAAGACAAGCATAATTTCGGCCGGATCGCAGGCTGTTATGTGGATAATGAAAAGAATAAGATAATAAGCTTTTCAGAAAGCCCTGCAGAGATGGTGGAGGATGATTTCTTCAAGTACCTTGATATTGCCAATAAGTGCCTGTCGGGAAAGCTCGGAAATAATATCCTGCAGCTGCCGTTCCCTAATGATGAGATAATGAGCGGGGAAAAATATTCCCTCCTGCAGCAGCTGCGCACGACGGGACTGAAGGATGAGACGGTGCTTGATGAATTTTTCGATAATGTGATCGAGAATTATCTGATCACCGGCAATTTCCTGATACTTCTTTTCAGCGATGTGTATGACATCCCGATGAAGACATCGGATAATCAGGACGTTGACGACTCAGAGTATGTGTATGACTATATCCTCTGCGCTATCTGTCCGGTGAATCTGTCAAAGGGAGCACTCGGATACCGTGAGGATGAGAATACCATCGGCGCTCTGAGGCGCGAGTGGACGGTGAATCCTGTGGAGAGTGCATTCATGTTCCCGAGCTTCTCTGAGAGAAATTCGGATTTCAATACGGTGACTGTGTATTCGAAGAATCCAAAGGCACCGCATCGCGAGTTCTGGGAGAATGGCCTTCATGCCTCATCAAGACTTACATCGGCAGAGAAGAAGAATGCCTTTGACAGTATGGTAGGCAAGTCCGTACCGGATGATGAGAAGGATATTCATTTCAATATCGCAGACAATCTGAGCGAATTCATCGACAGAAAGCAGCAGACCCAGCCGGAGGACACTCCGATAGAGATCACTGGTGAGGATGTGAAGGAGATCATGGAGGATTCCGGTGTAGAGGATTTCAAGGCAGAGAAGATCGGTGAGAGATTCACTGAATTCTTCGAGGGCTCGGAAAATGCCCCGGAGGCCACGGAACTTCTCGATACCAGGCTTCTGAAGGATCAACAGCTCCGCCACGAGAAGGCAGCTCTGGCACAGGAGGTCCACACTCTGCAGCAGAAGCTTGTCGATACCGGAGTAGAGAGCAGGGACGGAAGGGAATCAGACATCTATGTGAAGGTACCGGCAGACCGTGAGGCGGATGTGACTACAGCCTTTGTCGACGGTGAGAAGTGCCTCATAATCCCGCTTGATCCGTCGGATACGGCCACGGTCAATGGCGAGGAGAGAGTACTGTAGAGTTCTCTTGAATTTTATACTGTAATGCGTTAAACTATGAAAAGATGAAAAAGGGGACAGGTCCCTTTTTCATCTAATTCAAATTTTTTAAGGAGAAAAACATGAGACAGGATCTGACAGACGTCAAGGCGTTGTTTACTGACACGGACAGGTATGTGGGCACTGAGATAAAGGTAGCCGGATGGGTCAGGAGCAACCGTAATTCCAAGAACGTCGGATTTCTCGTCGTAAATGACGGCACATATTTCACACCACTTCAGGTGGTATATTCAGCAGAGACAAAGGATTTCGAGAAATTAGGCTCCATCAATGTAGGAGCAGCAGTCATAGCAAAGGGAAAGCTTGTTGCTACCCCTGATGCGAAGCAGCCATTCGAGCTGCAGGCAGAGGAGGTTGCAGTTGAGGGTGAGAGCACCCCGGACTATCCTCTTCAGAAGAAGAGACATACGATGGAGTATCTTCGTACAATTCCTCATCTGCGTGCCAGAACCAATACCTTCGAGGCAGTATTCAAGGTCAGAAGCCTTGCAGCATACGCTATTCATAAGTTCTTCCAGGAGAGGAACTTCGTATATGTACACACACCTCTTATCACAGGAAGTGATGCGGAGGGCGCAGGAGAGATGTTCGAGGTTACTACACTTGACCTGAATGATATCCCTCGTACAGAGGACGGCAAGGTAGACTATTCGAAGGACTTCTTTGGAAAAGAGACCAACCTCACAGTTTCAGGACAGCTGAACGGTGAGACATTTGCACAGGCATTCAAGAATATCTATACATTCGGACCTACATTCCGTGCAGAGGATTCGAATACGACCCGTCATGCAGCTGAGTTCTGGATGATCGAGCCTGAGATAGCTTTTGCAGATCTCGAGGATGATATGGAGCTTGCTGAGTCGATGCTTAAGTACATTATCAATTATGTGCTCGAGAACGCACCGGCAGAGATGGAATTTTTCAATAATTTCGTAGACAAGGGCCTCATCGAGAGACTTCACAATGTAGTGGATAATGACTTCGCAAGAGTCACCTACACCGAGGCTGTTGACATCCTGATGAAGCATAATGATAAGTTCGATTACAAGGTGAGCTGGGGAACGGATCTCCAGACCGAGCATGAGAGATATCTGACAGAGCAGATCTACAAGAGACCTGTATTCGTCACGGACTATCCGAAGGAGATCAAGGCCTTCTATATGAAGCTGAATCCGGACGGCAAGACTGTAGCAGCAGTTGACTGCCTCGTACCAGGAATCGGGGAGATCATCGGCGGTTCTCAGCGTGAGGATGACTTCGGGCTTCTGAAAAAGAGAATGGATGAGCTCGGAATGGATGAGAGCCAGTACGATTTCTATCTTGATCTGAGAAAATACGGATCGACCCGCCATGCCGGATTCGGACTCGGATTCGAGAGATGCGTAATGTATCTCACCGGAATGGGAAATATCAGGGACGTGATCCCGTTCCCGAGGACAGTTGGTAACTGTGAGCTTTAAAGTCGGGAGTTCAGAGTTTAAAGTTAAAAGTCCAGAGCTTGGAACTTAAGAACTTTTAACTCAACAAAAGGAGAAATCATGTCAGAAATAAAAATACCAGAAAATTACAAGCCAGCTCTTGGTCTCAAGGAGACGCAGATAGCGATAAAGCAGGTCAAGGATTTTTTCCAGAGCCAGCTGTCAGCAGAGCTCAATCTGCATCGTGTGACGGCACCGCTTTTTGTGACACCTGAGTCAGGACTCAATGACAATCTGAACGGAGTCGAGCGTCCGGTCAAATTCGGGATAAAGGAGCAGAACGAGAGACAGGCAGAGATAGTACATTCTCTTGCGAAATGGAAGAGAATGGCACTTGGCAGATACGGCTTCAAGGTAGGAGAAGGCCTGTATACCGATATGAACGCCATCAGACGAGATGAGGATACAGACAATATCCATTCCATATATGTAGACCAGTGGGACTGGGAGCGTGTAATAAGGCACGAGGACAGGAATGAGGCCACACTCGTTGACACAGTGAAGAGTGTATATGAGGCGCTTCGTGTGACAGAGAAGCACATGAGCAATCTCTATGACTATATCGAGTGTTTCCTGCCTGAGGAGATCTACTTCATCACAAGTCAGGAGCTACTTGACAGATGGCCGGATGCTACTCCGAAGGAAAGAGAGTACAATATAGTAAAGGAGCATGGAGCAGTCTTTGTAGAAAAGATCGGCGGAGTCCTTTCCAATGGCGAGCCGCATGACGGACGTGCGCCTGACTATGATGACTGGGATTTAAATGGCGATATCATAGTTTACTATCCAGTGGATGATATATCACTCGAGCTTTCATCAATGGGAATCAGAGTGGATGAGGTCTCACTTCCGAAGCAGCTGAAGGAAGCAGGATGCGAGGAGAGACTTTCACTCTCCTTCCATAGGGATATCATGGAGAAGAAGCTGCCGTACACCATCGGCGGCGGAATCGGACAGTCGAGGATCTGTATGTTTTTCCTGAGAAAATGCCACATCGGAGAGGTTCAGGTATCGCTCTGGCCGGATTTGGATGTGCAGTACGCCAGGGAACATGGGGTGACACTTTTATGAGCAAGAATCTGCATACACCGGAAATGGACAGACTGATGGACGCTCTTCTGAGCCTCGGGAACCGTGACGAGGCCTACAGCTTCATGGAGGATCTGTGCACGGTCGGTGAGCTCGAGGCGATGCAGCAGAGGCTTTCTGTGGCATCAATGCTCAGAACCCATGAGACATATCAGAAGATTGCAGAGGACACGGGCGCTTCGACAGCCACGATCAGCCGTGTGAAGCGCGCGCTGGAGTACGGTGATGACGGATATGAGCTCATACTGAAGAGGATTGAAGGAGTCTGAAGGCCAACTATGGACCATCTTAATAAAATACTAAATAAAGAGCAGCTAGACGGGGTCCTCACCACCGAGGGTCCCGTTCTTATATTAGCGGGAGCCGGTTCTGGGAAGACCAGGGTACTGACCCACCGTGTCGCATATCTCATCGATGAAAAGGGAGTGGCGCCGTGGAATATCATGGCGATCACCTTTACCAATAAGGCCGCGAACGAGATGAAGGAGCGTGTCGACAATCTGACCGGTGGAAATAACGGAGTATGGATCTCTACCTTCCATTCCGCATGTGTGCGCATCCTCAGGCGTTTCGCAGAGAATATCGGATATAAGAGCGGGTTTTCGATCTACGATACTGAGGATTCGAAGACCCTGATGAAGCATATTTTAAAAGAAAAAAATATCGACACCAAGCAGGTAAAAGAGAAATATTTCCTGAACCAGATAAGCCACCTGAAGGACGAGCTGATAGATCCGGATGAGTCTGAAAAGCAGTACAGGCACGGCTTCCCGGACAAGCTGGTGCCAGGCATATACAGGGAATACCAGGCGAGGCTTAAGGCAAATAACGCCTTTGACTTCGATGATCTGATAGTAAAGACAGTCGAACTTCTGAGCACTGATGAGGAGGTCAGAAATTACTACAATGACCGTATCCACTATCTGATGGTGGATGAGTACCAGGATACGAATGCGGCACAGTTTGAGCTTATAAGGCTTCTTACTGAAAAGCGCAGGAACTTATGCGTCGTCGGTGATGACGACCAGTCGATATATAAGTTCCGTGGAGCTGATATTGAGAATATCCTGAGCTTCGAGGAAAAATTCCCGGATGCGAAGGTAATAAAGCTGGAGCAGAATTACCGCTCATATTCTTCGATCCTCGATGCTGCAAATGCCGTAATAAGCAATAATAAGGGCAGGAAGGAAAAGCACCTTTTCTCTGAAAGAGGCGAGGGTGAGAAGATCCGTTTCCGCCAGTTTGACAGCGGATATGAAGAGGCTGAGTTCATCGCCAATGACATAAGGAAAAAGGAGAAGAGCCTGAAGGATGATTTCAGGGACTTCGCGGTACTGTACAGGACCAACGCCCAGTCACGAATCCTCGAGGAGAAGATGCTGATGGAGAATATCCCGTACAGAATCGTAGGAGGTGTGAACTTCTATCAGAGGCGTGAGGTTAAGGATATCCTGGCATATCTGCAGGCCATCGAGAATCCGTCAAATGATGTGTCGGTGAGAAGGATTCTGAATGTCCCGAAGCGAGGCATAGGTGCGACAACCGAGGGAAAGGTTGCTGAATACGCAGTACAGAACGGGCTGTCCTTCTTCGAAGCACTCGACCGGGGCGCAGAGAATGGAATGTATGGCAGGAGCGGAAAGAAGATTATCGGATTTGTTGACTTCATTGACACACTGACCGCGAAGCTTGATGTGGATGGAGTCACCGGTCTGGTAAAGGATATAATCGAGGATACCGGGTATGCAGCAGGCCTGAAGGCGGAGGGCACTGACGAGGCTTGCGCGAGACTTGAGAATATAGACGAGCTCATCAACAAGGCGGCCGAATTCGAGCGGAGACTCGACCTCGATGAAGACAATAAGGATCTGACGAATCGCGACAAGCTCACGATGTTCCTGCAGGATGTGTCCCTTATCACTGATGCCGATGCAGATGATTCAAATGACAACCGCGTGACTCTCATGACCCTGCATTCCGCAAAGGGACTTGAGTTCCCGAATGTGTATCTGGCAGGGCTTGAGGATGGACTTTTCCCATCATACATGTCGATCAATTCGGATTCATCCGATGAGGAGATCGAGGAAGAGAGACGTCTCATGTATGTCGGGATCACGCGAGCAAAGGATACCCTTACGCTGACCTGTGCCCGTGCCCGCATGGTCAGAGGAGAGATGCAGTACTCATCCGTGAGCCGGTTCGTAAAGGAGATTCCTGCAGAGCTCATTGATGGAAAAGTGCCTGGAGGAAGCGGTTTCTCAGACCACAATGATAGGCCTGATTTCCTGAGGGATTATGAGCCAGTCACATCATTCCCGCAGCATGAGGGCTATGGCAGTGTGGCATACGGCGGAGTCACCGGCTATTCCGTGAATCAGCATAAGAGCGGTCGTAAGAGGAAGAAACCAGCCAATACCGCTTCTGACTACAGGAAGAAGCTTGATTCGATGGTGCAGAAGGGCGTAGGTGGTGACACAAAGCCTGATTACGGGGTTGGCGACAGAGTCCATCATCTTAAGTTCGGAGATGGTACAGTAAAAGAGATGCATGATATGGGCAGTGACTTCGTGGTGACGGTAGATTTCGATACGGCCGGGACGAGGAAGCTTTTTGCCGGATTTGCAAAGTTAGTGAAAATATAGGTGTTTTTTTAACTGAGGTGTGATATAATTAGAATCAGTTGAGAACACAAGTCAGGAGGTATTATGAAAATATTTTCCAGAGAAGTGACAAAGGATGACCTCGCAGACCTTATCGATGTGAGCAAGCTGAAGTCTCTTATTGACAAGCCTGTATCGCTGGTGAAGAGTCGCAGGGAGGTTCTACAGAAGAAGAAGGAGAAGACAGACATGAAGAAGCTGATCAAGGGAATTCTTATCACAGTTGGTGTACTTACAGTTATCTGTGGCATTGCATATGCGCTCTATCGTTATTTCACGCCGGATTATGATGACGCATTCGATGATGATTTCGATGATGCCTTCGATGACGACGATGATGACCTCTTCGCAGAGGACAAGAACTGACAGTTAGTTTTACAGGATTTTAAGGCCGCGGCTTTATTGCTGCGGCTATTTTTTTGGAGAAGAAAGTATGTCATGCAGACATTTTGGAGATCCTGATAACTGCGGTGGATGCAGGTATCAGGATTTTTCTTATGAAGAAGAAATAGCACAGAAGGACAGGGAGCTGAGGGAACTCTTCGAAGATGTGGTTCCGTCATTTGATGAGGTGTATGAAGGCATCACGGGTACTGACCCGGATGGCTACAGGAACAAGATGGAGTTCACCTTCGGTAATCGCATGAAGGATGGACCGCTTGAGCTTGGAATGCACAGGAAGGGCAGATTTTATGATATAGTGTCAGTGCCTGAGTGCGGGATCTGCAATTCTGATTTTGGCAGGATAATTGAAGCGACGAGAGAATATTTCTCTGAGAGAGGTACTTCATTCTACAGGAAGAGACAGCATACAGGCTATCTGAGGCATCTTCTGGTAAGACGCGCCCACTTCACTGGCCAGATACTCACAGATCTTGTGACGGCTGACTATGACGGCTCGTCAGAGGCTGATGAGGGTGAGCTCATGGCAGGATTTCGTGAGGCACTGCTGGCTCTGAATCTGGACGGAGAGATAGTCGGGATTCTCCACACAAGGAATAATTCTCTTTCTGATACGATAAAGGATGAAGGCACAGAAGTACTGTATGGTCAGGATTTTTTCTATGAAAAAATCCTGGGACTTTCATTCAAGATCACACCGTTCTCTTTTTTTCAGACGAATTCAGCAGGTGCTAAGAAGCTTTACGGGAAGGCGAGGGAGTACCTGCTTGAGGCACTTCATGGAGAGAAGCCTCATGAGGTATTCGATCTGTATTCCGGCACAGGCACGATCACGCAGATCGTGTCAGAATACGCAGAGCATGTGACGGGGGTTGAGATAGTTCCCGAGGCCGTGCAGGCAGCAGAGGAGAATGCTGCTGCAAACGGCATGACGAGCTGCTCATTTATCTGTGGAGATGTGTTCAGGGTGCTTGATGGACTTGATGAGAAGCCTGACTATATCATTGTAGACCCGCCTCGCGAAGGACTGCAGCCTAAGGCTCTGTCAAAGATAGTCGGCTATGAGGTACCGTCGCTTGTTTATATCGCTTGCAAGCCTGCGTCACTCGCCCGTGACATCCCGACGTTTATCACACATGGCTATGAGGTAAAGCATCTGGCATGCATCGATATGTTCCCGCGAACGAATAATACAGAATGCGTCTGTCTGTTCGTTAAGACCGGCGATGGGGCACTCAGGCATCAGTGAATTTCTTGTTCACATTCAAGTACAAAAGTAGTAAAATAGTTGGGTAGTTTGTAGGTAGGCAGAAGCTACAGGAGGTTATAAAAATGGCAGCAGAGGTTACTGCAATCATTATTTTTCTTCTGATGTTCACGCTCATCATTCTCGATAAATGGGAGCACTACATCATCACACTGTGCTGTGCGCTGGGGACTATCGTGCTGGTCTTCGGGATTGAGATGCACAATGGCGCAGCACTTATGAAGACACTAAATGTCGCATCTGTTTTTACCAGGGATTTCTGGCATGTGTCAGGACACGGGGCGTGTTCATCCATTGGTATCAACTGGTCGACGATCATTTTCATCGCAGGGATGATGATCATGGTTGCAGGCATGGCGAGAGTCGGGTTCTTCCAGTGGCTCTGTATGACGCTTGCGAAGGCAGTTGACTACAAGCCCATCAGGATCTTTATCGTATTCATGATCATGAGCTTCGGCCTGTCGATGTTTATCGATTCGATCACGGTCATCCTGTTCCTCGCGACGGTGACGCTGGAGCTGGCGCAGCTTCTGTCGTTTGATCCGGTACCGATGATCATTTCAGAGATATTCTGTGCGAATCTCGGTGGCTCCGCTACCATGTGCGGCGACCCGCCAAATATCATCATAGGCACATCACTTGGATTCACCTTTTTTGATTTTCTGAAAAATACAGGCGTCATATCAATCATCGCTCTGGTGATCACGATATTCTATTTCTATATCGTGTACAGGAAGCGGATGATTTCAACCAATGGTGACGTTGATTATTCGAAGCTTCCTGATCCGAAGACGACTATTAAGGACAGGAGAGGCTTCATCATCAGTGTCTGCATTCTGGCACTGGCAGTTGTTCTTCTTATCACTCATGGAAATACCGGGCTCACTGTCGCATTTATCGGTGCGCTTATCGCAGGTCTTACGCTATTGACTGCACCGAAGCATGTGAAGGAGATCATGAGGTCACTAGATTACAAGACGCTTCTTTTCTTCATAGGACTGTTCGTCGTGGTAGGCGGACTCGAGGAGACCGGGGTGCTTGAAACAGTCGCCGGATTCATTGCCAGGGTATCTCGTGGCAATGTTTTCACAATGGTTGCGATCATCATCTGGATCTCAGGAATTGCAAGTGCATTTATCGACAACATCCCGTTCTCAGCGACTATGATTCCGATCATCAAGGCACTGGCGAGGGTTACACCTGGGATCAATGTGGATGTGCTTGCCTGGGCACTGTCGATCGGAACAGATATCGGTGGTTCAGCAACACCGATTGGTGCTTCTGCAAATGTAGTTGGTACATCGGCCTCAACCCGTGCAGGACATCCGATCAGCTGGGGCAGGTACTGCAAGGCAGCGGCGCCGGCAACAATACTGGTACTGGCGTTCTCAACTGTATTTATATTCGCGAGATATCTGTAGTTTATAAGGGATGAGGACACATGAGTTGTGAGTGACCTTTTGAGACGCCGGCGCTTGGCGGCCGTTTTTTGGCCGCCTATGCGTCCGCTGCGTCTAAACATTAGCGAGAGCGTGTCACGAGCAACTGCATGTGTCCGATATCCCTCGGAAATAGGAGGATATATGGGAAAGAGTAATCAGATCCTGATAAGCATCAGCCGTAAGTACGGCAGCGGCGGGCATGATATCGGGAAGAAGCTGTCAGAGATGCTGGGCATTGATTTTATTGACAGGAATATGCTTGATGGAATGTCTGAGGAGTTCGGAATTGATATAGACCTCCTCAGGAAATATGATGAAAAGGTAGTCAATCCACTGGCCTATCGTACGGTTCAGGCCATGAACACAAGCATCACCAACAATCCGACCAAGATGATAGCCCATGCCCAGCATGAGTATATAATCAGACAGGCGAAGGCTGGGAAATCATTTGTACTGATAGGCCGGGCAGGAGACGAGATCCTGAAGGACTATCCGTATCTGGTCCGTTTTTTCATTACGGGCGAGCTGGATTACAGGATCAGACGTATCATGGAACGCCGCGAAATGAGTGAGAAGGATGCCAAAGCAGCAATCCGCCGCCATGACAGGTCGAGACGGATGTACCATGACACCTATTCGGAGGGACACTGGGGCGATGCAGACAATTACGAGATGATACTTTCATCATCTCTTTTAGGAGTCGACAGGAGCGCTCAGGTACTCTATGACTATTTGAAACTTCGTGACATAATCTAAGAGACAAGGGGACGGTTCTCCTGTCTTTTCACTTAAAATTTTTGAAAGGGAAAATGATGGCTGATTTTACAAAATACTTTCTGATGATCAGGGAGGATGATCCAGAGGGGACAGCAAAGGATATTATTGCATACACTCTGGAAAAGACCAAGGGGCAGATCGACTGGGATAAGTCTACTATGAAAGCAGTGATCCCATCAGCACATGGCAATATCAATCATGTGTGCCGTGTGTCGGATGACAAGGGACACAGTATCTATATCAAGCAGGCAGGACTTGAAACCCGTATCTCAAAGGATATGACGGCCTCAATCGACCGGAATACACTTGAATCTGAAATGCTGATTCTTGAGGATAAGTGGGCACCGGGCATGGTACCGAAGATATATTTTTACGATACGACTATGTATGCCTGCGGTATGGAGGACTGCTCGGACTATGAGGTCATGAGGGATGCGATGCTTAAGCACAGGACTTTTCCGAAGTTTGCTGAGCAGATAGCTGAATTCATGGCACGCACGCTTCTTCTGTCGAGCGATATAGCGATGGATCACCGCGAGAAAAAGAAGCTTGTACAGAAATTCATCACCCCGGATCTCTGCGATATCACAGAGAAGCTGGTGCTGATGGAACCGTATCTGGGCGCTGACAGGAACAATGTTTACGCACCGAATGAGGATTTTGTGGAAAAAGAGCTGTATTCCGATGAGAAGCTGCACCTTGCTGTTTCAAAGCTCAAGTTCAGATTCATGACCGATGCCCAGTCGCTGTTGCATGGCGACCTGCATACTGGTTCTATTTTTATAAAAGATGATTCGATCAAGGTCTTCGACTGCGAGTTCGGAACCTATGCGCCGATTGGCTATGATGTGGGAAATATTATCGCAAATATGATCTTTGCCTATGACAACGGACTGGCTTATGGTGCCGATGAATTCTGCAACTGGTGCCTCGATACAATCGAACAGATCGTAGACCTTTTCATAGAAAAATGGAAGGGGCTCTATGATGAGGCTGTGACAGAACCGATGGCAAAGGTTAATGGATTCAAAGAATATTATCTGGCTGAAATCCTTAAGGATACTGCCGGATATGCCGGCACAGAACTTCACAGAAGGACTGTCGGCATGGCAAATGTTGTCGATGTCACGACGATAGAGGATGAAAAGAAAAGGCTTCTTGCTGAGAGGATAAATATTTTCACAGGAAAGGACTATATCCTGAACCAGGCATCGTTTACAAATGGAAAGGCATTCAGAGAGGCTGTAATAAAAGCAAAAGATAAGGCGTTGAGTGTATAGGATATAGGATATAGGGGATAGGGGATAGGGGTTAGAGGCTGTAATAAAAGCAAAAGAGAAAGCGGAAAAAACATTATGAACAGCGTAGAAGAGTTTTTCAACAGGGTCATCACGGTAAAGCTGCCTGATGACAGGGAGTCGGTTGATATCATTGACCAGACCCTGCTTCCGAATGAGATAAAGAGGATAAATGTCAGTACGAAGGAGGCCATGTGGGATGCGATAAAGAAGCTCCGTGTCCGTGGAGCCCCGGCAATCGGAGTGTTTGCAGCGATGAGTATGGCGGTGCTGGCGTCTGAGTATTCGGAGAATGACTACGATTCATTCAGAAAGCATTACAGGGAAGATAGTGATTACCTGGCTACTTCGAGACCTACTGCTGTGAATCTGTTCTGGGCACTGAACCGCATGTCATCAAAGCTTGATACACTGTCGGACAAATCAATAGGTGTAATAAAGGATGCACTTTTTGATGAGGCTCTGGCGATTCAGGAAGAGGATATTCAGATCAGCCGGAATATCGGGGAGATCGGATTCGGACTATTACAGGATCTGAAGCAGGATGGAGAGCCTCTTGGGATTGAGACTCACTGCAATGCCGGAACTCTCGCTACGGCGAAGTATGGTACAGCCACAGCACCAATGTATATAGCGCTTGAACATGGCTGGGCCGGAAGCGATATGCATGTGTACTGTGATGAGACAAGGCCACTTTTACAGGGAGCCAGACTCACTTCATTCGAGCTATCGAATGCCGGAATTACGACAACTGTCAACTGCGACAATATGGCATCAATTCTCATGAAGCAGGGAAAGATAAAGATCATTTTCGTTGGCTGCGACAGGGTAGCGGCAAATGGAGATGCTGCAAATAAGATTGGTACGTCAGGACTTGCAATAATTGCAAAGCACTACGAAGTTCCCTTCTATGTATGTGCTCCGTCATCTACAATTGATATGGCTACACCAACAGGTGATCAGATCCCTATAGAGATGCGTGATCCTGATGAGATCAGGAGCATGTGGTATGAGAAGCCGATGGTGGCTGACGGGATTGACTGTTTCAATCCTGCATTTGATGTGACAGACCACGATATGATCACAGGCATCATCACTGAAAAGGGCCTGTGCCAGGCACCATATGATAAGGCTTTCAGAGATCAGGGAATTGGCTGACTATTGACAAATAGACGGCTAAGCGTTATATTATTACTAGCGCTAGAAATGAGAGTAGCGTTCGTAGGAGAAAATGAACCCCCTGATACGGCTATATCAGGGGGTTCTTCCTTTTTTGTACGGTAAGGCATCCGTTCAGGCTAACTGTTCTAGAAGTGTCTGTCCAGCCATTTGCAGATATAATAGCTTACTATACCTGCCACAACAGATACAAGAAATGAGAGTAGTAACTCCATTGTGGAATCTCCTTTCTATCCATAGGAGGAACAGCAAATCAATTATATCATGAAAAAGTGAAATAAGGAATATCTTATGTATGAGAATATAACCAATTATCCATCGGACGAAGAGGCAAGAAAACTGATTCTTGAAGTCGGTCGACGCATGTACGACAAGGGCTTCGTAGCTTCAAATGACGGGAATATCAGTGTAAAGGTATCAGACAGCACGCTCTGGGCAACCCCGACCAATGTGAGCAAGGGCTTCATGACAGAGGATATGCTGATAAAAATGGACCTGGATGGCAATGTGATCGAAGGTACATGGAAGCCATCGAGTGAGATCAGGATGCACCTCGGGGTATATAATGAGGAGCCATCCATTCATGCAGTCTGTCACGCTCATCCTGTCTGTGGAACAGCCTTTGCCATCAGAGGCAGGGACCTTGATGAGCGTATCCTTCCGGAAGGTGTGATGCAGCTGGGAGTCGTGCCTTGTGCTCCATTTGCGATGCTGGGGACAGATGAGGTCCCGAAATCAGTGCTTCCATATGTACACGACTACAATGCAGTGCTTCTGGGAAATCATGGCGTCCTGACCTGGGGGAGTAATCTCATGCAGGCCTATATGCGCATGGAGACCCTCGAGCATTATGCGAAGATCGTGATCCTGTCAAAGTACGTCATGAAGGATTACCGTGAGTTTACCGATGAAGAGCTGGATGGTCTTATCGCAATCCGTGAAAGTCTCGGAATTCACAGGGGCGGAAGGCCATCATAAACCGGAGAGGTAGCCTATGACATATGAGGATATAGTTGCCAGATGGCGGAGCAGAAAGATGATGAAAACATACTGAAAATAATATATAATAATTGTGTACCAGTTGCAGAAAAAAGAAAGGAACCACCGGTGGAAAAGCTCATAGATATAAATGCATATCCGGTTTCAGTATGCCTGAAGAAGCTCTTAAAAGACAAGACCACCGGCGGAAATATAATCTGGGCGACCGATGCATATAGTGCAGAGGGCACAGGCTTTGCAGACACGGATGAGATGGAAGAATATGCCATCCGCTCAAGAGAAGATCTGATCAAGCCGCGTATAGATAAGTCAGATGATGAGAAGCAGAAAAGGACGAGAAAGAAAGCGGAGGTCTTCACACCTGTCTGGCTCTGCAATCAGATGAACAATTTCTGTGACGAGGAATGGTTCGGAAGTAATGATGTGTTCAATGTCCTGCATGATGACCATACCTGGGACGTGATAGAAGAAAAAATAGAGTTCCCAGAAGATAAGACCTGGCAGGATTATATAGTATCTACAAGGCTTGAAATTACCTGTGGTGAAGCACCATTCCTGGTATCACGATATGATGCAGCAACCGGAAAACTGATCGAGCCACCGAAGAAGCGAATAGGTCAGCTCGACAGGAAGATTCGCATTGTAAATGAAAATGCAGAAAACTACGATGAATGGATGGAGTGGACGAGAAAATCCTTCGAGTGCGTCTACGGATATGAATATCAGGGAGACAGCCTTCTGATAGCACGTATCAATCTGCTGCTGACATTCATTGATTATTACAGGGAGAGATGGGAAAAGAATCCGTCAGAGAAAGAACTTGACGAGATCATTACGAGAATAGTCTGGAATATCTGGCAGATGGATGGCCTGAAGGATACTATACCGTTAGGCAAGCCAGGACAGGAAGAGTATCATCAGATGAGCCTCTTCGAGATGATGGATCATCCTGATGAAAAAAAGGAAGACAAGGAAGAAAAAATTGCTCTCCCATGTAAGATAAGGGATTGGAGAAATAAGAAGCCAAAGACAATAGTCTTTAAGAATCTGAAGGAAAAATGAAAATGGATGTGACAAATGGGCTTGATTCCACTTATGGGATTTCGGATGACGAACTGACAAACGATGTCAATATCAATATTCTGAGAGCTCACGCCAGGAAGGAGAAAATTATGTGTAGTATTGCTATAGAAATACCAAATGAAGTTTTATATGATACGAAGCAAAGCCGTGAATCAGCAGCAGACACTGCGCGGAAAGTTCTGGCTATGTACTATTATGTGAAGGAAGATGTGTCCATAGGCTATTGTGCTGAGATAGCAGGGATGTCAGAAAGTGAGTTTATTGAGTTACTCGGAAAAAATGAAATAGATATATTCAGATTCAATAATGAAGCAGAGCTGGACAGGGATATTGCCAATGCATAAAGTAGTAGTCAATACAACACCTATTATCGCTTTGGCGAAGTGCCATGAACTTGATGTCTTACGTCGCATGTATGGTAAGATTGTGATTCCACAGGCAGTATATGATGAGATATGCGTCCGGGATGATATTGTCTCAAGGATAGTAAATGACAGTCGGACTTGGATCAGTGTAAAGAAAATACAGGATGCGAAGGATAAGGCACTATATAGAACCCGTCTGCATGATGGTGAAGTAGAGGTGATGATCCTCGCACAGGAAATCAATGCAGATATAGTTATAATTGATGATTTATCTGCCAGAAGTACAGCAGAATATCTGAAGTTACCGCTTACTGGTACTCTTGGGGTGCTAATCAAGGCAAAGCAGCAAGGTATCATTGATGAAGTAATGCCTATTATAGATAAGATGCAGAATGAAAATATTTATTTTTCTGATAGGCTTTTAGATTTAGTTCGGAGAAAAACTGGGGAAGGGTTAAGTAGATGATGAACTACAAAAATCAAAATAAGGGTTAATAAAAACATTGTACATAGGTGTTATATGAGTAAAAGTGACATATTTACTAGAGAAGAACTGACAGAGCGTGTGAGCCCGGTTCTGAAAAAATATCATATGACCCAAGCTATTCTTTTTGGCTCATACAGTAAAGGAACGGCCAATGAGAAAAGCGATGTAGATCTTGTTGTTGACAGCAATCTTCATGGCTTACAGTTTGTAGGATTGATTCAGGATATGTCAGATGCACTTTCAGGGAAGCAGATAGATCTGATAGATGTGTCACATATCGAATCAGGCTCACCAGTAGATCAGGAGATAAAGAAGACAGGGGTAATAATCTATGCAAAATGACAGGCAGATTCTGGAAAAGATGCTCCAGTATGCACAGAAGGTTGCTGAATATACCAAAGGTATGGATTATGAAACTTTTGTGGAAAATGATATGGCAGTAGATGCCTGCGTGTTCAACCTGAGTCAGCTTGGCGAGACATCAAATCAGATATCAGAAGAGTATGAGGAAGGTACACCTGATATTCCATGGAGACAGCTATATGGCCTAAGGAACAGGATAGTACACGACTATGAGGGAATAAATCTGAAACTCGTATGGGAAATAATTCAGGGAGATATACCTGATCTGATAGAAAAGATTACGAGGCTTATATAAAAAGAGTATCGGGAAAGAAGGAAAGCAATGATACCACAGGAAAAGAAGCTATTGGATGTACTTTCAAATAATGATGTGACATTCTTTATCCCACCATATCAGAGAAACTATGAGTGGACTGATGAACAGTGCAAAGTATTCTATGATGACATTCTGAAGACACACGATAGAAATGTGGCAGGAGATACCACTGAGCATTTCTTTGGTTCAATCACATTCTTTCAGGATGAGACACCGTTTGGACAGCCGGACAAGTTGGTACTGATAGATGGACAGCAGAGGATCACGACTACTATGCTTTTCCTTGTGGCATTACGTGATATACTTGATGATAATACTTTGCGCGAGTTTATTAATAATAAGTATCTCAAAAATAATAACGTCAGTGGAGATAATGACGAATACAAGATAAAACTAAAGCAGGTCGAGACAGACTGGTCTGCGTATAAGCATATCATTCTTGGTGAGGAGCTGGAAGGAACAGAAAAGACATCTGCTGTATATCATAATTATCAGTTCTTTTATAATCAGCTTAATTTGTACAAGGCAAACGGGAATAACGTCGGGTCTCTTATAGATAAAGGTCTGGATAAGTTCAGCGTCATCACAATAGAATTACAGCCAGCGAAGAATGAGTGGGAAAATCCACAGGAAATATTTGAGTCAATGAATTCGCTGGGAAAGCCGCTCACATTAGCGGATCTTGTGAGAAATTATCTGCTCCTGGGACTGGATGCCAATACCCAGGAGAATCTGTATAAGAATTACTGGCTTCATATCGAGAAAGTCCTGCCAGGACATATCTCTGACTATATCAGAGACTTCATGCAGATGAAGCAGAAAACATCGTTCAAAAAAGCAACTGAGAACAATTATAAGGAACTTTATGGCCTGTTCAAAAATGTATTCAGTGATCTGAAATCAGATACAGTGCTTAAAGAACTGTATGATTATTCGGATGTGTACTCATACATCATGAATGGGAAAGATACAGGTTGCAAAGGAATCAATGATCAGCTGAAAGATCTGGGAATACTCAGGGTGACAACAGCATATTCATTCCTTCTGTCATTGCTTTCCGAGTGGAAGATGGGAAAGTTCACTGATGATGAGATGATTGATATTCTTGAAGCATTGAAGGTGTACTTCCTGAGACGAAGAATTCTTAAAATAACTACGGCTGAGAATAAGGTGTTCCCTGGACTTGTGAATCGTGTAGGTGATCTGGAGAATGCGAAGGATAAAAAGCTGAAGATGTTTGAGATCCTTGCAGATCAGGAAAGTAATATGCGTCTGCCGAATGATGTGGAGATGTCACGTTATATCGAGTCTATGAATTTCTATAATTTCCAGTATTGTAAGTTTTATTTGGCACTTGTTGAAGAAAGTCTTACAAGAAGTCGTCCCGATCTGAATGATGAACTACTCCAGATAGAGCATATAATGCCGCAAAAACTGAATGATGACTGGAAAACTGAACTGGGGCCTGACTTTGAGGAAATCCATCAGGAGCTGGTAAATACAATAGGGAATCTGACTCTGATCAGACACAATCAGCAGCTTGGTAATAGGTCTTTCAATGTGATGCCTATCCCGCAGAAGATGCGCAAGACCAATAACTTCTCAATCAAAGAGAAGAAGGGACTGTCATTCAATGAACTTCAGCTGATAGGTGAGTGTATAGATTTCTGTGACGATCCGTCAATCAAAGCAAAGGTTGTAAACGACCACGAAGTAGAATTTGAAGGAAAAAAATGGAGACTGTCACCTCTGACAAGAGAGATACAGACAAGACGTGATAAGGTGAGTAAATCAGGTTCGTATTCCGGAGCACAGTATTGGGAATATGATGGCATGAGACTGGCAGATATAATCTGAGAGAGGATATAGAAATGGGCAATAAGCTGTTTAATTATGTGATAGGGAATCCGCCGTATAATGAGGACTTTGAAAAATCAGGTGAAAATGGTAATTTTGCAAAGCCTGTATATAATCTCTTTATGGATGCTGTCGATGAAGTGGCAGATAAAGTTGAACTTGTTCATCCGGCAAGGTTTCTTTTTAATGCCGGAAGTACGCCGAAAGATTGGAATGAGAAGATGCTAAATAATCCGCATTTTAAAGTCATAAAGTTTGATGAAGATAGTGCAGATGTTTTTCCAAATACAGAAATAAAAGGTGGTATCTCTGTTACATACTATGATCATGATAAAGATTTCGGAGCAATAAATGTCTTTTCACCATATCCTCAGATGAATGATGTTATGAAAAAAGTTAATGCGATAAGCGTTGATAGCATTATGAGCATTATTTATATCCAGAATAGGTTTAACCTTGAGGAACTTTATAAATATCATCCTGAATGTAAGGCTGGTATAGGGAGTGATGGGAAAGATTCACGCTTTGAAAAAAATATCTTCGTGAAGGTACCTATTTTTTCAGATGAGAAAATAGAAGATAGTATTAAGACGCTCGGAATATATAAAGGGAAAAGAGTGTGGAGATATATAGAATCAAAATATGTGGACAAGAATCATGAAAACTTATGTAAATATAAAGTAGTGTTACCTGTGGCTAATGGAAAAGGAGCATTCGGAGAGACATTAAGTTCTCCATTTGTTGAACAACCTAACGAGGCATATACAAGATCGTTTATTGGGATTGGAGCTTTTGATACTGAGAAAGAAGCGGATAATGAATTGAAATACATAAAGTCAAAGTTTTGCAGAGCAATGCTTAGTATATTGAGAATAACTCAAATGACAAATAAAGATGTATGGAAGTATGCCCCTATCCAGGACTTCACCACATCATCCGATATTGACTGGTCTCAGTCTATCCCTGAGATCGACAAGCAACTCTACAAGAAGTACGGCCTGTCGGATGAAGAGATTAATTTCATTGAGACGCATGTGAAGCCTATGGATTGAGGAGATGGATATGAAGAAGATGACAACACCTGAGATCAATACCGCGAAGAAGGTCGTTCCAATCATATACTGCTACACAACTCCTGAGATCAAAAGACATGATGGCTGGGTGAAGATTGGCTATTCAGAGCAGGAAGCTGATGTGAGAGTTGGTCAGCAGACAGATACGGCCGATGTCGAGTACCATATCGAATGGAAGAAAAATGCTACCTTCGATGATGGAAGCGGAGATATTTTTTCAGATACGGATTTCCATGCTTATCTATCGAAGTGCGGCGTTGAGAGGATGAAGCCAAGGGAAGGTCACAAAAGACCGCCGGAATGGTTTCACATTTCACCAGAGGAGGCAAAGAGATTTCTCGATGATTTCCGTGAGAACAGAGGGATAGTAAGTGGTGATGCAGCAGGCAGGGTAATAGCACCGGCTACTGCGTATGAACTTCGTGATGAGCAGCAGGAAGCTGTCACCATGGCGAAGGATTATTTTGAGACCCACAAGGGTGGCAAGTTCCTGTTCAACTGCAAGCCAAGATTTGGAAAGACACTGACTGTTTATGAACTTATCAAAGAGATGGATTTATCAAAGGTACTTATAGTTACAAATAGACCAGCCATTGCGAATTCATGGTATTCTGACTATGAGAAATTCTTAGGCGTTGAGTCGGGATATTCTTTTGTATCTGATACAGACTCCCTGAAGAATTCACCGCTTGTGATGACAAGGGATCAGTTTGTCTCTGAGATGGTTGGAAATGAAGATCCCAGATGTATAGAATTTCTGTCGCTTCAGGGTCTGAAAGGCTCCAGATATTTCGGCGGATATTATGACAAGCTGTTATATGTATCGGAGCTGAACTGGGATATGCTCGTAATCGATGAAGCTCATGAAGGAGTCGATACGTTAAAGACTGATGTGGCATTTGACCATATCAGGCGTGATTACACGCTTCATCTGTCAGGCACTCCGTTCAAGGCATTAGCAAGCGGCGAGTTCGAACAGGAGGCAATCTACAACTGGACATATGCAGACGAGCAGGAGAAGAAGCAGAAGTGGGATTCACCAGAGAAGAATCCTTATGAGAATCTGCCGAAGCTCAATATGTACACCTATCAGATGTCTGAGATAGTGAAGGACGAACTGTCTCAGGGTGTAGAGATAAATGGGGAGACCGAAGAGTATGCCTTTGATCTGAACGAATTCTTTGCGACGAATGAGAAAGGACATTTCATTCATAATGATTCGGTAGACAAGTTCCTGAATGCACTTGTGACAGGGAAGAAATATCCATTTTCAACGCCTGAACTGCGCAATGAATTAAAGCACACATTCTGGCTCCTGAACAGAGTTGATTCCGCAAAGGCACTTGCGAAGAAACTGAAGAAGCATCCGGTTTTTGAGAACTATGAGATAGTGCTTGCAGCAGGCGATGGAGAGCTGCCTGATGAGAACGGTGACTATGATGCGAAGGTGACAGAAAAGTCATTTGACAGGGTAAAGGAAGCAATAGCCACTCATGACAAGACTATTACTATTTCAGTCGGACAGCTAACCACAGGTGTGACAATTCCAGAGTGGTCGGCCGTGCTTATGCTATCGGGGATTCAGAGCGAGGCTCTGTATATGCAGGCAGCTTTCAGGGCACAGAATCCGTGCCTTTTCTCGGATGGAAAGAATTTTTACAGGAAAGAAAATGCCTATGTATTCGACTTTGATCCTGCAAGGACTCTGATCATCTATGAGAAGTTTGCTAACAATCTCTCTGTAAATACGGTAAATGGCGGTGGTACGCAGGATGACAGAGAGAAGAACATCAGAGACCTGCTGAATTTCTTCCCGGTGATCGGTGAGGATGAAGATGGGGAGATGATAGAGCTTGATGCCGCGAAGGTTCTCTCTATTCCTAGAATGATTAAATCAGTGGAAGTCGTGAAGCGTGGCTTCATGTCTGATTTCCTGTTCTGCAATATCAGCAATGTGTTCCATGCTCCACAGGAGGTCATTGATATGATCCAGAGGATGGAACCGGCGAAGGATGAAGGACCACTGTCACATGTGACGAAGGATACCGCAAGCGACCTGGATATCAATGATGACGGCGATGTGCAGATACCGGAGGAGAATGTGATCGGAACTGCAAATGATATGTTTGGCAGCAAGATATACGCTCCATCACAGCAGCAGATAAAGGATATTATAGATACCGCAAAGGAACAGTTTGAAGAGAAGGATTCATCCGATGACCGCAATAAGGTCATTGAGAAGGAAATAGAAGAGGCCAAGAAGACTTTCAGTGATAATGTGACAAAGCAGGTCCTTGAGACGGCTTCAGATTCTTTTGGTTCGGACATGACTCCAAAGGCGAAGAAAGAGCTGGAGTCTGAGATCACGAACCGTGCAAATGTCGCTCTCGACCGTGCCGCAAGTGATTACAGGATCGAACAGGCAAAGGCTGAGAAAGTACGTGACCAGAAAATCGAAGCAGCGGAGACTGATGAGGAAGAATCGCAGGCGACAAAGGAGTTCCTTGAGCGCATGAAAGCAGCTCATGATGCCATGCAGGATTCTGTCCAGAAGATATGGGAAGAGCAGACAAAGTCAGCTGGTGAATATACAGTAAAGCGTGTTGAGACCGACAAGAAGGAAAAGGAGAAGCAAACAGTTGAGGATGATGTGAGAGACCATCTGCGTGGATTCTCTAGGACTATACCTTCGTTCCTCATGGCCTATGGTACAGGAGATACCACTCTTGCGACATTTGAAAATGGAATTCCAGATAAGGTGTTCTCAGATGTGACAAGTATTACGATTGCCGAATTCAGATTCCTTCGCGATGGCGGTGATTATTACGAGCGTGATGATAATGGAAATGAGCTCCGGGATGAAGCATATAAGAAGCATTATGAAGGACATCTGTTTGATGAGGTCGTATTCAATGATTCAGTAAAGGAGTTCCTGAACAAGAAAGTAGCACTGGAAGACTACTTCGATGAGGCGAATGAAGAGGATATCTTTGATTATATTCCGCCTCAGAAGACTAACCAGATATTTACACCGAAGAGAGTCGTAAAAGAAATGGTGGATATGCTGGAACAGGAGAATCCTGGATGCTTCGATGATCCTGACGCTACATTTGCAGATCTATATATGAAGTCTGGAATGTATATCACCGAGATTGTAAAGCGTCTGTATAACAGTGAGAAGATGAAGAGTCTCTTCCCGGATAATGCAGACAGGCTAAACCATATCTTTGCGGAACAGGTATATGGATGCGCACCGACTGAGATCATTTATCGTATCTGCCTGTCATACATTCTTGGATTTAGTGATGAGATAGAGATTCAGAAGAATAATATCGTTCAGTGTGACACGCTTCAGTTTACAAAGAAGGGTACGCTTGAGATGAAGTTGAAGGAACTGTTTCCGGAATTGAGTCGTTGAGACGAGGAGAATAGACTTATGGATCTGATAGAATACAAGAAAACAATTGATATTTTCCAATCAGTGATTGGAAAATCTGAAGGACTTCTGCCATGGTAGATCCGGGTTATAAGGGGTATTCATTTACGCTATCTGAATTGAAGTATCTGAGGTCTGGAAAATATGTCTGCCCCAGATGCGGTGGGCAGATGGAAAAAGAAAAATATTCTGCTGAAGTGAGTCACGAGGTTTTTGATACTTCTGTCATTCATGCGAATTATACGGTAACCCAGTACAAATACCGATTCAGGTGTGGCAGTTGTGGTGAAGTGTTTGAACTTGAAGAACTGGTGCCTCCGAAAAAGCACTCACCTATGGTCAGGAAAATCACAAGAGTGATAGTGATCATCGCAATAATCGCAGTTCTAATGTCTGTAATGATCGGGTCATTGTTATGAAGGCTATGCCTTCTTATACGCTTTCTTAGTCACCCGGAAGTACAGGATGATCATTGACGCTCCTGTGATCGCCCAGCTGATCGGGTAGATCATGACTACCTGATAGAAGGATGTGAAGCGGTGCATCATGATGTGCATATAGATGATGCGCAGGATGCAGCTTCCCATCAGTGTGATGAGTGTCGGCATAAGTGAGTGCCCTATGCCACGGAGAGATGCGCCCGGTACCTCGTACAGGGCAGTCATCGGCTCGAGGAGAGCGATGAAGAGCATCCTGATCACTGCGAATTTCAGGACATCAGGGTCATGAGTGAAGAACGATAGCAGCGGATAGCGGAGCAGATAGAAGCAGACGCTTATGATCGCAGTAAATCCGATGGCAGATACGAAGGCAATCCCAGTCGTCCTCCGGCATCTGTCGTAGAGTCCGGCAGCGTAGTTCTGGCTGATAAAGGTCATCAGAGCCTGGCAGAATGCATAGACAGTAAAATAGCAGATGT
Organism: uncultured Lachnospiraceae bacterium; assembly: GCA_900315505.1. Lineage (GTDB taxonomy): Bacteria > Bacillota > Clostridia > Lachnospirales > Lachnospiraceae > Weimeria. The sequence continues at coordinate 137,837 of OMZG01000006.1, forward strand.
ACTCGAGATTAAGGGCAGCCGAGTTTCCGGCCACGCAGTCTGAGCCGAAGAGGTTGATGGCGGCCTGGATGACTACATTTGAAATGGAGAAGATCATACCCTGGAGTCCGGCAGGAGCACCGATCCAGAGGATTCTTCTCACATATTTCCATTTGAGGGAAAGCCTGCTCAGATCCAGATGAAGCATCCCCTTTTCTCTCATCAGTGCACGCAGTATCATGAAGGCACTCACACCATTAGATATAGTCGTGGCATAAGCGACACCATCAGCATTCCTGTGAAGAACTATTACGAAGAACAGATTCAGCGCGACATTCAGTGAACCTGAAATGATCAGATAGTACAGCGGTCTTCTGGTGTCTCCGATTGACCTGAGTACAGCCGAGCCGAAATCATAGGCCATGAGAAATGGCATGCCCAGGAAATATATCCGCAGGTACATCTGCGCCATCGGCAGGATGTGAGACGGCGTATTAAGGAGCTTCAGTATCGGGACTGCAATCACCTGCCCTAAGGCAAGCATGATGAATCCGCTGATGAGAGCTACAGAGAAGCTCGTATGAAGCGCATCATTTACCTTCTCTTCCTCATTCTTCCCGATGAAATGGGAGAGCATTACATTGCTTCCGACGGACAGCCCAGTGAAGAAGGTCACTATCATATTGATGACGGGAGCATTGCTTCCGACCGCAGCCATAGCCTCAGATGAAGAAAAATTCCCGACGACTGCAGTATCAGATGCGTTGAACAATCAGAGAGCCTCTTTCATCGAAATGATCATAGTAATGGCAGCATGTATCGTGATCGCATCCCTGCTCTCATTCAGGTATGGCAAGAAGCTGATCGCCCCTCTGAAGAAGATCAGAAAGTTCGCTGACCAGATGGCATCAGGAAATCTGAAGCAGGGCATTGAGGTTACATCAAAGAATGTATTTGGTGCCACCGGCAGAGAACTGAATGCTGCGCAGCATAAGATTGGTAGCATGATCTCCAAGGCTACAGCATCACGCGATGCTCTTGAGAATTCGATCAATGTGTTCTCGGATAACTTCGGAAGCATGACAGATGCCATTTCCAATGTATCAAAGGCAGTAAATGATATTGCCCAGAATAATACAGAGCAGGCCAAGTCAGCCTCGGATGCTGCCGAGAGTGTTCAGACGCTTTCATCAGGCATAGATGATTCGTCTGCAAATGTAGCACAGCTTGACAAGGACGCAAATGAAATGATGGAGTATTCGAAGCAGTCGCGTGAGACCCTTCGTCAGCTCGTCGAGAAGAATGATGCAACAATGCAGGATATTTCCACAATGTCAGAGCAGACACAGCAGACCTCTGATTCTGTAGCAAAGATTGCCGAGGCAGCAAACCTGATCTCAGAGATCGCATCGCAGACATCACTTCTTTCTCTCAATGCTTCGATCGAGGCAGCAAGAGCAGGTGAACAGGGGCGTGGATTTGCAGTCGTGGCTGAGGAAATCGGACATCTCGCTGACCAGTCAGATGAGTCAGCAAAGACCATCAATACGATCGTCACTGAGCTCGTAAATAACTCCACAAAGCAGGTGGAGATCATGAAGAGGATGCAGGATGTATCGAATGAGCAGGTAAGAGCATTCGGCACTACCCGTGATACCTTCGACAAGCTGGAGTCTTCTCTTGATGAATGCTTCAAGTCAGTAGAGGCTATTTCCGCCGATATGAAGACAATGGAGGAGGAGAGAGACCGTATCAGGACGAATATCGAGTCCCTGAATGATGCAGCTACAGACAATGCAGCATCTACAGAGGAGACATCGAGCATGGCATCAGAGCTTGACACGATAGTAGATCAGTCGAAGAAGCTGGTGACAGACCTCGAGACACATCTGAAGGACCTCACCGACGCAATGTCGATATTTACGATCTGATAAATACGCCGTCTGAACGGTGCAGACAGATACCGCAGTATGCAAAGATTTTTCTTGCATATTGCGGTTTTTGTGTTAAAATAATAAGTGTGTCTGTACGGGGACCCGATTTACACCGGCAGGCATATCAGATAATACAATTTATAGGAGGAAATAAAATGGCAAAGAAGTGGGTCTACAAGTTTGAAGAAGGCGGTGCAGACATGCGTAATCTTCTCGGCGGAAAAGGTTGTAACCTT
>OMZG01000005.1 GCA_900315505.1 uncultured Lachnospiraceae bacterium
TCTTCTACCCGTTCATCTGCATCTTCCCTGAGCGATAATGCCAGAGAAAGTTCATCGACCATTTTTTTCTTCGATAATTTTCGTGGGTCATATCTCCACATTTCAACAGCCACCTGTGAATTTGAGTCCTGTAAATTCTTTGTCAAACAGTCATTCCACTGAGATATTCTTTCTGAAGCGTAGCACCAGACACCAGGCGCATTGAGCATCGAATACTCCGCCAATGCTGAATATCCGCTCTCCAACAATTCATTCTTTACTTCCTCGCATGGAACGTAGACAGTCCTTTTCACAGGATTGAGCAGAACTTTTTCTGCTTTATAAAACAACTCTTTGGGAGAGTTTTCCGAAAACAGTATCTTCTGTACTCCGATTTTTTTCGATTGCAGCGTTCCCATTTCTTCAAGTTGTTTGGACGCTCTGGAAATAGATGTTGGTGTCAAATCCAAATCTTTTGCAGCTTGACTTGTGGGCAGTTCCTTTGCTCCCTCATAAATAAAATAAAGCAACAGCATCTGAGCTGATGGCAGGATTTCTTCTCTGTCGCTCTTTTCTGCATCACAACGTTCCTGCAAATATGCCCCCATAAAAGGCAGATATATTTGCTTTCCATCCACAATAAATGCTATCTTTTCCCGAAGTAAATACTCTTTCTGCCGTGCAGTGATTTGTTTCAGTACTAAAACCACAGGGCGATCTGCAACCTTTTTCACACGTTCCAGATGCTTTTTTAAAGTTTCCACCTGATCCAATTCGGTTTTAGGGTACAAAAAAACGGCTTTTTGACCACTCAGAGATACTTTCTGTGAATCATACCTTGTACTGATGAAGTTTGGCAAATGCTCTAAAGCTTTATTTTCATACAGCACTTCAATTCCTAAAACCCGCTTAAGGTATTCCACTCTATCGCCTCCATTTATAACTCTTTTTCTGCATTATAACTTATTTTAAGTTAAGATACAATATCAAGGTTATGATTGGTCAAATTCGACTATTCCTATTTGTTGTGTAAATTTTCCACCACAGACTCCATGTACTCGTTCGCCTCCATCTCATACATCAGCTTTGTGTAAAATCCCTTCCCATATATCTCCGCTCCGGAGCATGACGCACTGCCATATTAGACACCAGTGCACCATCTAGCAGACTATACCCCCTCACCCTGCTCTGGTACACAAACACGGCTCTTTCTTCATCTATCTTCAAATGTCATGTGACTGAATTTTACTTGACAAATACAAGCGACTTGGTACAATAAAAAAAATGAGGAGTTATTGTTATGCAGTTAAAGAATTTTTTTCATATGTTATTACAGCGGTAATGATTATATCGTCAGGCTTTGTGACGGTAAGTGCTGAGGCAAAGGCAACTCCGAGGCTTAGTGTTTCAGAATACGAAACCAGGCTTATGACAGAGCAGAAGGACTATACAATAAAGCTTTCGAATGCCAGAAAATCTAAGGTCACATGGAAGGTAAAGAAAAATAAAGGCATTTCCAGCCCTGCCCTAAAAGTGGTAAGTAAGAGCAAGAAGAGAATAGTAGTTGAGCCATTAAGGAATGGAGATGGAACTATAGAATGCAGAGTTGGCAAAAAACGTATTATATGTAATTATTCTGTGTATTTGAAGCAGCAGACAGAAGAAGCTGATAAGGATCTGTCTGATGATGAGCTGTATCAGAAAGTTATGAATTTTTTGCAGATATCTGCATTTTACTATCAATGCTTTGGGTATGTCGTCGCCAGCAGTTTGACCATTGAGAACTATTGTTGTGTTTCTGCTTACATCAGAAAAGGGCACCTTCCGGTGCCCTGAAAAATCATCTGTCTAATTCATGAATAAACAGTCCGCTTCTGAGCTTCGGCTCAAACCACGTAGACTTCGGAGGCATCAGCCTGCCTGCGTCTGCGACTGCGAAGAGCTCTGAAATGGATGTCGGATACATCGCAAAAGCAGCCTGACAGTCTCTGTGGCAGCGCTTCTCGAGCTCATGCAGACCACGGATCCCTCCTACAAAGTCGATTCTCGGATCTGTCTTCGGGTCCTTGATACCGAATACCGGATCAAGGATCAGATTCTGAAGAAGCGATACATCGAGTCCGTCTACCGGGTCGGAGCTTCTCAGATTCTGCTTAAATGCGAAATTGTACCAGGTATCATCGAGATACATACTGAATGATCCCTTGAACTGCGGCTTGATCGGGGCCCTTCCCTGACGTCTGAGTTCTGCGACTTCCTTCACAGCTGACAGCACTTCCATCGGAGCGTGTCCGTTCAGGTCCTTCAGTACCCTGTTGTAATCGAAGATCTTGAGTTCCTCATCCGGGAACAGCACTGACAGGAAAAAGTTGAACTCTTCATTGCCTGTATATCCAGGATGCTCTGCACGGCGCTTCAGCCCAACCTTTACAGCTGATGCTGCACGGTGATGACCATCTGCTATATAGATTGAATCGATTCCTGCAAACGCATCCCTGATCGTCTGAATGTCATCTGGATTCTTAATGATCCAGACTCTGTGAGAGATTCCGTCAAGTGTGGTGAAATCATACACCGGAGCCTCTGTGCTCTTGTATCTGCTTACGATATTCTCTATCGTATTGTTCCTTCTGTAAGCAAGGAAAATAGGTCCTGTCTGGGCATTGCACGCATCCACATGATTGATACGGTCCTGCTCTTTTTCAGCACGGGTATTCTCATGCTTCTTTATAACTCCGTTCTGGTAGTCATCTATTGAAGCGCAGGCCACGATTCCTGTCTGGGCACGGCCGTCCATATTTTCCTCATAGATATAGTAATATGGCTCGCCGTCACGGACGAATGAGCCATCATCCACCCACTGCCACAGCAGATCATGTGCCTTCTGGTACACTCGCGGATCATACTCGCTCACATCCGTAGGAAATGCTGTATCTGCCCTGTCTATCGCGAGAAAGGAGTGCGGAAACTTGCGGACATGCTCTGTTGCTTCCGCCCTATTATATACATCATATGGAAGTGCTGCTATCGTCTGAGCCATATCTACTCTAGGTCTTATTGCAGCAAAGGGTCTTACTGTAGCCATATTTTTCTCCTTTTCATTACAGGATATATGTGAGGTTGCCAGAGCAGACAGCGGTGGCAATACAACAATCAGCGAAGTGAACGTCGCCAGGGAGCACGATGTACGGTGGCTGGGACTATTTGAAAAAAACGCTTCCCTGCGTCCGCCAGGACGCACCCGCAAGGGAATAGGAAGCGTTTTTTGAGTTACCGCAGACACCGCAAATAGACGAGTGCGACTGAACAGTGAACGAGCGGCCTTGTATTGTCACCGCTGGCTGTCTCTGGCATGTATAAACTTATATTATTTAACTACTCTTACACGAATAACATCCGGTACTGCGCTGAGCTTGTCTACGACATCCTGTGATACTTCTGAATCTACATCGAGCAGTGAATATGCATAGTCACCACGGCTCTTATTGGTGAGGTCTGATACATTGACATTGGCATCGCCAAGGATGGTCGTGTACTTTGCGATGAGGCCCGGATTGTTGTGATGAAGGATTGCAAGTCTGCCCTTTGCTGTGCAGACACCCATGTTGCAGTCAGGATAGTTGACTGAATGTGTCACATTACCGTTCTCAAGGAAGTCCATGATCTCATCTACTGCCATCATTGCGCAGTTCTCTTCTGCCTCTGCTGTAGAAGCTCCGAGATGCGATGTGGCAATGACTCCAGGCTGTCCTGCTGTTGTAGGATTCGGGAAGTCAGTCACATAGTGCTTTACCTTGCCTGACTTGATCCCGTCAAGAACTGCAGGCTCATCTACAAGAAGGTCTCTTGCGAAGTTCAGGACTACTACGCCCTTCTTCATCTTGTCTACGGCATCCTTATTGATCATGCCCTTTGTAGAATCAAGAAGAGGTACGTGGATCGTGATGAAATCGCACTCGCGATAGATGTCATCTACATTTGCGATATGCTTGACATTTCTTGAAAGATTCCAGGCTGCATTTACTGAAATATACGGATCATAACCGAGCACTTCCATTCCGAAGTGCGTGGCTGTATTTGCTACCTGCTGGCCGATGGCTCCGAGTCCGATGACTCCGAGCTTCTTGCCTGCAAGCTCATTTCCTGCGAAGTTCTTCTTGGCCTTCTCCATGTCCTTGGAAATATCGGCATCATCCTTATTCTCAAGAACCCAGTTCACCGATCCGATGATATCACGGCTTGCAAGAAGCATCCCTGCGAATACAAGCTCCTTTACCGCATTGGCATTAGCACCCGGGGTATTGAATACTACGATTCCCTGGTCTGCACACTTGTCGAGAGGGATGTTATTTACTCCGGCTCCGGCTCTTGCGATACATGCGAGCTTGTCAGAAAACTCCATATCATGGAGCTTTGCGCTTCTTACGATAAATGCATCTGCGTCATCTGCATCATCGGTCTGCTCATAATTATTTGAAAACTTTACCAGTCCCTTTGGAGAAATGGCATTAAGTGTATGGTATTTGAACATCTTTTTCCTTTCATAATGAGTTCTAAGTCCTGAGTTCTGAGCTGACAGCTATGAACTTTGAACTCAGAACTTGAAACTCTTAACCATTCTTCTTCTCAAAATCAGCCATGAACTCTACAAGCTTCTCTACGCCTGCCTTTGGCATTGCGTTGTAGATGGAAGCTCTCATGCCGCCTACTGTACGGTGTCCCTTGATATTCTCAAGGCCTGCTGCCTTTGCCTCGGCAACGAACTTCGCATCCATATCCTTGTCTCCTGTGACGAAAGGAACATTCATGACAGAACGGTCTTTCTTCTCAACTGTTCCCTTGAAGAGCTTGGACTGATCAAGGAAATCATAGAGAATCCTGGCCTTCTCTGCGTTCTTCTTTTCCATTGCCTCAAGTCCGCCGTTCTTAAGCAGCCACTTGAATACGAGTCCGCACATATAGATTGCCCAGCAGTTCGGGGTATTGAAGAGGGAATCCTTATCCGCCTGTGTCTTCCACTTTAGCATTGTCGGTGTGCCTGGATATACCTCGTCTGTGATCAGGTCATCACGGATGATATCGATTACGAGTCCGGCTGGTCCTACGTTCTTCTGGACTCCACCGTACATTACTGCGTACTTGCTGACATCCATTGGCTTTGAAAGAAAGCAGCTTGATACGTCTGCTACGAGGTCCACACCCTTGGTGTTCGGGAGCTCCCAGTACTCTGTTCCATAAATAGTATTGTTCTGGCAGATGTAGACATAGTCCATATCATCTGTGATCGGAAGATCTGAGCAGTCCGGAATATATGAATAGGTCCTGTCCTCTGATGATGCAAGTGCTACTGCGTCACCATAGATCTTAGCTTCTTTCCAGGCCTTTGTTGCCCACTGTCCTGTCAGGATATATCCTGCCTTATGATGCTTGTTCATCATGTTCATCGGGATTGCTGCAAACTGCTGATATGCGCCGCCCTGAAGGAACAGTACCTTATAATTATCAGGGATATTGAGTAATGTCCTGATATCTTTTTCTGCAGTCTTGATGATGTCGTCGAACATCTGTGATCGATGGGACATCTCCATTACTGACATGCCACATCCCTTGTAATCAAGTAGATCGGCCTGTGCTTCTTTCAGCACCTCTTCAGGTAACACTGCAGGTCCTGCAGAAAAGTTGTAAACTCTTGACATTACTATATCCTCCTTTGGATTACAAAAACATTGTTCTTACTATAGCACTTTAAATTGGTGATGACAAGTATTGTATTATTTATGTTTATGTAATTACTATTTCAAATCCTTATCATCAAAGCATTCTGAAATAGGCTTGCCTGGTGCGACCATTGGCCATACTTTGTCGTCGCTTCCGATGATCGTGTCTATGACTACCGGTGTGTCGGTCTTCATGGCGATGGCGAGTGCTTCGTCGAATTCCTTCTGGCTCGTGGCGCGGAGTCCCTTTGCCCCCATTGCTTCTGCGATGCCACAGTAGTCTACCCCGTCATCGAGAACTGTATTGGAGTAGCGCCTTCCATAGAAAAGATCCTGCCACTGACGTACCATTCCGAGTACGTGGTTATTCATGATTACTTCTACTATCGGCAGCTTATTTCTCGTGGCTGTGGCTATCTCATTCATATTCATGCGGAAACAGCCGTCGCCTGCGATATTGAAGACTTTCTTTCCCGGATTACCGACTGCTGCACCGATGGATGCTCCCAGTCCGTAGCCCATTGTTCCGAGGCCTCCTGATGTAAGGAGCTGTCCCGGCCTGTTAAACAGATAATACTGTGCCGTCCACATCTGATGCTGTCCGACCTCTGTCGTGATGATCGCATCTCCCTTTGTGGCTTCATATATCTTATTTACTGCATATGGGCCTGTGAGTCCGTCCTTTGGAATCTCCATCGGATATTTTTTACAGAGATCCTTCATGTGAGCCATCCAGTCATGATGATCCTGCTGGGTGAGCTTTGGCATCAGGCGATTCAGGACTTCCTTCACATCTCCGATGATCTCGGCATCTGCTATGATATTCTTATTGATCTCGGCCGGATCTACATCTATCTGGACTACCTTTGCATTCGACGCAAATGTCTTCGGATTGCCAAGGACTCTGTCTGAGAATCTCGTACCGATTGCTACCAGAAGGTCGCATGATGATACGCCAAGGTTTGAAGCCTTGCTTCCATGCATTCCGAGCATTCCTGTGTATCTGTCTCCGGTTCCCGGGTATGCGCCTTTTCCCATGAGTGAATCACAGACTGGTGCATCAATCAGGTCTGCGAATTTTCTCACTTCATCTGCTGCTCTTGAGATGACTGCTCCGCCGCCTACGAAGATATATGGCTGCTTAGCATTGCGGATCATCTCTGCTGCTGTATCGAGATCTGACTCCGTAATCTTGTCTGTCATCCTCGGAATAGGATCTGGCTTCACATATTCGTAGTCTGTCGTGGCTCCAGTGACATCCTTTGGGATATCAATAAGAACCGGCCCTGGTCTTCCTGACTTTGCGATCTTGAATGCTCTCCTGATCGTCGGTGCGAGCTGCGCGATATCTTTTACAATAAAATTGTGCTTCGTGACTGGCATTGTGATGCCTGCGATATCAACCTCCTGGAAGGAATCTTTTCCAAGGAGAGGCACTGTGACATTGCAGGTGATTGCTACTACAGGCACTGAGTCCATATATGCTGTGGCTATCCCTGTCACGAGATTTGTAGCGCCCGGGCCTGATGTCGCCATGCAGACACCGACCTTACCTGTGCTTCTGGCATAGCCATCTGCAGCATGGGAAGCGCCCTGCTCATGGCTTGTCAGGACATGGTGGATCCTGTCCTTATTCTTATATAATTCATCATACACATTGAGAATGGCACCGCCCGGGTAGCCGAATACGGTATCGACTCCATGCTCGACGAGACATTCTATAACTATCTGTGCACCTGTAAGTTCCATCTTTATTCTCTTTCCTTTAATTCTGTTTTATTTTTCTCCTGGCACTTCAAGGATGGCACCACGATTACCTGATGTCACCATTGCCTGATACCTGCGGAGATATCCTGTCGTTACCTTCGGCTCACGAGGCTTCCATGCTGCCTTACGGTGGGCAAGCTCGTCATCTGATACCTCGAGTGTGATAGTCATATTCGGGATGTCGATTGTGATCGTATCGCCTTCCTCTACGAGTGCTATCGGGCCGCCTACTGCTGCCTCCGGTGATACATGACCGATTGAAGCTCCACGGCTGGCTCCTGAGAATCGTCCGTCTGTGATCAGAGCTACTGATGAACCGAGTCCCATTCCGACAATTGCTGATGTAGGATTGAGCATCTCTCTCATTCCCGGGCCGCCCTTAGGTCCCTCGTATCTGATGACTACGACGTCACCCTCTACGATCTTGCCGCCCTTGATGGCTGCAATTGCATCTTCCTCACAATCAAAAACTCTTGCCGGGCCGGTATGTACCATCATCTCAGGTACTACTGCAGAACGCTTTACCACGCAGCCATCCGGTGCGAGATTGCCCTTGAGAACTGCAAGTCCGCCATTTGGCATATATGGATTGTCGATCGGTCTGATGACCTCAGGATTCCTGTTGACTGCGTTCCTGATATTCTCTCCTATAGGCTTGCCTGTGACTGTCATGCAGTCGAGATTTAAAAGACCCGCATCTCCGAGTTCTTTCATGACTGCATATACACCGCCGGCCTCGTTCAGATCCTCAATATATGTCGGACCTGCCGGTGCCAGGTGGCAGAGGTTCGGTGTTCTCTCAGAAATAGGGTTTGCATAGCTGATATCGAAATCGAAGCCTATCTCATGAGCGATTGCTGGCAGATGAAGCATAGTATTTGTTGAGCATCCAAGCGCCATATCAACTGTCAGGGCATTGATAATTGAATCTTTAGTGATGATGTCGCGAGGACGGATATTTTTCCTGAGCATATCCATTACTGCATATCCGGCCTGCTTTGCGAGACGGAGTCTTGCAGAGTACACAGCTGGGATGGTTCCGTTTCCACGAAGGCCCATTCCAATGGCCTCTGTAAGGCAGTTCATTGAGTTGGCTGTGTACATTCCTGAACAGCTGCCGCAGGTAGGACAGACATTTTCTTCATAGATACGGACTTCTTCGTCAGTCATCTTGCCTGCTGCATTGGCACCTACTGCCTCAAACATCGAAGACAGTGATCTCTTGCGTCCCTCTACATGTCCTGCAAGCATCGGGCCGCCTGACACGAATACTGTCGGCACATTGATACGTGCTGCTGCCATCAGCAGTCCAGGTACATTCTTGTCGCAGTTCGGGATCATGACAAGTGCGTCGAACTGATGGGCAATTGCCATACACTCTGTGGAATCGGCGATCAGGTCACGGGTCACGAGTGAATACTTCATGCCGATATGTCCCATTGCGATTCCGTCGCAGACTGCGATTGCAGGGAACATGACTGGATTGCCGCCTGCCTCTGCTACTCCGAGCTTTACTGCCTGTGCAATCTTGTCGATATTCATATGTCCCGGCACGATCTCGTTGTATGAGCTCACGATGCCGACTAATGGCTTGTCTATTTCCTCTTTTGTAAATCCGAGTGCATTCAGAAGGCTTCTTGCCGGTGCCTGCTGCATGCCACGCTTCATGTTGTCACTCTGCATACTTTCTTTTCCTTTCTATTCAATCAAAAACCGTCACAATGTTTATATTATAAAATCTGACCCTTTGCTTTTCAATAACAAAAAGTCCCTTTGCGTATTAGATAGGCTATACTATAGTACATATATGAAAAAAATTCAAGCCTGTACTGAAATTTATTCATGGTATTGCTGTGTTTTCTTCATCCGTGTTTTCTGATGTATTCTCGCAGTGTGAGTATTTATCTCCCTGCAAATCAAAAAAATCCCTGTAAATAAAAATAACGCCACATGTACGATAGATACTCGCGGCGTTATTTTAATTAAATAATTTGAACTAATAGCAATGATCACCTATGGGTCAGTCTGTTTCTGGCTCACAGAATCCTATGTTCAGATGCGCTTTGCTACCTCTTCACCCATCTGCTTACATCCTACGGTAGTGATGCTCTCTGCACCCTCACGAGGGAGGATGTCACGGGTGCGGATGCCGTCATCGAGTACCTGTCTTACTGCATTCTCTACTGCATCTGCCTCGGTATCGAGGTCGAGGCTGTAGCGCAGAAGCATGGCTGCTGAGAGAATCGTGGCGATAGGATTCGCGATATCCTGTCCTGCGATATCAGGCGCTGATCCGCCGCTTGGCTCATAGAGTCCGAACTTCGTCTCATTGAGAGATGCTGATGAGAGCATTCCGAGCGAGCCTGTGATCATGGCTGCCTCGTCGGAGAGGATGTCTCCGAACATATTCTCAGTGAGTACCACATCGAACTGTGCCGGGTCACGGACAAGCTGCATTGCACAGTTGTCTACGAGCATGTGACTAAGCTCTACATCAGGATAGTCGGCCCAGACCTCCTCTGTCACCTTTCTCCAGAGGCGTGAGGAATCCAGGACATTTGCCTTGTCGACCGATGTCACCTTTTTCCTTCTCTTCCTTGCTATCTCAAATGCCTTGATGGCTATTCTTCTGATCTCATTCTCATTGTAGGTGAGGGTATCTGTCGCCTGGATGACGCCGTTATACGACTCGGTATGTCTCTCACCGAAGTACAGTCCGCCTGTAAGCTCGCGGACTATTATCATATCAAAGCCCTTATCTGCCGTTGCTTCCTTCAGCGGGCAGGCCTCCTTCAGCTGTGGATAGAGATATGCCGGGCGGAGATTTGCGAAAAGTCCAAGTGACTTTCTAAGCTTTAATAGTCCTGCCTCAGGCCTCTTCTCTGGTGGGAGCCTATACCACGGTGATGTGGATGTATTGCCGCCGATGCTTCCCATGAGCACGGCATCCTGCGCCTTTGCTGACTCTATAGCCTCATCTGTGAGTGGCTCTCCTGTCGCATCAATCGAGCATCCGCCCATCAGGATATCCGTGCGGCTGAAGCTGTGGCCGTATTTCTCTGCTACCTTCCCGAGCACTGTCCATGCTGCATCTGTGATCTCAGGTCCTATGCCGTCTCCTGCGATCACGCCAATGTTATAATCCATTCTTACCTTCTTTCTCTGATTTTAAGTCTTTACCTACTATAATGTATCCAGGGGAAAATTTCAACAAAAAAGAGACCTGTTTCCGGGTCTCTTTCAGAAATCGATTCAATTACAGCTCTGCAAGTCTCTCGATCGCTGTATCTCCGATGATGAGCTCTCCATGCTCCTTCAGAACTGCTGCCATATTGCCATGATTTGCTATCTCATCGCTGAACTCTGCTATCGCAAATACGGAATTCGCAAGTGTGAGCTTCGTATCCGTGAGGTTCATTGACAGATAGTACCTGCCATCGTACTTATACAGGTCTGAATTCGCATAGCGGTTCGTCGGTGCAAGCTCCCTGCACAGTGTGATGCACTTCTCGAGATCATCAAGCGCTATGACCACCGGAAGGAGTATAGGCGTATCATCTGATACACTCTTCAGCAGCTCTGCTGCTTCCTTCTGTCCGAGCGTCGACACATTCTGCTTCCCGTCAAACCGGGGAGCAATAGTATCTATCTCGACACCCTCATAAGGGTCCTTCTTATCTTCCTTATTCTGCGCTGCCTCATCTATTTCCTTATTCAGACTGCCAAGGGCGTCCTTGCATTTAGCCATGATGGCTGCGAGTGCATTCTCTGGCTTGTCCTTATTGATCGTGATATTCACAGATCCGTCCGGCAGCCCTGCCAGCGATACGCTCATCGTGCCCGTATCTGCCTTGAAATCGACTGTCTCCCTGGCCTCGACGAGTATCTCATTGAGAAACTTCCTGGCCCTCGTCTGGTCTTGCATCAGCTCTTCCATATTGGAAAACCCGCGCGCTTCGAGCTCTTCCCGCGAGACCTTGCAGGTGATGCTGTTCTTATTCTCCTTCTTTATCAGCATGAACGTCCTCCTTTCCGTATCAGTACCCTCTTATCCCTAGTGTAGCACAATTTCGAATATGCTACAAGATTCTTAGCTGTACATGGTCACAAAATTCACGATTCACTTCGTTCGCGTTCATTAAGTGTCCATGCACCGGACGGACTAAGGTTCGAGCCAGGCCCTACGGCCTGCTCTCACCAAGTCCTCCCGTCGTACAGGAGATGGGGCTCGAACCCACACATGGTTGCCCATAACAGATTTTGAGTCTGTCGCGTCTGCCATTCCGCCACTCCTGCGTATTATTCAGTTATTAGTTCCAGGTTCTGAGTTCTTAGCAATTGACAGTCAGGAACTCAGAACTTGGAACTTGCAACTCTGAACTTTACTCCCATTCCTTCTGCAGCTTCTCCCAGATCGGGAAGCAGTCGAAGGTTGCGAAGTAGTCCTTCGGTTCCTCGGCGCGTCTTATCATATCGAAGGTGCCATCCGGATGGAGAAGGATCTCCGAGCTCCAGAGACGGCCGTTGTAATTGTAACCCATTGAAAAGCCGTGTGCTCCGGTATCATGAATGTAGAGCAGATCTCCACGCTCTATCTTCGGGAGCATGCGATCTACTGCGAACTTGTCATTATTTTCACAGAGCGATCCGGTCACATCGTATTTGTGATCACAAGGCTCATCTTCCTTGCCCATGACCGTGATGTGATGATATGCCCCGTACATTGCCGGGCGCATCAGATTCGCTGCACATGCATCTACCCCGATATAGTCCTTGTATGTCTGCTTCTCATGAAGGACGCGGGTCACGAGTGCTCCGTATGGCCCCATCATGAATCTGCCCATCTCTGTGTAGAGTGAGACATCTCCGAGTCCTGCCGGCACGAGGATCTCATCATATACCTTGTGGACTCCCTCTCCGATAACAGTGATATCATTCGGTGTCTGATCAGGCTGATAAGCGATTCCTACTCCGCCTGAGAGATTGATGAATGAAAGTGAGATTCCAAGCTTCTCCTTTATCTCTACTGCCAGTTCGAACAGGGTTCTGCTGAGCTCAGGATAATAATCATTCGTCACTGTGTTGCTCACGAGGAAGGCATGCAGTCCGAATCTCTTCACTCCGAGATCCCGAAGTCTCTTGTATGCCTCGAGGATCTGGTCATGAGTCATGCCGTACTTGGCATCACCCGGATTGTCCATGATTCCATTTGAAAGTGTATATACCCCGCCCGGATTGTAACGGCAGCACATCGTCTCCGGCAGCTTGCCATCAAGTGCCCTGAGGCAGGCATCTATATGAGTGATATCATCGAGATTGATGATTGCTCCGAGATCGGCTGCCTTCCTGAACTCCTCGTCAGGAGTATCATTTGAAGAAAACATGATTTCTTCACCCTTCAGGCCTACTGCATCGCTAAGCATCAGCTCTGTGAGTGATGAGCAGTCGGCTCCGCATCCGTACTCATGAAGAATATCCATAAGAAACGGGTTCGGGGTTGCCTTCACCGCGAAATACTCACGGTAGCCCTTATTCCATGCAAAGGCATCCTTTACCTTCTGGGCATTTTCGCGAATGCCCTTCTCATCATAGATGTGAAAAGGGGTAGGATATTTCGCGGCTATTTCTTCCAGCTTCTCTTTCGTAGTAAATGGTTGCTTGTTCATTTTTCCTTCTTCCAAATGTGAAACAATTAATTGAGCGGTGCTAATTCGCAGACGCTTCGCGTCTTGCTCATTCGCGCGTTCGCGCTATTGATAAAAAATGCCTGAAGCTCTCACGAACGCAAGCGTTCGCCGAGCTCAGGCATCTTTTATCAGCACCGCTCATTTATTACGCGTAAAGCTAGCGACCGGAATCGAACCGGTGACCTCCTCACTACCAATGAGGTGCGCTACCTACTGTGCCACGCCAGCTTATCTGCGGCTATTAAATTGCCGACTTGACTAATATACTATATCAAAAGTCGCTTGTCAACCTTTTTTCAGATACCATTTGGAAAAATCGAGTCGATATATGCGACATAATCCTTCGCCTGCTTAATGTCAGGAACCTTGTTCCCGGCACGCCTCACGGCGCCGCTTCCATTCGAATACGCTGCCATTGCGAGATCCAGGTCTCCGTCGAATTCCTTCAGCAGCTGCGAAACAAGCTTCGCGCCACCCATGATATTCTGCGTGGCATCGTATGCATTCGTCACACCGAGACTCTTCGCCGTGGACGGCATCAGCTGCATTACGCCCTTAGCTCCGCTTGATGAGGTGGCATTCGTCTGGAATCTCGACTCATGGTATGCGATCGCCTCAAGCAGCTTCTCGCTGACTCCGTACTTCTCGGATGCTTTTTCGAAAATACCCTTCAGTGAGGACGGTACCCTGATATTGAAATTATCTGCCTTGCCACTTGACGCGCTCTTCGAAGCGCCTGCAGATGCATCCGCACTGTCCGTAGTGACATCCTCGAGCGGACCTGCCATCAAGGCTGACGTATTCGTCTGCTGCGAACCATCTGAGCTGTAGATCATCCCGAGCTCCTTCTCGAGATGCTTCTGAAAAGAAGCGACTGACTTCAGATTGTCCTTCGTGCTCACCGCCTGTGACAGGGACCTGTTCCCATTCTGCGGTGACAGCTTACCGACAAATCTGTAATCACCCGCACTTACCTTTACTATCATTTATCTCCCTATTCCATCTCTATATCTGCACCAGGCAGCTCGAAACTGCCGAGCTGTTCTTCTGTCACCATACCATAGCCATACTTCTGTGGCGCTCTGCCCGCATGACGGATCATAAGCACGAGGCCGCATACTATCCCGACTGAGAAGCATGCTACTATGAAAAGAAGTATCAGTGCTCTCCAGAAATATATATGCTTTGCCTTCGGATCTACCACATCCTGCTCGAGCTCATCATAGGTCTTCTGGACCTTCTTCGCGTCATCCTCAAAGCCCTCCTCATTCTTCTCTTCTGCAGTCTTTGCTGCATCATATGATACGATAGGAGTCACAGACTCAGGCTCTGATTGTGCCTCTTCCTGCGCAGCTGTCTGCTCAGGCTCAGCCGCAGGAGTCTCCGGCTCTGCTGCTACAGATTCTTCGACTGCCGGCTCAGGCTCTGCTGCTACAGGTTCTTCAACTGCCGGCTCAGGCTCTGCTGTCACAGATTCTTTGACTACCGGCTCCGTTTTCTCAGCTTCAGTCTCAGGCTTCGAGGCCTCCGTCACCGGCTGTGGTCTCTCCGGAATCTGTGCATTGCCGATGGTGATCATCTTGTAGCAGTTGTTGCAGATAGGCCCCTTGCCATCGAGCGGAGCGCCGCAGAGAATACAGGTATTCTCATATTCCTCGCCATTGTACATCTTCCTGACGCGGTCGAGGTAACGCTCACCATACGAGGTAGAGAAGAGCGACTTCGGATTTAGCTTCAGCACTGCACCGATATTCTCATGATCTGAATAATTTATTTTGTCATCAAGGATCGCTATTACTTTCAGATCCCTAAGGATTGCTTCCTTTTCGGTCATAAATCCCTTTCGACTCCTCTTTCCGAAAAAACAACAGTATCCTGATCTATTGTATCACAACATCGATTCAGTGAAAAGCAAATCTTTTCGACTTATCATCTCATCTAATCGATCAATATACGTCCTGATATCCTTGACATTCTCGCATCTGCTGATCTGCCAGCCGCCGTTTCCGTCAGGGCGGACCCTCTTCGATGCAGCCCCGGCTCCGATTGCCACGATGTCCTCACGCTCTTCCATGATGAGCACATTGTAAATGCCATCCCTGCCAGGCTTCGACATGCCGACATTCTCGAGATTGCCGGCCATATTTTTCTGACGATAGAGATAGTACGGATGCATATCCATGTCACGGCCGGTCTGCAGTGCCTCATCCATTATCGCAGTCGAATTGACAAAATCCAGATTCTCATACTTGTCCCACTCGAGTCTGAGTCGGGCAGCGGTCTTGAGCGCCAGCGAATGAACTGTCAGATTGTCCGGATCAAGCCTCTTCATCTCTGAGAGAGTATGCTCAATATCCTCCACGCCCTCGCCCGGCAGGCCAAGGATCATGTCCATATTTACGCAGGAAAAATCATATTTTCTGGCCAGCTCATATGCTCTGACCGTATCCTCCACGGTATGACGTCTCCCGATCAGGTCGAGCGTCCTCTGGTTCATCGTCTGCGGATTCACAGAAATCCTTGTGACACCGTGTGCCTTCATCACGTACAGCTTCTCAGCCGTGATCGAATCCGGCCTGCCGGCCTCTACCGTGTATTCCGCCAGATGCGACAGGTCGAGCTTTTTCTCAATATATGAAAAAATATCATCCAGCTGCCCCGCTTCAAGCGTGGTCGGCGTGCCGCCTCCGAAATAGATGCAGTCCAACCGCCTGTTCCTGAACCGCTCTGCAACGAAGTCTATCTCCCGCTTCAGCGAGGCTATATACGGCTCCACCAGATTCCTGCACGAGTCTATCCTGTGCGAGGAAAAGGAGCAGTACAGGCAGATCGACGGGCAGAACAGAATCCCGATATACAGGCAGTATCCATCGGTCTGCAGACTATACCTGGGATTCTGGTCCGTAGTCTGCGGGAACTGCGACAGAATGGCATGCTCCGCCTTTGCGATCTCTATGCTCTCATTTATCTTCTCATCAGAGGCCAAATATTTCTCCCGGTAAAATGTGCGTATCTCATCTGCACTCTTCCCCTCGGAAACCATTGCGAGTGCTTCCTTGGTAGGGCGGATACCTGTGGTGGAACCCCATGGAAGCGAGCGACCAGTGCCTTCAGAGACAATCCTGTATATGGTGCGCTTCAGATCATTTTTCTCAGTATTACACTGATACTCAAGGTCTCCAAATACCACAGTAGTCTTCTCTTCACCAAAGTCGAGAGACAGCTCCGCTACAGGCTTCTGTGACTGGCGTTCCTGCTTTTCCTCTGTACTCTCCCTGCCAAGCAGTTCCCCGTTCAGATAGACAAGAAGTCTTGCTTTAGGAAAAAACGATCTGAACAGCGGCCCGGTCTCGCTGTCAGCAAATCTGCTATTTTCATCTAACCTGATAATATCTCTCACAACTAAAAGCTTTCAACTTTCAACTACAACTATCAACTTCGAACCTGGAACTTATGACTCAGAACTGTGCATATGGATTATTCACTTTTTCAAATCCTATCGTAGTCTCGGACTCATGTCCCGGAAATACGGTCACATCATCAGGCAGCACGAGAAGCCTGTCCCTGATTGAATGAATGATTGCAGACGTAGATGAACCCTCGAAGTCCGTCCTGCCAGCGCTGCCATAGAAGAGTGTATCTCCCGAGAAAAGAATCTTCTGATCAGGGAAATAATACGAGCATCCGCCCGGCGTATGGCCCGGGCACGGGATTACCTGGAAGGTAAAGCCTGCGATCGTCCTCTTCTCATCAGGCTCGAAGGTATCTGTGATAAGGCCCGAATAGTCCTGCATATCCCGCCCCATGAAGCCTGAGCGGTTGATCATCGGATCCTTTAGCGTCGCCATCTCATCCTTCATGATATAGACGGGGAAGGTGATATTTTTTTCTTTAAAAAATGAAACGAGGTCCTTCACTCCGCCTACATGATCGAAGTGGCCGTGCGTAAGAAGCACAGCCACCGGAGTAACCCCGTTTTTCTCTAATTCCTGACCGATCCTCGTGCCAGAAGCACCCGGATCTATTACTATTCCTTCATTGTCGTCAGAGACAAGCACATAGCAGTTCGTAGCTATCGGTCCCACGACGTAATGCAGCATTTTCATTTCATGCCCTTTCTATATCTACGACAGAATCTATCTGTCTGATCTTCGTGCTGATGTCTGCAAGCTCATCACGGTTCTTCACGAGGAAGCTCACATCGATGGTAGCCATGCCCTGCCTGCTCGTCTTCGAATGCATCGAGCGGATATCGATCTCGCTCTCAGTGAATACCTTGCTGATGTCGACCAGCAGTCCGGTACGGTTGTGGCCGTATATATGGATCTCCGCGAGGAAATTTTCCTTTTCCTTGTCCTCAAGAACCTCAGGCTGCCATTCAGCCTCAATGAGCCTGTCCTTATCCGACTCAGGCATATTGACAATATTGATACAGTCGGTCCTGTGGATGGACACGCCTCTCCCGCGGGTCACAAATCCCACGATCTCATCACCCGGCACAGGATTGCAGCACTTCGAGAAACGCACTGACACATCATAGAGCCCCTTCACTATGATGCCACTCTTAGACTTCTTCGCCTTCGCTGCGACCTGCGGGTGATCCTTGTCGACAGGCGCGTCTGGATTATTCGCAGCAAGCACATCCTCATCCGTCACCACGAGAGGATTGTCCTTGCGGTAATTCTCCTCCATCTTGTTGATGACAGCGCCTTCCTTGAGGCTGCCCTGGCCGACAGCGGCGAGCACGGAATTCCAGTCATGGAAGCCGTAGCGGCGCATGACCTTCTCCTGATACTTCGGCTTATTGATAGTACCGAAGTCAATGCCCTTGTTCTTCGCATTCTCGCTCAGAAGCTCCTGACCCTTCTGGATATTCTCATCCTTAGTGATCGAGCGGAACCACTGGTTGATCTTGTTCTTGGCCTGGGCAGAGGCCACGATATTCAGCCAGTCACGGCTAGGCCCCTTGGAATTCTGTGAGGTGATGATCTCAACACGGTCGCCGTTCTTTATCCTGTAATCAATAGGGACGAGCTTGCCATTGACCTTGGCTCCTATCATCTTATTTCCGACAGCGGAATGAATGCTGTAGGCGAAGTCGATTGGCGTGGAGCCGCTTGGCAGGTTCTTTACATCGCCTGACGGGGTGAAGCAGAATACCGTATCAGAGAAGAGGTTCAGATCATTCTTGAGCAGTGACACGAACTCCTTGTTGTCGCTCATGTCCCTCTGCCACTCGAGGATCTGGCGCAGCCAGCTGAGCTTTGCCTCCTCACGGTTGATCGTGGCACCTTCGCCGCTCTCCTTGTACTTCCAGTGGGCAGCGATACCGTACTCAGAAGTACGGTGCATCTCGTATGTACGGATCTGTATCTCAAAAGGCGTGCCGTTCGGACCGATGAGCGTCGTATGAAGCGACTGATACATATTCGGCTTCGGCATCGCTATATAGTCCTTGAATCTGCCCGGGATCGGGGTGTAATTCTCATGGATCACGCCGAGAGCCGCATAGCAGTCCTTGACGTCATTAACAATGATCCTGATCGCGAAGAGATCGTATATCTGGTCAAGCGTCTTGTGCTGGTTCACCATTTTCTTGTATATAGAGAAAAAGTGCTTCGCACGTCCCTCTACCGTGGCAGGAATCCCGGCATGCTCCATGTGCTGCTTGACCTCCTTCACGAGGCTCTGGACATAGGCATCCCTCTCGGTCTTCCGCTGGGCGATCTGCTCCACGAGATTGTAATACGCTTCAGGCTCAAGGTACTTGAGGGCCAGGTCATCAAGCTCTATCTTGATGCGGGAGATACCAAGCCTCTGGGCGAGTGGAGCGTAGATCTCCATCGTCTCACGGGCCTTCTCCTTCTGCTTCTCCGACGTCATGTACTTCAGGGTGCGCATATTGTGCAGGCGGTCGGCAAGCTTGATGATGATGACCCTGATATCCTTCGCCATTGCAAGAAACATCTTCCTCAGGTTCTCAGCCTGCACCTCTACCTTGTCCGCATCGAGAGGCACCTGGCCCAGCTTAGTGACGCCATCCACCAGTTCTGCGACCTCTTCTGAGAACTGGTCTGCTATCTGCTCGCGGGTCATGGAGGTATCCTCGACCACATCGTGCAGCAGACCTGCGGCTATGGTCTCCTTATCCATCTCGAGATCTGCGAGAATGATCGCCACCGACAGAGGATGGATGATGTACGGCTCGCCGGACTTACGCTTCTGGTCCTTGTGAGCCTCATTTGCTACCTTATATGCCTTCTCAATTATGGAAATATCGCCATTCGGATGATATCTGCGGACCTTCGCAATGAGCTCCTTATACAGCTCCTCAGGGTCCTCAAAATCATGAGTGGACACAACACTTCGGTTCGGCTTCGAGATCTTCTCTTCCAGCTGTTCGAAATCCTTTGATGTCACATCTGAAATATCTGGCATTATGACCACTCCTTTCCTTATTTTTCAAGATATCGTAAACCTCATTATATAATTTTAGTTCCGCAAAATCAACACCCGCAGTATGTGGTAAAATCTTAATATTTTTAATGCAATTGTAACATGTTTGTGATATTATAGGATTCATTCGGAGGGTTCACAGATGACCAAAGGGATAAAGCTTTTCCTTCTGGTGCTGTTCACGGCGATAGTCGCCGGCGGCGTGGGATTTCTCGCGTATGAGGTTCACAGCCAGGTGAGTACAGCACGCACGGAGGATTCTGAAGAGAATAATAATACAAAGACTTCCGACAGCTCTCTGTCTGATAATGCACAGGCCACCGCCGGGACAGATGACCAGGACACCGGATATATCCTGATCGGCGACAGCCGTTTCGTTGGCATGGACCAGGCCTGTGAGATCACTGACAATGCCACGAACCACGAGTATGTGGTCGCCAAGGTCGGAGAGGGCTATCAATGGTTTGTAAATACAGCACTCACCGAGGCTCGGGATATAGTAAGGACCCATACCTGGATCTCCAGATGGAAATATGTGATCTGCCTGGGGGTTAATGATCTATGGGATTTCGAAAAGTATAAGGATGAGTATCTGACCCTGAAGAGCGATCATGACCTGATCCTCGTATCTGTAGGGCCTACAGGGCCTTCGTCCACTGTATCAAATGACGATGTGACCGTATTCAACCAGCAGCTGCGGAACTTCTGTGATGAGAATGATATTCCGTATATAGATTACAATACGACTATCACCGGGGAGGGCTTCACGACCCAGGACGGCCTGCATTATACGAATACCATTTATAAGAGAATATATGAGATAATCGAGGAGGGAATGCGCGGACATGGCACCACAGCCACCGTCAGTCCTTCGCCTCGATCAGAATGAGCATTCCTTTTCCTACGGAGAATGAAGCCATCGGCGATGTGATCTCATTGCTGATGGTCAGAGTGAAATAATATTTCCCATCCCCTACTATAGCATTATCGAGCGGGTAATACACGCCTGTAGCTCTCACGCCCTCGCATCTTCCGAATACGGGCAGGAGTGATACATAGCTCCCGTACTGCTCGCACTTCTTGATGACGACTGTCTCGCCGCCTCTGATGAGTCTGATGCGATTATTACGGTCCACGATGTAGCAGTGTCTGTCATGGCGGGCTGCAAGCCGCAGGAGACTCAGGTTCCCTATCACATGATCAAGCCTCGTGCCCGTAGCGCCGAGCAGATAAATATCCCCCTCTACCGTATTCTCCAGCACATAGTCAAATGCCGCCTCGAGATCCGAATCATCCTTTACCGGGTCCAGGCGGATCAGCTTCACGCCCTTTTCCTCAATTGAATCGAGCAGATTCCTCGTGCCGGTCGAGACCGAATCGAAGTCACCGATAGCCACATCCGGCTTTCTGTGAATCAGCCGGCAGTAGTCAAGTCCTCTGTCCGCAGCTATCAGCAGACACTCTTCATTTCCAATAACACTGTTTGCGACATCTGCGTCAAGGCTTCCGCCGCCTATGATCACGGTCTTCATTACTCGAGTATCTCCCGGAACCTCGTTGTATTTTCCTCAATATCTCCATCGAACAGACAGCTTCCCGACACCAGGATATTCGCGCCTGCGTCAAGGATATATCCCGCGTTGTCGAAATTCACTCCGCCATCCACCTCGATATCAAATGAATTCTTCGAATTGTCTGAGATTTCCTTCAGCTTACGGACCTTGTCTATCGTGTACGGGATCATCTTCTGTCCGCCGAAGCCCGGATTCACGAGCATCACGAGCACCATATCCACCTGATCGAGAATACAGCTGAGTGCCGTGACCGGAGTCGCAGGACATATAGCTACCCCCGCCATCGCTCCCACTTCCTTGATCTTCTGGATAGTCGCATCGAGATGCTTACACGCCTCTGCATGCACAGTGATGATGTCACCGCCTGCTGCAGCGACCGGCTCCACATACCGTAACGGATCCTCAACCATCATATGCACATCGAGGATTCTGTCCGTAATCCCTCTCATGGCCTTCACCACCGGGATGCCGAATGATATATTCGGCACGAACATCCCGTCCATGATGTCTATATGAAAATAGTCCGCTCCCGCCTTATCGAGCAGACGGACCTGTTCGCCCAGACGTGTCAGGTCAGCTGATAATATGGACGGTGACAGACAATTCATTGATAGCTCCTTCTGTTCTTTTCCTTCAGTTCCTCGTACATCCGTACATAATCCTCATACCTCACCTCATTTATCCTGCCATCCTCCACGGCCTCTCTGACCGCACACGATGGCTCGTGTATATGCACACATCCCCTGAACCGGCATGCGCCATTGTACTCCTCGAATTCAGGAAAATATTCCCGCAGCTCCTCTTCCCTGATGCCCGGCAGATTCACCGTGGAAAATCCCGGTGTATCGCACACATACGTCTCATCCGCTATTCGGACAAGCTCCGTATGTCTCGTGGTCTGCCGTCCTCTTCCTGTATGAGCAGACACATGACTTGTCTCTAATTCTTCCCTTCCGAGAAGCGCATTGAGAAGAGTGGACTTCCCGGCACCCGAAGGACCGGCTACTGTAGCCACATGTCCCTGGATAGCCTGCTTTACCTCGTCAATGCCCTTTTTCTCCAGGGCCGAGGCAAAAATAATCTCATACCCCGTGCCCCCGTATATCTCCCGTATCTTCGTAAAGTCCTCATCCGTATTCAGATCAGACTTCTGGAATACGAGCACCGGTGTGAGATGACTATACCCGAGCAGCACCAGGTACCTGTCGATGAGATCAGGATTCACATCAGGCGTGTGCACGGAAAAGACGAGCAGCGCCATGTCGCAGTTCGCGACCGGAGGCCTTGAGAGCACGCTTTCTCTAGGGAAAACAGAGAGGATCTGTCCCTCTCTGTCCTTCTCATGAGTCACCTCGTATGTCACGCGGTCTCCGACCAGAGGATGCAGATCCTTCTTCCGGAAGACGCCTCTGGCCCGGCAGGCATATACCGTTCCTGACTCCTCGTCATACACATAGTAGAAGCCCGAGAGAGCCTTGATGATCCTGCCCGTCATTCGCTCTTGAATGATACCGCATAGGATGAGAGCTCCTCATCCATGCTGCTGTCCGAATAGATGGCGATCGTACCTGTAGCCGTCGTGATACCGCTGGCTGACACATCTGTCGCCTGGCTGATGGTCCAGTGCCTGATGGCATTGCCCTTAGCATCCCTGAGCACTACATAGTTCGAACTGTAATTGTCAGTATCTGCAGGCTCTACCACATCTGAGAATGAGTAGGTGGCCTGGCCTGTGGAAATCACCAGATTCACCTTGGCTCCCTTGCTGGCCTTCGATCCCGCCTTAGGATCCTGTGCCATTACCTGACCCTTCTTGTATGTATCAGAAGGTGCCTCACTGATATCGCCTGCTGCAAAGCCTTCATTCTCGAGAGTGCTCGTAGCGGCCGACTGGCTCTTGCCTACGACATTCGGTATCTCAACTGACTCAGCGCCTCTGCTGATCGTGATGATGACGGTGTCACCCTCCTTGCCCTTCTCGCCGCCGACAGGAGTCTGGGACATTACATAGCCCTTCTCCACATCGTCGCTGTAGGATTCCTTCGTGCTGACCTCGAAGCCTGCTGCCTCAAGCTCGGACTTCGCTTCCGCCTCGGTCTTCCCGGTGACAGAAGGTATCCCTGTATCACCCTCACCCGAGCAGATAGTGACTACTATCGTAGTGCCCGGATCTACCTTTTCTCCAGCTGCAGGCTCCTGGTTGAGTATCTGTCCCTTGTCATAGTCATCAGAAGCTTCCTCTCCGCCCTTTCTGATCTCGAGTCCCTTCTCGGACAGAGCCGCACGGGCCTCCTCGAAGGTCATCTTGTCCAGATCCGGTACAGAGATCTGAGTAGTCTGCTCTGTGGAATCGGAATTCGTCCTGCCCTTTCCGAACTTGAAGATGCCGAATACGGAATTCAGCATGAATATGATTATCGCTACAATAACTACTGCTGCTGCGATTCCCATGATGGTGATTGCCTTGTCCATCTTCGGATTGATAGGGCCCTCATCCTTGTCATCATCCTCATCGTCCTCTGGCAGAGGATCGTCATTCGCGTGATTTGTCTGCTTCCTTATCTCATCCTCCTCATCCTTCGTGATGACCCTGGTCTTCTCCATATCAGGCTGATTGTCAGGGATCACGATGAAGTCCTCGTCCGGATGCATGAGCGCCTTCTTCAGATCCACTAAAAGTGCGGATACTGATTCGTATCTCCTCTCAGGACTCTTCATCGTGCACTTCTGGATGATGCGGCTGACTGCTATCGGCAGACCCGGTGCGTACTGCTCCGGAGGTGTGATAGGTGACTGGATATGCTGGATGGCTATCGCTACAGTCGTATCTCCGTCGAACGGTACCCTGCCCGTCACCATTTCATACATCACTATTCCTAATGAATAGATATCGGATGAATATGTGACGAAGCCGTTCCTCGCCTGCTCCGGGGATATGTAATGCACGCTGCCCATCATATCTGCATGGATGGTATTCGAGGTGGCTGCCCTCGCGATTCCGAAGTCGGTCACCTTTACCTTTCCATCCTTGGAGATAATAATATTCTGCGGCTTGATGTCCTGATGGACTATGCCCTTATTGTGCGCAGCCTCGATGCCCTTCGCTACCTGGATGGCAATGGAGATCGCCTCATTATATCCGAGGCGTCCCTTGGTCGCTATATAGTTCTTCAGAGTGATGCCCTCTACATACTCCATGACTATATAGTACAGGCCGTCCTCGCTGCCCACATCATATATATTCACGATATTCGGATGCTCCAGCACTGCGGCCGACTGCGCCTCTGCGCGGAACTTCGACACGAAGGTCGAGTCCTGCGAGAACTCTGCCTTCAGAACCTTTATCGCTACTTCCCTTCCGAGAGAATGATCGAGTGCCTTGTAAACATCGCTCATCCCGCCGGTGCCTATCTTTTCCAGAATCTCGTATCTGTTTGCTAATATTGTCCCTGTACTCAGCATCTGGTCTCCTCGCCCGCCCTGGGGTCTATTACTGTGATTGTGATATTGTCTCTGCCACCTGCTGCCAGTGCCTTGTCAAGGAGCGTCTTCGCCTGTGCGCCTGGCTCCTCACCGTTCGACAGTACACTGCTGATCTCATCATCGTCTACCATATTTGTCAGTCCGTCGGTACACATGAGCACTCTGTCCAGGTCTCCTACCGGCACATCGAAAAAGTCTGCGTGCACCATAGTCTCGACCCCGACCGCTCTCGTGATACGGCTCTTATACTTATGATTCTTCGCTGCCTCTTCTGTGATCTCGCCATTGCGCACCATCTCCTGCACATAGGAATGGTCAAGCGTGATCTGGAATATATTCGACCCGCGCTGTACATACAGGCGGCTGTCTCCTATATTTGCCACATGCAGATGCCCATCGAGAAAGGTTGCCACTACGAGCGTGGTCCCCATGCCCTTCTTCGAGGCATCGGTCCTGGCCTTGTCGAAAAGCTCCCAGTTCGCCTCTGATATGGCATCTCTTATGAGAGAAGCGACCCCGTCTTCCTTCAGGAAATCGCTGTCTGTTTTCCGAAGCAGCTCTACGACCTTCTTCACTGCGAACTCAGAGGCATAGTCTCCCGCTGCTTCTCCACCCATTCCGTCTGCGACGATGAACAGGTTTCCCAGCGAGCCTACCGACTGATCCGACGCGAATACGAAATCCTCGTTTGTCGATCGCACGCTGCCCTTATCTGTCAGGCAGTAATACTTCATCTTAATTACCTTTCTTACTTGAGGTGCCTGCGTCTCAGCTGTCCGCATGCACCGTCTATATCTCTTCCCATCTCTCTCCTAATAGTAGCATTTATTCCGTATTTTGCAAGTAGGGACGCAAACGCCTCTGCTGCGGCCCTTGACGGGCTCTCGAATGTCCTCTCCCGGATCGGGTTCACCGGTATCAGATTCACATGGGCATTCATCCCGTGCAGCAGCCCCGAGAGCTCTCTCGCATCCTGCGGCGTGTCATTGACCCCGCTGATCAGCGAATACTCGAAAGTCACCCGGCGTCCGGTCGTCTGCTGATAATACTTCATCGCTTCTACCGCCTCTATAATATCATATTTTGCAGAAATTGGCATCAGTGCCTTTCTCTTCTCCTGATTCGAGGCATGGAGGGAGAGTGCGAGCGTGATCTGCAGCCTCTCATCCGCTAGCTCGCGTATCCGCGGGACTATGCCGCAGGTGCTCACGGTGACATTTCTCTGAGAAATATTCAGGCCGTTCGCATCTGTCAGCATTCTGAGAAAAATCAGCAGGTTCTCATAATTATCCAGCGGCTCGCCCGTGCCCATCACGACCACATGGCTGATCCTTTCCCGCTCATATTCCTCTGACCTCGGGGCTATATTTCTCCCATGAAAAATATCCCGCTGGATGGCCTCGACCTGTCCGAGCATCTCGCCCGGTGTAAGGTTCCGAAGCCAGCCGTCTATCGTCGACGCGCAGAACCTGCAGCCCATCCTGCACCCCACCTGCGATGAGATGCAGACGCTTACGCCGAACTTATATCTCATCAGAACCGACTCCACGAGATTGCCGTCATCGAGTGCGAACAGGTACTTCTTCGTGCCGTCTTCCTGAGAGGTCTGGATCTCGACTGGTGTCAGGGTTGTGATATGGGCTTCCTGTGACAGCTTCTCTCTCAATGCCTTGGAGAGGTCTGTCATCTCTGAGAAATCTGTGGCGAGATTTACGTGGAGCCATTTGTAGATCTGCTTCGCGCGGAATTTCTTCTCGCCGAGGGAGGTGATATATTCTGTTAGTTTATCTATGTCTAGATCTGAAAGATTCATGTTATTGTCTGTACTATGGTAGCTGTGTCGGCCGTGCAGATTAAAAATGTATCATTTTTTCTTTAATATCGCGTAGTAGAACCCATCATGGTCTGCATCAGGGTATATCGTCTCCTGCTTCGTGAGAGTGTATTCCACACTCGCAGAAAGAAAGGCGGATACCTGCTGTTCGTTCTCGAGCGGGTCGAGGGTACAGGTCGAGTAGATCAGTGTGCCGCCGGGCTTCACGTACCCTGATGCATTGGACAGTATCTGCTTCTGGATGCCTGCCAGTTCCTTCATGCTCTGTGGTGTGACCCGAGTCCTGATATCAGGCTTTCGGCCACTGACTCCAAGCGCCGAGCACGGGACATCTGCTATCACGACGTCATACCTTTCTGCGAAGTCCTCACGAAATTCGGCCGCGTCATTTTCCATTACCTTTATCTTATCATTCAGGTCAAGTCGGTTGATATTTTCCTGTATGCGGGAGGTCTTGCCGGTAGATATGTCGCAGGCAGTGACGTTTGCATCATAGAGGATGGCTGCCTCTATCGACTTTCCACCCGGGGATGCGCAGAGATCGAGGACCTCTGCGTGATCCGGGAAGCGGGATGTATTGCGTCTGGCAGCTGAACCATCTGCTGTATCATATCCTGCCTGATACACCGGCTGCATGGATGACAGATCCATGATATAGAACTCTCCGTCCCTGAACTGCTGTGTCTGTGCAGGATGCGAGCCCTGTGGGAACACGAGTACCGGCAGATCATCACCGAACGGCGCCTGAGCACCGAGGGCATCTGCCAGGTCAGCTACAGGAACCTTCGATAATGCTGTGATACTCCTCTTCGAGCGGAGCCCCCGAAGAATCTGTTCTGCATCTGCATATGAATCTCTGAAATGATCCACGATCCGGTATGGATATGAATATGTAAGTGAGAGAGACAGAGTGCTCTCATACCGCTTGTAGCGAGGATCCGTCACCTGCCAGGAGTTATTGATATGCTTCAATCTGATTGAAGTATTGTCTGTCACCACTCTGGCCTCGAGTGAATCCCTGTTCCTGATGATATTCCTGATGAGACCGTTTGCGAATCCTGTATACCTTCCCTCTCCGCCGGCCTTCACGAGCTTCACCGACTCATTGCAGGCAGCCGAATCAGGTACCCGATCCATATACAGCACCTGGGCGAGCGCTATTTCCACAGCCACCCGCACCACCGGACGCAGCTTTGCGAGCCGGGTCCTGCTGTATGCAGCTATGATCGCATCTATAGTGGTCTCATTCTCGAGCGTCGTCTCCACAAGCGCCATATAGAACGCCCTGTCGCGATCATCCCACTCCTGATGCTTCGCGAGCGCCGCATCCATCTTCTCTGTCGAATACTCTCCGATGTCCAGGAGCGTGTAGAACGCTTCCTTCCTGACTGTATCTTCCATTTCAGGCTATCTCACTTTCGAAAACTGCTATAAGTATAACACAGATTCCGAGACTTCCATAGATTTTGCTCCTTCCCTAATCGAACATTTTATAAAGCAGTACTATTCTGCCAGCAGTTCATCCATTCTGATTCCGAAGTCGGGATATATGCTCACCGGTATCCGCTCATCGAAGCCGTATACTCCGCTTGCCTTGTTCTCGAAATCATATACATTCACCAGTCTACGATCCGGATTGATGAGCCAGTACAGACGGACGCCTGATGTCCTGTACTTTTCCAGCTTGATCACGCAGTCAAGCCATACGCTCGACGGTGATATAACCTCTATCACCCAGTCTGGCGCACCGTGACATCCCTTATTGTCCAGCTTGTCTCTGTCACAGACCACCGTAACATCCGGCTCCAGATAATTGTACTTATCATTATTGATATACACCGCAAATGGTGACGGATAGACCTTGCATCCACCCTTTTTCCCACGACTATAATTCTGTATCGACCATGTCAGATCCGAAACTATCTCCTGATGAAATCTGCCCGGGGCAGCCATATCGAATACACGTCCCTCAATCAGCTCCGCTCTACTGCTCTCAGGAAGGGACTCGATGTAATCAACTGTCTTCCTCTCGTCCCTGTAATCAACTGCCTGTCTGTCCATATCAGCACCTCGCTTCTGCATCTTCTTTTTCATAGAATAACACAGAAAATAATGCTTTTCAATTGCGGCATCTGCATTGACAAAAGTTATAGTCAGTTATAGAATGATTTCAAAGTTATAGACAGTTATAGTTGAATTGTGAAGTTATAGTCAGTTATAGAAAGGAATTTTATGGCAGGAAAGAATCCATTCACCGTATCATTCGGACGGCCTCCGGTAGAGTATGTATCGCGGGCGCTAAATCACGACAGAGTCATGGACACCTTTACAGAAATGCCTGTCACGGATCAGATATATATCATCAGCGGACTCAGAGGCACAGGGAAGACGGTGCTTTTTTCCTCATTGATAAAGGATTTCAGAAGGCTTGATGACTGGATCGTGATCCAGCTGAACACATACAATGACATGACAGAATCACTCTATTCAGAGCTGTACTACGCTCTCAGCCAGAATGACGTGAGTCTGGATGTGGAAGTAGGGATTCCTGAGGTTGCAAGAGTTTCCGTCAGGTCAGATGCGCCAAAGCGGACAACGGATTCACTTATCAGGTCGCTGCTTGAGACCGCTGACAGGGATGGAAAAAGGGTTCTTGTGGCCATTGATGATATTTCAAAAAGCGCCGGTATGCGGAAATTTGCCAAGCTTTTTCAGGAAATGATCGGAGATGAACTGCCTTTATATTTCCTGGGAACAGGCATTCCTGAGAACATTGATGAGCTGAAGGATGTAAAGGATCTGACCTTCCTATACAGAGCACCCAGAATCATCCTCGGGCCGCTCGACCTGTCAGAGATTGCTTTTCGTTATCAGCATGCCCTGGAGATTCCTATAGATTCAGCAAATGCAATGGCAAAAATGACGAAGGGCTATTCCTTTGCCTTTCAGGCGCTTGGATATATATACTGGGAACACAGACCTGTGCAGTCAATTGACGACCTGATGCCTGACTACGACCGTCTGCTGACCAGTGCATCTTACTCCAAGATGTGGTCCGAGCTCTCCGACCTCGACAAAACGGTCTGTCGTGCCATCGCCTCCACAGACAGCGGCCGTGTAAAGGATATACGTGACACTGCCGGCATGGATTCAAACCTTTTCAACTCATACCGCAACCGTCTACGGGAACGTGAACTGATCGACACCAGCACCTATGGAAAAATTTCCTTCACCCTCCCACGCTTTGCTGAATTCATCAATGATCGGTCAGAGCTGTACGATTAAGGGTTTACTATGCTGCCCGGTCCATACCGGTTGTTAAGCTCAGGGAACTCGTGGATATTGCAGGATTTGACAGGTTGTTTATAATAAATATACTATGCAGAATCAGTTTTCAAGAACACAGATGCTTCTCGGTGCAGAAGCTATGGACAAGCTAAAGGAGAGCCATGTCGCCATCTTCGGGATTGGCGGCGTCGGCGGATATGTGGTCGAGGCGCTTGCCAGGGCAGGTGTCGGACATTTCGACCTGATAGATGACGATGTGGTGTGCCTGACGAATATCAACAGGCAGATTCACGCTACGACAAAGACGATCGGCCACCCGAAAGTAGAGGCCGGCAGGGAGAGGATTCTCCTCATCAATCCGCATGCGGATGTCGTGACTCATCAGACCTTTTTCCTTCCTGATACGAAGGATGAATTCGATTTTACTCAGTATGACTATGTGGTCGATGCTGTAGATACCGTGACCGCGAAGATTCTCATCATTGAAGAGGCTCAGAAGGCCGGTGTTCCGGTCATCTCATGCATGGGCTGCGGCAACCGCATGGACCCCTCCCAGCTTCATATCACTGATATCTACAAGACGGAAAAGGACCCTCTGTCGAAGGTCATGCGCCGTGAGCTGAGAAAGCGCGGGATCAGGAAATGCACTGTGCTTTTCTCTACCGAGACCGCACTCGCTCCTATCGAGGACCCGGAGATCAGCTGTCGCGAGCACTGCGTCTGCCCGCCGGATTCACCACGCTCCTGCAATGACAGGCGTGCGATCCCGGCATCCTCGCCTTTCGTACCATCGGCCGCCGGCCTTCTGATCGCATCGAAGGTGACTTCAGATCTCATCGGCTTCGATCATGCCGCCCGCGAGAAGGAGGATCTCGAGAAAAAGCTGAAAAAGCGCGAGCTTTTCTGTGCCGGCAGGGCTCTCCGCGAAAAGCTCAGGAACTCCTCTGCTGACAATCCTGATACAGATCCTGAGAAACGGGTGAAGCCGTATGACTGATTTTGAAATAACCCCTGAAGAGATGTCAGAGCTGCGCCTCTCTTCATATATTCTCGTGGACATGCGAAATGCAGGTGCTGCCGACTATGGCATCATCCCCGGAGCCCTCTGCATCCCTGCATCAGAATTCGATGATCATGTGAGTGAATGGCGCGGAATCGGCATCCCCGTCATTGTTTACTGCATGACCGGCGAGCAGTCCGTGGAACCGGTGAAGAGGCTTCAGGCCGAAGGCGTCGAGGCCTACTCTCTCAAGGGTGGCTACTCTGCCTGGGTCGTATTCGATATCAGGCACTGCGAATCAAAGAAAAAGCAGGTCGAGGAAAGCATCAGAAAGACCTATCACAAGCGTCTTTTCTCTAAATTCGCCAGGGCACTCAACACCTACGAGCTCCTGCAGCCCGGCGACCATGTGGCTGTGTGCGTATCGGGCGGCAAGGATTCTTTTCTCATGGCGAAGCTCTTCCAGGAGATACAGCGTCATCACAAGTTCGATTTCGATCTGACCTTCATGTGCATGAATCCGGGATATAACGACACGAATCTCGCTGTCATCGAGGAAAATGCACGCCTTCTCGATGTGCCGCTCACGATGTTTGATTCGGATATCTTCGACATTGTAGATACCGTACCGAAGAATCCGTGCTATCTGTGTGCCCGTATGCGCCGTGGCCACCTGTATTCGAAGGCCAGGGAGCTCGGCTGCAACAAGATTGCTCTCGGACACCACTATGATGATGTGATTGAGACCATCCTCATGGGCATGCTCTATGGTGGCCAGGTCCAGACCATGATGCCGAAGCTGCATTCGACGAACTTCGAGGGCATGGAACTGATCCGCCCTCTCTACCTGATCCGCGAGGACGATATCAAGCTGTGGCGTGATACCAATGGCCTGCACTTCATCCAGTGTGCCTGCCATTTTACCGACACCTGCTCCTCCATTGACCCCGAGGGTCACACGAACTCCAAGCGCATGGAGATCAAGCAGCTGATCCGCTCCCTGAAGCAGGTCAATCCGAATGTCGAGAAGAACATCTTCAAAAGCGTCGAGAATGTGAATCTCTCCACCATCATCGCATACAAGAGGGATGGCGTGAAGCACTACTTCACGGAGGACTACTGACAATTAAAGGCGGGGCTTCCGTTTCCGGAAGCCCCGCCTGGCTATTCACTACTATTCATAGCTTTACGCCTAATACAACCCGTACACCTATTATGCAAGTGCTGCGGTGATGATCGACATAGAATATACCTCAAGGCCGTTGCAGCCACGTGAGAGGTCATTGATCGAAGCATTGAGTCCGAGAAGGATCGGGCCGTATGCGTCGAAATTACCCATACGCTGGGCTATCTTATATCCGATATTTCCTGCATTGATATCAGGGAAGATAAAGGTATTAGCATGTCCGGCAACCGGGTCGCCAGGGCACTTGGTCTTTGCGACCCTAGGTACAACAGCAGCATCGAACTGGAGCTCACCGGAAATCGGGAGATCAGGATACTTTGCCTTGGCCTTGGCAGCGGCATTTCTCATCTTATCTACATCCTCGCCCTTACCTGAACCAAGAGTAGAATATGAAAGGAAAGCAACCCTCGGATCAACGCCGAATATCCTCGCACAGCTGGCAGCCTCGCCGGCAATCTCAACAAGCTCATCCTCTGAAGGCTTGATATTGACAGCGCAGTCAGCGAATGCGAGCACTTCATTGTCACCGGTAGCTGAAGGACGAACCAGAATGAATACAGAGCTTACGATGCTATTTCCCGGCTTCGTCTTGATCAGCTGAAGAGCCGGACGGATCGTGTCTGCAGTAGAATAGGTGGCGCCGCCGAGAAGGCAGTCAGCCTCGCCCATCTTCACGAGCATGGTTCCGAAATAATTGGAGCCCTTCAGGATCTCCTTAGCCTGATCAGGTGTCACACCCTTCTTCTTTCTTAATTCGCAGAACAGGTCAACCATCTCATCGAATCTGTCATAGTTCTCAGGATCAATGATACGAGCTCCACGGATATTGAAGCCGTTCTCTTCTGCTGCCTTCTCAATCTCTTCAGGATTTCCCAGAAGAACAGGTGAAAGGAAATTAGAAGCAAGAAGCCTCGAAGCTGCTTCAAGGATTCTCGGGTCAGTTCCCTCGGTGTAAACAATTGTCTTTGGATCTTTCTTGAGCTTTTCGATCATGCTGCCAAAACCGAATTCCATTTTGTGTATCTCCTTTTATAATATCTGTTATATTTGCCTAACATCAGTCAGACAACTATATATTAACACCACAGAAGCAATTTTTAAAGTACATTGTGAAGTACAAATCACTTCATCGTAATGAGCTCGTATTCACGGCTTCCGAGGCCGATCTTCTCGCCCTGCTCCAGAGTCTCTTTCCATGCAGTATTCGGATTGCTGTTGAGCCATACATCATGATGGTCATGGAAATCAGGACTTGCCATATTGTCTCCGAGCTGGGAATTCCTGATAGGTGTGGCCTTCTGGCACAGATCCACGCAGGCCTGGTCGATTGCAACAGGGTCAAATGAAGCAAGCATTCCGATATCCGGAAGGATCGGCGCATCATTC
The DNA here is from genome assembly GCA_900315505.1 of uncultured Lachnospiraceae bacterium. Taxonomy (GTDB): domain Bacteria; phylum Bacillota; class Clostridia; order Lachnospirales; family Lachnospiraceae; genus Weimeria. The sequence goes on from OMZG01000005.1 coordinate 33,358, forward strand.
TCGCCGTGACAGTCGCAGTTCGGTGATACATCGGTGATCAGACTGATATGGAAGCATGGTCTGCCATAGCAGACAGCCTGAGTATATTCAGCCATACGTCTTCCAAGGAGTGCCGGAGCATCCCAGTTGTCATTCTCTATAGCATCAAATGCACATGCTCCGATACAGCGGCCGCAGCCCTTACAGATCTCAGGATCGATGTAGGCCTTCTTTACCTTCTTTCCATCGATTTCCTTTTCCGGATAAGAAATAGCATCCGAGCCGCATTCCTTCGCGCATCTCTGGCATCCGCGGCACTTTCCCTCGATGACATGAGGATGTCCGCTCTGATGCTGCAGCATCTTGCCGGCACGTGAGCCGCAGCCCATTCCGATATTCTTTATGCATCCGCCGAATCCGGCCTGCTCGTGTCCCTTGAAATGTGTGAGCGAAATGACTATGTCCGCATCCATCACCGCACGTCCGATGAATGCAGTCTTGCAGTATTCGCCGTTATGAACCGGCACCTCCACATCATCAGTACCGCGGAGACCATCACCGATGATGATCTGACATCCGGTTGTCGTCGGATTGAAACCATTGAGATTAGCACAGTCCAGATGCTCAAGTGCATGCTTTCTGCTGCCCGGATACAGGGTATTACAGTCGGTAAGGAACGGAAGACCTCCCTGCTCCTTTACCACATCTGCAACTGCCTTCGCATAATTCGGGCGGAGATATGCGAGATTGCCGAGCTCACCGAAATGCATCTTGATCGCTACGAACTTGCCCTGCATGTCAATGTTTCCAATGCCGGCCTTTTTGATCAGCTTCTGCAGCTTTTTCGTCAGAGGAACGTCAAGCCGTGTTCTGAAATCTGTAAAGAAAACTTTTGATTTCTCCATTACATTTTCCTTTCCATAAAAAATACTTCTGCAACATACTTGTATACAAGTATATCACAGAAGCATTATAAAAAGCCATGTAATCTTTATTAAATCACAGATCGAGGCTGTCAAAGATCTCCTTCAGCGTATCTGCTGACTTATGCAGCTGCGCAAGCTCTTCATCCGAAAGCTCATACGGAATCAGGCAGTCGACTCCGTCCGATCCTACGATTGCAGGCATCGACAGGCAGACTCCGTCGAGTCCGTATTTTCCCTCGATATACGAGGAAACAGGCAGGATCGACTTCTCGTCGCGGACTACTGCCTCGCAGATACGGCGGACGCTCATACCTATGCCATAGTAGGTAGCACCCTTTTTTTTGATAATCTCATATGCTGAATTCTTGACCTCTTCAGCTATACGAGTCGTCTCTGCATCGTGGTCTGTGTATCCTCTCATCTCGCAGAACTTGTGGATCGGCACTCCCGATACATTCGCTGATGACCAGGCTGCAATCTCCGAATCACCATGCTCGCCTATGATGAATGCGTGCACGGAACGGCTGTCCACATTCAGATGCTGTCCGAGCAGATACTTGAATCTCGCAGAGTCGAGAGCCGTGCCGCTGCCGAATACCCTGTTCTTCGGGTAGCCTGACAGCTTCAGAGCCACCTGGGTCAGGATGTCGACCGGATTCGCAACCACGATCATTATCGCATCCTTATTGTATTTCACGATCTCCGGGATTATCGATTTGAAGATCGCCGTATTTTTCTTCACGAGATCGAGCCTGGTCTCTCCCGGCTTCTGCGCTGCTCCGGCGCTTATGATGATGACTCCTGCATCTGCCAGATCAGGATAATCTCCTGCATAGATCTCCATCGGCTTCGCAAATGGCAGGCCGTGACTGATGTCAAGAGCCTCGCCCTCAGCCTTTTCCTTATTCGCATCGATAAGGACTATCTCTGAAAAAATCGATGACTGCATAAGCGAATACACGCTTGCGCTTCCAACGAATCCGCAGCCGATCATGGCCGCCTTACGAAAATGTACACCCATATTTACCTCCTGTCTTCCTGCCCTCACTACATACCTTACACAATCCTCAGGAGTTTGTCCGTTGTTTTTACAACATCATCCCTTTGACGCCTCGAGCAGCTTCTGCTTCAGCTGGCCCTCGAGATCTGTGAGCTCTGCCTCTGCGGCATGACGCTTCTCGGCACCGTCACGCTGGATACTGATGACCTCATCGATCGTGGAGATCAGCTGCTCATTCGTATGACGAAGCGTCTCGATATCCACGATGCCGCGCTCTGACTCCTTCGCTGCCGCGGTCGCTGCGACATGCAGCTTGTCGGCATTTTTCTTCAGGAGCTCATTCGTCATGTTGTTGACCTCGTTCTCGGCCTTCGCTGCCTTTGCCGAATGCTCGATTCCGAGAGCTATCACCATCTGATTCTTCCAGAGAGGGATAGTGTTCACGATCGTGGACTGGATCTTCTCTGCCATCTCCGTATCAGCAGTCTGCACGACCCTGATCTGCGGACCAGTCTGAAGCGCTATCGTGCGTGAAAGCTCGAGGTCGTATATCTTTTTCTCAAAACGATTGCACTTGTCTGCGAGATCCTTCGCTCTCTGCGCATCCTCAGGAAGTCCCGAGGCAGCCGCCTTATCCTGCAGCTCCTTCAGCTCAGTCGCCCTGATCTGCTCGAGCTTTTTCTTTCCGGCGATGATGTACATCGTGAGCTCCTTGAAGTAATTCAGATTCAGGTCATACATCCGGTCGAGCACATTGATGTCCTTCATCAGGGTCACCTGGTGCTTCTCGAGCTCATTGACGATGGTCGAGACATTTTTCTCAACCGTAGAATACTTCGCCTGCAGCGCCGTCAGCTTATTTGACTGCCTTTTGAAAAAAGCTTTGATACCCTTCTCATTATCATCAATATCGAAGTCCTTCAGCTGCGTCACGAGATCCGAAAGCATCGTCCCGACCTCGCCGACATCATTGGTCTTTACATTATCAATTGTCTTCTGTGAAAAATCAGCCAGCTTCTTCTGCGTCCCCACTCCGTAATTCATGACGGCCGAGATATTCGTGATGTCGATCTTCTCGGCAAAAGCATCCACCTGCTTCTGCTCCTCAGGAGTCAGCTGCGCCTCCTTCGTCATGTCCTCTGCGCTCACATTCGTGCTGCCACAAGCCGCAGTCGGTGCCTGTGGTGCCTCCGGTGCTGCATCGAATTCGAGAGTGATACCTGTGTCCTTTGTCTCCGTTACTGCCATTTTTGCCTCCTTTTATTTAAAAAGTCTGAATCAGATGAAAAAGGGACCTGTCCCCTTTTTCATCTTAGTATGCGTCTGGTAGGTCGTTCTCCAGAAGTATGTATTTGTGGCCTTCTCCGCTAATGCCGTAGGCGTAGGTCATTGCGCTCTTCAGATCATCAAATGAACGGAGATTCTTCTCATCGAAGCCGCTGTCGAGTGCGCCCTTCTTGATCGGATCGGTGTGCTGCAGGCGGCCTACAAGAAGGATGTAGTCACAGTTTGCTGCGGCGTAGGTACCGAACTTATAATTGTAGTCCGTTTCCTTGTCGCCAAGCTCTACCATGCCAGGTGTGACAAGGATGCGGATCCCGTCAAACATATGAAGCGTCTCGACCGCTGCCTTCGATCCGGCCGGATTCGAATTGTATGCGTCGTCTATGATCGTTACCTCGCCACGCTGTATCATCTGCAGGCGGTGCTCCACCGGCTCTATACGACGGACAGGCACACGAAGCGAATCCAGCGGAATGCCCTGCTCATGAGCAACGGCGATAGCGCCACAGACATTGATCACATTGTGCTCACCGATGAGCCTCATTGTAAATCTCGCGGTCTCGCCATCAGGAGCCGTAAGCGTGAACTCCGTGCCGAGGGTCGAAAGCTTCACCTCTGAAGCATGGTAGCCCTTATCCGACTTATACGAATAGAAGATCACCTTGCGTGAGGAGCCATACTCTGATGCCTTTTCCAGTTCATAGGAATTGTCCGCATTCAGATAGATGCGATTCCCCTCAGGCACAGCATCAGCCAGCTCAAACTTCGTATTCACGATATTCTCCTGAGTATGGAAGGTCTCGAGATGCTGCGGCCCGATGCTTGTGATGATGCCCTCCTGCGGAGGGAAGAGATCGCAGATCTCCTTGATATCATGCACATGACGCGCGCCCATCTCACAGAGAAAGATCTGGTTCGACGGCTTCAGATGCTCGCGGATCGTACGCACGACTCCGAGCGTCGTATTGAAATTGCCCGGGGTGATCAGCACATCATAGAAGTCCTTCAGCAGTGTGTTCAGATAGTACTTCATCGAGGTCTTGCCGTAGCTGCCGGTGATACCTATTATCTTTATCCGGGGATTCTCCCTGATGATCCTCTGCGCATCCCTGATGTAGTGACGGTTGATCCCGGCCTCTATCGGATGATTGATCAGATTGCACAGGATCACGATGTATGGAAGCACCGACAGATACAGCATTGCCAGAAGCACCACCCTCTCATGGCATACCACGAAGAGCACCGCATACACGATCACGATCGTTGCGATAAGCCTCTTCACGCGTGCGGTCACGACCAGCTTCTTCTTCGTCTCCGTGCGCCAGTACAGCGCATAGGTAAAGATGATCGCAATCGTCCACGGTATCGCGATGATGAGGCATACGAGGTCGACTACCGGATGCTGGAAAAATGTCATCACGCATGCATCCAGAAGCACCACGGTAAGGAAGCGCTGTCTCGCATCGTTCTTTATCAGCCAGCTCCAGAACTCGCCGTTCTTATATCCATTCTGCTGGAACATCTGAAGATTGTAATGAAGACCCAGAACCAGAGCGATCGTCGTCACGAAGACATTGGCGAGCGCGAGGATCTGGTCGATCAGTATCAGCATAGAAAACTCCTTAGTATCTCCCTGAACTCCTGCGGCTTCCTGAGGAAGGAAAAGTGATCCGTCCCTGTCAGCACATGCAGCGTGGCATTCGGGATCAGCCTCTCCATATCCTGCCCGTCAGCAAGCGGCGTAGCAGTATCGAGATCTCCCCATACCAGACAGGCTTCATACGGGATATCCGGCAGCCTGTAGGTGAGGTCATTGTTCACGGCACGCACCATGCACTGCTTCATCATCGGGCTCGAATTCCTGTAATCAGCTGAGCCCTGCTGCCCCTGCCAGATGTCTACTGCATCTTTGAAAAAATAATAGAACGGTGGAAAATGGTACAGCGCCCTTCTGAAATGATACCTCCTGATGCTACTCTTCTGCTTCGGAGTCTTCTCCCTCTGAATGCCTGCTGCATCGATAAGCACGAGCTTCTCTATCTCAAAGGGAATCTCCTCCTTCGACAGTGACGACAGCCAGATCATGATCCTGCCGCCGAAGCTGTGCCCGATCAGAGTCACCTTCTTCACCTCGAGAAACTCCATGAAATGGATGAACCACATGGTGAACTCATCTATCCCCCACGGCTCCGACGGCTCATCACTGTCCGAGAAGCCCGGCAGATTGAACTGCACGACCGTGTACTCATCGCTGATATCCTCTGCGATCGAGTCATACAGCTTCATATCCGTCCCCCAACCCTGCAGGATCACGGCCGTCCGGCTGCCCTCACCTGTGGTCTTGTATCTTATATCTTTCCCATCAATAGTCGTTTCCATAATACAAGTATTCTACCACAAAAAAAAGCAGGTGTCACCCTGCTTTACTGTCTGTATTCATTTTTCAGGAGCATGTGCCGCTCTGGCCGGTCTGTTATTCTGACATTTCTCTCGACCTCTGCGCTGCCGTGCGTACCGCGTCGATCATGGCTGCGCGCATGCCGTCCTTCTCGAGGGCTGCGACACCGGCGATGGTCGTGCCGCCAGGTGAGGTGACTGCATCCTTCAGCTCGCCCGGATGCTTCCCGGTCTCGAGGACCATCTTTGCGGAGCCGAGCACTGACTGGGCAGCGAAGGTGTATGCCTGCTTCCTGGGCATCCCCTCAGCCACAGCTGCATCAGCCATAGCCTCGATGATCATGTATATGAAGGCCGGTGACGAGCCGGATACCCCGGTCACTGCATCCATCAGCTTCTCATCAACGAACTCTGCTTTTCCAAAACTATTAAACAGCTCCAGTGCCTTTTCTTTCTCTTCATCTGTCACCAGCCTGTCGGTGCACAGGGCGCTCATTGCTTCTCCTACCATTGCCGGTGTATTCGGCATCGTGCGGATGATATGTGTGTCTGTGCCAAGTGCGAAATGCAGCTTCTTCAGATCATATCCGGCGGCTACGGAGATTACGAGCTGTTCCTCGTGCAGAGTCTCCCTGATCTGCGATGCCACCTCATCCACCTGTGCCGGCTTCACCGCTATAAATACCACATCGGCATCTGCTGCCGCCTTATTGTCAAGAGTCACCGTGATTCCAAGCGCATCAGATACTCTCTTCTGTGACTGTTCACTCCTGCATGAAGCGATCACCTCATCCTTCGAAGCTAGTCCGGCTCCGAGTATGCCTTTCAGCATGGCTGAACCCATATTACCAACGCCTATAAATCCAATTTTCTTTCTCATGAAACTGCCTTTCTTATATCTCTGCTGAAATCCTGTCAATCTCTGCGAGCTCCTCATCCGAGAAGCTGTCATTCTCAAGGAAACGTACATTGTCCCTGATCTGCTCAGGCCTCGAGGCCCCGATGATCACCGAGCTCACCTCGTCATCACGAAGCACCCATGCGAGGGCCATGTCCGCAAGTGACTGACCACGGCCCAGCGCCATCTCATTCAGCCTCCTGATCGCATCCAGCTTCTTATCCGTCAGGTCTTCCCTGTGCAGGTATCTCGGGTCATGGGCTATACGGCTGTCGGCCGGGATACCATTCAGATATCTGTCAGTCAGCAGGCCCTGTGCGAGCGGACTGAATGCAATGATGCCGATTCCATCCTTCCTCGCGGTATCCTTCAGGCCTTCCCTCTCAATTTTCCTGTCGAAAATGGAATACCGGCGCTGGTTCACGATCAGCGGTAGATGTATTTTCCTCGCGATCTTCACCGCGGCATCGGTCTGCTCTGCATTATAATTCGAGATACCGGCGTAGATGGCCTTCCCGCTGTGCACTATCTGCAGCAGCGCCTCCATAGTCTCCTCAAGCGGCGTGTCAGGGTCCGGCCTGTGATGATAGAATATATCCACATAGTCGAGTCCCAGCCTCTGAAGCGACTGATCGATGCTTGCCATCAGATACTTCCTGCTGCCCCAGTTGCCATAAGGGCCCGGCCACATATCGTACCCGGCCTTCGATGTGATCACGAGCTCATCCCTGTACGGCATGAAATCCTCGTGCAGCAGATGTCCTGCATTGATCTCCGCACGGCCATACTCCGGGCCGTAGTTATTCGCCAGATCGAACTGCGTGATACCGAGGTCGAAGGCCGTCCGCATCATCTGTCTCATATTCTCATAATTCCCGTTCGATCCGAAATTGTGCCAGAAGCCCAGCGACACAGCCGGGAACATAAGCCCGCTCTTCCCCACACGGTTGTACTTCATCCTCTCATAGCGTGATTCGCTCGCCACATATATATCGGCCATATAACTACCTTTCTGAACTGATCAGTTGTGCTCCAATCATTGTACCACAAAACAAGAGTTTGTGATACAATAATAGGTAAAATAATCTGATTCTGGAGGATCATTATGGATCTGTTTGATTATATGGCCGAAGAAAAGAAGAAAAGTGACGCCCCTCTCGCTGCGCGGATACGGCCTGAGACGCTCGATGAGATAGTAGGGCAGGAGGATATCATAGGAAAGGATAAGATGCTCTACCGTGCGATAAAGGCGGACAAGCTGTCGTCCGTCATTTTCTACGGGCCTCCCGGCACCGGGAAGACGACCATCGCCCGTGTCATCGCGAATACCACCAGCTCTGAATTCACGCAGCTGAATGCTACTGTCTCCGGGAAGAAGGATATGGAAGAGGTCGTGAAGCAGGCTAAGGACACCCTCGGGATGTATGGCAGGCGCACCATCCTCTTCATCGATGAGATACACCGCTTCAATAAGGGACAGCAGGACTATCTGCTCCCGTTCGTCGAGGACGGCACGATCATTCTCATAGGTGCGACCACAGAGAACCCCTACTTCGAAGTGAATGGGGCTCTGCTGTCACGCTCGATCATCTTCGAGCTGCATACCCTGACTTTCGACAACATCCGCACTATCATCCGGCGTGCCCTGACCGATGAGAGAAAAGGCCTCGGAAAGCTGAATATACAGGCTGACGATGATGCCGTAGACTTCCTTGCGGACATGGCAAATGGCGATGCCCGCCGGGCTCTGAATGCTCTCGAGCTCGCCGCCCTCACCACCGATCCTGACAAGAACGGTGTGATCCACATCACCCTGGAGGTCACATCGGAGTGCATCCAGAAGAGAGTCATCGGATATGACAAGAAGGGCGACGGCCATTATGACACGATCTCTGCCTTCATCAAGAGCATGCGCGGCTCCGATCCGGATGCCGCCGTCTACTATCTGGCGAAAATGCTCACAGCCGGAGAAGACGTGAAGTTCATAGCCCGCCGCATTATGATCTGTGCATCTGAGGATGTGGGAAATGCAGACCCGATGGCTATGGTTGTCGCTGCCTCTGCTGCGACTGAAGTAGAACGTGTCGGAATGCCAGAGAGCCAGCTGATCCTGTCGCAGGCCGCCATCTATGTGGCCTGTGCTCCGAAGTCCAACAGCTGCACGAATGCCATCTATGCCGCTATGGATACGGTGAAGCACACGATGACTGATGCCGAGCCTGCCTACCTACAGGATGCCCACTATGGCGGATCTGCGAAGCTTGGCCGTGGCATCGGCTACAAGTATCCTCACGACTATCCGGGCCACTACGTGAAGCAGCAGTATCTGCCGGACGCAGTGCAGGGCACGAGGTTCTATGAGCCTTCCGATCAGGGGCATGAGGTTGAAATACGGAAGAGACTCGATGCACTCGACAGATAAAAAATCGAGCACTGGACAATTCATTTGTCCAGCGCTCGACGAAATCTTCATTTCTTTACCAGCTTCACCTTGCTGCTGAGACCTGCTGCCTTGAACAGCTTCCTGTACTTCGAATACTGCTTCTTAGGGACTGTGATCTTATCTGACTTCGCAAGTCCCCTGAATGCGTTCTTCTTCACGGAGGTAATCTTCGTGGACTTTATCCCTATCTCTTCAAGCTTCTTACACTTAGTGAATGCCTTTGCGCCTATTGTCGTAATGGTATATGTATAGCTTCCTCTCGTGAACTTCTCCGGGACCTCTATCTTCTCTGAAGCATCATCCGTACTCTTCACATACTCTGCCTTAACTGCCTTCTTCGATACTGACAGTACCTTGTACTCAGCCTTCTCATGGGTTATCTTATCCCCCTTCTCCGGGGCCTTCACCTTCTTGAGAAACTGCATCGAGACATAGCCCTTCACCTTATTATATGTGACATATGCCCATGAATCATCAGAGGTGCCGCTCGTCTTTGTGGCTGTGATGATGGTTCCCTTCGGGATACTGCCAAGAGATGCCGCTGATGTGCCCGCTGTCTTTCTGATAGTAAGCGGCGAGGAATTCGTCGTGACCTCGTAGTCACCTGCGCCCTTCCTGGTAAACTTCTGCTCTTTCTTCTCTGGCTCCGGGGTCGGGGTCGGATTCGGGGTTGGAGTAGGTTTCGGAGTAGGGGTCGGGGTTGGCGTCGGAGCAGGTGTAGGCGTGATAGCGCCGTTATATGCCGGGCGCACATACTTCCTTATCACCGCTCCGCTCGCGAGAGAATGACCGTGGGTATCCTTATATACCCCCTTCACCATTGAGACCTTGCTGCTGTAATTTCCTTCTACTGACTGCTGTGCATCGACCATGAGTCCCACATGCACATATCCATCTGTGCTGCAGTAGTAGAATACGAGATCGCCCTTCTGCGGGATCGCAACCTCCGTACCTCCTGCCGCCAGGACTGCATTATACAGCGATGACACCTTGCCATTCAGCGGTATGGCATCCGATGCTCCTGCAAGTATCGCACAGTCACACACGAAGTCCGCACACCAGCTCTCCGTATATCCGAAGTCCGCTTTCTTCTTTCCGAGCTGGGCGATACCTATATTCACTATATCCGTCGCCTTGTCTCCGGTCTTCACATACAGGCCCGAATACTTATCCGGATGGCTCTGCGTCGCCTCAGCCGGCACGCACACATATGAAATTAAGATAATAACGCTGCACAGAGCAGCAAGTAATCTTTTGCGCATATGAGCATTATAACACGATTCTGTCAGAAATCATATCTCAATGTAACAAAAAAGGGCCTCGCGGCCCTTTTCATTCTTCTATTCTTGTTGTGTTGCTGCCGGGCTTGTAGGACTTCATGAATGCGCTATAGTCGTGGAAGGATTTCCCGAAGGTAAGGCCCAGGGCGTCGGCATAGGACTTGTTGTACAGCTTCACGAAGGAGGTCCTGAACCTGTACTGATACTGCATGTCTGAAGGCTTCTCGCCATTCACAAGTATCTGATAGACCATCTTGCCGGCCTGATAGCCGGTGTCGTACGGGTCGCTCCAGAGAGTTACGAGAGTCTCACGGCCGGTAATATCATCTCCGCCAAAGGTCGATACACCGGCCTTCTTTGCAGCGGATACAATGTCAGAAATCTTCGAATCCAGAGAACCGCCTGCTATATACAGCGCATCATTGTCCTTCACGGCGGACTGGATCACCTTGTCATCCGGGGCATCGAGCAGGGACTTCCTTGAATTCTTCTCCCACTCGAGAAGCTTCGCATTCTCATAATCAGGATGCACATGCTTCGCAAATCCCTCTGACATCTGCGGAACAGTCGGATCGATATCATCAGAATTCCGGATGGAATTGAGAAGAGTCGTAGAACTCGTGTCAGTGCTTTCAGTCATCAGTGACTTGTACAGCATGCTCGGAAGAATGTACTCGCGGTACTCAATGCCGGCCTGTGTCAGAAAAGCCTCGAGAGTCCTGTCAACCTTCACTGTATCAGTATCATCCGGTGAATACATGATCCCGACAGACCTCAGATTCGGAGTAGCCTCGATGAGCTCCGACAGCTGATCGCTCACATATGGATTCGAGCTGATGCCGGTCACATTGATACCGGTCGTCCGCTCGCTTGTGTCTTCCTTCTCTTCGACACCGGTAGCGCGGAGAATGTCCTGTACATTCACGGAGACAAGTGAGGTATTCTCATCATCCTTCACCATTGAATACGCAGATGACAGAGCCGACTCACTCTCAGTCAGAATGACAGGAGTCTGCTCATCAAGCAGGTCACCCACGGCATCAGGATAATCACCGTCAGATACGCTCTTTGATATCACATTCACATGCTTCTCACCGAAGGTATCATCAAGAGCATCCCTGAATCCCTGCTCGAGATATGTATTGCCGGTCTCAGAAATGATGCCTACATTATACACGGTATCATCGTCATCCTTCGGCTGCTTGTAGCCGGTGCTCTTACCACACCCTCCGAGAACTAAGGCAGTCACAAGCGCGGCATTAAATATTGGTAAAAATCGACGTTTCATCCTTCAGATCCTTTGCTATCCTCTGGTTCTCATCCATACGCTGGGTAATGGAATCCATATCATTGACAAGTACCTGGGTGGAGTCTGCGGCTCCGGATACTCCCTGTGCTCCCTCAGTGATGGAATGAGAAATGCTTCCGATAGAATCGGCAATCTCCGATGTCAGATTCTGAAGCTCACTCGTGGACTGAGCAAACTCATTCATCATACTCTCGATATAGGTGGCATTCTGCTTGTATCTGTCAGAATCCTCCACGAAATCACGGAACTCCGGCATGATCGATTCATTGATATATGATACAAGACTCTGCGAGTGATCAGAGAGGTTGTGAACCGCCTCAGTGATCACGTCATTGATCTTCTGGATATTGGAGGCAGCCTCACGGCTTGAATCCGACAGATGAGAGATCTCTTCAGCCACGACAGCGAATCCACGTCCGGCCTCTCCGGCTCTTGCAGCCTCGATAGAAGCATTCAGTGACAGCAGGTTCGTCTGGCTCGCAATAGACAGAATGTCGCCTGACAGCTTATTGACCTCATCAACACTCTTCGATTCCTCTATAGCCTGGTTCAGGACCTCCACGATTTCCGTCACCTTGGCATTAGTATCGTTCATATTGTTCTGGGCCTTTGAAGCCATATCAGCGGCCTGTTCCTTCATCTGACCGAGATAACCATTGATCTCGGTAGACTTCTCAGCTATATTATTTACCTTCTCAGACACATCAGAGGCGTTGCCACTGATAGCAGCTGCATTGCTCTCGACCTCCTGCATGGTAGCAGAAAGCTCCTCAGTCACGGCCGACAGATCAGATGCAGAGCCATTCGAGGTCTTCACGGAACCGAGCACCTCGGATACGACATCCTCCATCTTGTCTGAATTCGTAGTGATCACAAAGAAAATTTTCTGCAGCTTCTCAAGGAAACGGTTGATACCCATTCCAAGTCTGCCGATCTCATTGTGACTTGACACGGTAACCCTCGATGTCAGGTCTCCATGACCCTCATCAATTCCCTTTATAATACCATGAAGCTCCTTCTCAGTCGAAAGAAGCGGCCTGACCACATATACCATTACTATATACAGAGCTGAAAGCATTCCTGCAATCGAAATTAAAATGGCAACGGCATTGAATATCGATGTCCTCCTGATCACCCGGTTCAGGTCATCCCTTCTAACGATAGCATCCTTCTCAGTGCTGTCGGTCAGCTGTGAGATTGTAGCAGTCATGGTCTCCGAGGCCTTCTTCACCTGATTATTTGCCAGCTTGTACGCAGTAGCATTGTCTGAATTAGCCGAAGCGGCAGTCAGCAGATTTACCGACTTCTTCATTTCTACATACTGGGTGATCAGCTCATTCACCTGAGACTGCTCTGTCGGAGTCACAGCCTTCTGCTGCGCATTCGTCAGACTCTTCTCGAGAGAGGCTTCACTCTCACGGATGCCATTGACCATCCCGACCTTCGTCGAAAAATCGGTTGCTACTATGTGTGACAGTGCTTCCTGATAGATATTATGTGAATAACGCTCAATCTCTGTCAGATCCTCGATGCTGTTCAGAGAATCCTCGGCAATCCTCGATGATGATTCCCTTATGCTGTACAGACTCGATGAGCTGACCAGATTTGACAGGATAGCGATAATTCCGATCAGTGCCACAGGAACCAGAACTATTGTCCTGATGCTCATTCTGTCATGAATTGATGTGTGCTTTATCTTTTCCATGATACGCTCCTTATTCCGTAACTGCCGCAGTGATCTGCTTCACGAGATCGTTGAGTCGTTTCTGTGTAGGCTTCGTACCATTCACAAGCTCCGTGCCGAAGGCAAAGGATGGATCCCAGAACCTCTGTCCGAGTCTCTGGAGAGACGAATTCTCTGACTGGGCGAGAAGAGCCTGAATAGCTACGGATGCCTTCACCTCTGAAGAATCAGCAGCCTTCTTATTCGAAGGGCCCTGGCCACGCTTCTCAAAACGCAGTGTCTGGCTGGCCTCATTCGTCATATATGCAGCAAACTTATCGGCCCAGTCCTTCTTTGCTGAGAAGCTGTTCACACCGACCATCTTGTATCCGGCGTATGAAGCCATCTGGATCTGCCTGCCTGCGCAGGTATATGTAGGAAGCTTCGTGGCTCCGAGATTATCTCCCCATGCGGTCTGCATATCGGTAGACAGCCAGGTACCGCTGATACCGGCTACTACTGAACCGTCCCTGGCACCGGCCTTCAGCATATCATCGCCACCAGCCTCGAATCCGGGATTGTGAGCTATATCATAGATGGCATTTGCTACATCCATGCCTGTAGGATCGTTCTTTGTCGAATTCCAGTCACAGACATTCGTCAGGCCGTCATCCGCAAGGCCAAGCTTCAGTCCGGTCTTGCCGTAGAATGAGTACAAATACCAGCCACTGGTGATATCCATGGTGATCTTCTTGCCGGCAGCGGCAGCCTTCTTCATCATGCCATCGAGAGTCTTGAGATCCGACTCATCAAAAAATGACTTGTCATAATATAGGAAATAACCATTATCCGCAGTCATCGGATAGGCATACATTTTCTTATCTATAGTAGCTGCATCAACTGCAGCGTCGAGATTATCTGACTTCGCGTTCTTGTCAGTAACCTCCGTGAGGATGCCTGAAGCTGCAAGCGCACTCAGCTGGTCATCGGCAAATGTAAATACATCCGGGGCCGAGTTCACATCCGAGAGAATCCGGTTCTTCGCATCGGACTCACCGATGACAACAGGCTTCACGGTGTAAGGGAAGTCCGGATTGTCCTTCTTGAAATTATCTGCTATGGTCTTCAGGACTGCTACATCGTCCTCGGCCCCGACCGAAACGGTGAGGTCCTTTGATGCATCACCTGATGCTGTTGAAAAGTCTGGTGCAGCTGTCTGCCCGCCCCTTGCCTTTGGCGTGCCCCTGCCTGCACAACCGGTAAGAAGCATTGCAGCGATCACCGGCACAATAAGAAAGTTTGTGCGAAAACGCATAATTTTCTTTTCCTCCTTACAAATTCTTTATTTGCGTTCTTTAATATATCACAAAAAATTATCTTTTTGTAGAGATATTTTCTTATTTTTATATAAATTTCTCTTGAAAAACTCTTGAAGGATTCCGCGGAGATTTCACACAATTTCACCAATGAATCAGTAAAATCAGTAAAAAAATATGTTAATTACTGCCAATATGTGTTACATTATTTTTACAACAATTTGATATTGAAAGGAATGGTTATTTTTTGAAAGAAAGAAGGATAACGGCTGCGATCCTTGCAGCTGTGATGACAGTCAGTGCATTTGGAACCAGCGGACTTTTCCAGACAAGGGTCTCCAGGGAAATAACAGCAGAAGCAGCGACCGACCCGTACGGTACCCCGTATGATCCGGTGGTCGTTGATGAAAATGATACAATAATCGTCGTAGACCCGGGCCACGGCGGCTCTGACAGTGGCGCAGTCGGCAATGGCTTCAAGGAAAAAAATCTGAATCTCGCCATTGCCACAGCACTCAGGGACAGACTCGAGCAGTACCGCAATGTAAAGGTATATATGACGCGATACGAGGACTACTATGTAGGACTCACCGCTCGTACCGACTATGCAGCCTCAGTAAAGGCTGATGCCTTCGTGTCAGTTCACCTGAACTCCGCCAATGCCTCGGCCCACGGCGCAGAGGTCTGGTACCCGAACAGCAGCTACGATACGAATGTATATAATACAGGTAAGAATATGGCTGCCAAGGTCCTCGCAGGCCTTGTAAATATGGGACTTATGAGCCGCGGCTATTCATACAAGAATTCAAAGGCAGGGTCTAAGTACCCGGACGGCAGCACTGCTGATTACTATGCAGTCATCCGTGGATCAAAGCAGCATCACATCCCGGGAATCATCATCGAGGGTGCATTCATCTCGAATAAGAGCGATGTGAGCAATTACCTCAATTCCGATGAGAAGACCACTGCTATGGGCTCCACCGATGCAGATTCTATTGCAAAAGCCTTCAATCTGACGCTGAAGGATGGCACTGAGATGACCCCTGGTGTCACAAGGCTCACCTCGGCGAAGCTTACAGGTAAGGATACTGATATACAGGTGACCTGGAATCAGACAGCCAATGTCACTCAGTACGTAGTGTTCAGAAAGACCGGAGCCACCGGCAAGTGGAAGGAGATCGGCAGGACAGGCGATACGAGCTATACAGACACTACGCCTTCCTACGGAACTACCTATTACTATACAGTCATCGGACGTAATGACAGCGGCCGTGCTGAGAGCTACGATACTACAGGCCTCAATGTCACGACTCCTCGTGATGATGTGACACTCAGGTCCGCTACTGACACAGGCCTCTCCCGTGTCAAGGTGACCTGGGAAAAGAAGTCTGATGCGACCGGCTACAGAGTTTACCGCAAGACTACAGGTGGCAGCTTCAAAAAGATTGCTACCCTTCACAGCAATAAAGACTCATACACCGATGAGACTGCAGCAAAGAATACAAGCTATGAATACACAGTACGTGCATACACCAATGTCAATGGCGTAAATATCTGGAGCACCTGCAAGAAGCCAGGCGTGACTGTAAAGACTGATGGCGATTCTGCAGGCACCCTGACCTCACAGGCAGCTGCTGATAATAAGAGCATCACCTTGGCCTGGCCGAAGTCAGCTGATTCTGATGTCACCTACCGTATCTATAAGAAGACTGACGACGGCAAATATACAAAGGTATTCCAGGCCGCTCCTGGTGCTGAGCTCAGATTCACCGATACTGATATAGCAGCCGGTACTACATACAAGTACAGACTCCGCTTCTACCGCAAGAATTCTGCGAAGAAGACATTCTGGAGCAGCTATTCGAATGTTGTGACATTCACGACTCCTGCCACTGCCACTGATACACCGACTACTGATGAGCATTCACAGACAGCCAATGTACAGAAGCCGGCTGCGGAGAAGACTCCTGCAGAGGTTTCTGCCGATATGAAAGGGGTAAAGGTCAGCTGGCGCAGCGCCTATACCTCCGTGAAATCATCCACTGACAAGACAGACTATGATTCTGACAGCAGGGACTATGTGACTCCTGCATCAGAGACCTCACTCACCCTTCACTGGACTCCGGTGAAGGATGTCACCGGATACCAGATCCTCGATGGCAATGGGAAGAGAATCACTTCGGTAAAGGGTGCCGGGCAGAATTCATATACAGTGACAGGCCTTAAGGCCCGCACCACCTATTCGTATATGATCCGTCCATTTAAGAGCTATCAGAAGAAAAATTATTTCGGCCAGAAGAGTGATGTGGCAAGTGGCACTACCGCCTATGTGATCAAGGGAAAGTCAGGCACGAATCCTGCACAGATGGCACGCTACTATAATTCCCGCATCACCTCCAAGAAGAGCCAGTATCCTACGGATGTTTACACAGCCTACGGCGCACCTACGATCAATGATTTCACTCAGATCGTATATGATGAGGCAAATAAGGCAGGCATCAGGGCTGAGGTACTTTTCGCACAGATCTGCAAGGAGACGAACTACCTGACCTTCGGTGGAGACGTATCTGCTGAGCAGTGCAACTTCGGCGGCATCGGTGCTACCGGCAATAAGAATCCGGGAATCGACTTCGTGAAATACGCTGAATACTACTACAGCGCACTTGGATACAGCACTCCTGATGAGGCCGTATCTAATGCCGTCAGAGTCGGTGTCCGTGCCCAGGCCGTCCATCTCGCTCTGTATGCATCAAATGATGGAGATGCACCGAACTTTTTCAGTGTCACAGCCGTCAACAGCTATCCTAATATCGGCTCTGTCGTAATTCCTGATCCACGTGCCGGAAGCTGGCTCGTCGGCTACGCGCCGTATGTAGAATGGCTCGGAACCAAGGACAATTACTACACCACCGGCGAGACCGGAAGCCGTCCCTCCAGCAAGGGCTGGGCTACAGCCAATAACTACGGCTACAGTCTTGTATCAGACTACATCGAACCACTGCTCAGAAGTTAGGGGACAGGGGGACGGTTCTCCTGTCTTTTTAAGTAAATATTTTTAAGGAGTTGTAAATGTTTTTTAAAAAATTAGCTGCCGGCATTCTTGCTGCAGCTATCGCCGTGACCTCAGTCACAGCAGTTGCAGTAACCAGAAATAATAAAACTGTCACCGCACAGGCCGCTGACGATACGGAAGTGCGTGGTGTATGGATGAGTGTATATGACTTTGCCGACAGGAATATCGGCCTGTACACCGATGATGAGGATACATTCAGACAGAATGCCGCTGACTTCATCACTGACATGCAGGACTACCACCTGAATACGCTGTATTTCCAGGTGCGTGCGTTTGATGATGCAGCATGGAAGAGTAAGACTTTCCCGGCAATGACATACATCTCACCTTCTGCAAAGGCTCTTGGCTCCAAAAACAGCTCACGCAAGGCTTCAGGCACACTGAAATTCGATCCGCTGAAGGTCATGGTCGAAGAGGCTCACAAGCAGAATGTAGTGCTCATAGCATGGATGAATCCATACAGGATTAATTCACAATATTATCTTAACCCGGCTTCATTATTGGCCAGAAACCGCGTCAATAAAGCTGTAAAGGAAGTAATGAAATATGATGTAGATGGAGTAGTCTTCGACGATTACTTCTATCACGCTTCAACTGGTTACCGCAATTCGCGCAACGGAAGAACTATCCTGACCGCTGACAGGGCCGCAAAGCTTTCCAAGAGTACCAAGGCCAAAAATGTGAATAAGCTCATCAAAAAAGTCTACTCCACCGTGCACAAGGCTTGTAACAATGCCACCTTCGGTGTGGCTCCACAGGGAAACCTGACAAATGATCAGGCAGCAGGAGCCGATGTGAATACCTGGGCCTCTAAGGATGGATACGTGGACTATATCATGCCTCAGATATACTGGACAGATGACTACGGTAAGAAGGGCGGAACTACAATGTTTACTGACCGCCTGAACCAGTTTACCGGCTCATCGGTCAATAAGAACGGCAAGGTAAAGTACATTGCTCTCGCCCTCTACAGATGCGGCTACAATTTCAGCACTGACCACGGCTGGAAGAATTCAGACACGAATCTCGCCGAACAGTACGAGGCACTGAAGGAGGCCGGATGCACCGGATATTCACTATTCTCCGCACATTTCCTGTATCTGGGGAAGGCCGATGATGAACTCGGATTCCTGAATGAATCTATTCTTCAATAAATAAGGTGAAAAAGGGGACAGGTCCCTTTTTCATCCAATAAAAAAGATGAAAAAGGGACCTGTCCCCTTTTTCATCTTGAGGTCTGCAGCTGATGGACCTTTCTCGCGGAATTACGACCACGGTAGTAGTTCGGGTACTTATCGGCTACCTTCTGATAGTACTTCAGAGCATTGTCTGTGTCGCCATTTCTCTCGTAGGCTTCTGCTAGCCTGTACATTGCATCACCATTCTCGTAGGTATCATCAAGCTTCACTACCTGCTCGAGATCCTCTATTGCTGTATCGTAGTCACGGCGGTTATAGGCGCTGCGTCCCTCGGAATACTTCTGTGCGCAGACCTTCTGATCCACGGTATCAGATACTGACTTATACAATGACTTCCCGTTCTTGTCCAGGAGATCCTGATTCACATCCTCCAGATCATTCGATGCTGAATCATAGTCATCTGACTGGGACTTCGTGTAAGCCTCTATCAGGGACTCATAGGAGCCCTTGACATCCGACTGACCCTCGTACTTATCGAGCTGCCTGTTCAGCTGGTCTACCTGCTTCTGAAGCGATGCTGCATCACTCTTCGAGGTAGCAGCCTTATTATTTGCAGTGATGAGGGCCGTCCTGGCCTCTTCATTTTCTCTCTGTCTGATCGTCGGAGCCACGATAAATACGAAGCACAGAACTCCGATCGCTATTCCGATCAGGATATTGAACATACCGCTCTTGGAATTGTCAAGGGCCTCGATAAATGTCTGACGCGGTATCATGACCACATCATGGCCGTCATTATACTCTATCGTCTGACGGCGTTCCTTTTTCTCCTTCTTTTTCTTTTTCTTATCAGGAGCGAGATGGCTTCTGACCTCCTTCATGTATCTGGCAGTCAGCGGATTGTTCTCATCGACCTTCGCCGCCTCCTTCAGCTCATGGTAGGCCTTTGAATACTCATGATCATTGATATACAGGAGCGCGAGCAACTGTCGGGCCTTTACCATGCCCGGATTATCATGAACGACTCTCCTGATCTCTATGACGGCGAGATCCGTAGATCCGCTCTGGCAGTACCTGAACGCTGTATTGAACCTGCGGGTGGCCGTATCTATCTTATCGAAAAGCCCTGCATCACCGCTGACGCTGTTCAGATACTTGTCTGCAAGCTCGTCATCAGGATCGAAGTTCTTCGCGATGACCCACTCCCGGAGAGCGAGCACCGGCTCACCGTACTTCATATATACGAGTCCTAAGAGGTCGCGCGCCTTGATATTTCTCTTATTGTAGCGTACCGCACGGACGAGTGAGACTATGGCTCCTGAGAGGTCATGAGCCTGTGCCTTCACGAGACCATCATTGTATGCTGCCTCGGATGACGCCACGATCATCCTGTAGGCCTTCTGACTGGCCCCGCAGACACGGCAGTTGTCCTCATTCTCGCCGACCGGACTGCCACAGTAGAAACATTTCTCCATCGCTTACCTCCGGGAGTCTGTCGTCTGACTACCGAGATGCTGCTCCGTAGTGATCTCCTTCAGTATGTCGATCATATCGGTGAGATCGGTATCGCGGATAGCATCCTCAGCCTCATTTATCTCCATGCTCAGCTTGAAGTTCTTCAGTTCTTCATCAAAATCTAACATAGTTATTATCCCTTATACCTGACTTATAACTCGGAACTCATAACCCATGACTTACAGCTCTGCAAGTCTCTTCTTCACGTCTTCCATCATCTGCTCGTACCTGGCGAGCTTGTCCTTCTCTTCTGCGACCTTCGCTGCCGGTGCCTTGTCGAGGAACTTCTTATTCGAGAGCATTCCGCGTGAACGCTTGAGCTCACCCTCAAGACGCTTCTCCTCCTTCTCGAGACGCTCCCTTTCCTTGTCCATGTCCACAAGCTCATTGAGAGGCACGAAGCAGGTAGCATCTGCAATCACGAATGATACACTCTTCTCATCGATTCCCTTATTATCAGCCTGTACAGTAACCTTCTCGGCTCCGCAGAGATTCTCATAGAGGTCTGCCTTCTCTGAGAAAATATCACGCACTGACTTTTTCTTTGAGACAATGAAGACCGAAGCCTTCTTCGAATTCGGCACGTTCATATCCTTGCGGACTCCGCGCATGCCCTTGACTATCTCCTTGGCTCTCGCATAGATATCCTCAGCCCTCTCATCATGAGCTGCCTTCACATATACCGGCCAGCCTGAGGTCATGATGGTCTCCTCCTCAGGATTCAGTGAGCAGAAGATCTCCTCTGTGATAAACGGCATGTACGGATGCAAGAGCTTCAGTGCGATCGAGAGCACATTCTTGAGTGTAAAAAGCGCTGCATTTGCGCTCTCAGGGTCCTCATCCTTCGCGTACATACGAGGCTTTACCATCTCTATGTACCAGTCGCAGAACTCGTCCCATATAAAGTCATATACCTTGCCAACGGCTACTCCGAGCTCATACTTCTCCATATTGTCGGTTACATCCTTTACCAGGGTGTTGACTATGGAAATAATAGCCTTATCCTCTGTATGGAAGTCGCTCGCCTTCGGATCATGCAGGTCGAAGCCATCGAGATTCATCTGGATGAAACGTGATGCGTTCCATACCTTATTCGCGAAGTTTCTCGAATTCTCTACCCTGGACCAGTAGAATCTCATATCATTGCCCGGGGCATTGCCTGTCATTAGGGTAAGCCTCAGGGCATCTGCGCCGTACTTGTCGATGACATCGAGCGGATCGATACCATTGCCAAGGGACTTGCTCATCTTGCGGCCCTTGTCATCACGCACAAGTCCGTGGATCAGCACATGATGGAACGGAACCTCACCTGTCTGCTCGATAGCCGAGAATACCATTCTGATGACCCAAAAGAAGATGATATCATATCCTGTCACGAGGACATCTGTAGGATAGAAATACTTGAAGTCCTCAGTCTTCTCCGGCCAGCCGAGTGTCTCGAACGGCCAGAGTGCTGATGAGAACCAGGTATCAAGCGTATCCGGATCCTGTGTAAAATGCCTGCCACCGCACTTCGGGCATACCTTCGGAGCTCCGCCCCTCTGGACTACCATCTCACCGCAGTCATCGCAGTAGTATGCAGGGATTCTGTGTCCCCACCAGAGCTGACGGGAGATACACCAGTCCTTGATGCCGGTGAGCCAGTGCTCATAGGTCTTGATATAATTGTCCGGGACGAACTTCACCTCGCCCTTCCTGCCTGCCTCAAGAGCGGCCTCGCCCATCTCCTTCATGCGGACGAACCACTGTGGCTTCACCATCGGCTCTACTGTCGTATGGCATCTGTCGTGGGTTCCTACTGCATGGGTGTGAGGTACTACCTTCACCAGGAGACCGAGCTTATCGAGATCATCGACCATTGCCTTCCTGGCCTCGTAACGGTCCATGCCTGCGTACTTGCCGCACTTGTCATTCATGGTCCCGTCATCATTTAATATATTGATCTCTTCGAGATTGTGTCTCTTTCCTACCTCGAAGTCGTTCGGATCATGTGCCGGTGTGATCTTCACGCAGCCGGTTCCGAATTCCTTGTCTACGTATGAATCTGCGATGACCGGAATCTCCCTGTCTGTGAGAGGCAGGAGAAGGGTCTTTCCTACTATATCCTTATATCTCTCGTCATCCGGATTCACGGCTACTGCTGTATCACCGAGAAGCGTCTCAGGACGGGTCGTAGCGATCTCTACGAATCTGCCCTTCTCGCCCTTTACTGGGTAATTGATGTGCCAGAAGAATCCATCCTGATCCACATGCTCTACCTCTGCATCAGACAGTGATGTCTGGCAGTGAGGGCACCAGTTGATGATCCTTGAGCCCTTGTAGATATAGCCCTTCTTGTACAGGCGTACAAATACTTCTTCTACTGCGGCTGAGCATCCTTCATCCATTGTGAATCTCTCACGCTCCCAGTCTGCCGAGCTGCCGAGCTTCTTCAGCTGGTTGATGATGGTACGGCCGTACTGCTCTCTCCATTTCCAGCAATAATCAAGGAATGCTTCCCTGCCGATCTCATTCTTGTCGATACCTTTTTCCTTGAGGGCATTGGTGACCTTGACCTCTGTAGCAATTGCTGCGTGGTCAGTTCCTGGCTGCCAGAGTGCCTCATATCCCTGCATCCTCTTGAAACGGATCAGGATATCCTGCATTGTATTATCGAGTGCATGCCCCATGTGCAGCTTTCCTGTGATATTTGGTGGCGGCATGACTATAGTAAACGGCTTCTTTCTCTTATCTACCTTTGCGTGGAAGCAGCCGTTTTCCTCCCATTTCTTGTACAGTCTGTCCTCGATCTCCTTTGGATCGTAAGTCTTCGCAAGCTTCATTACATAACTCCTTTGTATCAGTCAACCTTCCTGAATGCACTCTTCGGCAGATGGCATACAGGGCAGGTCCAGTCATCAGGAACCTTCTCCCAAGGTGTGCCGGCAGGAACACCATTGTCCGGGTCTCCCTTTGCAGGATCATATACATATCCGCAAGGGCAGCGCCACTTACCACTGTCAGCGCCTGCTGCAGGTGCATCGTCCGAAGCGGCTGATGTGCCTTCAAGCAGTGCATCAGCTATGCCTGCTGCCTGAGCCAGATCATCATTCTCAGGATTCCATGAGCACCTGATCTCTGTATCAGCAACGTCAAAGCCGGCGTCTGTCATCATCTGTCTGAGGACCTTATTTCCTTCGCCGCTCCATCCGTAGCATCCGAATACCGCAGCCTTCCTGCCCTTCATCAGCCTTAGCGACTTCAGGTAATATGTGAATGCTGCCACGCTGTCGAGCACTCCGTTCAGGATAGTCGGAGAGCCGATAGCCACTGCCTTCGAGCGGAATACCTCGTATGCTATATCATCCTTCGGAGTATGGTCTACATTGTAAACCTTCACGATGGTGTGAGGAGACTTCAGGGAAAGCTCATCGGCTATGGCATGCGCGAGCTTCTCTGTGCCATGCCACATTGTGCCGTATATCACGGTGATCCTGTCCTCGGTAGGATCTGCGGCCCATTTTCCATAAGCCTCTACGATCTTCAGAGGGTCCTTGCGCCAGATAGCGCCGTGTGACGGGCAGATCATCTCGATAGGGAGATTCATTGCTGTGATCTCCTTTACCTTCTTCGTCACCATTGGTGCGAATGGAGATACGATATTCGCATAATATCTCTCTGCCTCATTCCAGAGTGTATCCTGGTCTGCGAGATCTGCGTACATCTCTCCTACTGCATAGTGCTGTCCGAATGCGTCCATTGAGAAAAGGATATTGTCTCCGGTCAGGAAGGTAGCCATTGAATCAGGCCAGTGAAGCATTGGCATCTCTACGAATACGAGCTTCTTGCCATTTCCTATATCGAGCTCATCGCCGGTCTTTACTACATGGAAATCCCAGCCGTGCTTTCCCCACTGTCCCTCGAGGGACTTCACTGCATTTGCTGTACAGTAGATAGGAAGATCCGGACGCTCTCTCATGAGTGCCGGAAGTGTACCTGAGTGATCGCACTCGCCGTGCTGGACTACGATCGCATCGACCTTTGCCAGGTTCACTTCCTTCTTCAGATTCTCCATATACTCGAACTGATGTTGAGCCCAGACCGTATCCATGAGGATGGTCTTCTCCTCCTCGATCAGATATGCATTCTGTGAGCTTCCATTGTGGATCGTGAAATCATCCCCGTGGAACTTCTGTAGGTCCCAGTCGAGATATCCTATCAATGAAACATTACCCTTGATATGCTTTCTCATAATGTTTACCTCCTGCAAGATTGTACCATACATGTGCATGCTATGCACTTATAACATTGTTTTTATTGATGACCATTCATATATGGAAGGTTACAGTAAACAGCGTGTATCCATTCTCGCTGCGTACAGCTATATTTCCGCCATGTCTGTCTACAATTGCCTTTGCTATCGCGAGACCGAGGCCGAAATGGCCCTCCTTGCGGTTCCTTGCCTTATCGACTCTGTAGAATCTCTCGAAAAGATGCTTCTGTGATTCAGGATCAATGGTCTCACCATGATTCCCTACTGTAAAATAGATATGCTTCGGTGATCTGTGAAGCTCCACATCTACTGCTGTACCTGAAGGCGCGTGGCCGATAGCATTCTCGATCAGCGTCTCTGCCATCCTGCTGATATCTATAGGATTCCCTGTAAATGAAATATCCGGCGTGATATCCTGCTCGATCGTGACGCCCTTATCGAATGCTGCCGCCTCGAATGGAAGGATCACACCCTCGATATTCTCTGACAGGTCAAAGGTCTCCAGCTTCTCCTCTGACTCGCTGTCCTCTACGGATGCAAGCGTCAGGAGCTCCTGGATCAGGCGGTTCATCTTCTTCGTCTCGCCCTTGATGTAGCCTAAGTACTTGTCATTATCCTTCGTGCTTCTCGCCATATCGATATTCACATCGACCACGGCAAGCGGCGTCTTCAGCTCATGCGAGGCATCTGCGACAAATGCGCGCTGGCGTCTCATATTTTCCTCGATAGGCTTCACGAGATATCTGGCCAGCATAACGCTAATGATGATCACGGCTGCAACTGCGGCCGCGCCTACGATGCCTGACAGTGCAAACACTGGTATCAGGCGGTGTCTCACCATATTCGTATCGATAAAGGTGATCTGCGTGACATCCTCCACATCCCTGATGGCATACAGATAGCGGGAATATTCGCCGCTGTCATTGCCGGTCTCCTTCATCTGGAGAGCGAGAGACGCGACATCGTCCCTGTCTGCATTGCCCTTCTGGACGTATGCTATGCCGTTATTATTATTCTCGACCCTGACCTCTCCTGCATCGCCCGAGGCCTCGTCAGTGATCGAATCATCATCACTTGCACTCTCTGCATCATCTATGAAGACCGCATACGACGGCGACTCCGGAAATGCATCACTCTTCGCGCTCTGCGTTGTGGTGTCTCCGGCCTCCTTCATCCTGGTCTCCAGAATGCTGTCATAATACGAGTCATACGACGCATCCTCTGCACGGCGCAGCTGCTTGTCGAGATTCGATGAATTCTCATTGTACTGCGTCACCATTGCGAAGGCCAGAATGATAGCAACGATCGATACCATCGTCACCGACAGTATGAGTTCAATTCTGTGCTGTAGCTTTTTTATCATCTGCTGCCTCTACGTCAAGCCTGTAGCCTACTCCGCGGACCGCGCGTATGCAGACATTGGTCTTCAGGAACTTCAGCTTCTTCCTGATGAAGGACACATAGACCTCTACATTATTGTATTCGACATTGTCCTCGTGTCCCCAGATCCTCTCTGAGATCTGCTCCCTCGTAAGAGCCTTGCCCGGATTGTCCATGAAGTACTCGAGAATCTTGAATTCCTTCCCCGCGAGTGAAATGGTCTGATTCGACTCTGTATTCCTGAGGGAGGAATTCTTCCTGTCGAGGCTTAAGTTCCCGACTGTCAGGATATTCTCCTCCTGCCCGTAATTCCTTCTGATCAGGGCGCGCAGTCTCGCGAGCAGCTCCTCCACCTCGAACGGCTTCGTCATGTAGTCATCTGCTCCGGCATCAAGTCCCTTCAGCTTGTCCATGAGATCCGAGCGGGCTGTGAGCATGAGCACCGGCGTAGTGACTCCTGCCTTCCTCATCTCGTAGATGATCTCCGTGCCGTCCTTGCCTGGCAGCATACCGTCCATGATCACTATGTCATACGCTCCGGTCATGGCCTTGTCATGACCCGTGATCCCGTCCGATGCTATATCTACCTCATATTTCTCCTGTGTGAGTCTGTCCCTCAGTGTATCGGCGAGAGCGAACTCATCTTCCACCATAAGTATCTTCATATATCCTCCAGAAATCATTCAAATTCTTTAAAAAATCACCTGTATATTTTAACACTGATTCCTTGAAAAATAAAGTCGCAGCGGCCTCAGCAACTTTTTTATTGAAAAAAATTCTTCATCAGTTCATAATAGGGTATATGGATTCAAGAAAGATTAAACATCAGACCTTTACTCATATCCCAGTGTATTCGGGAGACGTATCAGGGGCCGCTTCCGCCCTGTATGAATTCGGCGGCATGACAGTAATTCACGATCCGAGCGGCTGCAATTCCACCTACAACACACATGACGAGCTGCGCTGGTCGAAGCGTGAGAGTGCCATATACATCTCCGGTCTGAGGGAGAGCGATGCGGTGAACGGCAATGACGACCGCCTGATAAATGACACGGTTTGGGCCGCTCTTTCTTTAGAAAAAAGGCCTGCATTCATAGCCCTGTGCAATTCTCCCGTGCCTGATATCATCGGCACAGACTTCCATTCGATCGCGAAGATCATCGAGAAGAAGTCAGGCATCCCGACCTTCTACATCAGGACGAATGCAATGCATGACTATACGCACGGTGCATCGAATGCCTTTTATAAAATAGCTGAGAAATTCCTCTCCCCGCACTCTGCTCCGACATCTCCGAAGCACATCCCCAGCGGAAGGATACGCGTGAGTCTCCTCGGACTTACGCCGTTTGAATATCCCTATGACTCACAGGTAGATGCCATTTATGATCTGCTTGAATCGAACGGATTTGAAATACATGCGAACTGGGGAAAAGGGACAGCAAAGCATCCTGTCTCATTTGATGATATACAGAAGGCTCCTGATGCCGATGTGAATCTGGTGCTGTCTTCTTCCGGAATGAAGGCCGCCGGCTTCCTCGAGGCAGCATACGGTATTCCGTACATTATCGGTGATCCACTCGTGCTAAAAAATATTTCCGACTACATGTCACCTGCGAACGGTATCATAAGCAATCGTAATGTGTATATGCAGATCCTTGGCGAATCCCAGTGGAAAATAAGAAATGAAAACTACCCACAGACCGCCTTCATCGGCGAGCCTGTGACTATGGGCTCCGAAGCAGCCGCTTACGCTCTGCAGCATCCCGACAGAAAAGTCCGTCTCATCTGCACCACTGAGACCACAGAGCATCTGATCTCGCATGAAGTCATCTGTCCCCGCGGCGAAGCAGAAATAGCAGAATCCATTATGCAGATGTCAGAGATCCACGGCGACCCGCTCATGAAGCATGCGACCTCTGATGGTGTCCACGGCTTCGATCCCGCGAAGCAGACCTGGGTCGACGAACCGCATCTGGCAATGTCAGGACGGATGTTCATCTGAGATGAAAAAGGGGACGGGTCCCTTTTTCATCTTTTCAGGAATCACTTATCAGAAACCACCTGGAAAATAATAAACTTCAGATAATAGCTGGAATCAAGTCCCCAGAGTATCGGATGATCAGGCGCCTGAGTACGGAATTCCACCTGGCGCAGCCGCTTGTGTGCAGAGGTTGCTGCCTGGGCTATCACCTTTCTGAAAAGCTCCTCGGTCATGAAATGCGAGCAGGAGCAGGTGGCCAGATATCCGCCATCCTTCACGAGCATCATGCCCTCACGGTTGATCTCACGATAGCCCTTCTCAGCCTGCTTCACGGTATTCTTCGACTTCGTAAATGCAGGCGGGTCCAGGATCACGAGATCGAACTGTCTGCCTTCTTTTCTCATCTGTGGCAGAGCATCAAGCACATCTGCCACCTCGAAGCGTGCTACATCAGAGAGCTCATTAAGCCTCGCATTCTCCATCGCCTGCTGCACGGCAAGCTCCGATATATCAAGTCCCAGAACAGACGTGGCACCGCCCCTTGCGGCATTGAGCGCGAAGGTTCCCATGTGTGTAAAGCAGTCGAGAACCGTCTTATTCTCTGCGAGCCTCTGAATCTCCAGACGGTTGTATTTCTGATCGAGGAAAAAGCCGGTCTTCTGACCATTTTCCACATCGACCATATACCTCACACCATTCTCAACGATCTGCGTGACCGGATTATCCAGGCGGTCAGGATACTCTGATGACGGATTCCATTCCCTCTCCATATCATTGAACGGCTCATCGATAAAGCCGGTCTTTTCAGTATAGAGCCATCCTTTGAAGGGCTTCATGCCCTCCTTTTTCCTCACAGATGCATCGCTTCTCTCATAGATGCCGCGGATATGATATCCCCTGTTCGTCAGTTCATCAAGAAGCAGACGAAGGATCATGGGCTTCAGCCTGTCAATACCCAGCGCAAGTGATTCCACAACCAGCAGGTCATTATACTTATCCACGACCATTCCCGGAAAGAAATCTGCCTCAGAAAAGATCAGCCTGCATGCATTCATATCAACCACATCCTCGCGGTAATCAAGTGCAGCCACAACCCTCTCCCAGAAGAATTCCTCGTCCGGCTTCTCTGTCCTGTGGCGGCAGAGCATCCTGACACGGATCTTCGATACAGAATTATAGAATCCCCATCCCATGAAAAAATCATCGAAGTCATGGACCTCTACCATCTCTCCGTCCATGATATCATCCGACGTCCCGCTGATCTCATTATCAAATATCCAGGCTCCGCCGCTCTTCAGCAGGCGGCCTTCGCCCTTTTTTATCTTTACATATTTCTCTGACATACTGCTTACCATCTGCTCTATATCTAAATCACCCTCGCATTATAACATTGATCCGTCTTTTTTCAAAGGTTCGCAGATGATATTATTGTCATTTTTCAGGAGTTCAGACCGTTGAGTCCTGTCATCAGAAGCTTCGCCGTATTGTCAGCCAGCTCTTCGAGACTCACCCTGTCATTTGCCGGCCTGTTCCTCCATCTTCTGAAAATGCCGGAAGCCGCATTTGCCATGAATGACGGCACGATATCCACATAATCCTCATTCATGCACAGACCGCTGAAGAAATCCAGTGAAAAATAATGAGCAGCAAATCCAGCTGAAAACGTCTCGAATTCACTGTCGAAAAACAGCTTCTCCTTCACCGGATCATCAGTATTCATATACCGGTAAAAAAGCGCTACCCCCCCCCGCAAATCCGCTGGTACCAAGGCTTTCAGGCCTTCCTGCAGCTCTCCCAGCATATCCTCTCCTATCGCTTCAAGCACATTGTCGATTGAAGCGAAATGGCTGTAGAAAGTCTGCCTGTTGATCATGGCTTCCTTGTCAAGCTCATCCACCCTGATCTGCCTGTATGGCTTCTGCATAATAAGCGTCACCAGTGCCTGCTTCACAGCCTTCACTGTCTTCTGCACCCTCAGATCCGAGGAATTATTTCTGATAACTGACATATCTGTCTCCTTGTTGTGTATGGTATTCTGTAATTAGCTATTATAACAGATTTGATTTTCTCCGGTGGAAATTTTCATCAAAAAGGCTCCGGGATGCTGGGAGGAGCATCCCGGAGCCGGGTTGTCAATTGTATGACTCAGAGAAAAGTTCAGGGTTCTCTGAGAAAGAAAGTTCCGGCCGCTGGAGCAGTCATCGCTTTCATGTCAAATTTGTTGATTTTTTTGAAGGATTGGGTATTACTTCTTGTCAGTCTTGAAGGTCTTTGCCTTTGTAGCTGCTGGGCCCCAGGTTGTATTTCCTGAAGCATCCTTAGCGTAAGACTTAACCTTAACCTGAACCTTGGCACCCTTCTTTACAGAAAGTGTGGTCTTGTTGCCGGCAACATTCTTGCCAACCCACTTGCCTTTGCCTACCTTCTTGTAAACACGGTAGTTGACATTGCTGCCCTGTGAAGTCCACTTAACAGTAACGTAAGCGCCCTTCTTGTTAGAAACCTTGACGCCTGTTACCTTCTGAGGATTTGAAGGAACTGTAACTACGATTGTAGCAGTTCCGGCATTGACTTTGTCAGTCTCAGCAGCCTTTACAGTAACAACTGCAGTACCAGGAGCAACTGCTGTGATAGTACCATCAGCTGCAACTGTAGCAACATCTGTATCACTTGAAGTATAAGTGATAGCAGCGCCTGAAGCTGTTGTAAAAGCACCAGCAGAAGCAGTGTCGCCAACCTTTACAGTAAGAGCTGAGTCAGCGACCTTGAGATCTGAAGCAGCCTTCTCCTTTACAGAAACTTCGTTAACAACATTGAAAGTGATGTACTTTACAGTCTCACGTGTCTTTGCAGTTGCAAACTCAGTAACTTTGACTCTGGTCTGACCAAGAGCCTGTGCAAGAACCTTGTTGCTTGAAACTCTTACAACACCAAGCTGCTGACCCTTATCTGCATCTGGATCCACTTCATATTTAAATACGGCTGTGTTTCCGTTGCCTGCAACTGGTGCAAGAGTATAGATATTGTTCTTATCAAGATCAAGATTTACGGTCTCTGGTACTGTAACTGAGTCCTCAGGAAGTGTGTTTATAACTACCTTAACCCATGCTTCTCCACCGGCGATATTACCATTCTTCTTTGTCGTAACTTTTACAAAGTAAGTCTGGTTAGTTGTTACCTTACCAGTAGCGATAGCACCTGTGCTCGTAAGTGTGATATAATCATCAGCATTACCTGCTACTGCTGTAGTCTTGTCTGCCTTGTAAAGTGCATACATGAACTCTGTTGCACCTGCAGCTGATGTTGCAGAAAGCTGTGATGACTTCTTTGCTGTTGCGGCTGTCTGATCAGATGAGTCAAGATTCAGCGGACTATCTGAGTCATTCACAGTATTGCCATCGGCTTTAACGCCTATAACATCCTGTGATTCATCTGTTACTGTTACAGTGATACTTGCATCTCCTGCTGCGTATGTATTGTTCTGTCCAACATGTGCAGTAATAGTTGCAGTTCCTTTGCCAGTAGCTGTGATAAGACCATTTGCACTTACAGTTGCAACAAGTGTATTATTTGATGAATATGTAACATCGCTTGTCTTTGCGTCTACAGCAAGCTGAGCAGTCTTGTTCACCAGAGTATCAAGGGCAATAGAGGCAGCACCCTGATTGTAGGTAGCAGTATCATATCTTCCAAGCTTACCTGATGCATTATATGCATACTGAGTCGATGAAGGATTATGCATGTACCCAGAAAGAAGGACTGCTTTATTACCAGTCTTAATTGAGCTGAAGGTCACATTCTCAATGTTGCTTCCAGACTGACCTACAACTACAGGGATCTTGGCAGTAGCAATCACATTATCACTCGAATCAAGCTCAGTAACTGTGATATTTGCACTTCCTGCCTGTCTGGTAGTAATAGTGGCAATCTTCGTGTTGTCACCTGTTGCTGCAACACTTAGAACTGCATCATTGTCAGATGCAAACTTTGTCTTAGCGGCAGTTTTAGTTGTTTCACCATCCCAATATTCTGTAAAAAATCCTGAAGCGCTTACATCGAGCATCGTTTTGGTGTCCGCACCTATCTTTGCATAAAAGTTGCCTTTTGGATCCTTATCTGAGATTGCAGTTCCACCAATTTTTGCTTTACTGAGGTCTGATGCTGACTGATCATTAGCAACTACCTTGTATGTTGTAACAGAGTTTGTTGGAGCATACTTAACAGTAACGGTATAAGTACCAGCCTGGGTAGCGGTTGGAGTAATTTCTACTGTCTGATTAGCTTCTGAAGCAAGGATCTGTGCATCAAGATCTGTTGCAGTTGTAGCTATAGCAGAAGCAAGAGTTGCACCAGCTCCTGTAGTTGTCATATTAGCTGTAAGTGAGCCATATACTGTCGAATTAGATTTAGCAGCTATACTAAGAGTCAGATGCTTGTCTGATGATGAAACGGTGTAGGTCTTGTTAGCATCAAGTGTAAAATCAAATGATGTGTCTAATGCTCCATCAATTGTGTAGGTTGCAGCTGCATTAGCTTCTACTGCATTTCCAAGATTAGCAACCGGTGCGAATGTAAATGCTGTTGCTGCAGCAAGCACGAGTGCTAAACCTTTCTTTAAATTTAACATTTTGTTATGATTCCTCCTTTATTGTGGAAATCCTTTCCTGTAGGAGTTCATGCACCATCTATCCAGACGTATCTGAAGCAATCTGTCTTGGACTCATTACCACCGGTTTCCCGCTTCGAATCTTGTACAAGGCTCTCCTGCTCCATCATTCCGGAAGAAAATCGATGCATAATCGCAGGCCCTTATAATAAGAAAAGACCTGTATCCATTTTTTGATGGCACTCCTGCATCCGGATTCCAGTATGGAATAGAATGTTTGTCAATTTGCTACGTGCGCCCTGACCTCCCAATCTCGTATGACACTAGGCGGATCTGCCAGACACCTGCATGCGTCGCAGGCCATTGTGGCAGACCATATATCATACATATTATGACTCACGTTCCTCAGAGATTCGCTGTTTTCCCTTTGGACAAGATTCACTTTACCGCAGAAACAGCGTATAAACCACGGCCAGAAATAACGCATGTCAGGGATATCCATACAGATTGCAAATCTGTATTATTTACTTTCCTTAAATTCCGCGCCGGATTTTCAAGATTTTTTCAATTGACTTATATTGGAATCGTGTTAATAATACGGAGTGCAGCAAAGCCATTGTATCATGGCTGCATATTGTTGGAAAGACAGCAGAAATGTGCCTGAAAGCCGCATAAATACTGATAAAATCGGCATTTTCCCTTTGCTTTCCAATCATAGCGTGGTATAATAATACCAACCTATGAAATGGGAGGTAAAGCGCCAATACAGGGCGAAGTCCTGAAAAAGCAGGAAGATTTGTTCACAGCCATGGATGTCACACCACTATACGCCAAGCATAGTTTGGAGTAATCGGGAATTTAGGTTTTAACACTACAGTGAAAAACTATCTGAGCAGCCATTCCCATGCCGGAATGACCTCTATTTGAATTCCGTTAGTTTCAAATGATGCTTTCTCACTGTTAGTAATTACCATACACTTCGCATCTGGTATGAAGTTATGCAGCTTATCAAATGCTTTGATTTCCCGTTCTTTGGTTTCAGGGACATCCATCATGTTCCAGCATACCTGAATAGCAAGACTGTCTTCAGGAACATAAAAATCAATCTCAACGTTCTTTTCAAAATAATAGACATTCTCCAGCCCATACCTGCGGATCAATTCGATTGCAACCAGATTCTCCAGCTGAGCTGATTCAGAATCCAAAAGTAAAAGCCCAGGAAGTCCGGTATCCATGAAATAATATTTGGGGCTGGATTCTTTATCTACAAGCTTTGATGCATAATTTTTAACTGGGAAAAGTAAATACGAATCACAGATATATCCCATATAATTTATTATTGTCTGCTTCGATATCTTTGCCCCTGTTCCTGTTAAAATGTTCGAAAGTCTGGTAAATGAAACGGGATGCATGACTGACTCAGCTACTTTTTTCAGAATTAGTCTTACTGCAAAAGTATTACTGATTTTGTTCCTTGTGACAATATCACCCAGATATATAGTCTGATAAATGTTGTTCAGAAATTCTCTGCTTTTCTCGATTTTTACAAGCTCTGGAAACGCACCATAACGTAGATACCTGTCAAAAAGTCCCGCTATCCCGGCTCTTTCTTTTGTACTTAGAAGTGAATTATTGTCAACCTGCTTCCCGTTGGCTTCTAAATATTCATAAAAAGAATACGGATACACTGGAACTATCATATACCGGCCTCCGAGGGTTGAAGCAATCTCGCTGCTTAGCATTTATACTATGAATCTGTCTAATTCATAAGACAAAATAAAACATTTATGCCTAAAATAAAAGACATAATGCCGCCTTTCGTTCGTTTAAGTCCGTTTCTATAGCTCAAAAATTATCAACCATCTTCCAGTCAGGGCCCCATCTATCAGAACTCCACTACCGTGACTCCCGTATCTCCCTCGCCGTATGCTGCGAGGTGGAAGTCCTTTATATCCTTCTGGCGTGACAGGTAGTCATGCACTGCCTTTCTCAGGATTCCCGAGCCCTTGCCATGCACGATACGCACCGTTGACAGATGCGAAAGTCTCGCATCATCAAGGTACTTGTCGAGAGTCCTTATCGCCTCATCAGAATTCATTCCGATAAGCATCAGCTCCGGTGACATGGTAGCTGACTTGTTCATCGAATGACGGGCGGTGCTGCGGTTCTTTTTCCCGGAGGAGGATGCCTCTCCGATCAGCGCTATGTCATCTATATTCACCTTTGACTGCATGATACCCATCTGCACGGTCAGATTGCCCTTCGCATCAGGCAGGGTATGGACGGTTCCCTTGATATTCATGGACAGGACTATGACCTCATCGCCTATGCGCAGCTTTTTCGCATCGACCTTCTTCCCCTGAAGAGCGGTCGTCTTCTTTGTCTTAATAGCAGACTTTCCCTGATGATCCTTGATGGATCTGCCGAGCTCCTGACGCTGCTTCTCCATCACGGACATATCGGGAGTCGCCGTACCATACTTATTGAAATTCCTGATGACCTCATCGGCCTTGTCCTTCGCACGCTGCAGGATCTGCGCAGCCTCGGCATTTGCCTTCGCTATGATCTCATCACTCCGGTCAGACAGGGATGCATCCTTCTGCTTCGCCCGCTTCAGCAGCTTCTCGGCCTCTTCCTTGTCATGCGAGGCCTTTTCCTGAGCCCTGATGACTTCCGACTGTCTCTGCTCGAGTCCGGTCACGAGATCCTCAAAATGCACATCCTCCTGATTCATTCTCGATGCTGCATCATCTATGATGTCTGCCGACAGGCCGAGCTTCCTGCTTATCGCAAAGGCATTCGACTTCCCCGGGATTCCGATGAGAAGCCTGTATGTAGGCGAAAGCGTCTCTACCGAGAATTCACAGCTGGCATTCTCAACTCCGTCCGTAGTAAGTGCGTATGCCTTAAGCTCCGGATAGTGTGTCGTGGCCATCGTCCTTATGTGAGTTCTGTGAAGCTCTGACAGGATCGACTCCGCGAGTGCTGCTCCCTCTGATGGGTCAGTACCGGCACAGAGCTCGTCGAAAAGCACCAGGGCCGTGCGCTCGGCCTTCTGTGGCAGATGCACCTGACGCAGGATTCCGACTATATTCGTCATGTGCGAGCTGAAAGTAGACAGCGACTGCTCTATCGACTGCTCATCGCCTATATCTGCATACACGTCATTGAACACAGCGATCTCTGATCTGTCGGATGCAGGTATATACAGGCCTGCGCAGGCCATCAGAGTCAGAAGACCTACGGTCTTCAGCGATACGGTCTTGCCACCGGTATTCGGTCCCGTGATGATGAGCTGGTCGAAATCCTTTCCCAGATTCACATCAATAGGGACTACCTTTGATGGGTCAAGCAAGGGATGTCTGGCCTTCTTCAGGTCAATCCGTCCATCGGTATTGAGAAGCGGCTCCATCGCATTCTCGCTCTGCGCCAGTGCTCCTTTTGCAAAAATGAAATCAAGCTCCGCCAATACTTTAAAATCCTGAACTATCGTACCAATATACTCATTTACTTCTGCAGACAGTTCCTCAAGGATTTTCTTTATCTCTTCCTGCTCTTTAAGCTGAAGTTCTCTTACCTCATTATTGAGTGATACGACCGCTGCCGGCTCTATGAAAAGTGTAGCGCCTGACCCTGACTGGTCATGCACCATACCGGGTATGCTTCCCTTGTGCTCAGACTTCACCGGCAGGCAGTATCGGCCATCTCTCATGGTGACAACCGAGTCAGAAAGCTGGTCCCGGTGTGCGTTCAGGATCTCTGTCATCTTCGACCTGATACGGTCTCCCATGAGTCCCAGCTGTCTCCTGATCGAACGGAGTGCCGGAGAAGCATCTGATGATATCTCATCCTCTGAGATAATGCATCTGCTGATCTCATTCCTGAGCGGATCAAGCGGATCAAGCTCATTGAAATAATGCGTCAGCGAATCGCCTGAGGTATCAGTCCTCCCGGGTGCTCCGTAGCTCTTGGCCCGCGAAGCAACAGACAGCAGGCTTACCACCTGAAGCAGCTCCGCCGTATTCAGAGAGCTTCCGATATCAAGCCTTTTTGCAAAAAGCGAGGGATCATGTATTCCTGAGAATGACACCGTCCCCTTCGCAAAAATTCTCCGCAGGGCATCCCCGGTCTCCCTCTGCCTCTGCCTTATCTTCTCGATATCGCTCACAGGCTTCAGGAGCATGCAGTATTCCTTTCCCTTGTCTGAGGTGGCAAAGCCCGTCAGATGCTCTGTAATCTTGTCAAATTCAAGTGTATGTAAAACCTTCTTATTCATAGCCAGAATTATATCATAAAAAGATGAAAAAGGGGACGGGTCCCCTTTTCATCTTTTGAAAAAAGAACCCGTCCCGGATAATCATTATGTTAATATTTCAGCAGATCCGGGGAAGCAGTTCATTCGATGCTTCCGGCAGATAGGTCTCAGTGCCTATGGCTGTCTTAACAATTACATGTCCGACACGTTCTGCTTCCTTTGAAACATTTCCAATGACACAGGCTCCCTTTGTATCCTCAAAGCCCTGCAACGCCTCTACTACGCTGTCTGCCTCGTCCTGTGGCACCATGATTACCATCCTGCCTTCGCATGCCAGATTCATCGGGTCGAATCCCAGCATGTCACAGACTCCCTGCACCTGTGGCAGAACCGGCACCTTCTCACGGAAAATATTGATACCCACTCCGCTCTCATGACAGATCTCATACAGCACGGTTCCGACTCCGCCACGAGTTGCATCCCTTATCACATGGATGTCCGGAGCCGCTTTCAGGGCCGCCTCTATCGGATACCAGAGCGGTGCACAGTCAGATGTGACATCTGCCTCGATACCGAAGTCATTTCTCGCAAGGGCGATTGCAGTTCCATGCCTCCCTATATCTCCAGTCACGATGACTGCATCGCCATCCGCTGCAAACTTTCCTGAAGTCTCTATGCCATCTAAGATTTCTCCGACTCCGGCCGTAGTTATAAAGCATCCGTCGACGTGGCCTTTTTCAGCTACCTTCGTATCACCAGCGACTATTGATACTCCACATTTCCTGGCAGTATCCGCCATTGACTCGACTATTTTCCTTAGGTCAGCGATCGGGTATCCCTCCTCGATCACGTACGAGCAGGTCAGGTACAGAGGTCTCGCTCCCATGCAGGTGAGGTCATTTACCGTCCCGCATACTGACAGTTCTCCCACATTTCCTCCCGGGAAAAAAGCCGGACTCACTATAAACCCGTCTGTGGACATCGCGACCCTGCCCTTCGGCTGTGGCAGTACCGCTGCATCATCAGCCGTAAAAAATTTATTATTTAAATTCTTTTTAAATATCTCTCCTATGAGCTCATTCGTCTGCTTTCCGCCTCCGCCCATAGCGAGTGTCACATGATCTGTCATCTGCTGCCTCCTACAATAGCTTCATCATCACAAACGCATCCTCCTCCGGATCACTGTAGAAGTATCTCCGCGTCCCCGCCGTGATGAATCCGTTCTTCTCATATAATAAAATCGCTGCTTCATTGGACTCCCTTACCTCAAGAAACATCCTTGCTGCTCCATGCCCGCGCATCTCATCGAAAAGCGCAGTGAGCAGGGCATTGCCGATTCCCCTCCTGCGTGCCGCGGGGCTCACTGCGATCGACGGCAGCTCGGACTCGTCCGCCGCGAAATATGATACCGCATATCCGACCGGCGTGTCATTATCATAAGCCGCGATTATCGTCGCAAACTCATTCTCCTCAGCCGATACAAAATCAGCTTCTTTCCACGGCTCACTCATCGATGCCACTGATATTTCTTCAAGTGTCCTGAAATCTTTTTTCTCAGCCTTCCTTATCTCCATGTGGATTCTCCAGAAGATGAAAAAGGGACCCATCCCCTTTTTCATCTTATCACAGTGTTGAAATATTTTACAGATACGTTACAATCTATGCAGAAACGGAGGCTCATCATGAAATTCACAAAACGTCCGACCGCGCTTGCGATCGCAGGGCTTGACCCATCCGGTGGCGCAGGTCTCATAGCTGATATCAAGACCTTCCTCGCAAACGGCGTCT
The DNA here is from genome assembly GCA_900315505.1 of uncultured Lachnospiraceae bacterium. GTDB lineage: Bacteria > Bacillota > Clostridia > Lachnospirales > Lachnospiraceae > Weimeria. The sequence continues at coordinate 71,842 of OMZG01000005.1, forward strand.
ACGGAATGGGAGCCGTCACCTGCGTCACCGCACAGAACACGGTGCGGGTATCATCTGTAAATCCCGTCGATCCGGCTGTCCTCGAGGATGAAATAATGACGGCAGTCGAGGACATTACCCCCGATGCCGTGAAGATCGGAATGATCGGAGATACCGCACTCATCGAAGCAGTCGGCAGATGCATGGATCAGCTAACGTGCCCTGTCATCCTCGACCCGGTCATGATCGCATCCTCAGGCACACCTCTTCTCGAAAAGGATGCCGTCTCTGCTCTTAAAAAAATAATCCCGCAGGTGACACTGCTTACCCCGAACTATCCCGAGGCCAGGGCCCTCGCAGGCTCCTCTGACTCAGCAGAGATTCTTGCAGAGCGCATCGGTCAGAAGTATCACACGAATATTCTGGTCAAGGGCGGTCACCTGTCAAGGCCGGACGACTGGCTTTATTTATCTGATGAAAAAAAATCCGTCCGCCTGCCCGGCATCCATATAGATAATCCTAATACCCACGGAACCGGCTGCACACTCTCGTCTGCCATTGCCGCAAATCTTGCAAAGGGCTCTGATCTCACAGAATCGGTCCGTCTGGCAAAGGAATACGTCACCACCATCATCAGCGCAGGCCTCGACCTCGGGCACGGTTCAGGCCCGATGGACCACGGAGCAGTGCTGCGCGGCGACTTTACAGAAAGATGAAAAAGGGACCTGTCCCCTTTTTCATCTAATGCAGGAGGGAAGTCCGAGCGCCTTTCGTGAAACGGTGCCTTCGAGATCCTTCGGAGTCTGCACTGCCTCCCGCATCTTCTGAAGAAGGGTGCGCCAGCCGGCAACTCCGTACGCACCGTCATTCTCAATCTGGTTCACGAAATACGGCGTGTTGTAAACCCAGGCTGCACGCGGCCCAATGGCAAGTATTCTGTCATCACCGCCACGCAGCCGCGTGCGGTATGATTCCTCACGCAGCCGCGGGTCGACAGGATTTACCGAAATGACGGATGGATATTTTTCCATCAGACGCTCATGGATCTCCTTCTCATAATCAGCCGGACCATCAGCAACTACAGCCCTGACATTGAAGCCGTTTTCCAGCAGATACTCTGCAAGACTGTACGGACAGTTCACAGCCATGTAGTCGAGCACCACCGGCATATCTCCGATCTCTGCAGCGAACTGCCTGTAATCCTCTCTGCACGCAAGTGAATCATCATTGAAATCATTCAGATATTCATTGATCCAGATCCCGAGCTCTTCCCCGCAGTCACAGCGGATATTATCGAGCTCAAGCAGCTGCTGTGCCATACTCTCATCATCGAAGTACGGCAGTGCATAGAAGTATGGAATCCCGAGTCTCCTCGAGAACTCCCTGACACCCATGTCTCCGGCCCTGTACTGGCAGATATTGAGGCACGCATCGCCAAGCCTCATATAATCATCGAATGTAGAAATATCAGACAGCTGCCTGAACCTCACTCCCTCGATCGGGTAGAGCCCCATCATCCTGATCAGATCATTGTTCTCCGCGGTCGCAGTCACCTCACTGCCGATGATATTTATTATTTTCTCATCGGTATGACTCTCCGGCACGAACCCATACATCTCCCGGCGCAGCTTCTCATCAGGCATCGGGCCTTCCTTCTGTGCGATGCAGTCCATATATCCATGTGCGAAAATAATATCGGGATACCTCTCCCTTAGCGTCCTGAATACGAAGTCGAAATCGCAGGAAAGCATCCTGTGTGAGCATACCGTAAAGAGAAAAATAACCCGCGGCGCATGGCCTGATGCCCGCAGCTCATCTATGACGTCGCAGCAACCATCGATGGTTATCGTTTCCAGATTGTCAATGATGAGATCACGCTCATTTACCGTCACACAGGAAAAGCGATCCTCTGCCCCCATCTCATACGCTGTCATCACGACGCCCCGCGCGCAGTTCTCCGGGCACACGTATATCTGATGCGACTCAGGAACCCGCATGGCAATATGGACGATATTCCAGTTCTCATGAACCGGCATATTGAATTCAAGCATCTGAAAATCTCCCAAATAATTACACCTGTCATCTTGTCTGACAGGTGTACAATTAGTCTGATCAGTGTCTTCCATACAGGTAGTATGCCGAGCACGCACCCTCTGACGATACCATGCACGCACCTAGCGGATGCTCAGGAGTGCAGGCCTTTCCGAAAAGCGGACAGTCCTCTGATGTGCATTTTCCCTGAAGCACTTCACCGCAGCGGCAGGCGGGATTGTCCCGACCCTCGATATGCGGCAGTGCGAATTTCTTCCTGGCATCATAGGCCGCATACTCTTCGCGAAGTCCGAGTCCTGACCCGTCGATCTCTCCGATGCCGCGCCACAGCGCATCCACCGGCTCCATGTACTTCTCTATCAGAGCGACAGCCTTCGGAGATCCCTCAGGCCTCACCACGCGTGGATATGCATTTATGAAAAAGGGCCCGCCCCTGGCCACACCCTTCACGGTAAGCGCAAGAGCAATAAGCAGCTCGCTTGGAGTGAAGCCTGTGCAGACTCCGCTGATGCCATACCTGTCTCTGTACTCCTCACAAATAGAGGTCCCGATAATCGCGTGCACATGCCCCGGATAGAGAAACGCATCTGTCGCATCCTTCATCGCGATATATGCCTGCGGCATTGTCTTGTTCGCTGTGAGCAGGGAAAAATTGCTGATCCCGCGCTCCGCTGCATCCTGCACCGCAAGGCACTCCGACGGGACTGTGGTCTCGAATCCCACGGATAAAAATACGACCTCCTCGTCAGGATGCTCTGCCGCATAATCGAGAGCATCAGAGGGCGCATAAACTACCCTTACCCTCGCTCCCTCAGAGCGTGCATCTGCAAGTGACTTCTCAGAGCCCGGAACTCTGACCAGATCTCCGAAGGTCGTGATCGTACAGCCCTTATCGAGGGCGAGCATCACTGCCTCATCTATATAGTCGGCAGGCGTCACGCATACAGGGCAGCCCGGCCCGGATATGAGATCGATCTGAGGGGAGAGAATATTCCTGATGCCGTTCCTGAAGATCTCGTGGGTATGAGTCCCGCAGACCTCCATGATGCGGACCCGCTTACCGTCATAGCTCCTGAGAAAATCGCCTGCCTCTTCTGCTGCGCTCATTTATATGACTCCCAGAGAGAAGCACTCTCATCCGCATCATCATCCGTGATCTTAGAGATCGCAGAGCCGGCATGCACCATCACATAGTCGCCCGGACGCAGGTCATTAAGCAGGGCAGCGCTTACCTTCCTTCTCGCACCGCCTGCATCAACGATCATTGTATCCTTGTTTACCTTCACTACCTTCGCAGATAATCCTACACACATACATACACCTCATGATTAATTCAGGGCGCTTACCATACCATACATACACTGCCCGAGCGAAATCCCACCATCATTCGGAGGTATCTCATGGGCACGCAGCACCGTGAATCCATACCTTTCCAGTCTGTCCTCTGTGAGCCGCAGCAGAAGCCTGTTCTGATAGCAACCGCCCGACAGGGCGACAGTATCACAGCCCGAGCTATCACGAAGCCTCACCGCTGCATCTGCCGTCATCGAAGCGAGCGCCTCATGGAAGAAATAAGCAAGCTCCTCTGCAGCTCTGCCATTCAGCCGCTCTTCCACTATCCTGTAAAAAAGCTCATCCGTCGGCAGAATACTTCTGCTGCCTGAGCTATTTTCACGGATATGAAAGCTTCTGGATAGTTCACATTTATTTAAATATCTCTCTGCTGCGAATTCAAGTCCCATCGAGGCTCCGCCCTCGAAGCTCTGACTGCGGCAGATTCCAAGCACCGCGCTTACTGCATCGAAGAGCCTTCCGCAGCTTGTAGACTGCACGGAATAGATGCCCATGTCGTGCATGGCACGGAGCGGCCTGACATATTTTTCATCGCATAAGCTTATGCTATTTATTATATCACAAACCTCTGAATCCGATGAGTATTTATCGAAAAGCATTGACAGGGCGACCCTGAAGCCCTCGCGGCTTGCGATATCTCCGCCCGAGAAGGTGAATGGTGCTATCGAAGCCTTTCTCTCGTATCCATGAATATCACAGAGAAAAATCTCCCCGCCCCAGATAGTCCCGTCATCTCCATACCCGGTCCCGTCATAGGCAACTCCAATCACCTGGTCATAGTAGTGATTCTCTGCCATCACCGACAGTACATGCGCATAGTGATGCTGCACCCCGACAAGTCCCGTGCCCCCATGCTCATTCACATATTTCTCTGCAAGTGCACGGCTTCTGTACCGCGGATGCTTATCACATACAATGACTGATGGCTTTGCATCAAGCATTCTGAGGAATCTGTCGACCGTCTCTTCAAGAGCCTTGTCACTCTTCAGATCTGACAGATCCCCGATATATGAGGACGGGTACATCAGATTCCCTTTGCCAATGCAGAAGGTATTCTTCAGCTCGCCGCCGAAGGCCAGGACATCACCGGCATGATCAGCTGTCACCGGCAGCGGGGCATATCCCCTCGACCGCCTGATCATATACGGCTCATTTTCAAATATATCCACTACCGAATCATCAGCTCTGGTGAGTATCTCCCTGTCATGCGAGAGAATACCGTCGCAGACATTTCCCAGAGTCTCCTCTACATCCTCCTCAGTCCTGCAGATCACACCACCACTTCGGTTCGCGCTTGTCGCCACAAGCACCTGCGGCATCTGATCATCGAGTCCGTCGGGATATGAAAAAAGAAGCAGCTGCAATGGTGCGTATGGCAGCATCACGCCAAGAGTCGGATTACCGGGAGCAACGTTTAAAGCGATGGCCGATTCCCTCTTCGGCATGAGAACTATCGGTTTCTTCGGGCCGGTGAGAAGGCTCCTGACAGTTTCGGTATATTTTTCCCTGTCAGAAGCATTTCCAGAAAATTCACCGGTGGCATCACAGATCTTCCCTGCTTCCTCATACGATGCTGCCATCACCGCAAAGGGCTTTGCCGGCCTGCCCTTACGCCGTCTCAGCTGTGCAACTGCCTGTTCATTAAATGCATCACAGTACAGATGAAATCCGCCTATACCCTTGACTGCAACTATTTTTCCAGCTATGAGCGCCTTGCGGGTCCTCGTGATCGCATCGCCGTCTGCGCAGATTTTTTCGAAATGGTCATCCTTTTTCTCAAGAAAATATACCGACGGTCCGCAGTCATTGCAGCACACCGGCTGGGCATCATAGCGTCTGTCAGAGGGATCTGTATACTCAGAAGCGCATGACCGGCACATCTCAAAATCCCTCATAGATGTCCGCGGCCTGTCATAAGGCAGCGAATCTATGATCGTCAGCCTCGGGCCGCACTGGGTGCAGTTGATGAATGGATGCAGGTATCTCCGGTCTGACGGATCATAGAGCTCTCTCGCACAGTCATCGCAGATTGCGAGATCCGGCGGTATGAATACCGGTGTATCTGCCGGCTTCTCCACGGGACTCTCCGCTATGAAGAAATCCTTTCCCTCTTCTCCAGGAACCGGCCTGTCATCCCTGACCAGATCTTCATATTCGTCCTCCGATATTTCCTTAATGTCAATATCCACTATGTCAGCACGCGGCGGCGCTATCTCCCTCATATGAGTGAGGCAGGGCATGGCCCTGTCATTTTCTGTGGCAAGATGGATCTCCACATAGGAGCCGCAGTTCTTCACGCTTCCTGAACACAGGCCGTTGAACAGCCTGCTGATGTACGGACGGAATCCGACCCCCTGCACGATTCCATATATTTTCACAAGGTAATATTTCAAGTCAGTTTCCTTTCAAAAGATGAAAAAGGGACCCGTCCCCTTTTTCATCTGCCGGACAGGGCGAAGTGTCTGCGCTCGACCCAGCGGCCGGTGTAGTCCGGGATCAGGGCCTTGAGTGCCGGGTCTCCAATGATGAGTGACGGTTTTACTGAAGAGACCGTTCTGACGAAGCTGTCCTCATAATTCAGACTCATGTCGTCATCCTGCATCAGGTCCTCGTACATTTTGAAGAAGCCCGTTACCACAATTTTCTTTCTCGGGTGGATCCGCTTTATTATGGAGCGGACGGCATTGGAATACACCTGCTCACCGACGATAAGTATCGGGCCCCTGTGAGCTGATTCCCTTTCGACCTCGAGCTGCATCTCATCAGATACTATCAGCTCCGGCGGTGCGATATTGTCGCCTGCTGCCTCGAGGCCGCTTAATGAGAGAGCAATACTGCTGCCCATAGAAGAGACATCGCCATACATGGCGGCGATTTTTTCCCTTATCTCAGCCTGCTCCTCAGCGCTGTAATCAAGTCCTGTGAGCCCGTAGATACCATGATATGCGTCCGGTGCAATCTCCGCCATCTGCCTGTATGCCTGAATGATTCCATCATCATACAGCTTAATACCTGTAGTATTGACTGCAATCGTGTCAAGTCCGGTCACTCTCTTCACCTGCTTTGCCAGGCCCTGCAGGTCTGTACCGATGACAGAAGGGACCGGCGTACCTACCAGGGCTATGCATGACGGATGAAGATGTGTAACGGCTGACTTTATTTTCGCTATGAGCTCCTCATCACGCCCCATGACCGCATCCATGTCACGGAGCCCTGCGGAGAAGATCATTGACGGGTTCGTCGTCCAGTCATTCAGATCGAAGCCGCAGATATTTCCCGTGCAGCCTCCTGCATCAAGAACCACGATCATTATGTCCGGAATGCTGCGAAGTGCTGCAACCGCTCCCGACTGATCCGGCGCAAAGGGCGTCAGGACACAGCGGTATCCGTGAATCGTTTTCTTCGTAAGAGGTACGAACGGCCTCGTATCCACGGTCGGGGTGAATCCCCCGCCGAACCCCATGATCCCGAGCAGCCTGTTCGTCTGCTCATCAGAGGACACACGGCTCCTCCTCTCCTCAGGCTCATCCCAGTCCAGCTCAGCGATATGCTGATCAGCTATATGTCTGAGCTTCTCATCCTCCTCATCGACGCCGAAGGTAAAATTCCCAAGCTCCCAGGAAATATCCTGCATCAGATGGCTCACCGCATGATATCCGAACGGCTGCACATCGCTGTTCCAGTCCAGATGCGGCACCTCTTCATTCCTGTAATACCATGAGGCATCCTTACCGATGCAGAAGCCGGTCCTCTCATCAGGTTCATAATCCACCATCGATGGATGCTGGTTGAAATAGAATTTCACAGAGGGATTCCTGTCTGCGATCTCTGCCACATAGTATGCATCACTCTCTGACAGCGTACTAAACACCTCACTGACTCCGAACCCGTACTCCATCATTGCAAGCGCAAGCTCCGGTGCATGAGCATTGCAGCATTCACCAATAGAGAAGACCGGTCTGGCAGAGAATTCATCTATGTGATTCATCCAGATGTCAAGGCATTCCTGACACAGCTCACGCTGTCTGTCATTTCTGTCATTATCTGCATGAAAGGTCGATGTGAAGGCCTTGTACTGAGAATATATCCGGTCTATCCCATAGAATCTCTGCATCTCGATATATCCGGTGTCCAGGTTCTTCTCCATATAATCGGCAGCTCCCCTTGCCTCAGGATCGAGCACCAGGTTAAAATCTGCCTCTGACATTTTCATGAAGTCCTCAAAGGATTTACATTCAGAGATCTGATCAGCCCTGACGATACCAAGCCTTGAGAGTATCAGCTTCAGCTCGATAGCCGAATCCGTCACAAGTCCGCCGAGGTATCCAAGAATATTTACCGCATGGCTTTTTTTCTCTTTTTTCTCGAGGAGGGAAAAAATACTCTCCCTGACCTGCACCATCGGCGGCTTCACTCCGTCACGGGTCAGGGCATACATATATGCAGGGCGCGCCTTCACCCCGCACTCTGCCTCGCAGACACGGCACACATGATCCATATCCGAGCCGATAAGAGCATCCACACAGGTGGTGACGAGCATCACGACCCTTGGCTCAGGAAGCCCTTCAGAGGCGCGATCCGAGAGTATTCTCTTCACTGCCTCCGGAATCCTCTTCAGATGCCGTCCGGTGACTATATCCGCTTCATTCAGCTCGAGATAGTAAAATCTGTTTTCATATCCCTTCATTGTGGAAATATCTGACGTGTTCCGGCCGCAGCATCCTGGCGATATAATGAGCTCGACTGACTCCGGTACTGCAAGCGCTGCACGCTTTACTCCATAGCCCTCTGCTCCGGGTGAATTGTAGGCAAGAGTCGCCGGAGACGAATACACCAGTCCACTCCCCAACCTGAAATCCGCCGGAATCCAGTCATCCTTATTCTCTGCTATTCTGTCTGCAAGCTCCCCCGCTGTATAGTAAACTGCCGCCATTTCATAACCTTCTCATTCTGCAAGAGTCCTCGCAAGCTCAATAAACCTCCTGCTTATTGATGACGACGGATCCATCTCTATCACCGTCTTCCCCTGCTCCTCTGCTACATTGATATCATCTGATCGTGGTATCACACTTATTATATCAAGATTACGCTCTGATGCAAATTCTCTTACCTTCGCATCCTCATCCGGCACATTTCTCTTATTCAGCAGAATCCCCCTGACCTTCGCATAGCTTCTGTCCTCGAAATTCTTCACGGCCTTATTGATATTGTCTGCGGCGTACAGAGCCATTTTTTCTCCTGAGGTGACTATCATGACCTCATCTGCATAGCCCTCTCTGATAGGCGCTGCGAATCCTCCGCACACCACATCTCCGAGCACATCGAAAAGAATGACATCAGGCCTCACTCTTTCAACCAGTTCCAGTTCCTTAAGTATATTGAAGGTCGTGATGATCCCCCTGCCTGCGCATCCGAGCCCCGGTGTCGGCCCGCCTGTCTCTATGCAGACCACGCCTCCATAGCCGATGGCTGATATGTCCTCTATCGTCTCAGGATCCCTGTCATCGCGCAGCAGATCCATGACCGGTGTAAGCGTCCGTCCTCCGAGCAGATTCATAGTGGAGTCTGCCTTCGGGTCGCATCCGATCTGTATTACCTTTTTTCCTGAAAAAGAAAAGGCAGCCGCGAGATTACTAGTCATTGTAGACTTCCCGATGCCGCCTTTTCCGTATATTGCAAGCTTGTACATTATCCTTCGTAATTTATCGAATTGCCTGCTGCATAGGCGCTTGACCCTGTTGCAAAGCTCTTCACTGCCTTGATCAGATCATCGATCGAATTCGCATAGATGGTCTTCGTACCGTACATATCCCACGGCGTCACCTCTCCGGTCTCATCGCTGTCGGGATCTTTCTCTATATATTCGTAATCATCGTCATCCGTATCAGTATCGGTCTTCTTCGTCGTATCAGTATCAGAGGACTTCTCAGACGCCTTCTCCTTCGCGGCCTCCTCCGACTTCTTCTGCCGGGCCTTCTTTGCTGCCTGCTTGTCTGCAGCCTTCTTTGCGGCCTTCTTCGCTGCCTGCCTCTTCTTCAGGGCCTCATTGCCGGCTGCCGCCTGGTCACGGACTGTTGCGAAAAAGCTTACCGCACCATTGTCATTGACCTGCATTCCTATGCCCTTGAGAGCGTCAGCTCCTACCGTCTGCTCCAGCTGCTTCTTCAGATCAGGAAGCTGCTTCTGTGAATTCTCGATGATGCCCTCATATTTCTTCGCTACATTCTCATCATTTGCCATCTCCTCGATCTTGTCCTCATTGATGAGAACTGTGGTCCTCGTCTTCGATGCATAGGCTGCGGCATTAGCCTCGGCCGACTGCTTCTGATCCTCTGATACGAGGATGAACTGCATATTGCCGAACTTCTTCTGCAGCTTCTCATAATATTCTGCTGCCTTCTTCGAGAGAGTCGGCTTGCCGATCGTCTTCCCCTTCGTGTAGAGCTCCTGATCGTCTGCTCCCTGTGTAGCATCCTTCTTCGATGTCACCTTCTTTTCCTGCTCATCTGCCCATGCGCTCTTAGTGCGGACAGGAGTCTGGGAAGTCTTCGATGCCTTCTCTGTGTCGTCTGCCTTCTTAGTGCTGTTCTGTGGCTTGTAGGAATATGTATTTATATTCCCGTAGCCTCCGATATTTCCGATTGCCATATGAATACCTCCGTGTGCTATGACATAATGGTGCATCCATGCACCGATTCTTTCTCTGTTATCTATATCGGATGAGATTTATTATACTTTAGCCTTCAGAGAAAAAAAGACCCGGCAGGCTTCTGTGCCTGTCAGGTCCTCTGGCTTTTATAAAAAATGACGCGTGTCATCTTTTGATATATGCGTAAAGCTCATCTGAAGCCGCGCCGCCTGTCAGCGAATCGAGACGATTCGTGACGTTGCCGTCTTCGGTGAAGAGGTCGTCACCGTTTGCTGACTTCGGCTCCTCCGGCTTCGTCGGTGCCTTTTTGTCGATCATGATCGTATCACCCTTATTGGCCTTGCCCTCAAGTATGATACGTGCGGCAAGAGTCTCGACATGCTTCTGCAGGAATCTGCGGAGCGGACGTGCACCATATACAGGATCGAATCCGTGATCTATGATGTAGAGCTTTGCCTCCGGTGTCAGCTCTACCTTGAGCTCACGCTCTGCAAGACGGTCATTCAGTCTTCTCATCAGAAGTCCTACGATATGACCGATATTATCCTTCGTCAGCGGATGGAACATGATGATCTCATCGAGTCTGTTCAGAAACTCTGGCCTGAATGACTTTCTGAGCTCTGCCTCCACTGCCTCACGCGCACTGTCTGAAATGGAGCCATCCGGCTGGATGCCATTCAGAAGCTCCTGTGATCCAAGGTTTGATGTCAGAATGATAATCGTGTTCTTGAAATCCACGGTCCTGCCCTGTGAATCCGTGATACGGCCATCATCAAGCACCTGCAGCAGGATATTGAACACATCAGGATGTGCCTTCTCGACCTCATCGAAAAGGACTACCGAGTACGGTTTTCTACGAACAGCCTCTGTCAGCTGTCCGCCTTCATCATAGCCCACATATCCTGGAGGCGCTCCGATCAGACGGGAGACTGAATACTTCTCCATGTACTCGGACATATCGATACGGACGATATTATTCTCATTATCAAAAAGTGCCTCTGCCAGAGTCTTTGCAAGCTCTGTCTTACCTACACCGGTAGGTCCGAGGAACATAAACGAACCTATAGGTCTGTTCGGATCCTTGATTCCGGCACGTGACCTGAGGATTGCATCCGTTACCTTTTCAACTGCCTCATCCTGTCCGACTACTCTCTTGTGGAGTTCGTCACCGAGATGAAGGATCTTCGTCCTCTGTGACTCATTGAGCTTCGTCACCGGGATTCCGGTCCAGCGGCTTACTATTGCTGCGATTTCATCCTCATCTACCGCCTCATGGACGAGCTTCAGGTCATCATCCCTGACCTTTGCCTCCTCCTGATTCAGCTCCTTGGTGAGCTCAGGCAGCTTGCCGTTCTGCAGCTCTGCCATCTTATTATAGTCGCCCTCACGCTCGGCACGCTCGATCTGCTTATGGATATCGGCGATCTGCTCACGAAGCTTTGCCGGACGGTCGACTGCATTCTTTTCATTTTCCCATTCAGCATTCAGATTCTTAAGCTTATCCTCGTTCTCGGCGAGTTCCTTCTTGACATCCTCGAGACGCTGCTTACTCATCTCATCTGTCTCTTTCTCGAGGGACATCTCATCGAGTCTCAGCTGGATGTTCTTATGCTCAAGCTCATCGATTTCCTCAGGCTTCGATTCCTTCTCTGTCTTGATCTGGGCGCAGGCCTCATCAATCAGGTCGATTGCCTTATCTGGAAGGAAACGGTCGGTGATATATCTGTCAGACAGCTCTGCGGCTGCGATCAGTGCATTATCTGTGATACGGACACCATGATAGGTCTGGTAATTCTCACGAAGGCCACGGAGGATGGTGATTGTCTCATCTACCGTCGGTTCATCAACGAGCACACGCTGGAAACGACGCTCAAGAGCGGCATCCTTTTCGATGTACTCTCTATACTCATTCAGGGTCGTAGCGCCGATGCAGTGCAGCTCACCTCTTGCAAGCATAGGCTTCAGGAGGTTACCGGCATCCATTGCGCCCTCGCTCTTTCCAGCGCCTACTATCAGATGCAGCTCATCGATGAAGAGGATGATATTTCCTTCTGACTTCCTGACTTCATTCAGGACAGCCTTGAGTCTTTCCTCGAATTCACCTCTGTACTTCGCACCTGCGATCAGAGAGCCCATATCGAGTGAAAAGATCTTCTTGTCCTTCAGGTTGTCTGGCACATCGCCCTTTACGATACGCTGGGCGAGACCCTCTACAACTGCTGTCTTACCTACACCAGGCTCACCTATGAGCACCGGGTTGTTCTTCGTCTTACGAGAGAGGATACGGATCACATTACGGATCTCTTCATCACGGCCGATGATAGGATCGAGCTTCTGATCCCTGGCCTTAGCGACCAGATCCTCGCCGTATTTCTCAAGGGAATCATAGGTATCCTCCGGATTATCACTGGTAACCTTCTGATTGCCTCTCACTGTAGAGAGTGCCTGAAGGAACCTGTCTCTCGTGATACCGAATTCCCTGAATTTCTCTTTGATCGTGTCATCCGGATACTGGATGAGTGACAGGAACAGGTGCTCGACTGACACATAGTCGTCGCCCATCTTCTTGGCTTCATCCTCACCATGAAGCAGCACGTCATTCAGGTATCTGTCCACATACTGCTGTCCGCCGCCTGATACTTTTGGCAGGTTCTGGACCATCATTGTGGCATCATTGGTAAAATAATTTACATCTATATCCATCTTCTGGAAGAGCTTCGGGATCAGGCCTTCCTCCTGCTGCATGAGGGCCAGCAGGAAATGCTCTTCTGTGATCTGCTGGTTGCCATAGTCAGTAGCCAGCTTCTCAGCATCCTGAACAGCTTCTATGCTCTTCTGAGTAAATTTGCTTATATTCATATTCATGGCCTCCTTTCGTTTATTAGTTTAGAGTACTTAGTTCTTAGTTCTAAGTTCTATGCCATACTTTGTATTAAAGAATACAACATTTTTTCAATTTCAGAACAGACATGAAGCACAGGGTTTATTTGTTCTGCTGATAAATAGCCCAGCCTCATACAGATATGAAGCTGGGTTTCCAATTCAGCTCTTGAGCCTTGTGCTATGTATAAGAACCTTATAAATTCTTTTCTTGAATTCCTTCCATGTCCTTCTGCAATATTTGAAGGTATTGACACAGCTGCCCTTCTCATCTGGTCAGATAATCCGAATAATTCTTCTCTGGGTAAACACTTAACCAGTATATAAATCATTTCTACCATACTGATTGACTTCTGCCAGACAATTAACTGTTTATAATTTCCCATATCCTCCCTTTCTGCTCCGAACTTATAACTCAGAACTCGGAACTTTTAGCCTTCTATTGCTATTGTATGATTCTCTGGAATCTTCTCTCTTGCATCCTCCTTCGGGAAGGTGATCTCAAGAATACCATTGTCATATCTTGCATGGACATCTTCCTGCTTCAGATCCTTGCCTACGAAGAAGCTACGAGCTACATTTCCGTAATACCTCTCCTGACGAAGAACCTTGCCATCCTTGTCCTTATCTTCCTTATTCTCTGAGTGCTTTGCTGTGAGATTCAGATAACCATCCTTCAGCTCAACTCCTATATCGCTCTTGTCATAGCCCGGCAGCTCAACTGAAAGCTCGTAGTTGTTGCCATTCTCCTTCACATCTGTCCTCATGAGTCCATAAGCATGATTGCTTGCGCTCACGCTCAACGGTGCCTTCCAGAACTGATCGACACTGTTAATAAAGTCATCCATTAAATCTTCTCCAAAAAATCCAGGTAAAAAAGCCATAGTAAAAACCTCCTTAATTCATCCTTTGTCCTCCTGACAGTTATAGTTATAGCACGTTTTGTTAGCACTGTCAAGTGATGAGTGCTAATTTTTCAGAAAAATTATGCGACCCCTTTCGAGGCCGCATAAATACTACATTCCTGGCACTATGAAGTGCGCTATTAATCGTATGATAAGCAGATGTGCAGGGTAAAATATGTAGAAAAAGTACTTCATCTTCCGTCCCTGTCTGCCGTGATAGAAGTACAGAGGTATGAGGTCGACTACCGCATACCATTCTGTGCTGCCGCACATGAGACCGAGCCATAGCACCGCCAGCGCAAAGCCCACGAGCCTGTGGGTTCCGAGCAGATACATGATCATGATCGCCACTACTCCGCCGATTCCGTAATCGCTGTTCAGGATGAATTCCTCGATCAGATCAGCTACGAGTGTCACAGCTGCTATCGAAAGAATCTCCAGTCCCATTGCCGGGGCGCCTGAGAATTTTTCTCTTATCTTTTTAAAAAGCGAGTCAAGTGCCCAGATTGCCAGCAGCCCGAGCAGAAGCGTCCACATGACATTATTGTCATATATGTAAAATGGTCCGCTATTGAACGCCAGATCAAACGGCACTTCGGAAATCACCGCGAATATCCCGAGCCGCACGGCATACCTTCGTCTGTCATGTGTGTAATGGAATCCTTCTACTATAAAGAAACAGAACAGCGGAAATGCCAGCCGACCGATTCCGCGGAGCCATGAGTCCAGCGTCCATAATGCCTGAGCCTGCTTCTGCGCAGCCATATTTTCTACAATGATGGCCCCGATATGGTCAATAGCCATTGTGATAATGGCGATCATTTTCAGCGCAAACCCACTGATGTCTCTCTTCTCACACATATCCATACAGCCCCCTCACATGCACCTCTCCGGAATCCACAGCCACTATGCTTCCGTCGTCCTTTCTTATGAGAAGCTTGCCATCCTTATCCATCTCCAGTGCTATGCCTTCAAAGTCATGAACCTGATGAACCACCCTTACACGCCTGTCCTTATTTGCCAGGCGGGCGTTGTATGAAGGAAGAATCCCCTCGAGGCTCCCACCATTTTTCTGGAATATTTCATAGTGGCGCAGGAAATGACGCCATATTGCTTCTATCACAGCTTTCCTCGAAGCCCGCTGCCCGTCAAGCTCGAGATCAAGAGATGTCGCCATATCGCGGATCTCTGGCGCGAAATCTGACTTCTTATGATGCACATTCACTCCGATCCCGACGACGACATTTTTCGCAATGCCATTATCAGCCTCGAGCTCTGTGAGAATCCCGCAGATTTTTTTACTATTTATGAGCACATCGTTCGGCCACTTGATCTGGGTCTTGAGATGATACAGCTCTTCAACTGCCTCCGCCACAGAGACTCCTGCTACTATCGTAAGCCTGGGCAGATGCTCCATCGAAATGCCCTCAGGATAAATGAGCATAGTCGTTGCCACGGACACCCCCTCCGGAGAGATCCATCCGTGGCCGCTCCTGCCACGGCCTGCTGTCTGTTCACCGGCTGAGATCACTGTAAAATTAGTAGCACCCTCATGTGCTTCTCTTTTTGCTTCGAGATTCGTAGAATCAGTTGTTTCAAAATATTTAAATATTGGTTTCATCTGTCAGAATCCCTGTCATTTCACCCTGACGCTTATCTTCACTGTCTTCTTGGTACCATCGGCGAACCTGAATGTACCCCTGATGGTTGTCCTGCCCTTTTTCTTTGCACGGATGACCATACCTGAAACAGCAGCCACCTTCTTATTGCATGAGGACCATGTCACCTTTGTCAGAGCCGAAGGAGAATGCGTCGAATAGGATATTCCCTTACGGGCGCCTTTCTTCAACGTCACAGATTTCGGGCTTACCGTGACCTTGTACGAGGACATATCCTTTTTCACAGTGTCACTGCTTTTCCCGGTATCTGTATTCGAGGCGGTATCGTCTGTTTTCCCTATTTCCGAAATATCCCTTCCGCTGCCGGAATCACCGATGGATGTCCCGCCATCTGTGCTGCATACAGGGCGCCCATAGCTGTCCCAGTAGCTGTCTGGTATATGCGCATAGTAATCATCTGCCCGAAGGGTCGAATCACTCACATTGAAGCAGGTGTACCGGATATTCCTTCCATCAGGATATGTATTAGAGCCGCCGTTCCACAGCGGGTCATCATAGGTGACATCTACGTTGTACCATTTCCCGTCGAGATATATCTCATTCCATCCATGCGAGCTGCTTGTGATGGTAATGGTCGGCGCTCCAAGAGCATTCATCAGAACAGAGAACGCTGCTGAATATCCGGCACACACGGTAGTCTCACCGATCAGTGAGCTTGCCGAGGACTGCTTCGACTGGGAATCACTTCCATCCCAGGTGAGCCTCTTCGCAAGGGCATCATGGATTATTTTTTCCTTTTCGACAAGTGTGGAGGCTGATGTCGTCTGTGCGAGCAGTGACCGGATGGTATTCCGGAATGTCTCCTTTGCTGCCTGACGGGCAGAGCCTGACTGATATTCGCGCAGCACATCGATCGAAGCAGTACCGCTCACCACGCTGCCGGAGCCCGTGCTATATGAATAGTGTATACTATTGCTTATGAAGAAATACTGTGCTTCAGTCTCCGTCCATATCCGCAGGACATTGGTCAGCTGCTCAATGGTGAGCCCGGAATACGGTGCTTTTATCTCTGTGATATTGTCACTGCTTTCCATTGCCTTGTTCGCAGCAGATGTCATCCCACTGTACAGCTTTTTCTCGCTGGCATTCATCTTATTGTAAAAGTAGTCGTCCGAGTAAACAGACCAGTTCGTTGCTGCCTCTGCCTGAAGGCCCGATGCCGGGATGCTTCCAGCAATAATGGTGACTGCCGCAAGCATTCCGGCCAGTATTCTTCTGATTCTCATAGGTTTCTCCTTATTTTTGAAAAAAATATGGCAACGTACCTGGTGATACGCTGCCATACAAAACGGGTTCCGGGATTATCTGAAGAGCAGTGCATTCCTGTTCATTGCGTCCGCGCTGGCTCTCCTCTGCATGAATACCTTATACGTATTCAGGAGATTCTGCTTCTGAAGGTCCGTCAGTGCCTTCGGCATATCGAGATCCTCAATACGGCTGTTTGATGATGCTGTATTCTGTGCCGCATAATCATTGTAGCTGATCGTATTCCCGAGAGCATTGTACTGGGCGCCGCCCTTCGCGCGGGCTGATGTTACCTTCTCCAGTGCCTTGTCGATCGTATCCAGAGAAAAATCTCCGGTCACATCGAAGTCTGCTATACCCAGTGCCTTGAGCGTGGAATTCGATGTATTGATGCTCGTGCCATTTCCATTGCTGTCCGTAGCGAGATTCAATGTATCCTCGCCATTCAGGATATGCTTCGTATTGAAGGTCGTCTGATCCGCAATATCAGAAATACCCTGCTTCAGTCCATCGACCTCGTACTGGATATTCTGCTTATCAGAATCTGTCAGGAGACCATTCGAAGCCTGCAGCCCGAGCTCTCTGAGCCTCTGGAGCTGGTCTGTAATCTGGCTCAGCGCACCATCTGATACATTCAGCAGATCCTGTCCTGACTTCGCATTGTCCGTGCCCTTATTCAGGCCATTCTCCTGCGCTGTCAGCTTCTCAGATATCGCAAGTCCTGCTGCATCATCCGATGCACTCTGTATTCTTCTTCCACTTGCAATCTTCCCATACAGGAAATAATTGCTGTATGAATTACTGATTCCTGCAATTGCACTCATAAGGTCACCTCCATGATCTATGTGTGTACTTTGACTATATTGTAACATGATTCGCAGGGGTCGGCAAGATGCTTTTTTCAGAATGCCGATGCCGCCATCCTCTCATGGCTGCCGTGATCAGACCGGCACGTCGCGATGCTCGACCGACGTCGAAAATACTATGAGTGTCTTCGTATGGCCGTACTTCTGGAGCACATTTATCAGATGATCGAGCTCCTCAGTCCGCTTAAATGCAACCTCTATAATCATCGAATAGTCGCCGGTCACGCAGTTGCACTCAATCACATTCGGGATCCCTGCAATGAAATCATAAAAATCCTGCTTATCCTTCGGGTCGACCTCGAGATTCACGAAGGCCTTGATATTGTATCCGAAATACGACAGGTCAACTGATGTATGATATCCCGTAATGATTCCATTCTCACGAAGCTTTTTGATACGTGTGGACACCGTAGGTGATGTGAGATAAAGCTTCTTTGCAATTTCCTTCACTGACATTCTCGCATTCTTCATAAGCAGATCGATTATTTTCCTGTCAGTCTCATCAGGTGTGTAGGTCTCTGCCATTTTTCCTCCTGTAAAAATATATCAGTTCCGCTTATGCCTGATATAGTTCTGATAAACAATATAAAATTTCAAGAGATATATTTTTATTTTATTTTGCAATATCCACCTGTTTTTGTCAATACTTCGCATTTTATTTTATATCTTTTAATTCGTGATGAATCGTGGTAAACTTCAAATCAGAGAAACAAAGTTGTTGATGCAAAGGCGCATCGGTGATACGGACGTATCGCTGGTGCGCCACTTTTTTGCATAAAAGGAAGAAGGCCCACTATGGTAAACACTAGACTTGAAGCAGATTCGATTGGCAGCATGATGATCCCGGCAGACGCATACTACGGAGTTCAGTCACTTCGTGCGAACCGCAACTTCAGGATCACCGGCCAGCACATGAGCGATGAGTTCCTTCGCAACCTCGCAATGATAAAAAAGGCCGCAGCCATTACGAACTCACATACAGGTGACCTTTCTTCTGAAAAGGCCACTGCGATCGAGAGAACCTGCGATGAAATAATCGCCGGTTATATGAAGGATGCTTTCATTGTCGACCCGATTCAGGGCGGTGCCGGAACATCAGCCAACATGAACATGAACGAAGTCATCGCTCACCGTGCTTCCGAAATTCTTGGCGGCAGTAAATCAGAGTACACAGTTCATCCGAACGACGATGTCAACATGGGTCAGTCCACGAACGACACAATCCCGACTGCAGGCAGGATGACGGTTCTCACTCTTTCAAAGCCTATGCTCAGCGAGTTCGGTCGTCTCTACAGAGCACTTGAAGAAAAAGCATATGAATTCAGAGATGTGATAAAAATGGGCCGCACACAGCTGCAGGATGCGGTTCCTATGACGCTTGGCCATACTTTTCACGCATATGCAACTATGGTAAAGCGTTCTGCAAAAAGAATTGAGAAATCACTCGACGAAATGAAATCAGTAAACATGGGCGGAACCGCCATCGGAAGCTGCATCAACGCTTCCCCATACTACGTGGAAAACATTGTACCTGTCCTGTCAGAAGTCTCCGGACTCCCACTCGTCCAGGCTGATGACCTCTTCGATGCTACCGAAGACCTCGACGGATTCGTCGCTGTATCAGGAGCTATCAAGGCCGGAATGATGTCCATCTCCAAGATGTGCAACGACCTGAGACTCCTGTCAAGCGGCCCACGCTGCGGGTTCCATGAGATAAACCTTCCTGCAAAGCAGAACGGCTCATCCATCATGCCGGGCAAGGTAAACCCTGTAATCCCTGAGGTCGTGACTCAGGTCACCTTCCTCGTGGCTGGACATGACACGACTATCATGATGGCTGCCGAGTCAGGACAGATGGAACTCAACGCTTTCGAGCCCGTCACCTTCCATCAATTATTTGAATCCATTACCTCTGTGACAGGTGCGATAAAGACCCTTGTAAACAACTGCATTCTCGACCTCACCGCGAACGAGGATCACTGCCTCGAACTCGCAGAGGGTTCTACCGGAATCGCAACCGCACTCAGTCCGAAGGTCGGATATCAGGAAGCCGCCACCATCGCCAAGACTGCCCTGCACGAAGGAACCTCCGTCCGTGAAGAAGCAGGGAAGACAGGACTCTTCACAGAAAAAGAGCTCGACACCCTTCTCGACCTCTCAAAAGCAGTCGGAAAGAGCAGCGAGCTCCGTGAAGCACTATAAAAAGATGAAAAAGGGGACGGGTCCCTTTTTCATCTCAGATCAGATCGGCGAGCTCGAGTACGAGCTTCTCGGTCTTCTTCCAGCCGAGGCATGGATCGGTGATGGACTTGCCATAGACACCCTCGCCGATCTTCTGGGCACCATCCTCGATGTAGGACTCGATCATAAGACCCTTCACGATATTCTTTATCTGCTTCGATACATGGCAGCTGTGCATGACATCCTTTGCGATACGGATCTGCTCGAGGTACTTTTTGCCTGAATTCGAATGATTGCAGTCTACTATGATTGCCGGATTCTTGAGTTCCGGATGCTTCTCATACAGTTCGCAGACATCCTTCAGATCCTCATAATGATAGTTCGCATGATTCCTGCCATACTTATCCACATATCCACGCATTATCGCATGTGCGTACTGATTTCCGGTCGTATGAACCTCCCAGCTCCTGTAGATGAATGTATGCGGATTCTGGGCTGCTATAATGGAATTCATCATGACGGAGATGTCTCCACCTGTCGGATTCTTCATGCCGGCCGGGATCCCGATACCACTGGCTGTGAGTCTGTGTTCCTGGTTCTCGACTGACCGGGCGCCGATTGCCACATAGGACAGCAGGTCTGATAAATATCTGTGATTTCCCGGATACAGCATCTCCTCTGCACAGGTGAATCCTGTCTCCTCTACCACTCTCATATGCATATGACGGATGGCAATGATCCCGCCGAGCAGATCAGCACCCTTCTCAGGATCAGGCTGCGTAGCCATCCCCTTATAGCCGAGTCCTGTAGTACGCGGCTTGTTCGTATATACACGAGGGATAATGAAGATCTTGTCCTTTACCTTCTCCTGAAGACCGGCCAGACGTGTCATGTAGTCAAGCACTGCATCTTCATTATCAGCAGAACACGGTCCGATGATCAGAAGGATCCTGTCCTTGTCCTTCCCTGTGAAAATATCAAATATTTCCTGATCTCTCTTCTCCTTGAGAGCCTTCGTCTCTTCCTTCAGCGGGTACTGCTCCTTGATCTCCTGCGGAGTCGGGAGCTTACGTACGAATTCCATCTGCATTTCCATGTCAGTAATCTCCTTTATTTTTTCAAACTCTCTAAAGTATATGACTTGAGAGCGGATAAATCAAGTAAAAAGAGTCTGCAATACTACGGCTGAACCAGATGGGATAAAAAAAAGCCCCGTTCGAGGATTTTTTCCTCGGACGGGGTTATTTTTCCCTGAAAATATATAACAGGTCTTTATTTTACCAGAACTGTGCAGCTGACAGGCTCTACACTAATATTTCCGCTAGCGGTTGAAAGTGTTTTCGTGCCTGCTGCCTCTTTATTGATGCAGACCTTCCAGTCTCCTGACGGAAGGCTTACGCTTTCTGCCTTCTGGTTCGGATTAAATATAACAAGGATCTGCTGCGCAGAATCTCCCGAACTCTTTCCATCAATGGTGTACGCGATCACATTGTCACTGGTTCCACTCAGGAATTTCACAGAGGAATCGATCTGGGAACCGCTTACCATGCGAAGAGCCGGATGAGCCTTTCTGAACGAGATAAGACCTTTATAATAATTATAAACGTCACTGTACTCCTTCTTGCCCAGATTATCCCACTTGAAGGCGTTGATGCTGCTTGCGGAGAAGTTCTTGTCGGCATCATAGTAAGCCTTCAGACAGGTGGCATTCGAGCTGTAGCTGTTGACCCAGAAATCTCTGCCCTTTGCAGACTTAATGTCGTTAGTGTCACCGTACTTCACTCCAGATGGCAGTTCCTTTGTACGGAGCATCTCTTCCCCACCCTGCATGAACGGAATGCCTTCAGACATAAATACAATAGATGAAGCAAGGTTATTCTGAGCTACCATTATTGCCTGGTCTGTTGCAGCTGACGAAGCCTGGATCCTGTCAAAAAGCGTATCATTGTCATGGCAGGATACATAGTTTATCGTCTGAGAAGCCCTGTTATCCGACTTCAGCCAGTCGGCGGAGGCTGTTACGGACTTTATGATATCATTTGTCTTATCACTGTTTCCGGTAGCGTAGCCTGCTTCTGTGAAGTTGAACACACCACCCTTTGCGCCGTCACGGATCTTATCATTGAAGAATCCGACCTGAGGTGTTGCTTTCGAATTATTCTGTGTAGCAAAGCCAAGTCCGCTCTTCGTCGGGTTTGTCGTATTATTCCATCCCTCGCCATATATTATGATCGACGGATCTATCTCGTGGAGTGCCTTTACTATCTCGTTTATGGTCTCTGTATCGAACAGATAAGACTGATCAAGCCTGAAGCCATTTATGTGATATTCCTTTGCCCAGTAAACAAACGAATCCACGATGTACTTGCGATTCATCAATCTCTCTGTTGCCGTATCATTTCCGCAGTATGAGCCATTTGAATTCGGTCTGGAATAGTAATCCGGCACGATCCTGTTGATGCAGAAATTATCCTTTGAAGCTACATGTCCGTAGACCACATCCATGACTACGCTCATGCCGTTTTTGTGAAGAGACTCTACCATCTCCTTAAATTCTTTTACTCGAACAGCTCCGTTAGACGGATCTGTAGAATATGAGCCCTCAGGAATGTTGTAATTCTGCGGGTCATAGCCCCAGTTATACTGATCGGTATTCTTTGATTCGTCCACTGAGCTGTAGTCATATACCGGCTGAAGCTGTACATGGGTGATCCCGAGATCCTTCAGATAGTCTGTGCCTGTTGCCTGACCGCTTGAGTTCTTCGTTCCGCTCTCTGTAAATGCCAGGTACTTTCCTTTGTTTTTCATTCCGGAAGACTTATCATTTGAAAAATCTCCCACATGCATCTCATAGATTACTGCATCCGTATAGTTCTTTATCTCATTCGGATTCTTATCTGTGCTCCATCCTGTCGGATCTGTAGAAGACAGGTCGATCACCATTCCTCTGTTTCCATTGGTGCCGCAGGTACGCGCATACGGATCGATAACATCCTTCTGAGTCTTTCCGTCGGTAGTCACATCATAGGTATAGTAAGTACCATTCAGATCTCCGGATACCTTCTTTGACCATACACCCTTTGAACCTTTTTTCAGGTTTATAGTCTTTATCTTGTCATCGGCACCCTTTGTTCCTGACTTATAGAGATTAAGCTTCACCTTGCTTGCAAGCGGAGCCCAGAGCTTAAAAGTAGTGGCCTTCTTTGAATATGAAGCTCCAAGGTCATTTCCAGTATAGGTGTAGGCCTTCTCGAACTCTGTGGTCGAATAATAGTCAGGCGTAGTAACCTTTGTCTTTACTCCGTTATAGGTAATATAGGTGGTATAACGGTAGGATATCGGCTTCTTAAGAGTAAGTGTATAGACATTCCCTGAAGCCTTTACTGACTTTATTCCAAAGCTCTTCTTCACGGAATTTGTGACTCTGAAAGTCTTCTTCACGTTCGTTTTCTTTCCGAGCGCCTTCATCATGGTCACCTTCAATGTCTTCTTCCCAGAAGACGTTGCCGAAACGAGCGCATTCTTAAAGGTTTTTGAATATCCCTCTATGCCTGAGAATACATAGACATCAAGCTTGCCTTTCTTTGCAGCGCCAAGGTCTATGCTCTGGTCCTTGTCGACGTCTTTTCCTGCCCAGCTGTCACCGCCCTTTCTTACAATAAACGACAGTGAGCTCTTTCCTGCCGGTACCGTGATATTCGTGACCGCACAGCCATTTTTGTCCAGTTTTTTCTGAAAGACAGAACTGCTTCCATCAATTCCGTCACCCCAGAACCAGACGTCCCAGTCACTATAGTCCCTATCGCTCCTGTAATAATGGAACGATACCTTCGTTGCGGCAGCCGCGAGCGCATTTACTCTGATCCCAGAGAAAATGGACATCGCCATCAGAATGGCTGTCACAAATGCTGATACTTTTGTCAGTTTTTTCCTCATTGTTTCCTCCTTCTATATCCCGGGCGCAGATCCCTATACAATCTGCATAATCCCCACTAAAGTATCAACTAATATTTTAGCATTATGCACAAAAGTACAACATATTAATAATTTATGATACATATCACTTTTTTGACAGCATTTCAAATGAGAATGTGGTCTTACGGAGCACCATATGCCGTCCTGAACCGTATTGCATGTCATCTTTAAAAAGTATACTATAGATAAGATCCTTAAGATCTGATGACCGGAGTATTCGATGATTTACAGAATCCAGAGTGATTTTTACGATTTTTCATGTATTGCTGACCGCTGCCCGATGAACTGCTGCAGTGGCTGGCAGATAGTAATAGATAAAAAAAGCCTTGACAGATACAGATCCTGGAACGGAGAATTTGAGGACAGACTCCGCAGCGGAATAGACTATGAAGAATCCTGTTTCAGGCAGACTGACGGCAGATGCAGCATGCTCTCAGACAGCGGGTTCTGCGACCTGCAGACAAGTCTTGGCGAAGATTTTCTCTGCGATACCTGCAGGCAGTATCCAAGGCATACCGAAGAGTTCCCTGATCTGCGCGAGTATTCGCTGTCACTGTCCTGTCCTGAAGCTGTCAGGATGCTCTTTGCCTCAGATTCCCATCTGTCATTCAGGGAATCTGAGGACGAAAAGACTGAAGACTATGATGATTACGAGGATTTTGACTTTTTTCTTTTCGACAGGCTTTGCTATGCGCGTGAGAGGATGCTTGACCTCGCGTCCGGCAGTCTTCCTCTCCAGGAAAAAATGGACCTGATCGCGTCATACGCATTCAGACTCCAGGGGCTTTTCGACAGCGGCGATATATCAGATATGGATCAGCTCTCATGCACCACGGCTCTTCCGCCGCGGAACGGGCGAAGGAGCGGCTTTGCTTTTTCCTATGGATATATGTGTGAAAGCCTTGGCCTTCTAGGCAGCCTGGAGATTCTTGAGCCATCCTGGTCTGACACCCTTCACGCATCTACTGAATACTGGAGGGCGCATAAAGCTTCCTCCGCCGAGTGGCAGCAGGCCATGTACCCGGACCGTGCCGTTTCCTTCATCTGTGAGAAAATGCTGGAGTCTTTGCTTTTTACCTATTTCTGCGGAAGCATCTACGACGGCCAGATCTACGCCAGAGCCATGATAGCGGTTATGACTGTCAGATGGATCATGATGATAAGCGCTGCCTCTTCGCTCACCCCTGAAGAAACTGTTTACCTCTTCTCTCGCGAGGTCGAGCACTCAGATCTGAACCTGAACGCCCTGATCTCCTGGTTTGAGGAAGAGCTTGACTGAAAGAATGGATTAGCTTCTGCGGCAGATGCGCTTCTCCAATGAAACACTCCGCAGCAGCTGATCAACAAAGGACTCATATACGCAGCAAAATACGGAGAGATAGACTTTACAGTAGCGAAGTTTGAGGATTTCCTGATCAGGAAAAGGGGATGAGCATTGGCAATCAGGCAAACAGATCGTCCATCGTGACCACATCTGTAAATGCTCCACTGTATTCATTACGCACGAGTCCATAAGTGGTAATCAGAGTGCTATGAACTGATGCCTTAGCCGGAGCCTCCTCGAGAAGCGCTGTCTGCCTGCGAAGAAGCGTCCTGTAATACTTCTGATCCACCTTGAAATCGTCGCTGTAATACTTGATCTCGCACATATTGATCACGTCATCACGTCTGATTATCAGCATATCTATCTGGAAACCTCGTTCGTCATCAGGCTTTTTAGTCCATGCTGAGAACGCTGTCGACACACCACTTATTCCAAGAGCATTCTTGATCTGAGGCAGATGGCACCAGCATACATTCTCAAATGCAATACCCCTCCATGATACTACGGCCTGATTGTCCAGGTTCTGCTGCCAGAAATTCTCCTCAGATACAGCCTTTTTCTCTTTGAAATGAAGCCAGAATATGCACAGCGGATCGACCAGCCTGTAATGTACATCATTCTTTCTGCCGCCAAACGGCACATATCTGATCACGAAATCGCTCTCTACGAGGGCATTCATACTATTCGTAAAAAGCTTTCCATCCTTCATATCCAGTTTCTTAAGCAACTCGCCTCTTGTATAGCCCATATTCCTTGATGATAGTGTCCTTACAATACGTTTCATCAGATCTGGTCTTGCAAAAATTGATTCAAATAATCTGTTATATTCATCACGTAGTACCGCATTTTTCTTAAAAAAGAGTTCATCTATATTCTGCGCCAGACTCAGATTCCTCCTGAAATATCCGAGATAATATGGAATGCCTCCGATAGCCATATAGCTCTGCACGATATCATATCGTGACATATTGATATCCCTCTCACGAAAAAAATCTTCGCATTCCTTCAGAGTGAACGGCTCGAGCTTGATCTCGAATGTCAGCCGATTATATAAGCCTCCATGGTTATTGATCAGATTGTCAAGGATCCACGAACTGGCGCTGCCACATACGATTACCATCAGATTCTTCCTATGACATCCCCAGTTGTTCCAAAAACCTTCAAATGCTGTAAGAAAGCCCGAACGGGGTGTATCCATCCACGGCATCTCGTCAAGAAATACCAGCTGCCTGGAACCATCATCCCTGTCCTGAAGGTATTTTTCCAACAGAAAAAAAGCCTCCAGCCATGACTTAGGCTTCTTAGCCTCTTCCATTCCCTGACTCACGAGAGAATAGTAGAACTGATCCAGCTGTTTCTTCAAGAGCCCGTCACCTTCGTGCTCTATTGGTGACAGACCGGCATGCCTGAATGTAATCCTGTCTTTGAACAGTTCGTTCACCAGATATGTCTTTCCAACTCTTCGCCTGCCATATATAGCTATCAACTGAGCTTCATTGCCTGCATATCGTTCCTCCAGATCACGTATCTCCCGTTTTCTTCCCACCATATTATTGCCTCTCGTTTAATCCATGTGATTGTGTTTTAATGAGAGGTGACTTCATTATTTTACTTGTTCGCCTCTCAATATATTTAATATAAGTGAATTATACTTTATTTCCCGGTATAAAGCAAGTTCTAACATATTATACTTATATGGTTTAAAACTACCCTACGCTTCGTAATCTTATGTTGATTTCCATATTATAACGTGATACGCTTGAAATATACAAAGGAGGTCGTCTGATGCATTGCAAAAGAAGCCAGTCAGCCTATCTGCTTTTTCATTGATGAGATTCAGTACATGAGAAAAGAAGACATTTCTGCGCTGATCTGTGCGCTGCATCGCGTCAGCCAAAAGGGATATCCTCTTATGCTTATAGGTGCCGGCCTGCCAAAGGTATTTCAGTTCATAGGGAATGCGAGGACTTACGCTGAGAGAATATTCAGATACGAGGAAATCGATTCGCTTACCGATGATGAGGCTCGTGATGCTATTGTCGTACCCGCCGAGGAGGAAGGCAAAAAAATATTTCCAATGTCGCAAAGAATATGAAGAAGCAGGTCACTCAGATCTCCCCGATCCGCGCGCAGCTGATCAACAAAGGACTCATCTACGCGGCGAAGTATGGA
>OMZG01000035.1 GCA_900315505.1 uncultured Lachnospiraceae bacterium
TATCATGGAAAACATCCTGTACAATGAACTGATTATACAGGGATATTCCGTTGATGTTGGTGTCGTCCTCGACAGGCGAAAAGATCAGAAGGTGCAAAAGGAAATTGATTTTGTTGTCAATCAAGGAGACAAAAAGGTATATATCCAATCCGCCTATGAAATGTCTCATACAGAAAAAACAACCAGTGAACTGGACTCTCTGCGACTGACGAATGATTTCTTTGAGAAAATCGTTATGCGTCGTGATATTCCGGCGTCGTTTACGGATGAAAACGGCATTCGTCATATCAATGTACTGGATTTCCTGCTTGGCAAAGAAACTATATGAGGAAGCTAAAGGGTGAAATGACCGGGATTCTGTTTATCTACCTTATTGTTATTAATGTTATTGCCTTTGTTACCTACGGTGCGGACAAGCGAAGGGCTATTCGTCATAAATGGCGTATACCGGAGTATGTACTTATTCTTCTTGCCCTTACAGGCGGAGGAGCCGGAGCACTGGCCGGCATGTATTTCTTTTGCCATAAGACAAGGAAATGGAAGTTTCGTATACTGGTCCCGCTGAGCCTGATCCTGTGGATATCGATCGCAGCTTTCTTTTTCTATGCAGGGGATTACTACCATGCTGGTAAGCTGGCAGGGTACAGCCTTTATGGGAGTATCGTATATTCCTGTTGAAATAGTCTGCGCTAAAATTTATAATTAAGGGAAAACAAAAGAAAGTCAGGAGTTAGAATGAAGTTCATTTCGTGGAATATAGATTCGCTAAATGCGGCTCTGACATCGGATTCAGATAGAGCTGCGCTTTCAAGACAGGTGCTTTCTACGATCGCTGGAGAGGATCCTGATGTCATTGCCATCCAGGAGACCAAGCTTTCGGTAGCCGGTCCGAATAAGAAGCAGGATGCAGCCCTGAAGGGATTTTTTCCGGGATATCAGGTGGAATGGGTCTCTTCACAGCCGCCGGCCAGGAAGGGCTATGCCGGGACCATGGTACTTTTCAGGGAAGGCATGGAGGCAAAGACCACGGCTCCAAGGATCGGAGCACCGGATACAATGGACTATGAAGGCAGGATCCTGACGGTTGATTTCGGTGATTATTATTTTGTGAATGTATATACTCCAAATGCAGGGAGCGAGCTGAAGCGACTTGCAGACAGACAGATCTGGGATAAGCTCTATGCAGATTACCTGTCCACTCTTGATAGTAAGAAGCCTGTGATAGCCTGTGGCGATTTCAACTGCGCGCATGAAGAAATAGATCTGGCTCATCCGGAGAATAACCATTTTTCCGCAGGGTTTACAGACGAGGAGCGAGAGGGCTTTACCAACCTTTTGAACAGAGGCTTTGTCGATACATTCCGCTTGCTTCATGGAGACCTGCCGTCGGTTTATTCCTGGTGGGCTCAGCGTATCAAGACATCGAAGATCAATAATTCAGGCTGGAGGATCGATTATTTCCTAGTAAGCGATCGTATAAAGGAGCGGGTAAGGCGGTCCGAAATGCTTGATTCCGGTCCGAGGCAGGATCATACACCGCTGGTCCTGGAAATAAGATGAAAAAGGGGACAGGTCCATTTTTCATCTTTTGAGATCAAAAAAGTATCAGGCAGAAAAATACATGGCGTTACTTCAATGCCTGGCCGCGAGGTAGAGGCGAAAGGCCTGCGCATGCGGATCAGCCTCGCAAATGCCGGCACGGATGGCGTTTCCGGCTTCAAGGGATGAGAGACTCCCCTTCAGAGAGTCAGTGGCGATTACAATTTTCAAAGCGCTATCCTCCTTGATCATAGGGCCGAAATAAAACATTACATTATCATTCAATGCACATAGACTATACCTGTATTATAGCAATTTTTCAAGATGATCAGCGGCCTTTTGTAAATCAGGCTGTTTTCTTGACAGTTAACGCCCTTCTTTTTTCCTGTAAAAGAGATGAAAACTTTTCTGAAATCACATATAATGGAGATGTGTCGGTTCAACAGATGATATGATTCATATGGGACCAGGAGATATTTTTATTGAATCGACTTATGAGACAGATGATAGTTCTTCTATGGAGGGCTCGGATAAATGACTGATGCACAGCAGAGAGAGGCTGCAAGACAGTTCGCGAATAAATGGAGAAATGGCGGAGATGAAAAACAGGACTGTCACACTTTCTGGCTTGGACTTCTGCAGAATGTCCTTGGCGTAGAGAATGCGATAGACTATGTCTCGTTTGAGAAGCCGGTAAAGCTGATCGAGGCTGACGGCAGGATCCATACCAGGTATATCGATGCTTATATACCTGATGTGAAAGTCCTGATAGAGCAGAAGGGCTCTGAACACAGGCTCGATGTGAAGGAGCATCAGTCCGGCGGTGATGAGCTGACTCCGTTTGAACAGGCAAAGAGATACAACGACAATATCCCGTTTTCTGAAAGCGCCAGGTGGATAGTCACCTGCAACTTTACAGATATATGGGTCTATGATATGGAGAAACCAGTTGCGGATCCGGTAAAGATAGAGACAGTTGAGTTGCAGCAGAAATACCCTATGCTGGACTTCCTGGTGAAGAAAGAAGTCAGGGAAATCTCTCATGAGATGGAGGTGTCGATCAAGGCCGGCGATATAGTGGGGCTTCTTTATGATGCCCTTCTGAAACAGTACAGAGTGCCGGAGACAGCTCCTAAAGGCGAGTCAGATGAGGAAAAAGCAAAGAGAGAAAATAAGCTGAGAAGCCTTAATGCTCTCTGCGTGCGCCTGGTATTCCTGCTCTATGCAGAGGACACGGATATCCTCGGCAAGAGGAATATGTTCCACGATTTTCTGTCACCTGTCCCGGTTGATTACTGCCGCACAGATTTGATCAAGCTCTTTAAGGTACTTGATACTCCGATTGCTGAAAGAGAGGATTATCTAGAAGAGAGGTTCATGCAGTTTCCTTATGTCAACGGGGGACTGTTCGCAGATGAGACCATAGAGATTCCGCCGTTTACTGAGGAGATAAAGGATCTGATCCTGAAAAATGCATCGGAGAATTTCAACTGGCGTGATATATCTCCTACGATTTTTGGCGCTGTATTTGAGTCCACGCTAAATCCTGAGACCAGGCGAAGCGGCGGCATGCACTATACCTCGATTGAAAATATCCACAAGGTGATAGATCCGCTTTTCCTCGACGATCTCAAAGCTGAGCTCAAGGATATCTGCGAGATCACATCCCAGAAGAAAAAGTACGATGCACTTGATGCTTTTCAGGAAAAGCTGGCCTCACTTAAGTTCTTAGACCCCGCCTGCGGTTCGGGGAATTTCCTCACAGAGACATATCTGTCACTCCGCCGTCTGGAAAATAAAGTCTTAAAAGAAAAGAGCAGCGGACAGATAAGTCTGGTCTTTGATAATGATCAGGAAAAATATAATCCGATCAAGGTCTCTATTCAGCAGTTCTATGGGATAGAGATAAACGACTTCGCAGCCACGGTAGCCAAGACTGCCCTCTGGATCGCAGAATCCCAGATGCTCGAAGAGACCGAGACAATTCTCTATGGCTTCAAGCAGGACTTCCTTCCTCTAAAGACCTATGTGAATATCACGGAGGGGAATGCTCTGCGGATCGACTGGAATGAAGTGGTGGATAAGAATGAGCTGAATTATATCATGGGGAATCCACCGTTTGTGGGAGCAAGGCTTATGTCGGCATCACAGAAAGAAGACATCAATGATATTTTTGCAGGATGGAAAAATGCTGGTAATCTTGACTATGTGAGCTGTTGGTATAAAAAAGCTGCTGATCTGATGACAGATACAGATATAAGAGCTGCGCTTGTGTCTACTAATTCGATAACTCAGGGAGAGGCTGTATCAAATCTCTGGAAGCCTTTTTTCGAGCAGGGAGTGCACATAGATTTTGCCTGGAGAACTTTCAGGTGGGATAGCGAGGCTTCCATTAAGGCGCATGTACACTGCGTAATAGTTGGTTTCAGTAAGACGTCTGATGTGAAAAAGGGTAAAGTAATATATGTGACTTCATATAAGAAAAATTCAGAGAACAGGGTGTACGAGACCGTATCTAAAGAAGAAGCAAATAATATAAATGGATATCTTCTTGATGCGGATAATGTCTTTATAGAAAAAAGGTCAAAGCCAATATCAGATGTACCGTCAATTGTTCTCGGAGGACAAGCTATAGATGATGGTAATTTTATTCTTAAAGAGGAAGAAAAGGACGAACTCTTAAAAAAAGAGCCACAAGCAGAACCGTTTATAAGACATTACATGATGGGAAAGGATTTTATTGATAGAAGGCCGCGGTATTGCATTTGGCTAAAAAATGCAGATCCTGTATTATTGAAGAAGTGCCCACAGATTTTACACCGTGTAGAAATGGTGAAGGAGTTCAGAAATAATAGTAATAGAAAAAATACTAAAAAGGCGGCTGAAACTCCAACATTATTTGCGACAATTGTAGAATATGAGCAAAGCTATATAGCTATCCCAAAGGTTTCATCGGAAAGACGCAGATATATTCCGATGGATTATCTGTCAGGTGAAATTATTCCAGGTGATAAACTTTTTACAATGCCGGATGCTACAACGTATCATTTCGGGATTCTTGAATCGAATATTCATATGGCATGGATGAGAGCAGTGTGTGGTCGCCTTAAAAGCGATTATAGCTATTCTAATACAATTGTTTACAACAACTTCCCCTGGCCCATCACTACCGACTCCCAGAAGCAGACGATAGAGAAAACAGCCCAAGGAATCCTAGATGCCCGTGCTCTTTATCCTGATTCGTCTCTGGCAGATCTCTATGATCCGCTTACGATGCCGCCAGAGCTTCACAAGGCACATACGGCAAATGACATAGCGGTCATGAAGGCCTACGGATTCGATACTAGGATGACGGAGGCAGAGTGTGTGGCGGAGCTGATGAAGATGTACCAGAAATTGACAAGTCATTGATTTTTATTTGCCCGTCATTTGCTGTATATGACGCGGATGAAAATCTGCTTATATGATAACTAGGGATAACAATACATTTTGAAAATGTATTGTTTTTGAAGTTAAAATGTAATAAAATGTAAAGGACTTCAAATCAGGAGGCTTGCCATGCATATCAATGAGCTGATCGGGAATGCAAATATAGAAAACAGAGAAGTTGACTATAAGCTGAAGTACGTGGCTGGCAGCGACGCTTTAAGCTGGCTTAAGACAGTAGGCGGGTATGCAAACTGTCACGGTGGGAGTCTGATTTTTGGCGTTCGGGACAGTGATCACGAGGTAGTCGGCTTCGATGAACGCGAAGTGGATCAACAGAGAAATCTGATCGTGAATGCGGTGAATCAGGAAGTGTATCCTGTCCCGGGCATTGACTTTTCCTTTGTCCCTTATGAAACAAAAAGTGGCAGGAGGTATGTCCTGTGTATGGATGTCGATGAGTCGAGATTTAAGCCGGTGACGGTAAAACATAAGGGAGCAGCAGGCGTGTATATGCGGCGAGATGGTTTTTCAAATCCAGCCACATACGAAGAAATCTATGAGATGGCGGTACATAGCAGAGAAGCTGTTTACGATAGTGTATTTACAGACGAGGCGTATGTGCCGTCTGATTTTACACAATTATCCGATTTTTATCAGAGACATACCGGAAGGAACAAAGGGATTTCGCAGAAGGCTCTTATTTCTGATGGATTTCTGGATAGCGAGGGCTATCTTTCAAAGGGAGCGCTCCTGTTTTCAGACAGGAGCAATGACAGTAATGCAATTCAGCTGGCGATCTTCAATGGTACTACTCGTGGCAGCGATATAGTGAGCATCTCAAAAACGTCCGGTCCATTGACGAAGATGATTGATGAGATGGAGCTATTTGTGAAGCAGCACATGAACCAGGCGGTAAAGAAGCTCAGCGATTCGCACAGGCTGATACCGGCCTATCCTGACAGAGCCTTATTTGAAGGTATCATCAATTCAGTAGCACACAGGGACTATACCCTCCCGGGCAGTATTCAGGTGGATATGTTTCGCGACAGATTGGAGATATCATCCCCAGGCGCATTTTATAAGCAGGGAGATCTGCAAAAAACCTATGACCTTTCATCGATTATTTCACAGCGCCGCAACCCGGTGGTCTGTAATGTACTTGTGCGATGCATGGTAATGGAGGCTTCGGGAACAGGATTTGAGAGGATCGTCGAGGAATATCACAATGCATCCGCTGCACACAGGCCTTATATTTTTTCGAAAAATAATCAGTTTACCCTTGTATTACCGGATCTTACCTATGCGGCAGGTGTGGCAGATTCAGTCGGCCAAAGACTTGTATTTGATGCTCCCACCAATGCAACGAAACATGATGATGCCGTGATCAGGTACTGCTATGGAGAAAAAAGGAGCGCAAAGGAGATCGCGGCCCATCTTGGAATTTCAGATTCCGCCTATCTCCGGACAAAGGTGCTCGGACGGCTGGTAGAGCTGGGTTATCTGGTCGAGGTCCAGGGAAGACCGAAGAGGTTCACTACGTCCGATGACAAGGTGATGCTGAGGTTGTAGCAGGGTGTTACAATCGCAATTATCGTGATTAATGCTTTTTGTTGATAGGAAAGTATTTTAGATTGTATGAGGTACTATTTAATGGATAATAATTATTTCAACACCATCCACTGGTCTGTTACCATTGGCACGAATCCCGGTTATGACCTTGAGAACCAGAAGAGGATGGATATAGGTGAGTTTACGGCGCTTTTTCAGAGACTTGCTGAAGAGGAGCAGAAGCTGTATATGGTAAACTAAAATTAAGTCAGATGGTTAATTGAAAATTCAGTCACTCAGCGCCAAAATAAGTTATCCTTATAGGGAGTGATCACACTATAAG
>OMZG01000003.1 GCA_900315505.1 uncultured Lachnospiraceae bacterium
TTCATAAATCCCAACAATGAGAACAAAAACGGAATAACAGCAAGTAAAGCGAAGGAAAGATCCTCCGCTTTACTTGTGATGCATTCAGTTCTTCTGTGATAAATCTCCTTATAAATGATATAATATTATCAGTTATAAGGAGATTTTTTTATGCTTTTCAAGACTGTAGAACAGATAGATCAGGACCTGGCAAAACGAGTGAAGAGGCTGCGCAGGCAGAAGGGATTTACACAGAAACAGTTTGCAGATAAGTGCAGCCTGAGCTATGGCACATACAAGCTTTTTGAGCAGACAGGGAAGATTTCACTTCTAGGACTCACACAGATAGCAGCAGGACTTGGACGTGAGGATGAGATCGATAATCTTTTCATGGGAAGGGAGTATTCAAGCATAGATGAGGTGATAAAGGAATATGAAGAATCTGAAAAAGCTTGATGCTTAGAGAGGTTTTCATCCCGAAGAATATGAATTGCCGTGGCCTTTTTGGCATATTTGGCGAGTGAATTGTGCTGACAATATTTTTGTGCAATTTTCATAAAATATACTTGCTACGAAACCGAATAAGTAGTAAAATTTTCCTAGTGTATTAATTTTTTCTTAATAAAAAGGGAAAGGACAGGTGATGCTATTTGGCGAAGGAAGTAATCGACCGCATAAGGAAGGCCGAGGACGATCTCGATGCTGCCCAGGTCAGAGCAAAGGAGGATGCGGCAGCCATCGTGAAAAAGGCTGGTGATGATGCGAAGGACCTCCGGAAGCAACGGCTTGATGCAGCGAAGAAAAGGGCTGCTGAGACCATATCAGAGGCGGAGAGAAAGGCCGCTTCCATAACGGAGAAGGCTAAAGTGGACGGTGCTTCTCTTACCAGACAGCTGAAGGACAATGCGAAGGCAAAGGAATCCGTTGCTGTAAATAAGGTTATTGAGGCACTCGTTTAATTTTTACCCATAGAAAGGGGGTGCTGTCTGTATGGCTGTGATGCCAATGAAGCGGATGACCATCATTGCGATGCGCCGCGACAGAAAACAGTTACTTGAGTTTCTACAGAGACAGGGCACAGCAGAAATAGACACAGATACAGAAGAGGACGGCCGGTATAAGAAGATAGATGTATCGGCACAGAAGCAGATCTTCGAGAAAAATATCCGTTCAATGGAGGATGCTCTCGAGGTATTAGGAAAGTACGAGCCGGAAAAAAGCGGACTTCTTTCATCATTGGCTGGAAGAAAGACACTTACGCTCGAAGAGTTTCAGGAAGCACTTGAGAAGAGGGACAATGTTCTTTCAGTAGTTTCAAAAATAAATTCACTCTACAGGGACTATTCAGAATCGCTTGCAGCAGTTCCGAAGGCAGAGATGGACAAGGAAGCACTTGCTCCCTGGACAGGCTTTGACCTGCCACTGGACTTCCAGGGGACTAAGAAGACGGTGAGCTTCATAGGAACCCTTAACGGGCAGCTAAGCCTGGAGGATATATATGTGATGCTTGGCGAGCTGTGCGAATGCCCGGATGAAGTGGATGTGCGTATCATCACGACAAATGATACGAGCACGGCAGTGATGTTTACGACCCTTCGGAAAAATGAGGACGCACTGAATGATGCACTCCATCGGATGAGCTTCACAAAGGCTCCGTCACAGGCAAGTGTTTCTGAGGGCGGTCAGCCGCTCACCCCTGCGAAGGCAATCGAGAGGATCGATGCGCAGCAGCAGAGAGCATCAGCGAAGAGGCAGCAGATCATATCTGATATCAAGGGCTTTGCCGACCGCAGGGAAGACATCAGGCTTATCATGGATTATTTCAAAATGAGATCAGATAAGTACGATGTCATCGGCAAGCTGAACCAGTCGGATCACGTGGTGATCATCCACGGATATGTGCCGGCGGTAGATGCTGACAAGCTCGAGAGCGCATTAAATGACAGGTTCGATCTGGCATGTGATTTCTCAGATCCTGAGGAAGATGAAGATGTACCGGTGAAGCTTCACAACAATGCATTTGCAGCACCGGTTGAAGGAGTGATAGCCAGCTATTCTCTTCCGGGAAAGGGCGAGATAGATCCGTCGATGGCGGTAGCAGTGTTCTACTATTTCTTCTTCGGCCTCATGCTTTCCGATGCAGCATATGGAATCATCATAGCGCTTGCCTGTGGCATTATCTTAAAGAAGTTCAAGAACATGGAAGAGGCTGTGAAAAAGACTTTTCAGATGTTCTTCTACTGCGGAATTGCCACAACAATCGTGGGATTTATCTTTGGAAGCTTCTTTGGAGATGTGGTATCTTCAGTGGCACAGACATTTTTCCATGTGCCGGAGGCCACGGCGGGTAAGCTTCTTCCACCGATCTGGTTCAATCCACTTGATGATCCTATCAGGATGCTTACCTTCTGCTTTGCGGTCGGCCTCGTGCATCTGTTCACAGGCCTTGGAATCCTGATGTATCAGGACATTAAGAATGGTCATGTGCTTGATGCCATCTATGACGGACTCTTCTGGTATATGTTTGTCGGAGGCTGCGTAGTACTTCTTCTGTGTCTCCCGATGATCACGGGAATGCTCGGACTCTCATTCACACTCGGACCTACGGTAAAGACCGTTTCCATCTGGGTTGCGATAATAGGATTTATCGGAGTCGTGCTTTTCTCAGGAAGAGAATCGAGGAACTGGGGCAAGAGATTAGCAAAGGGTCTGTACGGAGCATACGGAATTACATCATACTTATCAGATGTGCTTTCGTATTCGAGACTTCTTGCACTTGGTCTTGCGACATCGGTTATCTCTTCGGTATTCAATACGATGGCAGGAATGGTCGGCGGAGCGCTGCCGGTAGTCATCGGAGTGATACTGTATGCTGTGATCTTCGTGATCGGACACATTCTAAACCTTGCAATAAACGCCCTCGGCGCTTATGTGCATACGAACAGGCTCCAGTATGTGGAGTTCTTTGGCAAGTTCTATAACGGCGGCGGAAGACCGTTTGAGCCGTTTGAGGAAAAAACAAAATATTTCAAAGTTAAGGAGGAAATCTGACTTATGAGTATGGGAACAGTTTGGGCGCTGCTTGGTGCAGCATTATCAGCACTTCTTGCAGGTGCAGGTTCAGCTATTGGTGTAGGTAAGGCCGGACAGGCAGCCGCAGGAGTGGTCACCGAGGATCCGTCACTTTTCTCAAAGGTACTTATCCTTCAGCTTCTCCCGGGTACCCAGGGTATCTACGGACTGCTGATCGCATTCATCACTCTGACCAATATCGGTATCATGGGTGGTTCAGCCGATATGAGCCTTCACAAAGGTCTTCTGTATTTTGCGGCCTGCCTTCCAATGGCAGTTGTAGGCCTGATCTCAGCTATCTGCCAGGCCAAGGCAGCAGTTGCAGCTATTGGTCTTGTAGCCAAGAAGCCGGATCAGTTCGGTAAGGCAATGATCTTCCCGGCCATGGTTGAGACTTATGCAATCCTTGCTCTTCTTGTTTCGATTCTGTCAATATTCGGAGTTTCTGCTTTAGCCTAAGTGGTTCACGAAACTATTTTTACAGCGCAACAAGAAGACAAGTCTTACATTGCGTTATGGAGGTGAGAAGTTGACAGGTTTAGACAAGATTGTAGGCGAGATCGAACAGGAGTCGAAAGACGGTGTAAGCGCGATCCTCGGAGAAGCCAGACAGAAGGCTTGTGGGATTGCTGCCGATGCTGAAAAGGAGATTGCTGCCGAGGAAAAGGAGATTGCCGACAAGGCTTCCACTCGTGCTGCCGCAATAGAGAAGCAGGCAGAGGACGGAGCCGATATCATTAAGCGGCGCAGCCTTCTTTCCACGAAGCAGGAGATCATCGCTGAGACTCTTGATGCTGCAAAGAAAAAGCTCTATGAGCTTCCTGATAGCGAATACGCTGATTTTATTGAAAAGCTTATCATAAAGAATGCCGATGACGGCAGAGGTGTGATAACCTTCGGAGCTCTGGATACTGCAAAGATACCAAAGGGTTTTGTGTCAGAGGTTTCTTCGAAGCTTCCTGAAGGGAAGACCATAGTAGAGGGCATGAATAAGGCAACCTTCGCTCATGGATTTATTCTTTCTTATGAGGGGGCAGCCGAGAATGTCTCTATCGATGAGCTTTTTGCAGCAAAAAAAGACGAGCTTACAGATATTATAAAGGATACACTATTTGACTGACGACTGAAGGGAGGCTTTTTATGTCAGAAAAGCAGTACACTTATGCGGTCGCCAGGATCAGAGCTAAAGAGAATGCCCTTCTGAATGATGCATTTATGGAGCAGTTGATCGGATCAAAGTCCGAGGACGAGGCTCTTGCACTTCTTTCAGAAAAGGGCTGGAAGGGTCGCGATGAGGGACGTAAGCAGAGCCCTCAGGATATTCTTTCCTATGAGGAAGAAAAGACCTTTGATACGGTGCTTTCAATGGTAGATGACCCGCATGCCTTTGATGTCTTTCTTTTAAAAAGAGACTACCATAATCTGAAGGCTGCGGTAAAGCTTACTGTCTCATCAAATCAGGTCAGCGGCATCTTCGTGGATGGTGGTACTATTCCACCAGAGAAAATCGAAGAAGCCGTAAAAGAGCAGGATTTCTCATCTCTTCCTGATACAATGGCCAGAGCAGGCAAGGAAGCGACCGACGAGCTCCTTCACTCAAGAGACGGACAGGCATGCGATATCATAATCGATAAAGCAGCGCTTACAGCTATAAAGCAGGCTTCGAAGAAGAATCCGAATTTGCTGATTCAGAGATACGGAGAACTCACGGTGGC
Organism: uncultured Lachnospiraceae bacterium; assembly: GCA_900315505.1. GTDB lineage: Bacteria > Bacillota > Clostridia > Lachnospirales > Lachnospiraceae > Weimeria. The sequence continues at coordinate 4,767 of OMZG01000003.1, forward strand.
TCTTGCTGATATCAAGACAGCAGTCCGTGGTGCGAAGACAGGCAAGGACATGACCTTTTATTCAAGAGCCTTAGCTGAATGTGACACGATTGATGTGAAGAGGCTTTCAGAAGCTGCTACACTAGGAACTGAGGATATCTACGATTACCTTGAGAATACTGATTACAAGGATGCCGTGGATTCCCTGCGCAAATCATTTTTTGCATTTGAAAAATGGTGCAATGACGCTCTGATGGATTCTATCAGACCGGAGCTCATTCATCCGTTTACGATAGGACCGCTTGCTGCATACATACTCGCGAGACAGAGTGAGATCAGCAATGTCCGCATCATTCTGACGGGCAAGGAAAATGATCTGCCAGACAGTATGATCAGGGAAAGGATTAGTAAGACCTATGTATAAGATCGCAGTAATGGGCGACTGGGACTCGATCTACGGTTTCGGAGCCTTGGGCTTTGAGACTTTCCCTGTCACAGACCCGGTAGAAGCAGAAAAGAAACTTCGTGACCTTGCGGAGAAACAGACCGCAGTGGTATATATCACGGAGGCTCTTGCAAAGCAGATCGACAAGGCAATTGCCTCATATGCATCTGAACCGCTACCTGCGATAATCCTTATCCCGGGCGCAAGCGGAAATACAGGCGAGGGAATGCTCGCAGTAAAGAGAAGTGTAGAGCAGGCGGTTGGAAGTGATATTATATTTGGCGACAATTAGGATATAGGGGATAGGATATAGGATATAGGATATAGGGTATAGTCCCTAACCCCTGACCCCTAGCCCCTTACAAAGGAGACAAGCATGAGTTTAGGTACGATAAAGAAAGTAGCCGGGCCTCTTGTCATAGCGGAGGGAATGCGTGAAGCGAACATGTTCGATGTGGTCCGTGTGTCGGAGCAGCGACTCATCGGAGAGATCATCGAGATGCATGGAGATCAGGCTTCCATCCAGGTATATGAGGAGACCTCGGGACTTGGTCCGGGTGAGCCGGTAGAATCGACCGGTGAACCGATGAGCGTTGAGCTTGGACCAGGACTTATCGGAAATATTTATGATGGAATCGAGCGGCCGCTCGAGGAGATCATGAAGGTGACCGGCAGCAATAATCTTCAGCGAGGAGTTGAAGTACCGGCCCTTCCAAGAGACAAGGTATGGCATTTCGTTCCGACCGTAGCAGAAGGAGACGAAGTGGCTGCTGGAGACATCATCGGAACCGTAAAGGAGACTGATGTAGTGACCCAGAAGATCATGGCACCGTATGGCATTTCAGGAAGGATAAAGTCCATAGGCGAGGGTGATTATAAGGTCACAGATACTATAGCAACAATCACAGATGACAAGGGAGCTGACCACACGGTATCAATGCTTCAGAAATGGCCGGTACGTAAGGAGAGACCTTACAAGCAGAAGCTCTCTCCGGACAGACCGCTTATCACAGGACAGCGAGTAATCGATACGCTGTTCCCGATAGCAAAGGGTGGTGTAGCAGCAGTTCCGGGACCTTTCGGCTCAGGAAAGACAGTCGTGCAGCATCAGCTTGCTAAGTGGGCAGACGCAGACATCGTGGTGTACATCGGATGCGGCGAGCGTGGTAATGAGATGACAGACGTTCTGAACGAGTTCCCGACACTGAAGGATCCGAAGACAGGCCATTCCCTGATGGAGAGAACGGTTCTTATCGCGAATACATCGGATATGCCTGTTGCAGCTCGTGAGGCTTCCATCTATACAGGAATCACGATCGCAGAGTATTTCCGCGATATGGGATATTCGGTAGCCCTGATGGCTGATTCTACAAGCCGTTGGGCCGAGGCTCTGCGTGAGATGTCAGGACGTCTCGAGGAGATGCCTGGTGAGGAAGGATATCCTGCTTACCTCGGTTCACGTCTGGCTCAGTTCTACGAGAGAGCTGGACACGTGAAGTGCCTCGGAAGCGATGACCGTGAGGGCGCGCTTTCTGTAATCGGAGCCGTATCCCCTGCCGGCGGTGATATTTCAGAGCCAGTCACACAGGCTACACTTCGAATAGTGAAGGTATTCTGGTCGCTCGATGCAGATCTCGCTTACCAGCGTCATTTCCCGGCAATCAACTGGCTGACTTCATACTCACTGTATCTCGATAGTCTGGGTAAGTGGTTCGATGAAAATGTAGACGAGGACTGGATGAAGCTTCGCGGCCGCATGATGAGCATACTTTCAGACGAGAGCAAGCTCAATGAAATGGTACAGCTCGTAGGTATGGATGCACTTTCAGCACCTGACCGTCTGAAGATGGAAGCTGCAAGAAGTATCCGTGAGGACTTCCTTCATCAGGATGCCTTCCACGAAGTAGATACATTCTCGTCCTTAAAGAAGCAGTATATGATGATGGAGCTGGTTCTGGCATATTATGACAAGTCGATTGAGGCTCTCGACGCCGGAGCTACGCTTAATAATCTCGTGTCGCTTCCGGTTCGTGAGGAGATCGGACGATTCAAGTACACGCCTGAGAAGGATCTGAAGGAAAAATTCGATTCAGTATCTGACGAGCTTGATAAGGAAATCCGTGAAGCAGCTGCAAAAAAGGAGGACTTCTAAATGCCTAGAGAATACAGAACTATACAGGAAGTCTCCGGCCCTCTGATGCTCGTTCGCGGCGTCAGCGGTGTCACCTATGATGAGCTTGGAGAACTGGAGCTGGAGAACGGTGAGAAGCGTCGTTGCAAGGTTCTTGAGATTGATGGTGGAAATGCACTGGTTCAGCTTTTTGAACCATCTACCGGAATAAATCTGGATACATCAAAGGTCAGATTCCTTGGCCGTCCGATGGAGCTTGGTGTATCAGAGGATATGCTAGGCCGTGTATTCGACGGACTTGGCAGACCGATAGATGACGGTCCTGAAATACTTCCGGATGAGAGACGTGATATCAACGGTCTCCCGATGAATCCGGCTGCAAGAGCTTATCCTGAGGAGTTCATAGAGACAGGAATCTCAGCTATCGACGGACTGAACACCCTGGTACGTGGACAGAAGCTCCCTATTTTCTCAGCTTCAGGACTTCCACATTCACAGCTCGCAGCGCAGATCGCGCGTCAGGCAAAGGTTCGTGGAACAGATGAACCATTCGCCGTGGTATTCGCAGCAATGGGCATCACCTTCGAAGAGGCACATTTCTTCCAGGAGTCATTCCGTGAGTCAGGAGCTATCGACAGGACAGTCTTGTTCGTAAACCTGGCCAATGACCCGGCAGTAGAGCGTATCGCAACACCGCGTATGGCACTTACGGCCGCTGAGTATCTGGCATTTGAGAAAAACATGCACGTGCTTGTAATAATGACAGATATCACGAACTACGCAGATGCACTTCGTGAGATTTCAGCAGCACGTAAAGAGGTTCCGGGACGTCGTGGATATCCTGGATACATGTACACAGATCTCGCTTCTCTGTATGAGAGAGCAGGACGTCAGAAGGGTAAGAAGGGTTCGATCACGATGATTCCAATTCTTACAATGCCTGAGGATGACAAGACCCATCCTATCCCTGACCTGACCGGATACATCACAGAGGGACAGATTATCCTTTCCCGTGAGCTCTATCAGAAGGGCATCCAGCCGCCAATCGACGTGCTGCCATCTCTTTCGCGACTCAAGGATAAGGGAATCGGTGAAGGAAAGACACGTGCCGATCATGCGAATACGATGAACCAGCTCTTTGCAGCCTATGCCCGAGGTAAGGACGCGAAGGAACTCATGATCATCCTTGGTGAAGCAGCTCTTACAGATATCGACAAACTCTATGCGAAGTTCGCTGATGAGTTCGAAGAGAAGTACGTAAATCAGGGCTACAATTCAGACCGCTCGATCGAGGAGACACTCGATATCGGCTGGGACCTTCTGCGAATCCTTCCTCGAAGCGAGCTCAAGCGAATCAAGGATGAGTTCCTGGATGAGTACTATAGTAAGAGTTAAGAGTTAAGAGTTGTGAGTTAAAAGAATGGGCAGTTATAAAGAATTAAAAGTGTGGAATAAGGCTATTGATCTGTTTGAAGAAATATATAGGCTTGTAAAAATGCTACCTCAAGAGGAACGCTTTGCTTTATCTGACCAGATGAGAAGGGCTGCTGTTTCAATCCCATCAAATATTGCTGAAGGTCAGGAAAGAGGTTCTACAAAAGAGTTTAAACATTTTATTATGATTGCTCAGGGTTCAAGAGCTGAACTTGAAACACAGATTGAACTATGCAGAAGACTCGGGTACTTATCAAGTGATAATATTGTTAAAGCAGTATCTTTGTGTGATGAAATAAGCAGAATGCTTAGAACTCTAGTAAAAAGACTTGATAACTCACAACTCGAAACTCATAACTAACCAGAACAGGAGGTATATTATGGCTGCGTCACATGTAAACCCAACCAGAATGGAACTGACCCGCCAGAAGAAAAAACTCCAGACGGCTCTTAAAGGGCATAAGCTTCTAAAAGATAAAAGAGATGAGCTGATGCGTCGCTTCCTTGATCTCGTCCGTGAGGATAAGGAGCTTCGTGAAGAAGTGGAAGAGGAGATCAAGAAGGCCAATAAGAGCTTCGTTCTGGCCGGATCTCAGATGTCTCAGGAAGCAGTCTCGGTCGCATTCATGGCACCAAAGCAGGAAGCATCAGTCGATGTGTCCACAAAGAATGTCATGAGTGTAGAGATACCTGTATTCAAGCCGACATTCAGGGGATCGAGCGATGGTGATTTCTACCCATACGGATATGCGTTCACCTCAGCCGACCTTGATGAAGGCGTGGGTCGCCTTTCGGAGCTTCTTCCGAAGCTCCTGAAGCTAGCGGAGAGCGAGAAATCCTGCCAGCTCATGGCAGCAGAAATTGAGAAGACCCGCCGTCGTGTAAATGCACTTGAGCATGTGCTGATCCCTCAGACACAGGAAAATATCAGGTATATCACGATGAAGCTCGATGAGAATGAGCGTTCATCACAGGTCCGCCTGATGAAGGTCAAGGACATGATGCTCGAAGATGCGCATCATTACAAGGAGAAGCGGGATAGCCAACCGCTGAAGGACTAGTTTCAGGTTTCGAGTTTCAAGATTAAAGTTCAAAGTTAAAAGTTAAAAGCACCCCTCTGGGCTGCCTGAAAAACAAGGCTTCCCAGAGGGGTAACTTAAAACTGACAACTTATAACTCGCAACTAACCCCGGCCTCAAACAGCTCCCCCATCTGTTCATCATACTTATCTTCAGGTTCATACCGCTTCAGCAGATATATGAGATAATCACCCTCAGGGTCAAGAGGCTTATCATGAAGAGCCTCCTGTACCTTATCGAAAAGCTCTGTCGGCTTCATATCGCCCGACAGGCCTAAAGAAAGCCTGCGGTCTAAGATACCACAGGCATAATAATATTCGTAATTCCCGGTGATCACAGAAATACGATCTGCAACCTTTCTGTCAACACTCTGAATAGCCAGGAGCTCTATCATTCATTTTCTCCATCGAGCCTTCCGAAGAAAGCCTGCTTGACTGTGTCCATATCTGACTTCATTGCAAATGCCATCTCCTCGAAGAGGCGCTTGGCTGCAACATCCATGACTCTCTCGTCTGAGCTCATCGGCTTCTTGCCATCAGCGACTCTCTTCTTCTGGTGGAGATAGATGCTCTTCACGACGGAAGCGAGAGGCTTCGGATCAAACAGGGACATCTTCTCCTTGAACTTCTCAGTACGCGCTCTGTTGCCTTCCTCGTGGATCACGTCAATTCCTGAAACCTCATCGAGAAGTTCCTCAAACTCGTCTGAACTCTTCACATCACGAATCCTTGAATTCGAATCTACAGGTGTGATGACTGTAGCCTTGCCCTTTTCGAATATTGGCTCGAGGCTGTAATACATCTTCTCTGAACCCTTGCCATGAAGTGCCTTCTCTGAAATCTCCTTGACCTGACATACGCCTGACGTCTCATGCATCAGATAATCGCCTACTTTGTACATGTGTCCTCCTGTTCTTCTTTTTCACAAATAATATTATAACACGTTTTTATGAAAAATGTAAGGGCAAAACATGGTACTATAACACAAGGAACGCGTAAATGCAAGGCTTTTTCAGGATTTTTTTGAAAAAAATTTAAGAAAAATTTAAGAAATAATTAAAGTTTCCTGAAGCCACTTCACAATACCGGATCAAAAGTATAAAATACAGACTATGAGTCGTTTGGTTTCCAGAAGAAAAAAGAAGAAAAAGAAAAATAACAGAAGGATAATAGCTGTAATAGCAGTAATCGTACTGATAATAATAGTGGCACTCGTGGTGCACGGATGTCAGGAGAAAAAGGCACAGGAGGCTGCAGCAAAGGCAGCAGAAGAACAGTACGACAGTGCAGATGCATCTGATTCAATAGATGTGGAGCTCCTGACGCCAAATAAGTATTCAAGACCTGAGATAAAGCTTGAAAAAGTAAAGGGCATAGTGGTTCACTACACCGCAAATCCTGGATCTACGGCAATGGAAAACCGTAATTACTTCGAGGGACTGAAGGACAGCCACAAAACTTTTGCAAGCAGTCATTTTGTTGTCGGACTGGATGGTGAGATCATACAGTGCATACCGACTAAGGAAGTGGCATATGCATCTAATGACAGGAATTCCGACACCCTGTCAATAGAGTGCTGTCATTATGCAGAAAATGGCAAGTTTACTGAGAAGACATATTCGTCTCTCGTGAAGCTCTGTGCCTATCTCTGCCACAGATTCGGCCTCACTCAGGACGATATCATCCGCCACTATGACGTGACAGGAAAAAACTGTCCGAAGTACTTCGTTGAGCATCCGAAGGTCTGGAAGCGGTTCAGGGCTGATGTGAAGACTGCACTTGACAATAAGGACTGGAATCTTGATATCATTTCCTAGATCAACTGCTCCTTGCTGTTCCTGTATTCTGCAGGAGTGACGCCGCAAAGATGGTGAAGTCACTGGAGATGCAGAGATTTCCGACTATGATTGTGATCTCAAATAGTATATACTGTTCTCATGAAGAAATTCCTGATTTATTCTGACAAGATACTGACTGCAATTACATATGCAGCGTATATTATACTTCTGATATACATCGTTGTGAAGTACGGATTCGGAGCTGATATCCTGAGAACTCTTCTGATTCCGGCTACTGGTTTTATATTAGAAACTGTAATCCGTGACCGGCTGAACCTCCCGAGACCGTATGAGAAGACCGGGATACCTCCTATCATTCCGAAGAAGACAAGGGGCCACAGCTTTCCAAGCAGACATGCGTTTTCGGTCACGATGATAGCTATGATGTATGTATTCTATCTGTCTTACATGGGAATAGCAATGCTTGCCATTGCAGTATGTCTATGTATTATCAGAGTAAAGGGCGGAGTACATTCAGCATTGGATGTAACGGCAGGGGCGGTTCTTGCAGCAGCGTATTCAGCATTTTTTATGTGGCTTTTCAGATGATTCTTTCCTCTTGACACCACCCCTCCTTTTTGCTAGACTTTATTAAATTACCCATTTGATAGATAAGAAAGCGAGGAAAAGATGGCTTCAATAATTGGAGAAGGAATCACATTTGATGATGTGCTGTTAGTGCCTCAGTATTCGGAAGTTACTCCGAATATGATAGACCTTACTACGAAGCTGACGAATGCGATCACTCTTAATGTACCGCTGATGTCAGCAGCTATGGATACAGTAACCGAGCACCGCATGGCTATAGCAATGGCCAGACAGGGTGGAATCGGAATCATCCACAAGAATATGTCAATCGAGGCTCAGGCAGATGAGGTTGACAAGGTCAAGAGATCAGAGAATGGCGTCATCACAGATCCATTTTTCCTCTCACCAGACAATACATTACAGGACGCTGAGGACCTGATGCACAAGTTCCGCATCTCAGGTGTCCCTATCACAGAAAAGGATGGCAGGCTCGTAGGTATCATCACGAACCGTGATCTGAAGTTTGAAGAGAACTATGACAGACCTATAAAGGAAGTCATGACATCCGAGAATCTGATCACAGCTCCTGAGGGTGTGACACTCGAGGAGGCCAAGAAGATCCTTGCCAAGGCCCGTAAAGAGAAGCTCCCTATCGTTGATAAGGAAGGCAGGCTCAAGGGTCTCATCACTATAAAGGATATCGAGAAGCAGATCAAGTACCCTAATTCAGCAAAGGATTCACAGGGACGTCTCGTCTGTGGAGCCGGAGTCGGAATCACTGCCAATATGATGGAGCGTACAGAGGCTCTCGTCAAGGCAAAGGTCGACTGTATCGTAGTAGACTCAGCACACGGAGATTCAAAGAATATCCTTAATGCAGTAAGAGAGATAAAGGCAGCATGGCCTGATCTTCAGGTAATAGCCGGAAATATAGCAACAGGCGAGGGCGCAAAGCACCTGATCGAGGCCGGAGCTGATGCCGTGAAGTGTGGTATCGGACCTGGTTCTATCTGTACGACCCGTGTCGTAGCTGGTATCGGTGTTCCACAGATTACAGCTATCATGGACTGCTATGAGGTGGCAAGAAAGTATGACATCCCTGTCATCGCAGACGGCGGTATCCAGTTCTCAGGAGATATGGTAAAGGCTCTTGCAGCAGGTGGTAATGTCTGCATGATGGGTTCTCTTTTCGCAGGATGTGATGAAGCACCGGGAGCTACTGAGCTGTATCAGGGACGTAAGTACAAGGTCTACAGAGGCATGGGTTCTATCGCAGCAATGGAGAATGGTTCCAAGGACCGTTACTTCCAGGAAGGTGCAAGAAAGCTCGTTCCGGAAGGCGTTGAAGGACGTGTCGCATACAAGGGCAGCGTCGAAGACGTTATCTTCCAGATGGTCGGCGGCATCAGAAGTGGTATGGGCTACAATGGAGCTCCTACTATCAAGGATCTTCAGGAAAAGGGCAAGTTCATCAAGATCTCGAATGCAGCCCTCAAAGAGAGCCATCCGCATGATATCCATATCACAAAGGAAGCTCCGAACTACTCAATTGACGAGTAATATTTTTAAAAATCATTCAGGAGTCCGGTCAGGCGGCCGGGCTCTTTTTAGTACCATAAAAGTGTAGTTGGAGAGTAATTAACTCCGACTGCACTTATTTTTATAATGATAAAATTTACTGCTGGCCTGTTTTCTTGTAGTAATGATGGAAATCAATCATATATTATAGAAAATCCATATATGATTGACAAGACCTTTTAGAGCTGGTATAATAAAAAAGAACATTCATTCGAAAGGAGAGAATCATGACTATAGAAGAGATGCAGAGACAGAGGAAGAGGCTGGGATATACATATGCGCAGATTGCCAGGATGAGCGGAGTGCCCGAGAGCACAGTACAGAAGGTACTTGCCGGTATCACGAAATCCCCAGGAGTTGACACGGTGGCTGCGATAGAGAAGGCTCTTTATACGGGGAGTCAGGACTATACAAATGGCAGAATGGTAGCAGAGGTGAGTTACAGAAATGATTTATCAGATGCACCATATGTTCCGGAATGGGCACATGATCCAAAGTATCCGAGGCAGGGATATTATACGGTTCTTGATTATCTGAATCTTCCGGATGACCAGAGAGCAGAGCTGATAGATGGAGTATTGTATGACATGGCAGCACCCTCATATGTACATCAGGCTATTATAGTTGAGCTAGTGACTTTTTTCAGGAACATGCAGAAATACCATCCTGGATGCCATGTATGTGTATCACCTCTTGATGTTCAGCTGGACTGTGACAATCGTACCATGGTAGAACCTGACATACTTATCATTTGTGACCCAAAGAAGATAACGAAGCCGAGAATAGTAGGTGCTCCGGATCTTGTCATAGAGGTCCTGTCACCATCTACCAGACGTAAGGATTTGCAGATAAAGCTTGGAAAGTACGCACGTGCTGGAGTGAAAGAGTACTGGATGATAGATCCTGATGCACAGACAATACTTGTATGTATATTCGGAGATGAAAATACGACGCATATGTATACTTTTGATGATAAAGTTCCTGTCTGGATCTCAGGCGGAGAAGTGTCTGTGGATTTCAGCGAGATCAGGAGTAATATCACATATACACGCGATGAATGACATATTTTTGCATAATTTAAGAAACACTCTGATTCAATATTGACGGAAGACCGTTGATAGTCTAATATACTGTGTGCGGGATTAGGAAAAGCTAACAAAAATTTTTCAACAAAATCTTGTATTTACACGTCAATTGCTATACAATATTTGGTGCAACACACCAACAGGACTACGGAGGTCTAAATGACAACATTTGATGCATGGGAGGGCTTTAAGCCTGGTCACTGGAACGACGATGTCAATGTCCGTGACTTCATCCAGAAGAATTACACTCCTTATGACGGAGACGAGAGCTTCCTCGAAGGACCGACAGAGCGTACGAACAAGCTCTGGGGTAAGCTTCAGGAGCTTCAGAAGGAAGAGAGAGCAAAGGGCGGAGTGCTCGATATGGAGACAGATGTGGTTTCCGATATCGATGCCTATGGTCCTGCATATCTCGATGATTCAATGAAGGACGACGAGCAGGTAGTCGGAATCCAGACAGACAAGCCTCTCAAGAGAGCATTCATGCCATACGGCGGAATCAGAATGGCAGAGGAGGCTCTTACTACATACGGATACACACCAAATCCACAGCTTCATGAGATTTTCACGAAGTATCACAAGACACACAACGAAGCAGTTTTTGACGCATACACAGACGAGATGAAGATTGCCCGTCACTGCCATATCGTGACAGGACTTCCTGATACATACGGCAGAGGACGTATCGTAGGTGACTACAGAAGAGTAGCGCTGTACGGAATTGATTATCTCATCAAAAAGAAGGAAGAAGACAAGGCTGCGATCGGTCACAATGATATGATGACCGGTAAGGTAGTGCGCTTAAGAGAAGAGATTGCAGAGCAGATCAAGGCTCTGAAGAAGATGAAGAAGCTCGCTGCTTCATACGGATTCGACATTTCAAAGCCGGCTACCAATGCGAAGGAAGCAGTACAGTGGCTGTATTTCGGATACCTTTCAGCAATCAAGCAGCAGAACGGTGCCGCAATGTCAGTAGGACGTATCTCCACCTTTCTTGATATCTATATCACAAGAGATTTGAACAAGGGGCTTATTACAGAGAAGGATGCCCAGGAGCTTATCGACCATCTGGTAATGAAGTTCCGTATGGTAAAGTTTGCCCGTATCCCGTCATACAACGAGCTGTTCTCGGGCGATCCGGTATGGGCTACACTCGAGGTGGCAGGAATCGGAATGGATGGAAGAAGCATGGTGACGAAGAACGACTATCGTTTCCTTCATACCCTTGAGAACATGGGACCAGCACCAGAGCCGAACCTCACAGTTCTTTACTCAAGTGATCTTCCTGACAACTTCAAGAAGTATGCAGCCAAGATTTCAGTAGATACTTCATCCATCCAGTATGAGAATGATGATGTCATGAAGCCAATCTGGGGCGATGATTACAGCATCTGCTGCTGCGTATCAGCTACACAGACAGGTAAGGAGATGCAGTTCTTCGGAGCAAGAGCAAACCTTGCAAAGGCACTTCTCTATGCTATCAATGGCGGCAAGGATGAGAAGTTTAAGGACAAGGACGGTCATCATATGCAGGTAGGACCTGAGATCGCACCGATGACCTCAGACGTACTCGACTATGATGAGGTAGTTCATAAGTATGATCTGACCCTCGACTGGCTGGCAGGACTCTATGTAAATATCCTCGACCTGATCCACTATATGCATGACAAGTATTACTATGAGTCAGCAGAGATGTCTCTAATCGATACGAATGTCCGCCGTACCTTCGCTACAGGTATCGCAGGATTCTCACATGTAGTAGATTCTCTGTCAGCCATCAAGTATGCAAAGGTTACCGCAATCCGTGATGAGGAAGGCGTTACCACAGACTTTAAGATCGAGGGAGACTTCCCTAAGTACGGCAATGACGACGAGAGAGCTGATGAGATCGCTGTTAAACTGTTAAAGACCTTTATGGGTAAGCTCAAGAAGTTCCATACCTACAGGGATTCAGACGCTACCACCTCGATCCTTACTATCACCTCGAATGTTGTCTATGGTGAGGCTACAGGTGCCACCCCTGACGGCAGGAAGGCATTCACCCCGTTTGCTCCGGGAGCTAACCCTGCATACGGCGCCGAGCAGAACGGACTTCTCGCTTCCCTTAACTCGGTAGCAAAGCTTCCATATGAGTACTCGCTTGACGGTATCTCGAATACCCAGACGATGACTCCGAACTCTCTGGGACATGATGAGGAGGAGAGAAAGAGCAAGCTGGTAAATGTCCTCGATGGATACTTCAACCAGGGTGCACACCATCTGAACGTGAACGTCTTCGGCAAAGAGAAGCTTCTTGATGCTATGGATCATCCTGAGAAGCCTGAGTATGCTAACTTTACTATCCGTGTATCAGGCTACGCTGTGAAGTTCATCGATCTGACCAGAAAGCAGCAGCTCGATGTAATCAACAGAACCTTCCATGATCATATGTAATAAGGCACAGGGATCGAATCCCTGACCCATACCCTCTTATCCTCGCCCTCCCCACTTATCTGGCCCAGGGCGGGGATTTTTTCTGGCTTGAAAAAACAGCTCCAAACGTTTACTATGTCCTATGACAAATGATGTATGGACTTTGTTAGGAGAAGATAAATGAATCTGATCGGTATCTTTAATAGAAGGCTGACCTCTTTTCAGATCATTATACTGGGCTTTGCAGCAGTGATCCTGCTAGGAGCGCTTATACTTATGCTTCCCATATCATCGAGATCAGGAGAGATGACAGGATTTATGGATTCGCTCTTCACATCGACATCAGCGGTATGTGTTACAGGACTTGTGGTGAAGGATACAGCAGGCTACTGGTCTTTTTTCGGACAGGTAATAATACTTATCCTGATACAGATAGGGGGTATTGGAGTGATCACTATGGCATCTGTAGTTTCACTACTGGCAGGCAAGAAGATCAGTCTGATGCAGAGACAGACCATACAGAATGCTCTTTCCACGCCTCAGGTCGGAGGATCGGTAAGACTTATCAGATTTGTGATAAAGGTTACAGCCATGATAGAGACGGCCGGGGCTGTGCTGCTTCTACCTGTATTTGTAAAGAGATTCGGGACGGTGGGCATATGGTATGCTGTTTTCCATTCGGTATCGGCCTTCTGCAATGCCGGATTTGACCTGATGGGCAGGCATACAGGAAGCTTCAGCTCGCTTTGTGCATTTTCAGGCAATCTCTATCTTAGCATAGTCATATGTGTGCTTATAGTGGCCGGCGGGCTCGGATTTCTGGCCTGGGAGGATATAGCAGCCTATAAGCTGAAGATCCATAAGTACAGGATGCAGACAAAGGTGATAATAGCATCGACGGCTATCCTCATTCTTGTACCGACGATCATGTTTTTCTTTATTGATTTTTCTCATATGCATCTGGTCAGGAGGTTCTCGTGTTCCCTTTTCCAGGCAGTAACACCAAGGACAGCCGGATTCAACACAGTGGATTTCTCAAGCATGACTGATCCGGGAAGAGTTATGATAATGCTTCTTATGCTGGTCGGAGGCTCACCTGGCTCTACGGCTGGAGGAATGAAGACAACGACTGTTGCAGTGCTTACAGCAAATGCATTTGCCATTTTCAGGCGCAGGAAAAATGCCAAGCTCTTTGGCAGGAGGGTAGACGATGAGGTGGTAAAGCAGGCGTCTACGGTACTCTTTATGTATGTGACCCTGTTTCTATCAGGAGCTCTTATCATAAGCTTGATAGAAAACCAGCCGTTTGAAAAATGTGCTTTCGAGGCTATTTCAGCAATTGCAACGGTAGGGCTTTCGCTCGGACTGACACCGGGACTAGGGGTCGTATCACATATTATCCTGATGCTGCTTATGTTCTTTGGCAGAGTCGGAGGATTTACTGTGGTTTATGCGGCTCTTTCATACAGGGAGGGGTCAGAACTTAAATATCCTCTCGGAAATATTACCGTGGGTTAGGAAATGGAGGTAAAATGAAATCAATACTGCTTATCGGACTCGGACATTTCGGGACACTTATCGCAAAGGAAATAAATACACTCGGCCATCAGGTCATGGCAGTTGACAAAAATGAGGACAGGGTCAATGCAGCCCTTCCTTTTGTGACAGATGCCCTGATAGGTGACAGTACAAATGAGAATTTCCTCAATTCACTCGGAGTAAACAACTACGATGTATGCATAGTGACAATAGGAGGAGATTTCCAGAGCTCACTAGAGACTACATCTCTTCTAAAGGAACTGGGAGGAAAGCTTGTTGTGGCAAGGGCTGACAGGGAGGTTCAGGAGAAATTTCTGCTGAGGAACGGAGCTGATGAGGTCGTAAATCCTGAAAAGCAGATAGCCAGATGGACTGCGATCAGGTTTACATCAAGCTACATTCTCGATTATATAAAGATCGACGACGACCATGCCATCTTCGAGGTAAAGGTACCGGCTGAATGGGTCGGACTGCAGGTAAAGGAGCTTGAGATCCGCCAGAAATTCGGCATAAACATCATGGCCATCAAGGAAAATGGCGATATGAATGTGACAGTCTCTCCAGATGATATACTGAGGGAGGACGAGACGCTTCTGGTTCTCGGAGAGCATAAGGCCATAAGAGAGTGCTTTCATCTGTAAGAAAAGGAATAATATGAGTGATATAAAAGCAAGAGTACATTCGCTGGAGAGCTTCGGCTCGGTTGACGGCCCGGGAATCAGGTATGTCATCTTCCTGCAGGGCTGTAACTTCAGATGCAGATACTGTCACAATCCGGATACCTGGAATCCTGATGGTACGAAAAAGACAAAGCCGATGGAACTTTCGGCCGATCAGCTTATAGAAAAAGCACTTAAATACAAGCCTTACTGGGGAGATGAAGGCGGTATTACCGTAAGCGGTGGTGAGGCGCTGCTTCAGATAGATTTCCTGCTGGATTTTTTCAGGAAATGTCACGAGAAGGGAATAAACACCTGCCTTGATACCTCGGCCGGGCCATTTACAAGAGAGGAGCCGTTTTTTACAAAGTTTAAGGAGCTGATGAAATACACGGATCTGGTCATGCTGGATATAAAGCAGATCTTTGATGACGAGCATATAAAGCTTACAGGTCATACAAACAAAAATGTCCTGGATGCGGCTGTCTGGATGTCAGAAAACGGAGTTCCCATGTGGATCCGACACGTGCTTGTTCCGGGAATCACGACCGATGAAAAGGAGCTTAAGGCTCTACGGGCTTTTATCGATACCCTAAAGACTGTAAAGAGAGTAGAGGTGCTTCCTTACCATACTCTTGGCGTCTATAAGTACGAGGAACTCGGAATTCCTTATACACTGAAGGATGTGAACCCACCCACACAGGAGCAGGTGGATACGGCAAGAAAAATTCTTGGAGCAATCTGAAAAAACTATTGACAACATGATATAAAAGTAGTATCATAACTGTATTCGTGCGAAACGAACAATTGCAGGAATGGCGGAATTGGCAGACGCGCAGGCTTCAGGTGCCTGTGGCTATTGCAGTCGTGAGGGTTCAAGTCCCTTTTCCTGCATTACACAATGGCAGTTAAGGCTACAAAGAAAGGAGCGGTTATTTTTCATAATAGTCCGCTCTTTATTTGTCTAAAAAAGGCAGCCGGTCATGAACAGCTGCATACGGGGATGGAGAGGAGAATGATATGCTGATACGTGAACGCATTGAGCAGATGGAAAAGGACGAGCTCTCGGAGTTCGCGACGATGTCAGTGAATTCGAGAGGAAGAGTCAGGGAAGAGGAGCAGTGCGATATCAGACCGGTGTTCCAGAGAGACAGGGACAGGATACTCCATTGCAAGGCATTCAGAAGGCTCATGAACAAGACTCAGGTATTCCTGTATCCGATGGGTGACCATTACAGGACGCGTATGAGTCATACGCTTGAGGTAGCGCAGAATGCAAGGACGATAGGCAGAGCCCTGAGACTCAATGAGAGCCTGATTGAGGCTATAGCATTAGGACACGATCTCGGACATACACCGTTCGGACATGCAGGAGAGGATGTGCTGAATAAGTGCACGCTAGGAGGCTTCATTCATTCAGAACAGTCAGTACGAATAGTAGAGAAGCTCGAGAAGGATGGAAAGGGACTGAATCTCACCTGGGAGGTCCGTGACGGCATCAGGAACCATCAGACAGAGGGGACTCCGCATACGCCGGAGGGAGCCGTGGTGCGCATCAGTGACAAGATAGCATATATCTATGCGGATGTGGATGATGCGATCAGAGGGGAGATCATCACCGAAGAGGACATCCCAATGGAGATCAGGAAGACTCTTGGCATGAATGCGAAGGCAAGGCTGAATACAATGATCCATGATGTGATCATGAACAGCGAGGGAACGGCCGATATTCATATGTCTGATGAGGTCAGGCAGGCAGCCACAGATCTCCGCGCATTTCTTTTCAGGAATGTGTATAAAAATCCCAAGGCCAAGGGCGAAGAGGTCAAGGCAAAGAGGATGATAAAGATGCTCTTCGAGTATTACAATGATAATCCGGATGCACTGCCAGAGAAGTATTATGAGGCAATAGGCAGGGACGGGGATACACAGGAGAGAGTCATCTGTGATTATATAGCAGGGATGACGGACAGCTACTGCAGGACGAAGTTTTCAGAATTTTTCATTCCGAAGGCCTGGGAGGTCGATGGTATTTGAGTTATTATGACCAGGACACGATAGAAGAGGTCCGCAGGGCCAATGATATAGTCGATGTGATAAAGGAGTATGTCCCGCTGAAGAAGAGTGGCAGCAATTACTTCGGGCTGTGTCCTTTTCATGGGGAGAAGACACCGTCATTTTCAGTGTCACCATCGAGACAGATGTACCACTGCTTCGGATGCGGGGCAAGCGGAACTGTCTACCAGTTCATGGAGAATTACCTGCATATGTCGTTCCCTGAGGCGGTAGAGGCACTTGCGGACAGGGCAGGAATCACGCTGAAGAAGCAGGAGCTTACCAGCGAGCAGAAGAGGAAGAACGACAGAAGGAAGACACTTCTTGCTATACAGAAGGATGCAGCAGTTTACTTTTACAGCCTGCTCCACAGTCCCAGAGGGGAGAAATGTCTGGAATATTTCAGGAACAGGGGACTATCAGATGAGACGATGACGAAATTCGGCCTGGGGTATTCCGACAGCTATTCGAATGATCTGTATGAGTATCTTAAGAAAAAGGGTTATTCTGACGATATACTCCGTGACAGTGGTCTCGTGACCTTTTCCGAGCAGTATGGTATGCAGGACAAGTTCTGGGACAGGGCGATGTTTCCGGTTATGGACCAGTATTCCAAGGTCATAGCCTTCGGTGGCAGGCTCATGGGAGACGGGAAGCCGAAGTATCTCAATTCGCCTGAGACAGAGATTTTCCACAAGAGCTACAATCTCTATGGACTTAATCTGGCCAGACGTACGCGGAGGAATTATTTTATCCTGTGTGAGGGGTACATGGATGTCATAGCCCTGCACCAGGCAGGTTTTGACTGTGCAGTAGCGTCTCTTGGGACGTCCCTTACGCCAGGGCAGGTGGATATCATAGCACGCATTACGAAGAACGTTTACCTGTCGTATGACAGCGATGGGGCCGGAGTGAATGCAATACTGCGCGCGATTCCGATGTTTAAGGCCAAGGGCATTACGATGAGAGTCATACACATGGATCCATACAAGGACCCTGATGAGTTCATCAAGGCACTCGGAGCAGATGAGTATCAGAAGCGGATCGATGAAGCAGAGAATTTTTTTATCTTTGAGATAAGACAGCTTCAGAAGCAGTATGATATGTCGGACCCGGCGGAGAGGACCCGCTTCGAGACTGAGACAGCAAGGAAGCTTATTGAGTTCCATATAGAGCTCGAGAGAGATAATTATACAGATACGGTGTGCAGGGAATTCAATATTCCTGTGGATGCCATGAGATCGCTTGTCAGGCGGCTTGCAGCGGAGGAGATGAATCGTCCGATCCGCATCAATACAAGGCCGGCAGAGAATTCCGATGCGCCGGTAGCCAGGAAGGATGACCCGGATGAGATGAGACTTCTGTCATGGATTTCAGACAGGCCGGATCTGTTTCAGACGATGGCTGACTATCTGAAGCCGGAGGATTTCGATGAAGGCATACTACGCGATATAGCGGCACAGATGTATGGACAGATAGAGAAAAACGGGATAGTAAATCCCGCTGTCATAATAGATTCTTTTGATGAGGTAGAGGATCAGAACCGGGCTTCATGGATATTCCATGAGAATGTCAGGTCACTTCAGGAGACTCCGAAGGAAGATAAGGGAAAGGCATTCATCATGACCCTGTCAAGGGTAGTGAGGAAGGCATACGATAGGCGGATTGGTACTCTTGATGCGACAGACACGAAGCGTTTTGAACTGATACGTGAGGAGAAGGAATCGCTCGATAAGATTGCAAAACTGAGAATAGCCGATGCATAAAGGAGGAACCTTATATGGCTGAGTCCATAAAGAAAACAACGGCGAAGAAGACAGAGGATAAGGAGAAAAAGACCACGGCAGCAGCAAAAAAGACTACTGCAGCAAAGAAGACAACCACTACAGAAAAGAAGCCTGCGGCAAAGAAGACCACAGCTACGAAGAAGACCACTGCTACAGCAAAGAAGGCTGCTACTACGACAAAGAAAGCTGCTACAGCAAAGAAGACATCTACCACATCGAAGAAGCCTGCAGCAAAGAAGGCTGATACAAAGGCAGCAAAGGCCGCAGAAGAGAAGAACGGCATGACGACAGAGGAGAAGGAGCATCTTTTCACAAAGAAGCTTCAGGATCTGCTCGATATCGCAAAGAAGAAAAAGAATGTCCTCGAGTACAATGAGATCAGGGAGTACTTCAATGGACTGAATCTGAACGACAAGCAGTTCGATAAGATACTCGATTTTCTCGAGAGCAATAATGTCGACGTACTCAGGGATGATGTCGACTCTGATGAGGATATCCCTGAACCGGACGATGATTTCGTCCCATCAGAGGAGGATGAGGTAGACCTCGAGAATATTGACCTTTCGGTGCCTGAGGGTGTGTCGATCGAGGATCCGGTCAGAATGTATCTGAAGGAGATAGGTAAGGTACCTCTTCTGACAGCCGACCAGGAGATCGAGCTGGCAAAGAATATGGAGTCGGATGATCCGGCTGTAAGGACAGCAGCGAAGAAAAAGCTGGCCGAGGCAAATCTGAGACTCGTTGTCTCGATAGCAAAGAAATATATCGGAAGAGGAATGCTTTTCCTCGATCTGATACAGGAAGGAAACCTGGGTCTCATCAAGGCTGTCGAGAAGTTCGACTACAAGAAGGGCTACAAATTTTCAACCTACGCCACCTGGTGGATTCGTCAGGCTATCACCCGTGCAATTGCAGATCAGGCCCGTACGATCCGGATACCGGTGCACATGGTGGAGACCATCAACAAGCTGATACGTGTACAGCGTCAGCTGCTTCAGGAGCTCGGCCGTGAGCCGACCCCTGAGGAGCTGGCAGAAGAGATGGATATGTCGGTTGACAGAGTCAGGGAGATCCAGAAGATTTCACAGGAGCCGGTGTCTCTTGAGACACCTATCGGTGAAGAGGAGGATTCGCATCTCGGAGATTTTATTCCGGATGATAATATGCCGGTGCCTTCAGATGCTGCTACCTATACCCTTCTCAGAGAGCAGCTCAATGATGTGCTTGATACCCTGACCCCTAGAGAGAAAAAGGTCCTGATCCTCAGATTCGGACTCAAGGACGGAAGAGCCCGCACACTCGAGGAGGTGGGCAAGGAGTTCAATGTCACGAGAGAGCGAATCAGACAGATCGAGGCCAAGGCTCTCCGCAAGCTCCGTCATCCGAGCAGAAGCAAGAAGCTGAAGGATTATTTAGAATAATGAAGAACAGGTTATCAGAAAGGCTTGGAGCTGTATATGATCTGGTGACTGATGGAAGCGTGGTTGCAGACGTTGGCTGCGATCACGCTTTTTTGTCAATAGCACTGGTATCGGACGGCAGGGCACCCAGGGCTTATGCGTGCGATGTGAACAGAGGACCGCTGGATAAGGCATCAGAGAATATAGAGGCAGCAGGCCTTTCAGAGAAAATAACTACAGTGCTTTCCAACGGCCTTGCAGGACTCACGGAACCGGTGGATTCCATAGTGATCTGCGGCATGGGAGGCCCGCTTATTATCTCCATACTTCAGAGTGGTCTGGGGAAGGCAAGGCAGGCAAAGGAGCTTATACTTTCGCCTCAGTCGGATGCAGCAAGTGTCAGATGCTGGTTACAGGACAATGATTTTTCTCTTGAGGAAGAAAAAGCGGTTATTGACTCCGGGAAATATTATGAGATAATAAGGGTGGTGCCGTCGGAGGCAGCACAGGGCTGGGGAGATGGCAGCGACTTTTCCATGAAATACGGACCGTACCTTCTTGCACACAGGGATGAGGTGCTTATTGCCCGTATGAAAAAAAGGATCAGAGTCATTGAGGAAATACTTGAAGGAATCGATGTCTCCAGTCCCAGGTATGAGGAGCTGAAAGGAGAAGAAGAGCTATGCAGGAATTTTGTGAAATAAGGATAAATGGCGGTGACACGCAGGAGGTTCCGCGCGGTCAGAGGCTTTCAGACCTGGCAAAGAAGGTCTACGGAGAAGACTATGAGCAGGCGGTGCTTGCAATATATAATGAAAAGCTCACGGAGCTTACACATGATGTGAAAAGGGACGGAAGCATAGATTTCCTTACTACTGACAATAAGGATGGGCAGAGAGCATACAGGAGAAGTCTTATTTTTCTCATGCACAAGGCACTCCACGAGCTTTTCCCTGAAGAAAAGCCTACGGTATTCGTACAGTATTCTATCGGTGATGGATATTACTGTACCTTTGGCGGAGGCAGGAGAACCACGAAGAAACTGCTTTCGGATCTGAAGAAAAAGATGAAGGAGATAGTCGCACTTGATCTTCCGATCACAAAGAATACCTATCCGACCTCAGAGGCAATAGAGCTTTTTGCAAAGGGTGGTATGCCTGACAAGGAAAAGCTGCTGCACTACAGGTCGAATTCAAGCACTAATATCTACGAGATCGACGGGATCCACGACTATTTCTATGGCTATAT
Organism: uncultured Lachnospiraceae bacterium; assembly: GCA_900315505.1. GTDB lineage: Bacteria > Bacillota > Clostridia > Lachnospirales > Lachnospiraceae > Weimeria. Next base: position 25,963 of record OMZG01000003.1, read on the forward strand.
GGTCCCATCGACCGGTTATCTGAAGACCTTCGACATAGAGCCGTTTGATGACGGATTCGTGCTCAGATTTCCGGGAAATGACGGGAGGATAGGAGAATTCAATCCTCCGGTGAAGCTTTTCTCTGTGCTGAAGCGTACCAGGGAATGGGCTGCTGCGATGGATATAAATACAGTCGGGGCTCTGAATGATGCCATTTCGCAGGGACGCACAAAGGAGATGATCCTGATGCAGGAGGCCTTTATGGAGGAGCGTATCGGCGCACTGGCTAATGAGATAGCATCGGACAGGAACCGCAAGTTCATAATGATAGCAGGACCGTCATCATCGGGCAAGACTACGTTTTCAAAGAGGCTTTCTATACAGCTCAAGGCCAGGGGTCTGAACCCTCATGCGGTGTCGCTTGACAATTATTATCTCGATCATGACCAGATGCCTGTTGATGAGAATGGAGAGCGTGACTTCGAAGCCCTTGAATGTCTTGATATAGAGCAGTTCAATGAGGATATGACAAGGCTTCTGAAGGGTGAGAGGGTTATACTCCCGATATTCGATTTTGTCGCGCAGAAGAGGGCGCCGGAGGGCATTCCTATGCAGCTGGCAGAGAATGATGTCCTCGTGCTTGAGGGAATCCACGGCCTGAATGACAGGCTGAGCTATTCACTTCCGAAGGAATCGAAGTACAAGATTTATATATCAGCTCTTACGCAGCTCTCAATTGATGAGCACAATCCGCTGTCCACTACTGACGGACGTCTCATCAGACGTATTGTCCGTGATGCGAGGACGCGTGGCACGACAGCTGAGGAGACGATAGCGATGTGGGATTCAGTGCATCGTGGTGAGAAAAACAATATCTTCCCCTTCCAGGAATCAGCCGATGCTATGTTCAATTCAGCGCTCATCTACGAGATGGCGGTCCTGAAGATATATGCGGAGCCGCTTCTCTATGGCATACCTGTGACCAGCAAGCAGCATTCAGAGGCCAAGCGTCTTCTGAAGCTTCTCGATTACTTCCTTCCGATGCCGACCGAGGATATTGCAAATACATCCCTTATCCGTGAGTTCATCGGCGGCAGCTGTTTCAACGTATGAAAAAGGGGACGGGTCCCTTTTTCACCAAATTCAAAAATTTGAATAATATGAAATCGAAAATAACCGGAATCATCAGAATACTTATAATCGCGATAATCCTTGGCCTCATCCTTGGTCTGGCCGGAGGTGCCTTCTATCTCTGCATCAGAGGTGCGACAGGACTGAGGAGGGCTTATCCGGCCTTTCTTCTTCTGCTGCCTGTAGGAGCGTTGCTTATCACACTCTTCTACAGATACCTTGAGAAGGAAAGCGATGGTGGTACGAACCGTGTGCTTGAAGCCACCTATTCCGATACACCGGTTTCTATAAGGATGGCACCGGCAATTTTTGTCTCGACGGTATTCTCTCATCTGTGCGGAGCATCAGTTGGCCGTGAGGGAGCTGCTCTTCAGCTCGGCGGTTCAGTCGGGTACAATATTGGAAGAGTATTCAGACTGTCAGATGAAGAGAAGAGAATGTGTGTGGTCCTTGGTATGAGTGCCTGCTTTTCAGCTCTTTTCGGAACTCCTATGGCTGCAGCTGTTTTTGCACTGGAGATCGCTATAGTAGGCAGGATGAGTCTCAGGTGGCTGCTACCATCAATCCTGGCGTCGTATGTGGCGAGATTTACAGCCAGGGCAATCGGTGCGCCGGATATGAAGATGAAGCTCGCGCGCAGTGCTTCATTTACAGGCCTTAATATATTCGCAATGATAGTGATAGCCGCTGCATGCGGGATTGTTGCATGGCTATTTGTCACACTGCTGCACAGATGCAAGCCTGGTATCAGGAATCCCCATGTGAATGCCGTAGTTCTGGGAGCCATAGTTCTGGGGCTGTCATTTATCTTCAGAGGCCAGACGTACAATGGTGCGGGAGTAGAGCTTATCCCACAGTTCATGGAAGGACAGGCAGCACCATGGCAGTTTGCTGTGAAAATGCTGTTTACACTTCTGTCTGTATGGGCCGGATACAGAGGCGGAGAGATTGTTCCGTCATTTTATATCGGAGCTGCTCTTGGAGCTGCACTTGGTAATCTGGTGGGACTTGATCCGGCACTGTCATGTGCAATAGGAATGGTCTCGCTTTTCTGCGGAGTCACGAACTGCCCGATAGCAGCTTTCATTATTGGCATTGAAATATTCGGCGCTGGCGCAGCACCATTTTTCCTTGTGGCATCAGCGTTGGCGTTCGCATGCAGCGGAAGGGCCAGTCTATATACATCTCAGAAAAGATGAAAAAGGGACCTGTCCCTTTTTTCATCTGTGCATATTGCACAAAAACAGCATTGTAATTTTGTAAAAGATTCCTCGATGACATTTCGGGGAATTTTTGTTATCATATAGGAAACGGAATTAAAAGAGATTAGTTTCCAGTTTACCTGAGGAGGCCTAATGTTAAGAGAAAAGATACTTGAAGGGGCGGTAAGCGTTTACCGCAAGAAGGGGATTAAGTTTACAATGGATGATCTGGCAAAAGAGATCTCCATGAGCAAGAAGACGATATATACAGTCTTCAGGGACAAGAAGCATCTGATCTATGATCTGGTGAACTACGTATTCGATCAGATCAAGGCAAGTGAGGAAGAAGTCGTAAATGACGACAGCCTAGGCACCACAGAGAAGCTCAGACGGGTTCTGTCTCTGATGCCGGAGAGCTTTACAGGAGTTGATTTTCCGTCATTATATGATTACAAGGACAAGTATCCGAAGGCTTACAGGGCAGTGAGAGAGAGGCTGGAAAGCGGCTGGGATACGACGCTCGGGATCGTGAAGCAGGGGATAGAGGAAGGCTGCTTCCGTGATGTAGATCTGCATCTGTTTCAGATGGTATATGAGGCAGCAGTTGAGAGGTTCCTGTCGACAGGTGAGCTTGACAAGTATGGAATACATTACGGGGAAGCACTTGACGGGTTATCAGATATGCTGATAGAAGGTATCAAAGCGTAGGAGGTTATTCTTTTTATGAACGAGATCTTTGGAAACAGGCTGACAGCGAGGGAAGCAAAGAATTCTTTCAAGTCAGCAAAGGGATATCGCAAGAGCTGCCCTGATGATGCGGATGTTGATTACAATGTCCGTCTGAGGAAGAACAGGACGCTTAATGACTACATGGGAGTCGTTGATATTCGTCTCGAGGGTGAGAATGAGGAGCAGTTCGATACGGAGAAGGGAATCATAGTATCGAATATCCGCATGGGCTTCGGTCACTACCGTATTTCAATGGCTATGGCAAGTGCAGCCTATTCGATGGGATACACGCCATACTGGCTGGATCTGAATTCCTTCCCGAAGACAGCAGCCACGAAGATCATCACGAAGCAGAATGATCTGTATTCACTTGGTTCAAGACTTTCCAGGAATCCTATATTCAATAAGCTTGTATGGGAGCCGATCAACTATACAGGATTCAGGAAACTCACCTACAATGCATCAGACCTTGAGACATCAAAGCTCATGGCACCTGTGTATCAGAATATACCGAAGGAGATCCCGGTCATCGCAACTCACGCATGGCCTGCACAGTCAGCGCTTGACGCAGGCATGAAGCGTGTCATCGAGGCGATTCCAGATAACTGGCCGATGGCTCTGCATCTCGCGGAAGGAGCCATTCACACGGTTCAGACTCACAATTCATATCTCGGATACAGGACGCTGAATGGTTTCTATGGGAAAAAGGTTCTGAACCCGATTCCGGAGGATCAGGTTTTCTACACCGGTCATTACATCGACCATGAGCTGGTGAGCAATATCGAGGCTGACTGCAAGCGAAGAATGGACAGACTTACAGGTGACAAGCCGGTCAGATTCCTTCTTACGATCGGAGGAGCCGGAGCACAGGCAGATATCTTTGAAGCGATCATTCATTTCCTTCTCCCATATGTGATCAAGGGCAAGGCTGCGGTCATGGTAAATGTCGGTGATTACCGCAATGTCTGGGATGAGCTGGTTCAGAAGATTTCAGGACTTAAGGAGCATTCAGCAGAGCACTTTGAGAACTTCGCTGAGGCAGCAGGCTTTGCAAATGATGCACTTGACGGTGATATGACAGGGGTTCACGCTTTTTATCATAAGGATATTTTCGAAGCTGTATATATCACGAATCTGCTTATGAGATGCTGTGACTGGCTGATCACAAAGCCATCGGAGCTGGCATTCTATCCGGTACCGAAGCTTTTCATCAGAAGAGTAGGAAAGCATGAGATGTGGGGCGCCATTCATTCAGCAGAGCTGGGTGATGGAACGTATGAGATAAGGGATATAGGTCATGTCCTTCAGATGATCTATCTGATGATGGACGATGCAGGATTAATTGGAAGTATGTGTGATGCTATCGAAAAGAACAAGTCGATCGGTGTCTATGACGGAGCTTACAACTGTGTGAAGCTGGCAGTTAAAAGATGAAAGTTAAAATAACTTATTACTTTTAACTCTTAACTCTTAACTCTTAACTCTTAACTCATAACTCATAACTCATAACTCAAAAGTCATTTACGGAGGTTATAAATTATGCCACAAACAAAAGAACTGAAACCAATCACAAAGAAAGTCATATGGCTCTTCGCCATAGGACAGCTCGGATGGTCATTAATGAGCGCCATCCTGACCAATTTCATCGAGTCGTTTTATCAGCCTGATGATGTGTCGGTAAAAGAAGGAATGATCTATTTCATTCCACAGGGACGAGTGATTCTGGGGGTATTTACAATAATCGGTGGAATCTATGCAATAGGCCGTGTATTTGATGCTATTACAGATCCATGGATAGGAAACCTGTCTGATAAGAGCAAGAACCCGAAAGGGCGTCGTATTCCTTTCATGAAGAAGGCTGCAATACCTCTTGCACTTATTACAATCATGGTTTATATCTGTCCGACAGCAGGTAATCCGGTTGCTTCAAAGCTTGGATCCAATGGTGTCATCAATGCTATCTGGGTACTTGTGATGATGCTTCTGTTCTATCTTTTCATGACTATCTACTGCACGCCGTACAATGCATTGATCGCAGAGCTGTCAAGAGATGAGAAGACACTGGCAGATATTTCTACAGCCATTTCATTCACATTCATCTTTGGATCAGCAATGGGATATATGGCACCGACAATCTGGAGCGCAATCACACCAATGGTTGGAAGCCGTGTATGGGCCATGAGAGTGGTATTCATCGTAATGGCTGTCATTGCCTGCATCTGCTGCCTGATTCCGGCACTTACGATCAAGGAGCCTGACTATGTGGATGTAGTACCTACTGAGGGCTCGGCATTCTCATCACTTGTAAAATGCTTCTCCAATAAGAACTTCGGAGTATTCGTGGGCAGTGATATCTGCTACTGGGTAGGTATCACAATGTTCCAGACAGGACTTCTGCACTATGTGACAGTGCTCATGAAGCTGCCTGAGAGCTACTCTACAATCCTTTATATTGCAATGACTCTTCTGTCAGTTATCTGCTATGTTCCAGTCAACAAGCTGATGAAGAACATCCAGAAGAAAAAGCTCGTTACATTTGCATTCTGTGGCATGTGCATCGTATTCCTTCTGACAGGTCTGTCAGGTATGTTCGGACTGCCGGGCATCGTAAGCGGAATTCTGATCGTGATCTGCGCAGCATTCCCGATGGCAATCCTTGGAATCATTCCGCAGACTATCGTAGCTGATATAGCCAGGTCAGATGCTATAACCACTGGTGAGAACCATGATGGAATGTTCTTCGCTGCCCGTACATTCTCAATGAAGATCGGACAGTCGCTTGCAATCCTTCTGTTCACTTCTCTTGGAACGATAGGTCTGTCTACAGGTCGTGGATACCGTATCGCAGCATTCGTAGCTGTAGCATTCTGTGCAGCAGGCGCTATCATCCTTCATTTCTATAATGAGTATAAGGTACAGAGCATTCTTAAAAGTGCTAACTACTCTGATAAGTAAGAATCAAGGGGCAGTCAGTCACATATGGAGATAAACTAAAATGATAAGAGAACTTCGCGGTGACCGCACCGCTTTTGTACTTGACACACCTCATACGACCCTTGCTCTTCTGACCCTTCCAACGGGTCAGATAGAGACCGTGTATTATGGGAACCGCATCAGGATTGATTCAGCTGAGGATGCACTTGCTCTTTCGGAAAAGAATGAGTTTCCACCAGGCAATTCGATAGACTACAATTCAGAACCGAATCCATATACACTTGAAGATGTGAGGCTCCTGGTCGGTACCTATGGAAAAGGCGATATCAGGGAGCCGATGGTAGAGACACAGTCGGCTGATGGCAGCACGACACTTGATTTTGTACTGACTGATGCATCTATTTCAGATGACAAAAATACGATAGATGGTCTGCCAGTGGCACATGTATCAGATGACGGCCTGGTGCAGACTCTGACACTTACGATGAAGGATAATAACAATGGTTATGTGCTCCGTCTGTATTTCTCCGTATTTTCAGATTCAGATGTGATCTGCCGCAGTGCTTCTTTTGAAAATGTATCCGATCAGAATGTGAAGCTCACAAGGCTCCTGTCAGGACAGCTCGATGTGTTCGGCTGTGGCTACAAGGTGACTTCATTCACTGGAGCATGGACCCGTGAGATGAATAGAACTGATACTATAGTTTCTGCCGGGAACTATACTGTTTCGACAGTCATCGGATCATCATCGTCAAGGGCCAATCCGTATATCATAGTTGCAGATCCTGACTGCAGTGAAGCACATGGCCGCTGTATAGGCAGCAATCTGATCTACAGCGGCAATCACTATGAGAGTGTGTCTGTCAATGCCTATGGCAAGACGAGGATTCTCACAGGAATCAATCCTTCGGGATTCTGCTTTGATCTGGCTCCTGGAGATATTTTCAGTGCACCTGAATGTGTGATGGGATTCACTGACGGCGGGTATTCAGATCTGTCGATCATGATGTCTGACTTTGTGAAGAAGCATATTCTGACAGGAGAATGGGCAGAAAAGGACAGACCTGTAGTGCTCAATTCCTGGGAGGGTGCATATTTTGATATAAATGAGAAGAAGCTTCTGTCATTTGCGAAGAAGGGTAAGGACCTTGGTGCTGAGCTCTTTGTGATGGATGACGGCTGGTTCGGGAACCGTAATGATGACAAGAGTTCTCTGGGTGACTGGACTGTTAATGCGAAGAAGCTTCCTCACGGGCTGTCATATCTTGTCGACAGGATTCATGGAATGGGACTTCTGTATGGTATCTGGGTCGAGCCTGAAATGGTAAATGTCGATTCAGATCTGTACAGGGCTCATCCGGACTGGGCCATACAGATTCCTGGAAAGAATCAGTCAGAGGGACGCCACCAGAGATTACTGGATCTGTCGAATCCTGAAGTTGTGCAGTATGTGATAGATGCGATGAGCAGTGTTTTCTCATCAGCTTCTATTGATTATGTGAAGTGGGATTACAACCGCATTTTCTCAGATGTATATTCACCGTATCTGAAGGAAAAGAGTGCCGGAGAGCTGTTCCATCGCTATATCCTGGGACTCTATCAGATCATGGATACTCTCGTGAAAAAATATCCGCATATTCTGTTCGAGGGATGCGCTTCAGGAGGCAACAGATTTGATCTCGGAATCCTTTCATATTTCCCTCAGATCTGGGGTTCAGACGACTCGGAAGCCATCTGCCGACTGACAATCCAGGAGGGATACAGCTGTGGATATCCGATGAGCTGTGTGAGTGGCCATGTGAGTGCATGCCCGAATCACCAGACGCTTCGGAATACACCGCTCAATACGAGATTCAATGTAGCTGCTTTTACGAGCTTTGGTATGGAGGTCAATCCCCTTGATATGAGTTCTTCAGAAATAGAAGAACTGCATGGATATGTGGAGATGTACAAGAGACTCCGTCATACGATGCAGTATGGTGATTTCTATCGCATGAGCGATGAGGAGAATTCTGTCAAATGGGTTGTGACGGCACCGGATGCTTCGCAGGCTGTCGGCATGGTGCTCGTGAAGGAGACAAAGCCTGGCATCAGATATGAGAATCTGAAGTTCAGGGGACTCGATCCTGATGCGAGGTACCATGTTTACAATATGCCGATGGATATAGATGTCAGAACCTTCGGATCGATGATCAATCAGATGGCTCCGGTTCATATAAAGCCGGGCTCAGTAATGGAGAGTGCAGTGGCTCATTTTGTAAAAATGCATTGCGAGATTCTCGAAGAAAATGTATCGGGAGGACTGCTTATGAATGCGGGAATCAACCTGCCACCGGCATTTACAGGAACCGGCTATAATGAGCATACCCGCGTGATGTGCGACTATTCATCGAGACTCTACATCGTCGAGAAAATAGAAGAGAAACTGTTGACAGACTCATCCCTGTCATGATATAAGTTAAGAAGTTTCTGAATCTCTGCCTCTTTTCTGTCTGGAGGCAAAATGAATAATACAATTGAATATGATACTTTTAAGACACGTCTGATGAATACTCTTGATACGGAGTTCGGAGATGGGATCAGCATCAGCCCGAGAGGGATCAGAGGACACAATGGCGCGACTCTTGATGCTTATTCGATCAGCATTCCGGGAAGAAATCTTTCGCCGGTATTCTATCCTTCATACTTCTATGAGAAGTACAGAAGCGGGATGTCATTCGCTGAGATTATTGAGAATATCAAGGATTCTGTCCGCTATTCAAATGGTGATGTTGTGGATGAGGATGACATCAGAAGGTACGAATACGCGAAGAGCCACATCATTCCGAAGCTGGTGAACCGTGACAGAAATGAAGACTGGATTGCGAGTGTACCGCATCAGTCATTTCTGGATGTAGAGATGGTTTTTATCTATGTGATACGATCGGAGGGGGATGAGATCGTTTCATTTACGGTAAGCGAGGATATGCTCAGAGAATGGAGGATAGATAAGGATCAGCTTATGCAGGACTCTGTCACTACGGCTAAGAGGCTTTTTCCTCTGAGTATAGAAAGCATTGAGAATGTACTGGGGCTTTCGGATAGTGACTTTTACCAGACCTTCTATGTGATGTCGAACAACAGGAGACAATATGGCGCGAGCACGATGCTGTATGATCATGTACTGTCTGACTTTGCAGATCGTATAGGATGCAGCTTCCATATAATTCCGTCTTCGATTCATGAGGTGCTTCTGGTTCCTGACAGTCTGTGCATTCCGGCTGATGAGCTGCATGACATGCTTATGGATGTGAATTCATCAATAGTCCGGGATGACGAGATCCTGTCGGACCGGATCTACTATTATGACCGTGACACGGACACACTTTCCATCAGATCGTGACACAGGGATTCTTTTTTCTTATTTCAGATTTTATCAGAGAGCGGGAAACCGCTCTTTATTTTTTTGCTGAATTACGCTATAGTATATAAAGATTTTGCAAAAAAGGAGATTCAAATGAGCGTTTACATTATTGATTATGCATCTGTTGGTGAAAAGGGACTTAAGGAGATCCAGAGCAATGCCGGAAGTGATGCGGTGTTCTTTATCTATTCTGCAGAAGAAGGTAAGAATCCTGTAGAGGTGCAGAAGAATAACGAGAAGAAGGATCCTGTGAATCCGGTAAAGGTATCGATGGATGTGCTGAATAAGGCAAGAGCAGCATTTGCAAAAGAACCTGCAGAGCAGGCAGCCCCGGCAAAGACGCAGAAGAAGCAGGAATCGGCTAAGAAGACAGAAACTTCAAAAAAACAGGAACCTGCAAAGAAACAGGAGAGTAAGAGCCCTGAACTGCAGGGACACGCTGATCTCTCTGAGTCCCTCAAGAAGAAAATAAGGGCTGCTGTCAAGCCAGTTGGTCTCAGAACTGTTCAGTATGCACGTCTGTACAAGGCCTTTGCGGAATCACCTGACAAGAATGAGTATAATATCGCTCTTCAGAGAAGCTTCAGGGTACAGAAGAAGGCAAATGATATTTACAAGCTGACGAGATCGCTTTTTGAAGAGGCTAAGGGCAACTGAGTTAGCCATACCTTGCTACATATATGATAAATTGTATAGGTGAATTAATCTTCAGCTTTACAGATTTTTTTCAGTAATTTATAATTTTCACGAAACCTATAAACTCTTTATATTATTGGAGGAACTATCAAAATGGCTGGAAACACAGCAACAAAGCAGAGCGGCGGCGCTCTGGAGAAAATGTTCCACATGAAGGAAATTGGAACAAACACAAAGACCGAGGTCATGGCTGGTTTTACTACATTCATGACGATGGCCTACATACTCGCAGTTAATCCAAGTATCCTGTCTAATGCAGGAATGGATCCGACAGCAATCCTTATTGCGACCTGTCTGGCATCCTGTTTCGGTACACTGTGTATGGCATTCATGGCGAATTATCCATTCGCGCTTGCGCCGGGCATGGGACTCAATGCATTCTTTGCATTTACAGTCTGTGGAAACATGGGATACAGCTGGCAGGTAGCTCTTGCAGCAGTATTTATCGAAGGTATTATCTTCATTATCCTTTCACTTACTAATGTCCGTGAGGCAATTTTCAATGCTATTCCAGCCACACTGAAGAAAGGTGTTTCTGCTGGTATCGGACTTTTCGTAGCTTTCATCGGACTTCAGGATGGTAAGCTCATTGCCAATTCAGATTCAACTTATGTCACATATGTAGACTTCAGAGCCAACTGGCATCAGGCTGGTTCATTTGCACTTCTTGCCCTGATCGGTCTTATGATCATCTCAATCCTTTATATCAAAGGAATCACAGGTGCTGTTCTTATCGGAATCATTGCTACCTGGGTACTTGGAATGATCTTCCAGGCTGCCGGCATTTATGTACCGGATCCGAAGAATGGATTCTATTCAGTTCTTCCGACAGGTGTTTTCACTGATTTCTCCAAGTTCGGTAATACATTCGGACAGTGCTTCAAGGGATTTGCTACAATGAATGACAAGGGTGTGTTCAATTTCATCGTTGTAGTTTTCTCATTCCTGTTTGTAGATATCTTCGATACTATCGGAACTCTTGTAGGATGTTCTGAAAAGGCCGGATTCCTTGATAAGGATGGAAAGCTCCCTCACATCAAGGGTGCCCTGATGGCTGATGCATGCGCTACATCAGTTGGTGCTGTATTTGGTACTTCAACAACTACTACATTCGTAGAGTCAGCTTCTGGAGTTGGTGCAGGCGGACGTACCGGACTTACTTCTGTAGTTACAGGACTCATGTTCCTGATCGCTATGTTCTTCTCACCGGTCTTTACAGCTATTCCGGGATTTGCTACTTCACCGGCTCTTGTATTCGTAGGATTTCTGATGCTTTCATCTATCGTCAAGATCGACTTCAATGATTATCGTGAAGCTATTCCTGCATATCTCGCAGTTGTTGCAATGCCATTGTTCTACAGCATTTCAGAGGGTATCTCAATTGGCATCATCTCTTATGTTGTGATCAATACGGTTTGCAATTGCTTTATGAAGGAAAAGAAGAAGGTTACGGTCCTGATGTACATTCTGGCCGTGCTCTTCGTGTTGAAGTACATCTTTATACCTAGGTAACTGATGTGGGGGCGAGGCGCAGCACTAGAGTACAGGAGGTAAAATTGAAACTAGTTTCACTTGAAAAAGAACTGGCTGGGAATGAATATCCGGGCCGCGGAATAGTAGTTGGAAAATCAGCCGATGGAAAATATGCGGTGACAGCTTATTTCATCATGGGGCGGTCATCGAATTCGAGAAATCGTATCTTCGTGGAATCCGAGGATGAAGGTATCAGGACAGAGGCCTTTGACCCAAGCAAGCTCGAGGATCCGTCGCTTATCATCTATGCCCCGGTCAGGGTGACAGGAAATGATACGATCGTGACGAACGGCGATCAGACCGATACTGTATTCGAGGGCCTGAACAAGGGACTTACGTTTGAGCAGTCACTCAGGAGCCGTGAAGCAGAGCCTGATGAGCCGAACTACACTCCTCGTATTTCTGCTGATCTGCATGTGGATAAAGGCGAGTTCTCTTATCAGATGTCAATTCTTAAGAGCGATCTGATGGATCCGTCATGCACTGACAGATACACATTCTCTTATGACAAGCCAAAGGCTGGTGAGGGTCGTTTCATTCATACATACATGGGTGATGGCAATCCGCTTCCTTCATTCGAAGGAGAGCCGACTCCTGTAGAGATCCGTGGCGATATTGATGAGTTTACAGATCTTGTATGGAACAATCTGAATGAGGATAATAAAGTGTCGCTCTTCGTACGTTTCATAGATATAGAGACGAGGAGATATGAGATGAGAATAGTGAATAAGAATCATTAATGTGTGGTGAATTTGGTGCAATAAGAAAGGATCATCATTATGAAAGAATTTCAGTTAAAATACGGCTGTAACCCCAATCAGAAGCCATCACGAATCTACATGGAAGATGGTTCAGACCTTCCGGTAACTGTGCTTAATGGCAGACCGGGCTACATCAATTTTCTTGATGCCCTGAATGGCTGGCAGCTTGTATCAGAGATGAAGAAGGCTACAGGACTTGCAAGTGCTACTTCATTCAAGCATGTATCGCCTGCCGGAGCTGCTACAGGACTTCCGCTCTCCGATGTCGAGAGAAAGATATACTGGGTCGATGACATGGATATGGAGTTCTCTCCACTTGCAAATGCTTATGCAAGAGCGAGAGGCGCTGACCGTATGTCTTCATTCGGAGATTTCATCGCACTTTCAGATGTCTGTGATGTTCCTACTGCAGAGATCATCAAGCGTGAGGTATCAGATGGTGTGATCGCGCCTGGATATGAGCCTGAGGCTCTCGAGATCCTGAAGCATAAGAAAAGGGGCAATTACAACGTCATTCAGATTGATGAGAATTATGTGCCTGCTGCCATCGAGAAGAAGCAGGTATTCGGCGTGACCTTCGAGCAGGGAAGAAACGAGCTTCATATCGGACCTGATTTCTTCGACAATATCGTGACGAAGAATAAGGATCTTCCTGATTCTGCAAAGAGAGACCTGGCAATCTCAATGATCACACTGAAGTATACGCAGAGTAATTCAGTCTGCTACGTAAAGAATGGTCAGGCTATAGGTATCGGAGCAGGACAGCAGTCACGTATCCACTGCACCAGACTTGCAGGAAGTAAGGCAGATAACTGGTGGCTTCGCCAGTGCCCGAAGGTTCTTGAGCTACCTTTCAAGGACGATGTGCACAGAGCTGACAGGGACAATGCAATCGACCTCTACATCGGAGATGAGTATGAGGATCTGCTCGCAGAAGGTTCGTGGCAGAATGTGTTCACTAAGAAGCCTGATGTGTTTACGAAGGAAGAGAAGAGAGCATGGCTCGACAAGAATACGGACGTGGCTCTTGGTTCTGATGCATTCTTCCCATTCGGAGACAATATCGAGAGAGCACACAAGAGCGGTGTGAAATATGTAGCTGAGCCGGGCGGCTCGATCCGTGATGACAATGTCATAGATGTCTGCGATAAGTATGACATGGTGATGTCATTTACAGGAATCAGACTGTTCCATCACTGATATGAAGATTACAATAGCCTGTGTTGGCAAAATAAAGGAAAAATTTTTCAGAGAGGCACTTGCTGAATACAGCAAGCGCCTTTCACGTTATGCGAAGATTGATATCGTGGAAGTAAAGGACGAGAAGACTCCGGAGAATGCTTCAGATGCAGAAGAGAGAAAGATAAAGGAGACAGAAGGGAAGCGGCTTCTTGAGAAGATACCGGACTCATCATATGTCATTGCCCTTGCAATCCAGGGAGAGATGCTGACATCAGAGAAACTTGCGGCCAGGATTGAGAGACTGGGCCTTTGGGGAAAGAGCCATATAGTATTTGTGATCGGCGGTTCCCTAGGGCTGTCAGATGAGGTGATGAAGAGAGCGGACTATGCACTGTCTTTCTCAAGGATGACCTTCCCCCACCAACTGATGAGAGTGATACTCTTAGAGCAGATCTACAGGTCGTACCGGATCATAAGTCATGAGCCATATCATAAGTGAACCTCTGGTAAGCGATATATGTCGGGAAGATCCAAAAGACGTGCTGATAATGAAAGCTTAATAGAAAATTATTATTCTGGTATTGTTCTCAGAATAAAAATGCGTTACAATAGCACCCATGACCGCAGAAGAAAAGTATATCAATTTAAAAGATTACCTTCGTTCACTTGGCTCAGTGGCTGTCGCCTTTTCAGGCGGAGTGGACTCTACATTTTTACTCAGGACCGCACATGATGTACTTGGAGACAGGTGCATTGCTGTGACAGCGAGGTCCGCTTCTTTCCCGAAGAGGGAACTGCATGAGGCAGAGAATTTCTGTAAGAAGGAGGGCATCAGACATTTCGAGGTGGATTCTGAGGAACTGAAGATTCCGGGATTCTCTCACAACCCGACGAACAGATGCTATCTGTGCAAGCATGAGCTTTTTACAGAGATTCTTGAGCTCGCAAGGGAGAATGGAATCGAAGCTGTCGCCGAGGGCTCCAATATGGATGACAACGGTGATTACAGACCGGGACTTCAGGCGGTGGCCGAGCTTGGAATCAGGAGCCCGCTGAGACATACAGAATTGTATAAGAATGAGATAAGAGAACTGTCGAAGGAGCTTGGCCTTCCTACCTGGAACAAGCAGAGCTTCGCGTGTCTGTCATCGCGATTCGTATATGGCGAGGAGATTACTGTTCCGAAGCTTTCAATGGTTGATAAGGCAGAGCAGCTCCTTCTTGATCTCGGATTTCATCAGGTGAGGGTCAGAATTCATGGAGATAATCTGGCAAGGATTGAGGTCGATGAGAATGACCTGGACAAGGTTTTGAAATACAGGAGAAAGATCACAGATGACTTCAAGTCATATGGATTCACCTATGTGACAATGGATCTGACCGGTTACAGGACCGGCAGCATGAATGAGACGATTCACTAGATGAATCTGAAAAGGAGAACGTATAATGGCAGCCGTTAAGGAAAAGATATGCGGCATGGCAGCCGCAGAAGGACAGGAGACTGAGGCAGATGCACTGTCACAGGCAGACAGCAGAGACAGGCAGATAGTAAAGACAAGTATTGT
The DNA here is from genome assembly GCA_900315505.1 of uncultured Lachnospiraceae bacterium. GTDB lineage: Bacteria > Bacillota > Clostridia > Lachnospirales > Lachnospiraceae > Weimeria. Next base: position 41,079 of record OMZG01000003.1, read on the forward strand.
AGGAATCCTGGCTAATGTATTTCTTGCAGTATTTAAGGCTGTAATTGGAACGATATCAGGATCTATCGCAATCACCCTTGATGCGGTGAATAATCTTTCAGATGCAGCAAGCTCAGTCATCACGATTGTAGGAACAAAGCTTGCCGGTAAGCCTGCGGACAAGAAGCATCCATTCGGCTATGGACGAATAGAATACCTGAGTGCAATGATCATTTCAGTCATCGTTCTATATGCAGGTGTCACCTCGCTTAAGGAATCAGTCACGAAGATCATTCATCCTGAGGCAGCAAATTACACGACTATTGCTCTTGTGATAGTGGCGGCAGCAGTTCTTGTAAAGATTATTCTCGGCAGATATGTGGAAAGCATGGGCCATAGGGTGAATTCTGACTCGCTGGTAGCTTCAGGAAAGGATGCTACTCTTGACTCAGTTATTTCAGCATCTACCCTTGTAGCAGCAGTCATCTATATCATTACAAACGTATCTCTTGAGTCGTGGCTTGCTGCCATTATCTCAGTTGTCATCATCAAGTCGGGTATCGATATGCTGCGTGAGACGATTTCAGAAATCCTTGGTGAGCGTGCAGACAAGGATCTCGCGAGAGATATTAAGAAGACCGTCATGAAGTATCCGGGAGTGAGTGGAGTATATGACCTGGTGCTCAATAACTATGGCCCGGACGCATATAATGGCTCACTTCATATCGAGGTACCTGACACATATTCAGCATCTCAGATAGATGAGCTTACGAGAAAAATAACATTAGGTGTATATCTGAAGCATCAGGTGATCCTCACGGCAATCAGCGTTTATTCACTGAATACGAAGGACCCGCATATAGTAGAGGTCAGGAAAAATGTTTTGTCAATCGCGAATAAGGATCCCTACATTCTTCAGATGCACGGCTTCTACCTGAATGAAGAAGAGAAGACAATACGCTTCGATCTCGTGGTCAGCTTCGATGCACCTGACAGGAATATCGCGTTTCAAAATGTGATTGACAGGATAAAAGAAGCGTATCCGGGATATCAGATCAATGCAGTAATGGATACTGACTTTGCGGAAAGCTGACGCAATGAAAAAATACTGGTGAAAAAATATGTAAGGATGCGGCCGGAAATATATCATAAATCTGATATTTTTGGTATGAATAATAGTATATTTTCTGATTCCGAAATAGGATAATAGCATTAGTAGGTTAAACTGATATATGAAAGGAATCAGGAAATATGAGATACGGATCATTTGATGAAAAGAACAGGGAGTATATTATAGACAGACCGGACACACCCAAGCCCTGGGCGAACTACCTCGGATCACCGGAGTACGGTGCCATCATATCGAATAACGCAGGTGGATACTCTTTCGTAAAGAGCGGTGCAAACGGTAGGATCATCAGATATATCTTCAATGGGCAGGACAAGCCTGGCAGATATATCTACATCAGGGACAATGAGAGCAGGGACTACTGGTCAGCATCATGGCAGCCAGTGGGCAAGAATCTGAGTGAGTATAAGAGCATCTGCCGTCACGGACTCGGCTACACAGTATTCGAATCAGACTACAGCGGGATTCATTCGGAGGCCCTGTACTATGTCCCAGAGGGCAAGGCTTACGAGGTATGGAGACTTAAGGTAAAGAATACTTCAGATGCCACGAGAAAGCTTACCCTGACAGGCTACGCAGAATTCACGAATCATGATAATTACGAGCAGGACAGCGTAAATCTCCAGTATTCACAGTTCATCACGAGCACTGAGTTCAGAGACAACCGGGTGATGCAGAAGCTTCATGGCAATCTTGATGCCGAGACAGCAAAGGGTGATGAGGTAGACGGCAAGCTGGTTACAGAGAGATTCTTCGGACTTGCAGGTGGAGAAGTATCCTCATACAGTGGAGACAGGGATTCGTTCATAGGCAATTACCACGGATACAATAATCCGGTCGGGGTTGAGAACGGCGACCTTGGCAATGCTGATGCATACAATGGCTATTGCTGCGGAGCAGTTTCTACAGTAGTAGAATTAAAGCCGGGCGAGGAGAAGACAGTAGCCTTCATCCTGGGTGAGCATGATGATAAGGCTGCAGCGGATATAATCGCTTCTTACAGGGATGCTTGTGCTGTTATTGATAAGGAATGGAATGAGATAAAGACAATCTGGGGTGACAGGCTCAGGGCCTTCCAGGTGAAGACTCCTTCAGAGGAGTTCAATACGATGATAAATACCTGGAACGCATACAACTGCTACATGACCTGCATCTGGTCACGTGCAGCGTCATTCGTATATTGCGGACTCAGAAATGGTTACGGCTACAGAGATACGGTACAGGATATCCAGGGAATCATTCATCTGAATCCTGAGCTTGCTCTTGAGAAGATCCGCTTCATGCTGACTGCTCAGGTAGATAACGGCGGCGGACTTCCTCTCGTGAAGTTCACTCACAATCCGGGACATGAGGATACACCTGATGACCAGTCATACGTGCAGGAGACAGGACATCCGGCATACAGGGCAGATGATGCGCTCTGGCTTTTCCCAACTATTTATAAGTATATTGCAGAGACTGGAAATGTCGATTTCCTGAAGGAGGTACTTCCTTTTGCAAATAAGGACGGAGCAACCGTTTACGAGCATCTGAAGAGAGCCATAGACTTCTCTCTGAATCATCTGGGAAAGCATGGACTTCCGGCAGGACTCTATGCAGACTGGAATGACTGCCTGAGACTCGGAGCAGATGGAGAGTCGGCATTCGTTGCACTCCAGTTCTATTATGCACTCGGAATCCTGAAGGTATTCGCAGCATACGAAAATGATACGAAGTATGTGGATTTCCTTAGTGAAAAAGAAGATGAATACAGACAGAAGATAAATGACCTGCTCTGGGATGAGGACAGGTTTATCAGAGGATATACAGAGAAGGGTGAAACTGTCGGAAACAGGGATGCCGTGGAAGCATCAATGTGGCTCAATCCACAATCATGGGCTGTGATCAGTGGCCTGGCAACAGATGATCAGGCAGAGAAGGCTCTCACGAATGTTCATGAGAAGCTTGATACCCCGTATGGTGTAATCCTTATGGATCCGCCTTATCATGAGCATGCCTTTGATGGAGCGCTTGCAGTCATTTACAATAAGGGAACAAAGGAGAACTCAGGAGTGTTCTCCCAGACTCAGGGCTGGCTCATCCTTGCAGAGGCACTCCGTGGACATGGTGACAGGGCATTCGAGTACTGGTATGAAAATGCACCATCAGCACAGAATGATAAGGCAGAGATCAGAAAGCTCGAGCCATACTGCTATGGTCAGTTCACCGAAGGAAAGGCTTCTCCTCATGCAGGAGAAAGCCATGTACACTGGCTCACGGGTACAGCTTCTACAATGATGGTCGGATGTGTAGAGGGAATCCTTGGTATCAGACCTGACATCGGTGGAATCAGAATCGCTCCATCTGTTCCGAAGGACTGGGATCATTTCGAGATCGACAAGGACTTCCGTGGAAAGCATCTGCATATCACAGTAGAGAATCCGAACCATGCAGAGTCAGGATATAAGGAGCTGACGCTCAATGGAAGGTCACTCGAGGGTAATTACATCGATGCAGCACTTCTCGCAGAAAGAAATAATGAGATAGTTCTTCAGATGTCATAACCATGACTGGGAATCATCGATATTCCACTCTGATCTGCCATATTTCTCACGGTATTTGAGCGGAGTGGTGCCGATGACCTTCCTGAAGGCCTGGATGAAATGGCTCTGTGACGAAAATGACAGGCGGTTTGCTATATCGACCATTGAATACGGGCTGTACTTCAGCAGATTGGTAGCTGTTTCGATTTTTTTCTGGCGGACGTATTCACTTACTGATACACCGACCTCCTTCCTGAATAGTCGTGACAGATATCCGGTAGATATCCCTACATTATCTGCCACCTCTTCAACAGATATGGGGTCGTTACGATGGATGTAGATATAGTTCAGTGCATTCTGAATAGGCATTGATACACGAAGGCTGTCATTAGTCATTCGCATCTTCGTAGCGAAGTCAATGACCATCGTATCATGAAGCTGTTCGACCTCGGAGGTGGTCGTAAGGTTATCGAGCTGCTGGATATAGTAGTCACTCAGGCGGAAGCCCTGCTCCTCGATCATTCCGGATCTGATGCAGGCGCGGGATACAAGGGCACAGGTAATCACAAAGTGATACTTGATATTAAGGACCGGATCATGAGACAGCTGACCAAGGCCTTCAGGTTCTGAGAACCTGCGGGCTTCGCAGTTCTTTTTCACGGCCTCGATATTGCCATGAGATACGGCTTCAAGAAAAGCAGACTCTTCGGATGCAGCGCGATGCTTTTCTTCATCATTATCCTGTTTTATTTCGAAGTGCTCAAATTTTTTTTCCATATATGGATTATAGCATAATAGGAGGAAATCAACTATGGACGGAATACATTTTACAGATCAGGATGGTACCTTTGAACTTGAGAGACCGGAGGACTATAGCTATCTGTATTTCCCACTGGCTGGGGAAAAGGGCCTGAAGAGCAGTATGGCTCCGAATCTCGGTGGTGATTCGAAGCTTGATCAGACTTCATTTCTGCTGGAGCCGGTGAGCTCTGAGAACCTGCACAACAACAGAAGCACCAGGAATTTCTGGGTGAAGACTGGCGATGGGCAGGCCTGGTCGGCGGCCGGAAGCTCTGCAGAGGCAGAAAATGACAGGTTTACTGAGGCCCAGGATGATTCTAAGATCACGGCAGGCTTCATGTGGCAGACTATGGAGCGTTCCTCGAGGAAGTATGGGCTGAAGTCTCAGATCACCTCCTTTGTGCCGGATGATCTGAATGCAGAGGTCATGTATGTGAAAATAAAGAATACCTCAGATGGTCCCCTTGATTTTACTCCTGTAGCAGCAGTTCCTATATATGGAAGAAGCGCTGATAATATCCGTGATCACAGGAATGTGACTTCGATGCTTCACAGGATCAGTACTGAGGAGTATGGCGTAGTCGTGACACCTACGATGTCATTTGATGAGAGAGGACACAAGAAGAATCATACATCATATTTTGTCGCTGGAGTCACTGGTGATGGAAAGGCACCGACAGAGTTTTTCCCGACAGTAGATATCTACCTGGGAGAGGGCGGAACCTATACTCATCCAGGAGCAATATACAGAGATCTGCAGGGTGTGGTGTCCGGTCAGGACTTTGCCGGAAAGGAAGCAGTTGGCGCATTTGCATTTGAAAGGGTGACCCTTGCACCGGGAGAAGAAACAGACTTTACTATTCTCCTCGGAATTACCTCGGAGGGAGAGGACCTTGCGCCGCTTATCGACAGATTCAGCAATGGCATGAAGACAAGAGTCGAGCTTCAGCTGGTGCAGGACTACTGGAAGAAGAAGGTGAATATAGGCTATCACACGGGTGATAAATCCTTTGATGAGCTCATGAAATGGGTGACATTCCAGCCGTTTCTGAGGAGAATCTTCGGATGCTCGTTTCTTCCTCATCATGATTATGGAAGAGGTGGAAGAGGCTGGAGAGACCTGTGGCAGGATTCCCTGTCGCTTCTGATGATGAATCCGAAGGAGGTAGGGGATGATCTGGTAAGCTATTTCGGAGGCGTCCGCATTGATGGAACCAATGCGACTATCATAGGAGACAATCCTGGCGAGTTCAAGGCAGACCGTAACGGAATCGCCCGTGTGTGGATGGATCATGGTATGTGGCCCTTCCTTACAATCGAGCTGTATCTGAATCAGACCGGTGACTTCTCTATTCTTAGTGAAAAGGTTCCGTATTTCCAGGATCGTGAGATTTTCCGCGGAACAGAGAAGGATAATGAATGGAAGGAAGAGAACGGAACCCTGCTTGTGGATAAGTATGGAAATATCGTTGAAGGCACAGTGCTTGAGCACATCCTGATCGAGAATCTGACTGCCTTCTATGAAGTGGGTCAGCACAATATCATTCGTCTGCGTGGAGCAGACTGGAATGATGCGCTGGACATGGCAGATGAGAATGGTGAGAGTGTTGCATTTACTTTTGCATACGCAGGCAATCTAAAGCGACTGTCGAAGCTTTGCAGATATCTGTCAGAAAAGGAAGGCATTTATACAATTTCGATACCACGGGCACTCACTACACTTCTTGATACAGGAGCAGAGAAGTATGAGTCTGTTGAGAGCAAGACAGGTATTCTCAAGACATATCTGTCGTATGTACAGCCGTATATAAGCGATGAGAGGACTGATGTGTCTCTTGATCATCTTGCTGATAGCCTTGAAGAAAAGGCTGACTGGCTTATGAATTTCCTGAGAAGGCAGGAGTGGATAAGGACAGATTCAGACTCATGGTTCAACAGCTACTATGATAATTCAGGCCGTCGTGTCGAGGGTGTGCAGGAGGATGGAAGCGTCAGGATGATGCTTACAGGACAGGTATTTGCGATAATGAGCGGTACTGCAAGTGATGAGCAGGTAGCTGACATTGTAAGGGCTTGTGATGACTATCTGTATAGAAAAGAGATCGGCGGATACCGCCTGAATACAGACTTCCATGAGCTTAAGATGGATCTGGGCAGGATGTTCGGATTCGCCTATGGAGAAAAAGAGAATGGAGCCGTTTTCTCACACATGACTGTTATGTTTGCAAATGCACTCTATGGCAGAGGTTTTGCTAAGGAAGGCTGGAAGGCAATAAAGACTCTTACAGATGCTGCCATGAACTTTGAGAAGAGCCGCATCTATCCGGGAGTTCCAGAATACTTCAGCTCTGATGGCAGAGGAATGTACAATTACCTGACCGGCGCTGCCAGCTGGCTTATGATGACTGTTGTGCAGGAGATGTATGGTATAAAGGGTGTGGCAGGAGATCTGGTCATCACTCCGAGACTCTGTGCAGACCAGTTCGATGCTGACGGAGCAGCAGAGATCTCCCTTCCATTTGCAGGGAGCCGTATCAATGTGATCATAGAGAATCCTGGGAAAAAGGATGCAGGAAGCTATCAGATCAGCGGTGCTTTTCTCAATGGTAATGAGCTTTCGCATGATAGTGACTCAGTGTCTATAAGCAGAGCACTGATAGAGAATAAGGATAAGGTAGCGGATATCAGAATTATGCTGGGGTGATATCTGGCTCATGGCAGCCCTACCAGAGGCCTATTTTGTCAATATTATTGACTAAAAAAGGCAGGTGATATATACTTTAGAAAAAGTTTATTTTTTAAGGAAAAACGAAATGACATTTGATACAGGTATGGTTCTGGCGCTTCTGATCCTGATCGGTCTTGTAACCTGGCTGATTACTGAGATAATCCTGGGAGGACGCGCAAGAGAGACGGAAACAGCACTTGAGCTTGCAAATAAGCAGATAGAGATGGGAAATGAATCTGTGCTTGCTCTGGCGAAGGCACTTTTCTCAAAGGACAGGAGAACCGGTGAGCACTGCCACAGAGTGGCATACTACGCTGAGAAGCTGGCCAGAGCATACGGCTTCTCAGATGAGGGTGCAAGGAATCTGAAGAAGGCGGCCATACTTCATGATATTGGAAAAATTGCCATTCCGGATGCAATTCTGAACAAGCCATCAAAGCTTACCCCTGAAGAGTACGAGATAATGAAGACCCATACGACGGCTGGAGCAGAGATCCTGAAGGGGTTTACGATGATAGATAATGTGGCTGACGGAGCGAAATACCATCATGAGAGATACGATGGAAAGGGATATCCCGAGGGCCTGGCAGGTGAGGACATCCCACTATATGGCCGGATCATTGCGGTAGCAGATACCTTTGATGCAATGACAGCCAACAGGGTTTACCGCGGCGCGCTGGATATGGATCAGGTGATGGAGGAGCTTGAAAAGGGAAAGGGAACACAGTTCGACCCATATCTGGATACACTTTTCATGAAGCTGATAAATGAAGGGGAAATAAGTCCGGAGAAGACATTTGAGATGTTCAAGAACCGGGATCTGATAACTGATATAGAGTAAAGGCACATTCCACTCATGACCTGCCTGTTTTTCTCACGACAAGAGCATTGGGCAGATATCGTCCGAGCGGGCTGACGCTTGATGGCTTCGTGATCTGCTGCCCCTTGTAGTACATAATTGATGAGCTTCCGCCATCCAGATTGAAGGCCTGATAGGCATTATAGCGCATAAGGATTTTCTCACAGTCTGATACTGTGCATCCGAGTGAATAGCCGACCTGACGGCCATCAATGATGAGCATCATGAAGTCGCCTGATCTGGTCTGGCCGATCGCGGTTCTTGGCTGTATGCCCATTCCGTAAGTGCCATCGACTACATTAGCACCATCTACGATAAGGGCCGGATAGAATTCAAGTCCCCATCTGTAGCTGCTGATATCGGTATTGTAGTAATTGCTGATATACATTCTGCCATCGTTCTTTACGCCGACGAATTTCCAGAAGCTCCGTTCCGGATGGCCTGTCTCTTTACCATTGTGTACACAGGCACCTCTTATCAGGCCTCCGCTGCCATGACCTCCTGCATCGCGGAATGCGCTTGCATTGATTACAACCTCGGCATCGTATCTCTTTGAATAGACACCGGCAGTTTCGCCAATGGTGCCTATACGCGATGATGTCTCTACGCTTACCTGGTCAGTGTTTTTTACTATTGCGAGCTTTCCGACATATCCATCGCCGCTTACACCGATGATTACAGTATTATTCGGTACATCAACAGCCAGGATCTTATCGCCCTCTCTGGTGAGAAGAGGCGCGCTGGAGCGCAGGTTATCAATCACGATACCGCTATAGCCGCTTTCTGTCAGATATTTGTGTGATGAAAGATATTCATTGAAAGACGATGAGTCAAGCTCAGGGTATTTTTTGAAAAAAGCATTTTTTTCGGTATCATCAGGCCTATCATCGGAACTGTCGGAGGTGGTATTATCCCAGTTGCTTTCAAGCTTCTCCTGTTCAGCCTCCTCTGCATCACGTCTGCTCATTACTTCATCAATTATCGAATGTGGGATGAACATTGTCGCAAGCCACTTGTGCGAATTGGTGGTCATCGCTGTTTCTATATAGATGTCCCGCCATTTTCTGACGAACGGGATCGGACTGAAGACAAATATCAGATATGAAGCGATCAGACATCCTATGATTATGAGTATAGTATATTTAAGCTTTCTGTGAGCCTTTTTTCTGTAAGCCATTGCTGTTCTCCGTTTATATAGCAAGTCTATAACCCGTTGCATACAATACCATAATTAAGATGCGTTGTAAACTCTGTTTTGTTGATATGCACTGATGCTTTTGTTGCATACACAACGGAATTTCATCTGTTTTTCTGATAAAACTATTCATGTCAGATGAAAAGAGACATGAAAATTATTTTTTGGAGGTTTTATCATGGAAAATCAGATGTTTTGTTATCAGTGTCAGGAGACAGCAGGCTGCAAGGGCTGCACAGTATCAGGTGTGTGCGGCAAGAAACCAGAGGTCGCAAGAATGCAGGATCTGCTCATTTATGTGACTAAGGGACTCAGTGCGGTAACTACTGCATTAAGAAAAAAGGGAAAAGAGATTCCTGAAAAGATAAATCATCTTGTTACAGTAAATCTGTTCACAACTATCACAAATGCGAACTTCGACCTTGATGCTATTAAGGCAAAGGTTACAGAGACACTTTCAGAGAAGGCAGAGCTTTTAAATGAGCTTTCAGAAGCTGAAAAGAATGCACTTCCGGAAGCCGCCAGATGGAACGGAAATGAAGCTGAATATGACGCCAAGGCATGGAAGGAAGGGGTTCTTTCTACAAAGGATGAGGATATCAGATCTCTTAGAGAGCTGATCACATACGGACTCAAGGGACTCTCAGCTTATACGAAGCATGCCAATGCGCTTCTTAAGGATGATCCAGAAGTTGATGCATTCATTCAGGAAACTCTGTCAAAGACTCTTGATGATTCACTTACAGTAGATGATCTCGTAGCTCTTACACTTGAGACAGGTAAGTACGGTGTAGCGGGCATGGCAGATCTTGATACAGCAAATACTACTGCCTATGGCAATCCTGAGATCACAAAGGTAGATATAGGTGTAAGAAAAAATCCTGGAATCCTCATTTCAGGTCATGACTTAAAAGACCTTGAGATGCTTCTCGAGCAGACAAAGGGAACAGGAGTAGATGTATATACTCATTCTGAGATGCTTCCGGCTCACTACTATCCATTCTTCAAGAAGTATGATAACTTCGCCGGCAACTATGGAAATGCATGGTGGAAGCAGAAGGAAGAGTTCGAGAGCTTCAATGGGCCAATCCTTATGACGACCAACTGCATCGTGCCTCCAAAGGACAGCTACAAGGACAGACTCTGGACAACAGGCGCAGCAGGTTATCCGGGATGCAGGCATATTGATGCTGCTTATGGTGAGACGAAGGATTTCACTCCGATCATCGAGCAGGCTAAGAAATGTCAGGCTCCTACAGAAATAGAGACAGGAACTATTGTCGGTGGATTTGCTCATGAGCAGGTATTTGCACTTGCAGACCAGATCGTTGATGCAGTAAAGAGCGGAGCTATTAAGAAGTTCGTAGTAATGGCAGGCTGTGATGGCAGAGCTAAGTCCAGAAACTATTATACTGATTTTGCTAAAGCTCTTCCAAAGGATGCCGTGATCCTTACTGCAGGCTGCGCGAAATATAAGTACAACAAGCTCAACCTCGGTGACATCAATGGAATCCCAAGAGTGCTCGATGCTGGACAGTGCAATGATTCATATTCACTTGCACTTATCGCTCTTAAGCTAAAAGAGATATTCGGACTTGATGATGTAAACGATCTGCCGATCGTCTACAATATCGCCTGGTATGAGCAGAAGGCTGTAATCGTCCTTCTTGCACTTCTTTACCTGGGCGTGAAGAACATTCATCTTGGACCGACACTTCCGGCATTCCTTTCCCCGAATGTAGCAAAGGTACTTGTCGACAACTTCGGCATCGCAGGAATCGGAACAGTGGAAGATGATATGAAGCTGTTCTTTGAATAAAAACAACCTGTTTTCAAAATGGCAGTCCGTTTATGAGACGGGCTGTTTTTTTGATTTGATATTCCTGCGTGGCATGTTATAATTTTCTCAGAATTTATGAAATGCAAGGACGCTTGCTGATAAGACAATCGAGGATATGTAAATATGAAAAAGTTAAGTCTGCTATTCCCGGACAGGGATGATAAGAAATATAAGAGACTGAGTGAGACCACAGTTCATGATCTGGGGATGGATTCGATAATAGATTCTCTTACTGACAAGAAGACAGAGCAGGTCTATATCTACAATGTGATGAGGCTGGAGACCGCAGATCCGGATATAGTCCAGTACAGATGTGATGTATTCGATGATATTTTTCATAATAAAAAAATGAGAGATGACATCGTGGATATAATGAGCCGTATCAATTTCCTGAAGGAATATGGCAGCTATACCCACGACAGGGATCATGACGCAGGTGCTTTTGATCTGCTGCACAGGCTGCAGGAGATCGGAGACTATATCGAGAGCATAGAAGCTATCTATAAGTGTCTGACTGATGCGGACATTCATTCTAAGGGGCTTCTCGATCTGAAAAAATATGTGACAGATCTTTTCGAAGATAATGGTTTCGAAGGGATGAAGAAGGATGTGGCAGCACTAAGAGCAGATACATCTGATCTTAAGAGTATTACAGTGGGAATCAATCTTAATGAGGCTTTTGAGGCGCAGAGTATAGGAGTTATTTCCCTGAATAATAAGCCTTTTACAAAGTCAGGAATCATTTCGAACTGGGTAGACAAGATGTCCACAAAGGATCAGATAGGCGATGGAACTGACTGGGACGGTTCTTATCACTTTGAGCAGTTCGATGCAAAGCCGGAGGGCCTGTCTGATAATACGACAAAAGCACTTACCGCAATGGTGAATCCATTTGCCTATGCATCTCTGGCTTGTGTACCTGAAAATGATAATTCCACGCGGTCGGTAACTAACTATATGAATCAGGTGACAAACCATATGCTGCATCGCACGATAAAGCATCTGAAGGATGTGCTGAATAAATACAGCATGCTGACAATCACGGATATTACTGATCTGATGCCGGAGTTTATCTACTACATCAGGTGGGCTGAATATATTGAAAAACTCTCACAGAAGGGATATTCATTTGCACGTCCTCAGTGCAGTAATGAGGCAATGTCTGCCGAGGGGATCTATAATATCAAGCTGGCCGCTCTTGAAAATCATGATGCAGGCCATATCATAACCAATGATATTGATTTCTCGGATGAGCATCGGATTTACATCCTTACAGGTGCGAACCGTGGTGGAAAGACAACGATCACTCAGGCGGTCGGACAGCTTTTCTTTATGGCAGAAGGTGGGATCTATGTTCCTGCGAGCCAGTTTTATTTTACTCCCGTAGATGCAATATACACGCATTTCCCTGCCGATGAAGACAAAACCATGGAGCTTGGAAGACTGGGTGAAGAGTGTCAGAGATTCCGTGAAATCTACAAGGATTCTACGAATAACAGTCTGCTGCTTCTGAATGAGACGTTTTCTACGACATCATTCGAAGAAGGATATTACATTGCAAGAGATGCAGTAAGAGCAATGCTCCTTAAGGGATGCCGGGTCATTTACAATACCCATATGCACAAGCTGGCAGAGGATATATATGAGATGAATCAGGAATCAAAAAAATATCAGGCAGCATCTCTTGTTGTAAAATCCGATGGCGGCAACCGTTCATACAAGGTAGAGGTCGCTCCACCGGCCGGAATGTCATACGCAAAGGACATAGCTGAAAAGTATGGTGTCACATATGAAATGCTGACGAAGGGATAATGGAGAGAAGAAAATACAGTTATATTTTGGTTTGATAGCAAAGAATTATTTGTGTATAATGGGGCTATGATTTATCCAGAATTTTTACAGAATGGCAGTACGATTGGTATTGCGGCACCGAGTGCCGGTGTCGGCGATGATATAGATGACTGGGAGAAAAGTATCGGTGTTCTCGAAAGAGAAGGTTTTCAGATATCTGAGACTCCGTCAGTCAGGAATAATGATGAAAGAAGCGCAGATGCTGTGACAAGAGGCAGGGAACTTACATCACTCTTTACTGACCTGAAGGCTGATTTCGTGATGTGTGCAGCCGGTGGTGATTTTCTCGATGAGTGCCTGCCGTATGTGGATTTCGAGGCGATGAAGATCAATCCGAAGTGGATCATGGGTGCTTCAGATCCGACCGGGATTCTGTATCCATATACGACTAAGTATGATGTAGCGACAATATACGGACTAAATGCCGGAAGCTACAGCGAGTCTCCACTGCCGGACTATGCAGAGGACAATCTAAAGATCATTAAGGGTGAGAAGTTTACAGAGACGAGTTTCCCAAAGTATATGTCAGTACCGACATTCCAGGCAGACCATATAAAGTATGACAAGGATTCTGATATGACCTGCTCCGTGTCTCGGCTTGATGCAAAGGGCAGATGCATAGGTGGGTGCATTGATGTGCTAAAAGATCTGATTGGTACTCCGTATGATGGCACAAAGGATTTTATAAAGAGATATCGGGATGACCATTTCATCTGGTACTTCGATAATTTCTCTCTGAGTGCAGAGGTCTTCTACAGGACGCTCCTTCAGATGAAATATGCAGGATGGTTTGAAGGCACAGAGGCTGTCATTGTGGGGCGTACTCTTTTTGAGTCATCTGATACAGGAATGACATATGAGGATGCTACGAGGATGGCTCTTGGCAATATTCCGGTTATCAATAGAGCAGACATCGGACATACAGTGCCACATATGACAATGATAAATGGTGCGATGATGCACCTGTCATACAGGAATGCTAAGATGAAAGTTACTTTTTCGCTGGTGTAAGGTATGGATTTCTTCAGGAGCATGGCGATAGCCTTTTCGATGTATTCAGCAATCCCGATGCCGCAGTTCCAGTGGGATCAGAAGAGCTATCAGAATTCTTTTTCATTTTTCCCGTTTGTAGGGGCGGGACTGTCGGGAGTGCTGTATCTCATATACAGACTATTTGACAGACTGGGACTTAACGGACTGGTGATAACAATAGTTCTTACTGCCTGCATTGTGATATATACCGGCGGATTCCATATTGATGGTTATATGGACACGATGGATGCACTCTGTTCGCACCGTTCAAGAGATGAGAAGATTAAGATAATGAAGGACCCGCACATTGGAGCGTTCGGAGTCATTCAGCTGATGGTGCTTACACTCTTTATGATATCTGGCGTATATGAAGCAATAGGTAGAGGCAGATTCTATTCGCTCCTATATACATTTGTAATATCGAGAGCATTGTCAGGAATCGCAGTGTGCACTTTCAAGAGAAGAGATAATAATACTTCACTTATCCGCTTCGAAGCAGAGGACAGCAGGCAGCTGATGCTGTTCTGGATGTTTTTTTATATTTTTCTGGCTCTGGTCCTTATGTTCTTAAATCATGATTCGACCGCAATCATGGCGACACTCGTGAGCGTGGTGTGGCTTTTCGTCTCTAAGGCCATCTGTGAAAAGGAGTTCGGTGGCATAAGCGGAGATACGAGCGGATATTTCCTGTGCATATGTGAAGTGGTATATACGTGGGCGGTTGTAATAGCAGCAGCGGTCAGACTGTATATTTAATTTGAATTTTACATAGATTTTACATCAGAGCCCTTGCAGAATTTACAGGGGCTCTTTACAATGTAATGGTAAATGTCTGAAAGGAGATTTCCATGATCTACTGTGTAGAGGATGATGACAATATAAGAGAGCTGGTCGTATATACGCTTGATTCGACTGGGCTTCCGGCAAAGGGATTTCCGGGTGGAACGGAGTTTCTGACTGCGCTTAAGAATGAGCTGCCAGAGCTCGTGCTTCTTGATATCATGCTGCCGGGTGAGGACGGCATGCAACTGTTATCTGATCTGAGAAAAGATCCGAAGACAAAGAACATTCCTGTCATAATGCTTACCGCAAAAGGTGCTGAATATGACAAGGTCTCGGCTCTTGATATGGGAGCAGACGATTATGTGACTAAGCCATTCGGCATGATGGAGCTGGTGTCACGTATTCGTGCAGTGCTTCGCAGGACAGGCAGAGGAAAAAACAGTGACGAGCCCGTGCTCAGTTCAGGCACTATTAAGATTGATGTGCTTCGTCACACAGTAACAGTCGGTGGGAAGGAAATTGTACTCACCCTGAAGGAGTTTGAACTTCTGAAGATGCTCATTTTAAACAGCGGTGTAGTCCTGACCCGTGAACAGCTTCTTGAAGACATCTGGGGATACAATTTTGATGGAGAAACGAGAACTGTTGATGTGCATGTGAGGTCCCTACGGCAGAAGCTTGGAAAAGAAGGGGACCGTATAGAGACAGTTCGTGGCGTAGGCTACAGAATCAGGGAGAAGTAAGATGCAGAAGAAGATTCAGACACGTATGATTCAGGTGATAGCTCTGGCCTTGCTTATAGCCTATGCTGTCACCATATTTTTTGTCTATAGACGCATAGAAGATATTTCAGAAAAAAATGTCCGCTACGAGTCAGAATATTTATCAGAAGCGGTGAATATAAACGGACCTGCTTTCCTGAAGTCACTGAAACATCTGGAATCAGGGACGAGGATTACGCTTATTGATACAGATGGTTCGGTGCTATATGATTCAAAAGAGGATTCACACACACTTGAAAATCATAAGAACAGGCCTGAGGTGGCAGCAGCTTTTAAGAATGGCATCGGTATGGATAAGCGTCATTCAGATACACTGCAGGAAGATATGTATTATTCTGCGGTAAGGCTTGATGACGGAGAGGTGCTTCGTGTAGCAAAGTCTGTGAAGTCAATTCTGGCAACAGTTCTTGATCTGCTTCCAGTGATGATCATCACGGCAGTGGCCCTGCTCATATTTGCCTTCTGGCTTGCTCACAGGACAGCAGGAGATCTGATAAAGCCAATCAACAGCTTAAACCTTGATGAGCCGCTAAAGAACGATGTATATGAGGAACTCACGCCACTTCTTACCAGAATAGACGAGCAGAACAAGCAGAAAGATGCAATGGTAAGTATGCGTCAGGAATTTTCTGCAAATGTCTCTCATGAGCTTAAGACCCCGCTTACATCCATTTCAGGATACGCCGAGATCATTAGGGATGGCCTTGTGAAGAAAAAGGATATCCCTGATTTTTCCAATCGAATATATAAGGAGGCAAACCGGCTTCTTAATCTCGTGAATGATATCATAAAGATTTCGAAGCTCGATGAGGGTGAGATTGGAATCGACAGAGAGCAGTGTGACCTGTATCAGATGTCCGATGAGGTGATAAAGCGGCTGTCACAGAAGGCGAGAGAGTATAATGTGCATGTGTCACTTATCGGTACATCTGTAATTGTAAACGGATACAGGCAGGTACTTGATGAGATGATCCACAATGTGATAGAGAATGCCATCAAGTACAATAAGTCAGGTGGAAAGGTCACGGTCACGATTGAGTCTGTTGACGGACATCCATGTGTTACAGTGAAGGACACAGGAATCGGAATACCAGAGAAGGATCAGGAGAGGATATTCGAGAGGTTCTATCGTGTGGACAAGAGTCATTCACGTGAGACAGGCGGTACAGGCCTCGGCCTTTCAATCGTAAAGCACGCCGCCCAGCTTCATAATGCGAAGATAAATCTATTATCAAAAGAAAGCATTGGAACTACAATTACAATCCTATTCCCTAACCCCTAATATCTAACATAAACTTTACAAATCTTAACGGAGGCTTAACCGCACCTCCGTTATTTTTTTACCTTCATGCCATATCATAATAACTGTAACAAGGGAATGCCAAGGATTTATATGAAAAGGAGCAAACAAAATGAAAAAGAAAATCTTATCCCTTATGTTGATGTCATTGGTTACAGTATCAACTCTTCTTACAGGATGTGGCGGTAGCGCATCGAATTCAAGCTCAGCAGATTCAGGATCATCGGGTAGCTCATCATCGAGTGCCACAGCTTCATCAGCAAGCTCTTCACTTTCAGGAACCGTAGCTACTGACGGATCGACTTCAATGGAGAAGGTCATCGGTTACCTGAGCGAAGCATTCATGAAAGACAATCCGGATGTCAAGGTGACATACAACCCGACAGGTTCAGGGTCAGGAATCGAAGCAGTAGGAAAAGGCAGCTGCGATATCGGACTTGCAAGCCGTGACCTGACAGATGAAGAGAAGTCATCGGGGCTCAAGCAGACTACAATCGCTCTTGATGGAATCGGAATTATAGTAAATCCACAGAACGGTGTTGAAGACTTATCTATAGATCAGATAGCTAAGATCTATACAGGAGAGATCACGAACTGGAAGGATGTCGGCGGAGCAGACGGACAGATAGTAGTCATCGGACGTGAGGCTGCATCAGGAACCCGTGATGGATTCGAGACAATCACAAATACCAAGGAGAAATGCAAATACGCACAGGAGCTTACATCTACAGGTGATGTGGTACAGACAGTAGCTGGCAATCCGAATGCAATCGGATATGCATCAATAGCAGATCTTAATGATAGCGTAAAGGCTATAAAGGTCGGCGGAGTCGCACCATCAGAGGATACAGTAAAGGACGGATCTTATAAGATCCAGCGTAATTTCAATCTGATCACAAAGGATGGAGCTACACTCAGCGCACCAGCACAGGCATTCTTCGATTACTGCACAGGGGCCGATGCCGGGCAGTATATTTCTAAAGCGGGTGCAGTTTCAAAATAAGTTCGTAGTTCTAAGTTAGAAGTTATAGAGCTTTTTGAACTCTGAACTCAGAACTTTGAACTCTACAAAGGAGACACACATGGACACTACAGCTACAATAAAAAAACAGAAAGGCATCGAGAATTTCTTCCACACGATGTTCTTAATCTTCGGATTATTCTCAATAGCCTTCGTACTTTTTATCACAATATTTCTTGTGATATCGGGAGTTCCGGCGATTACGAAGATTGGATTCTTCAAATTCATATTTGGTACGAAGTGGGCATCGACAGCCAGCAATCCGTCGTTCGGAATCCTTCCATTCATTCTGACATCAGTATATGGCACCTGCGGGGCACTTCTCGTGAGTGTGCCAGTCGGAATATTCTGCGCGGCATATCTGGCAAAGATGGCACCGGGTCCTGTAGCCGCTGTTGTCCGTGAGGCAGTAGATCTGCTCGCAGGAATACCTTCAGTGGTATATGGTCTCTTCGGTATGATAATCATAGTTCCGGGAGTGAGAAAACTATTCAATCTCCCTGATGGGGCAAACCTTTTCTCTGCAACGGTGGTACTCGCCATCATGGTGCTTCCTTCGATCATATCTGAATCGGAGACAGCGCTTAGGGCAGTACCGAAGGAGTATGAGGAAGGCTCACTTGCCCTCGGAGCTACATATACCGAGACGATATTTAAGGTGACCCTGCCGGCAGCAAGAAGCGGAGTGCTTACCTCTGTAATCCTGGGCACAGGACGTGCAATAGGTGAGGCAATGGCAGTCATGATGGTAGCCGGAAATGTGGCAAATATGCCGGGAATCTTCAGGAGCGTTCGTTTCCTTACGACTGCGGTCGCAAGTGAGATGAGCTACTCTTCAGGACTCCAGAGGCAGGCACTTTTCTCAATAGCCTTAGTGCTATTCTTCTTCATAATTCTGATCAATGTGGTACTCAGAAAACTCACATCGAAAGGCGAGGTAAAATGATGGATGCAGCAGGAACGGCTGATCTGATAATCACAGCCAAAGAAAAGATTTCAGTAAAAAGACGGGTAAAGGGAGCAGTCCTCAGGGGACTAATGTATTTTGCGGCAGCCCTTACGACGGTGCTTCTCGCAGCGATAATCGGATATATCTTTTACAGAGGAGTGCCATACGTGACATGGAATCTCCTGTCGACAAAGCCATCGCTTCTCGATGACAATGTAGGGATCCTTCCGAATATACTGAATACTCTTTACATCATAGTGATAGCACTGGTATTCGCACTCCCGATAGGCATAGGAACAGCAGTATATCTCAATGAATATGCGACAAATAAAAAGCTGGTCCGCATCATAGAGCTGGCAACAGAGACACTAAGTGGGATCCCTTCGATCATCTACGGACTTGCAGGAATGCTGATCTTCGTGCAGGCACTTAACTTCGGGACTTCAATCCTTGCCGGCGCACTTACGCTTGCAGTCATGACGCTTCCGATAATCATCCGTACGACGCAGGAAGCATTAAAGACTGTTCCTGACAGCTACCGTGAAGGAGCACTTGCACTTGGAAGCGGCAGATGGCATATGGTACGTACCGTGGTTCTACCGTGTGCAATGGATGGAATCGTAACAGGAATCATTCTCTCAATAGGACGTATAGTTGGAGAGTCGGCAGCACTTCTCTATACAGCAGGAATGGCTAATGAGATATTAAATCCTGTGAAGGCCGTCACTCCTGGAAATCCGGGCGCGACACTTACCGTTTCGCTCTATATGTACGCAAAGGAACGTGGGCAGTTCAATGTGGCATTCGCGATAGCGGTCATTCTTCTGCTCATCACGTTTGTGATAAATGTAAGTGCGAAGGCAGCAGCGAGGAAGCTTAGGAAATAGGAAATAGGATTTAGGGGATAGGGGATAGGAGCACTAACCCCTTTACAAAGGAGCCAACATGACAAGTGTAATAGAAACAAAAGACCTGAACCTCTGGTATGGTAAGCACCATGCCCTGATGGATATAAATATCGACATCCCCGAAAAGCAGATCACAGCTCTTATCGGACCATCCGGATGCGGCAAATCCACTTTTCTTCGGACACTCAACAGGATGAATGATCTGATAGAGGATGTGAAGATAGACGGCAAGGTCCTGCTTAAAGGAGAGGATATTAATTCAATGGACGTAAATGTCTTAAGGAGCCGCGTGGGAATGGTATTTCAGAAGGCAAATCCGTTCCCGATGAGTGTCTATGACAATATCGCCTATGGGCCGAGGATTCTTGGTATCCATAAGAAAAAAGAGCTTGACAAGATTGTCGAGACATCTCTGAAGCAGGCTGCTATATGGGATGAATGTAAAGGAAGACTCAGGACTTCAGCACTCGGAATGAGCGGCGGACAGCAGCAGAGGCTCTGCATAGCAAGAACCCTCGCGGTAAAACCTGAAGTCCTGCTGCTTGATGAGTCGACGTCAGCCCTTGATCCTGTGTCTACTTCAAAAATTGAGGACCTTCTGCTAGAGCTTAAGAAGAAGTACACGATCATCATGGTGACGCATAACATGCAGCAGGCAGCGAGAATTGCAGACAAGACAGCATTCTTCCTTCTTGGCGAGCTCATCGAATACGATGACACAGAGAAAATCTTCTCACATCCGTCCGACAGGAGAACAGAAGACTACATCACAGGAAGGTTTGGCTGATATGAGAGAAAAATATAACGAAGAACTCAAGGAACTCAACGCATCTCTTGTAGAGATGGGCAAGCTCTGCAAGGAAGCTATCCTTAAGGTTGTGGATGCACTGGCCGATGAGAAGCCTGGTGATCTGAATGATATAAGAGAGGTATCTGACAGCATCGTAAAGAAGCAGGAGGAGATCGAGAATCTCTGCTACCGCCTCATACTTACAGAGCAGCCTGTTGCCTCAGATCTTAGAAATATTTCATCTGCAAGCAAGGCCATCGTAGATATGCAGCGAATCGGAGTCAATGCACTCGATATAGCAGAGATCGTACCATACGTGGCTGATTCTCCTCTTAAGACTCAGGTGCCGATTCTAATGATGGCGGATGCAGCTTCATACATGGTATCTAAGAGTGTAGAAGCCTTTGTAGATAAGAATACAGAGCTTGCAGACAGCGTCATAAAGTATGACGACACTATAGATGACCTATATGACGAAGTGAAGACATCAGTTATAGAAGCTATAAGAAATAACAAGAAAAAAGAGGCAGCTTCCGGTATCGATATCCTTATGATTGCCAAGTATTTCGAGAGGATGGGAGACCATGCGGAGAGTATAGCGCATCTGGTCAGGTATTCTTTAAATCAGTAACCAATGTCCTCTGCAGGTCTTGCATTTTATACATAATTTTGGTAAAATCAAAATATGTTAACTGTCGAGCATGTAACGAAAAAATACAGAAAAACAATTGCCGTTAATGATGTGAGCTTCACCCTGAAGCCTGGCACTGTTACTGTGCTTTTAGGGCCGAACGGAGCGGGGAAGAGTACGCTTTTCAAGTCGATCATCGGATTCCTGAAATATTCAGGTGAGATCACAATTGACGGGATCCTCAATAAGACTCCTGAGGCCAGGGCGAAGATGGGTTATATCCCTGAGATGCCGGCATTGTATCCGAATCTCACGATTAATGAGCATCTGGAGTTCCTGGCAAGAGCTTATAAGCTTACCGATTATGAGGATAGGGCCGCGAAGCTGCTTGATGATTTTGAGCTGACAGATAAAGCAAAGAAATTCGGAGATGAGCTGTCTAAGGGGATGCAGCAGAAGGCCAATCTCTGCCTTGGCCTGCTCCCAGATCCAGAGCTTATCATTATGGATGAGCCTATGGTGGGACTAGATCCTCATGCGATCAAGAAGCTTAAGGAAATCATAGAACAGGAGAGAGACGCTGGAAAGACAGTGATCGTCAGCACTCATATCATAGGCTCCATTGATATGCTCTGGGACCGTGTGCTTATCATGCAGAACGGTGTGCTTCATGCAGATATGACAAAGGAAGAAGTGGATTCGACAGGAAGGAGTCTCGAAGATATCTTTTTCGATGTCACAGAAGGTGGTGACAGATGAGACTTTTCGGTTATTATGCCTGGCATTCCTTTGTGGGTCAGATAAAGAAAATATTCCGAACCTGGGTGATCATTTTCATGCTTGTCTGCGTGGCAGGAGGTATGGGAGCAGGCCTTCTGGCAGGAATGACAGCCGGTAAGGTAGAGGATACTCAGATTGCCAGAGAAAAGGAAAATCCCAAAGAAGCTGATAAGGAAAAGCCTACAGATTCATTTCAGAAGATAATGAGATCATCCGGTCTTAAGGGGCAGGAGTTCCTTTATGTCTTTACGGCAGCAGGCGTTATTATTCTGCTATTATTTTTCATGGGTTCAGCAGATGCTGGTGGAAAAATATTCCTTCCGGCAGATGTGAGCCTTCTTTTTGCGTCGCCAATGAAGCCGCAGTCAGTTCTAATGTTCAGGCTGTTTGCAAGGATGGGGACATTTGTTTTTCTGACTCTGTATGTGGTCATTATGAATCTGCAGTTGGCAGATACGATCGGCATGAATGGCTTTATGATCGTAATGCTCTTGATTGCATGGATACTCATGTTTGTGACGGCGAAGCTTTTCCAGATCATTTTCTATCTCGGATGTGAAGAGCATCCTGTATTGAAGAAAAGTCTCAGATATATAGTTCTTGGAATAGCAGTTCTTTTGTTCACAATTATTGGTTTTTATAAAAAAGCATCAGGCCTTCCGATTGGAACAGCTGTGAATAATGTGCTGAATTTCAGAGGATCATTTATCATACCTGTATATGGGTGGCTCAAATCAATAGTATATTATTCGGCTGATGGTAAATGGGCATTATCTGTCGTTTTCACAGCAGTTTCTGTTGTTGTGATAATTGCACTTGTTTATCTGATCTATCATATAAAAGCAGACTTTTATGAATCGGCTATGGAGCAGACTGCTGTTATCGCTGAGAGAATAGAAAAATCTAACGAGTCAAAGCTGGGCTTTTCAAAGGAACCAAGGGCAAAGAAACATTCTCATACTGAAATCATCAGTGAGGGCCTCGGCCATGGCTGGGGTGCATCTGTCTTCTTTTTCAAATCAATGCATAACAGATGGCGCAGTGCTGGCAGAGGAATACTGACAAAGACCTCAGTGACATACATTGTTGCTACGATTATTGCCGGGTTTTTTGCAAAAGGACAGTGGAGTATGAACCCGGCAACTGCTGCATTTATGGTACTGATGGCTTTTGTATTCTACAGGTCTATGGGCAATCCACTTGGTGAGGATACAAGAATGGGATTCTACCGGATGATTCCTGAGAGTCCGTGGAAGAAGCTTTTCTTTTCGCTGATTTCAGGAACAGTGAACTGCTGTATGGATATCCTGCCTTCACTGATTCTTATAGCAGTATTATTCCGACCGTCTGTGTATCTGTTCCTGATGGGAACAGCTCTTATCATAACTATTGATTTCTATGCGACTACGGTCAGTGTATTTCTTGATTCATCGATACCACAGTCGGTCGACAGGGTAGTCAGGCAGCTGGTGCAGGCAGTCTTCCTGATGTTTGGACTGGTACCTGATAGCATCATTCTGGTGACAGGATATATGAATGATCACATGATGGCCAATCTCCCATACTGTATCATTGTAAATCTGGTAGTCGGAATGATATTCTTTGCCATCACGCCGATTGTGATGGAAGATATGAGGGTGCGTGTCACAAAGCCGTCTATTGATCAGTTCGCAGGTGATCTGAAGGTTATACGGAAAAATATTTCTCAGATCGGCTTTGGAATGGTGCTAATCATAGTGTTTTCAGCGGCCGCGCAGATAGCGGTATCAGCTATTGTGCAGCATTTCAAATGGATTCTGGATACATCATGGGGTACATGGATTGTGACAATGCTTCCCGAATATCTGATAGGATTTCCTATAGGATATGCAGTCATAAGAAAAGTAAAGCCTGAGCCATATCATGACAGGTCTCTAGGCAGAAAAAATTTTCTTATGGCCCTTCCATCATCTGTTTTCATGACAGTGGCAGGAGCGCTAACAGGGAAGCTTATACTCTGGCTTATAGGTCTCTTACACCCGGTGCAGACCACAAGTGCAGTTGAGACGATGGCAGGGCAGGGTTCAGTTCTCTTACGGATACTTTTTATGGTGATCCTTGCACCGCTTATCGAGGAGTTTATTTTCAGGAAGACTCTTATTGACAGACTGAGGCCGTATGGAGAGACGACTGCTATCTTTTCCTCAGCGCTGGCATTCGGACTGTTCCATGGGAATTTCTCACAGATGTTCTATGCATTCGGAATCGGGCTTATCTTCGGGACTATCTATGAGAAAACCGGCAGACTCAGATATAGTCTTGCACTACATATGATCATCAACTTCACAGGCGGTATCATAGCACCGATGGTGGCCTCGGGCATTAAGGCAGATGCGCTGATCACAGAGCTGCCTGTCTCAGTGATCATTTATGCAGCGGTATATTATGGACTGGCTATAATAGGAATCGCGACCTTCTTTATCTCTTATGCAAGGGTCGGATTCAGAAAGCAGGCAATGGAACTTCCGAAAGGAGCAGCTGCAGAGACTGTCTACGGTAATCCGGGAATGATCGCATTTTTTATCGCCTGTGCAGTCCTCGTGATCATTCAGACGTTCTGAAGTCTTATCATACTCTTGAATAATTTATGAATATTTGATAAAGTATGTATGTAATTTGCAAAGAGAATGAAAGGATGTCTTTTAATGCAGATATCATACAATATATGGTTTGAAGTCTCGGCATCCATTGTACTTGCCGTAATGGTGATATATCTGCCTCTGCAGTATGATATGCGGCTTGCCCGTAACAGGGGCTTTTTTCTGCTTGCGATAATGGGCCTTGCCGTCAATGTTCTGGATGTTGTGACTGCTATCACGATCAGTAACAGTTACAGAATTTCAACCTCATTAAATCTCTTCCTTAATACAGTCTATTTCATGTGCCTTGGGCTTATTGGCATGTTTTTTGTCAGATATTCTTATATCATTGCACCGGAGAGGGATAAAAGGGCAGACAGATATATTTCGCGATTTACACTGCTGATGTTTGCAGTGTTTATAGTGCTTTTTATAATAAATGTTCCGACTGGGATCATTATTTCATTTACCAGATACCAGTATGTGCATGGGCCACTGTATAAGATAGTGTTCCTTTACCCATATCTTATGGTCGGACTGGCTTTTATAAGGATGCTTGTATTTGCTGATGAGCTACAGGACATAAAGAAAAAGATACTCATGATCTTCTATTTTTCATTCTGCGTTGCAGCATCATTACTGCAGCTTATATTCTTCCCAAGGGTTCTTCTGTCACTGTTCGCACTTTCAATCGGAATGATTTTCATGATGATGCTCATGGAGACGCCGGATTATCAGTCACTTCTTCTGTCAATGGAGAAGCTTAAAGAGGCAGAGAAATTCGAAAAAGACACATCTGAGAAGCTCCAGAAATCGTCCAGGGAAAAGAATGATTTTCTATCAGAGCTTGCGGATATGCTGCGTACTCCTATCAATGCAGTCGTGGGGTATTCGGAGCTTATATTAAAGGATCAGACCAATGCACTAAATGATGCCAGACAGATAATGAGAGCAGGAACGGATCTGCTGTCGATGACTGAGAACATCAATAATATGTTAGAGCTGGAAGATAATGTTCTTTCAATCAGGGAGGATAATTACAGTACGTCTGAGCTGATACAGGATATGAAGCAGCAGCTGTTCCTGTACAATAAGGATAAGGAACTCGATGTTGAACTTAATATAGATCCGGGACTTCCTGAAGTGCTTACAGGTGACAGGATAAGGATCCTGCAGATCATGAATGTACTGGTGTCAGAGGCTATAAGGGACACAGATACGGGCAGCATCATAATTGACATTGATCATGGCGGAGCTGGATTCACGTATTCTGTTGAAAATACGGGAAACAGCCGGAATGATGATGAAAATGCAGATGCAGTGACTGAGCTCGGACTAGGACTTGCCAGGAAGATGCTCTCTCTGATGGGATCGGAGCTGAAGCATGATGAATCTGACTCGTGGAACAGGTACTGGTTCTATCTGGCACAGAAATCGGCTACATCATCTATACTCGGTGAAGACCGGGCAAATGAGCTGATGCAGATGACAGCCGTAGATGATGAGATTGATGTCAGCTACAGGAGACCGGTTCTTGTCGCAGACGATACTGAGATGAACCGTGATATCATTACACAGATGCTCACCGCTAAAGGGTACAGAGTAGATACGGCAAAGAATGGAGAAGAAGCCGTAGAGATGGTAAGAAAGGCAGGGCAGCCATATTCAATCATTTTTATGGATGACAGGATGCCTGTACTCAATGGTATTGAGGCTCTTAAGGAGATAAGAGATGAGAATCTCTCACCAAAGACACCTATAATCGCACTTGCTGCAGATTCCTCTACAGATTCACAGAGAAGGTTCGTAAGACTTGGATTTGCATCATATATTTTAAAGCCTGTAACCGAAGAAAAAATTATGGCAGCAATCAGAAAATATATGTCGGATAAGACAATCCGCAGCAGCATTTATACTTTTAAGAAGAAGGAGCAGCCAAAGGATGAAAAGCAGAAGAAGACACTTCGCATTGAAGACAGTGATGAACTCGAGAAGCAGATTATGACGCTCGTATTAAGCGATGAATACCAGATAGTAAATGATGGATGGGCTTCAGTGTATATCACTGACAGCAGGGAAATGCTCTCACATGCAAGGCCAGCCATATTTATCACAGATGGTAATGACGGAGGTATGGCTATGGCGCTTGGTGCCAGTGAAGTGATAGAAAGACCGGTTGTAGCAGGGTTGTTAAGAAAAAGACTCGTACGTGTATTATCAGATGAAAGGCGACAGGGCATATGAAAAACAAAAAGATCTGGATATCTCTTATTACGGTAATATCGATACTGATCAATATATCAGGACGTTATCTCACCGATACATTCTCACTTCCACTCTGGGCTGATTCACTGGGAACACTGTTCTCGGCATATTTTCTCGGACCGGTGAGTGGAGCCGTAGTTGGTGCAGCTTCTGATGTAATAATCGGAATGGGAAATATAGAGACGCTGTATTATGCGATAGTTGCAATAGGCATAGGTATCAGTGCAGGATATGCAGCCAGAAAGGGAATATTTGACTCATTCTTCACATCTGTATCATATGCGAGCCTGCTTGCAATTTTTGCAATTATAATATCTACAATAGTCGATATAATATGTCTGTCAGGTAATACAGGCAATGTATGGGGAGATGCAGTTATCAAATTCTTTACCGAAAGAGGAATGAACAGATACGCGGCCTGCCTTATAGGACAGTTCTACATTGAATTTATAGATAAGGTGGCTACGGTTGCATTATTTTATCTGATATTAATGCTGTACAGATATCTGAAAAAAAATAAAAGGCCGGTCATTAAAAAGAATAAGCAGGCCGCAGCTGCTGTACTTGCAATCATGCTCTTACTTCCTGTGGCAGGTCTCATAACACCTGCACAGGCACATCAGACAGATGATTTTGATTCATCTGTTATCAGATCTTTTAATGAGTCAAACGGACTGACTCCGGGACATGCAACGAGCATAGCCACGACCAGAGACGGAATGCTCTGGATAGGTACATATGCCGGATTATATTCATATAATGGTAAGACTTTCGAGCATTTTGATGCACCTGAGATAAAGAATGTCAACTGCCTATATACAGACAGCGAGGGCAGACTGTGGGTTGGAACCAATGACAGTGGTCTGGCAATTGTGATAAATGGAACTCTGGCCAATGTCATAGATGAAGACAACGGGCTGTGTTCCAACTCGATACGTACTATAGTCCAGGCTTCTAACGGAAATGTCTATGTAGGAACAACTGATTACATGCAGATTGTGAGCCTGTCAAACGGAATCAGTGTAGTCGGTGAGCTGAAGAAAATAATAAATGCTGGCAGATCAGCTGTAGATAACGAAGAACATGCTGTATGTACAGGCAGTAATGGTAATCTGTATCTGATCAAAGAAGACAGGATAACAGATGTTATCAGGCCAAGGGGTTCTAAGATATTTTCATCTGTTGATTTTGGCTCAGATGGAAAAATATATGCAGGAACCACTGAGGGTAATATATACATCATAGATGTAAGAAATGACAGACTATTTGAGGAGACTGAAATCAGATCTGAAATTGGCAGTGTTGTAAATCAAATAATCCCTTCTGACGGTGATGACCTGACCGTAATATGTGATAATGGAATGTATCGTGTATATTCAGATGGCTCGAGACAGCTTATCGGATCAGATGAGTTCAGATATTCACTTCAGTCGGCATGCTATGATTACCAGGGCAATCTCTGGGTCACTTCATCGAGACTCGGTCTCATGGAAGTGTCACCTTCAGCCTATAAAGATATATTCAATACATATGATATCAGTAAGCGGATTGTCAATGCAGTCATGACTGTTGGTAATATGATCTATGTAGGATGTGATGACGGACTCATAATAATTGATGAAAACAGGGGAAGAGTAATAGAAAATAATTTTACCAGGGCTCTCTCAGGAAGCAGGATCAGAGATCTGTCGATAGACAGTTCAGGAAATATATATGCAGCCAGTTATTCCAAAGGACTAGTAAGTCTGGGGAAGAATGGAAAGCTTAAATATTATAAAGGCAGTAATTCACCGGGACTTAAGACAAGGACAGTTCTGGCATTAAATGACGGTAATGTTGTAGCATCCGGTGATAAAGGAATTTCATTTATCAGAAATGGCAGAGCAGCTAATCTGATACCTTACGGTGATGAACTGGGAGGTGTATCTGTACTCTGCATAACAGAGCTTTCCGACGGGACTCTTGCGGCTACTACCGACGGTAATGGATATTTTATTTTATCAGGTGAGAAGGTAGTAAAACACTATACCAGGAAGGATGGTCTGGGTTCTGATGTAATCCTTAAGGCTGTTAATACAACAAAGGCTGACACATATTTTCTTGTGACAAGTAATGGTATCTGTGTCTGCGAAGATGGAAAGATCAGGAACTTAAATGATTTCCCATACAGTAATAATTATGATATTATCGAGACTGAGGATGAGAACTGCTATGTGACAGGAAGCGCCGGAATATTTATTACTTCTCTTGATGATCTGCTTGATAATGACGGAAAAGAAGCAGGGCTATCAGGAACGCCTGAAGGACTGCCATATAATCTTACAGCCAATTCATGGAATTACCACAAGGGAAAGTACCTGTATATCTGTGGTAATGAAGGAATAATCCGGGCAGATACCAGCAAAATATCATATGTGGACTCTACCCCCAGACTGTTTATTAAGAGTGTTAAAGCAGGAGGACGGTCATATCAGACAGATGATGATTATGACATAGTGATTCCAGAAAGCGCCGGAAAGATAACAATAACTCCACTGGTGATCAACTTTGATATGATCGATCCTATTCTGAGCTACAAGATGAATGATGGTAAGGGCAAATGGCATGATGTGAGTGTATCGGATCTGTCAGATCTTACTTTTTCAGGTCTTAAGGCCGGCAGATATACTCTTCAGATGGCTGTTCGGGACAGTACAGGTAATACGCTTGAAGAGAATTCATTTACATTCAGGGTATCAGAAGAATTGTATGAGAGAGCTGTCTTCAAGGCATATCTGATAATAGTCATCCTTATTTTTATAGGCTGGGTTACCTGGTTCTTCACCCATCTGTTCTTAGTGACAAGAGCCAGGCAGACCGAGG
Source organism: uncultured Lachnospiraceae bacterium (assembly GCA_900315505.1). GTDB lineage: Bacteria > Bacillota > Clostridia > Lachnospirales > Lachnospiraceae > Weimeria. The sequence goes on from OMZG01000003.1 coordinate 70,704, forward strand.
CAGCCCTTGAGATCGCAAAGAAACAGGTTGAAATGGGTAATGAATCTGTACTTGCCATGGCAAAGGCGCTTTTCTCCAAGGACAGACGTACCGGCGAGCACTGCCACAGGGTGGCATACTATGCGCAGAAGCTTGCAAAGGCATACGGATTCTCGGATAAAGATACCAGGAACCTGAAGAAAGCAGCACTTCTTCATGATATAGGTAAGATAGCAATTCCTGATTCCGTGCTCAACAAGCCGGCGAGGCTGACCGACGAGGAATACGCAGTCATGAAGACTCATACGACTGCCGGAGCTGAGATCCTTAAAGGATTTACAATCGTAGATCATGTGTCCGAAGGCGCCAGATATCATCATGAGAGGTATGATGGAAAAGGATATCCGGAAGGTATATTTGGAGAGAATATACCTCTGTATGGACGTATTATAGCCGTTGCGGATACATTTGATGCAATGACAGCCAACAGGGTGTACAGAGGAGCTCTTGACATGGATCATGTAATGCAGGAGCTTAAGGACGGCAGAGGCACACAGTTTGACCCGTATCTTGATGATCTGTTCATGGATCTTATCGAGAAAGGTGAGATCGATCCTAAGAAGACCTTCGAGAAGTTCAGGGGCAGAGACCTGACTGAGGATATAGAGTGAGGAGACATTGATGAAAGAGAAAAAAATACTTCCTGTCGTAATAGTATCAGCGGCTATATGTATTATTTGTGCATTTGTAATTAGTGGACTGTACCGGAGTGTCCATACCAGAAAGGACAAGATTCTTGTGGGTATGATCTGTGATGGAGATGAAGGTACTCTTTATTCACAGAATTTCTATCAGGCACTGTCTTCCATACAGGCAGAATATGGTGACAGGGTAAAATGTGATATCAGAAGCAATATTACGGCTGATAAATGTGAGGATATTATTACAGAGCTTATCGATGAGGGTGCTGACCTGATAATCACCAACAGCTATGGATACGGAGAATCTGCAAAGAAAATGGCCGGAAAATATCCGAAGGTCCAGTTTGTACAGGCGACTCAGGAGAATGCCAATGAATCACCGGTATTTTCCAATTATCATACCTTCATGGGACGTATATATGAAGGCAGATATATTGCCGGACAGGTGGCCGGAAGAAAACTGGCATCACTTATCAGCACAGGAGTGATCACAAAGGATCAGGCTGTAGTCGGTTATGTAGGCGCTTATCCGAATGCAGAAGTTATTTCGGGCTTTACGGCCTTTTATCTGGGTGTAAAGGATCAGTGTCCTTCGGCTGTGATGAAAGTCAGATATACTGATACCTGGACGAGTTATCAGAAGGAATATGATGTGGCCAGACAGCTGATAGATGAAGGTTGTGTGATCATCTCGCAGCATTCGGATACTACAGGGCCTGCTGTGGCATGCGCTGATGCTGATAGATCTTCAACAGTATTTCATGTAGGATATAATCAGAGCAGCATCAGTATAGCGCCTAATACATCACTTATTGCTACAAAAATTGAATGGACACCATATCTGAAGGCTGCAGTAAAGGCCGTTCTGTATGATAAAAAGATTGAAGACGTGGTAAAGGCAGACATACATGGTCAGGATGCCGGAGCAGGATTTGACGAAGGATGGGTCAGAATGCTCACGCTCAATAAGGCAATCGCAGCAGATGGGACACAGGAGATGATAAATAGAAGCATTGAAGGCTTTAAGAAGGGCAGCATCCATGTGTTCAGAGGTGATTACAAGGGAACTGACCCGAATGATATCAGCCGTACAGTCAATCTGAACAAAGAATACATAGAGAACAAGAATCAGAGCGCACCAACGTTCTGCTATATTATCAATGGTATTTCGGTAGAAAACTGATAACACTACATCATCATTCTCTGTCCGGCATAACCCCTGACTCTGTAAAGAGTTTCATCAAAAATCTCAGGGAAACTGCCGGACACATTTCCGTTATTATCTATTGCATGTTTTAATTCAAGTGACAGTGCTTTTGCACCGATAGTCTGTGACGCACGGTACAGAGAGATCAGATCATGAGTTTCAGCTAGGTTCTTCTTAAGTATTGCACTCTTCATTGACTGTGCCGTCTCAGCAAATAATGACAGCACCCGTCTGTATTCATTATCATCACCCTCATAGAAACTGAGGCCTGTATCGGTATCTAACAGACTGTCTTCCTCTTTTATCTGTTCACCCTTCCAGAGTGGAAGCCTTATAATGAATTCGCTTCCCCTGCCATATACGCTTTCGATTTTTATGGTTCCATTCATCTTTTTTACAAATGAATCTGCAATGGCAAGTCCGAGACCGGTTCCACTGATATGAGAATTTTTCTCTTTATAGAGATTATCATATCTCATAAATATATATGGTATGTCTTCTTTGCAGATTCCGATACCGGTGTCTGATATTACAAAGATGAGACCGCCATCTGCGGCTTCGCTTACATATAGACGTGCAAGCCCGGAGCTTGTATATTTGACAGCATTACCACAGATGTTTACAAGAATCTGTCTAAGCCTTATATCGTCTCCAAGCCAGATCTCAGGTACTTCGGGGTCAATAAGGCATTCAAATGTCAGTCCTTTGTTAGACGCAAGAGGCTTCATCATGAAGGTGATGTCAGATATGACTTCGGTGATATGGAAGCGTCTTTCATTGAATTTCATTCCATTTACATTGAGATTTACGAGATCGAAAATGTCTCTTATAAGAAAGGACAGTATTTCTTCTGATGATTCGACCTGAACGGTCCGTTCATATATTGATGGATCGGTGGTTATCTTCTTTATTTTTCTGGTCATTTCTTTCATCTCTTCAAGAGGTCTGACCATATCATCTGTGATTTCGGCAAAGAGCCTGTTTTTCTCTTCTGTATTCTTTTTAGCCAGTTCGTTCTGGGCTTTTACCTTCTCCACCATCTCATGCATTCTGCTGTAATTTCGCGATTCAACGATCATGAATACCAGGTATGCGCCTGCTGATGCAAGGGTAGGAGCAATATGGTTCCTGTCATAAAAGCATGAAGTGCAGTATAGGAAGAAACATATGCTTCCGACGGCAACAGAGAGGAGTCTGTTTACCTTTATATGTTCTTTTGCATAGTAATACGAATATCTGATAAGGAATATCCCCTGTGGAATCCGAATGATCAATGTTAATATATCTGCATAAGTCTGTGACATGATGCCATAAGGAACTGTAAGGAGTATAGGAATCTCCGCAAAGCATGTGATGGATAGTGCAATGATCCAGTCTCTGAATTCTCTGCTGTGATCAGCAATATCGGCATATCTTGTTATGATCAGAAGAAACAGCGTGAGATCGAATATGCCGGAGGCTATTGCATAATATATATTTGTCTCTACATAGAAAATATTCATGATTTCGATTCCTTTTCTGCTCTGGCATCTTCGAGGACTCTGTTTACAACAGTGAGAACATTTTCTCCTTTTTCTAAGATACTGTCGGCCAGATTCTTTACTTCAGGCTCATCTGACTCCATTATAATGAGTTTATCCATGCCGATAATAGTGTTTAATGGCTTTTTGATCTCATGTGTCATTCCTGCAAACAGATCATTTTTCTGGCGGCTGGATTCAACTGCTTCTTTTTCTGCATCGGCATACTCTTTAATGAGTTCTGCCATGGCACGATAGTCAGGTGTCTCAAGAGTAAAATACAGAATGTAAACTGCAATTATTGCCGGAAAATATGATATTGCGAATGATGCCCCGGTGAATATCTGAATGATGCTTCCTGCAATTGATATCACGTAGGCTATCAGTATTGTCCGGAATTCTGTCCCTGTAAGATCATCATGATGAACAGACATGAGATAAAACGAAAGAGTGACAATAAATATCGGTATTACAAAACCGCCAATTACACGTATGGAATTCCTGACCGGTGTAGAGGTATCCGTACTAAAGAACATATTAAGGGCTAGTGTGCCGGTACACAGAATAAGTGACACTATAACTGTTCTTTTGAGTACCCTTATATCATCCGACGGTTTCATATATGCAATTATGTAGCAGAAAAGAGAGTATGAAATGAGCACGAAACAGTAGTAGTTTAATGTACTTGACAGCCTCTTCAGCATTTCAGGCAGTGAAGATACTTTTACGATATAGACACTGGCTATATCCAGAATGTCAGATAAAGTGACGAGATATACGAGGATCCTGAACTGCCTTAAGCTCTTTTTACGATTGAAAAACAAGTATAATGACAGTATTATTCCAAAAAATGCTGCGGTAAGTTCAAGATATATATTTGATTCTGCCGTGATGGACGTTGCTACGTTGTGCATCAGTCACTTACTCCTTCCTATAATGATACTTATTAATATTCTATTAATTAATCATCGCTATGTCAATGAAAACATCTGTCTGCATGCTTGACGTTATGGTGGTATTCCGTTACAATCCATTGTTGAAAAGTATAGACAGGAGAAATCATGCGAAGCCTTGAATTTGAAGATGTATTAAAAGAAAAAAATCTCGTCTTTGCCGAGTTTATCGATGAAGAGCAGAAAGATGAATTAAGGGATTTCTGGCATCAGCTGCGAGAAGAGAAGAAAGATAATATCAGCGGAGCAGAGGTAGATGAGGTACTGTCCAGCTATATAAAGCTTGGTCTCTTAAAAAAGTCAGGGACAAAGAACAAAGATGATGAGCAGGATGGACCTGCCATGATGCCTCCTGTGGAAAATACTGACACCATCATGATTCTGTCTGCTCCTGAGCAGAAGAATGTGACGAAGCTTTCAGGTGGTTTTTCGCAGACAGGCAATTCTTTTGTATTCGAGTATAAAATTGGAGAAAAATTATTTACTCTTGATGTGACGGGGCTTGATGTAAGATATAAAAAGCTCCTGGAATTTTTCTCTACAAGCCATGCTGCGCTTAAGATTACCGGAAGAGTGACGTCGTTTGGATTTGCAGTGTCGAAGATACGAGGCGGTGAATCGATGGAAAGCGATTCACTGAAGCCTGTCTCAGCCAACCTGATCAGGACAATGGTAGAGAGGCTTCGCAATTCGCAGATAGTGACGCAGAATCCTGACAATGACAGAATTACACCGATTACCAGAATTCCTGAACTACGTGACTATGTGAGCAGTATGGAGGATACACTTCCTGAGAATATCAGGGACTGGGCGTATTCTACTCTGAGGCTTCTTGATGATGACACGATAGGCGCTGATGAGAAGCGTCATGCCCAGCACGCTCTTTCCCTCATGATGAGTGTGCAGTGGAAGACAAGTCATTTCGAGCCGGTAGATCCGCACGAGGCCAGACGTATCCTTGATGAAGAGCTGTACGGTCTTGAAGAGGTAAAGCAGAGGGTCATTGAGACTATTATTCAGATCAACAGGACTCATACGCTTCCGTTCTACGGGCTTCTTCTCGTAGGACCGGCAGGGACAGGAAAGTCACAGATAGCATATGCAGTCGCGAAGATTCTGCGTATGCCGTGGGCGGTTCTTGATATGAGTACGGTCACAGATCCGAATGCCCTGACAGGAAGTTCGAGAATATATGTGAATGCAAGGACAGGACGTATCATGGACGCCTTCGTGAAGGCAGGCACGTCGAATGTCGTATTCGTAATCAATGAACTGGACAAGGCGGATTCGAATACGTCTAATGGCAATTCAGCAGATTCACTTCTTACGCTTTTTGATAATCTGGGCTTTACCGACAATTATATGGAGTGCGCTATCCCTACAAATGGCGTTTATCCTATAGCGACAGCCAATGATATCACAAAGATTTCCGGACCTCTCCAGTCCCGCTTTGCAGTGATAGAGATCCCTGATTATACGCCGAAGGAAAAGAAAATTATTTTCCGTGACTACTCGATGCCAAAGATCCTGAAGCACCTGGGCATGAAGCCTGAAGAGTGCTCGCTTACGGATACGGCGATTGACCGTATCATAGAGCATTTCCATAATGCACCGGGATGTCGTGACCTGGAGCAGGCAGCAGAGCACCTTGCAGCACATGCACTCTATGAGATAGAGGCGACGGGCAAAAAGACCATCAGATTTAATGAGGGACAGGTGACGAGGATTCTTGGCCTATAGTATAAAAAAACATACAAAATTATCCGGATTGACTATTACTTTTATGTGCAAAAGTGATATAATACTTTTGTATGCAAGGTGATTTTAATGGAAAATCACAAAAAATAAGTAGGAAAGTGGGGTAACTGAATGAGCCTTAGAACGTTCAAAGGCGGAGTCCATCCCTTCGAAGGCAAGGATCTGTCAAAGTCCAAGCCTGTCAAGGATCTTCTCCCTAAGGGCGAGCTGGTATTTCCGGTATCACAGCATATCGGTGCGCCGGCCAAGCCTCTCGTAGCAAAGGGAGATACAGTGCTTCGTGGTCAGAAGATCGCGGAAGCAGGCGGCTTCGTTTCATCACCAATCTATTCCTCGGTCTCAGGTACCGTCAAGGGTATCGAGAAGAGGCGCACAGCCACCGGCGACATGGTAGATTCCATCATCATTGAGAGCGATGGGAATTTCATGGAGGTCGGATTTCACGAGACAGAGGATGTTACCAAATTATCCAATAAGGAAATCATATCCAAGATCCAGGAAGCAGGAGTTGTCGGAATGGGCGGTGCCGGGTTCCCGACTCATGTGAAGCTCTCCCCAAAGGAGCCGGATAAGATCGACTACATCATTGCGAACTGTGCAGAGTGTGAACCATATCTGACCAGTGACTATCGTGAGATGATCGAAGAGCCGGAGAAGCTGATCGATGGAATGAAGATAGTACTTCAGCTCTTCCCTAATGCAAAGGGCGTATTCGCAATTGAGAATAACAAGCCAGACTGCATAGAGCAGATCAGTAATCTGATAAAGGACGATGAGAAGCTTTCTGTACAGCCTCTTCTCACAAAGTACCCTCAGGGCGGTGAGAGACAGCTGATCCATGCTGTCACAGGACGCGATATCAATTCAAAGATGCTCCCGGCAGATGCGGGCTGCATAGTAGATAATGTAGCTACGCTGATGGCTATATACGATGCAGTGAAGCTGGGAATCCCTGTAATAAACAGAGTATTTACAGTGACAGGTGATGCAGTATGTGAGCCCAGGAATTTCCGTATCTGTATAGGCACGAGCTATCAGGAGCTTCTCGATGCAGCAGGCGGGCTTATCCATGATGCGAAGAAGGAGATCAGCGGAGGCCCTATGATGGGATTCGCGCTCTACGGTCTTGATGTCCCGACAACGAAGACTACATCAGCTCTTCTGTGCCTTACCGAGGATGCAGCCAGCGAATATGAAGAGACAGCCTGTATCAACTGTGGCCGCTGCGTAGATGCGTGCCCGGAGGGACTTGTTCCATCAAGGCTTGCTGATTATTCGAAGCATGGACAGAAGGAAGAGTTCGAGAAATGGTATGGCCTGGAGTGCGTGGAGTGCGGAAGCTGCAGCTACGGCTGCCCTGCGAGACGTCCACTCGCCCAGTATATCAAGACGATGAAAAAGCAGGTACTTGCAGACAAGAAGAAGGCTGCTGCGGCAGCAAAGGACAAGAAGTGAGGTGAGCGAAGTGAGTGAAACAGAAGAAAAGAAAATGCCTAACGTAACTTCCTCCCCACATGTGAGGGCAAAGGATGATACGCAGCGTATTATGGCGTATGTGATCATCGCACTGATGCCTGCTACTGTATTCGGAGTATTCAATTTCGGTATCAGGGCACTGCTCATCATTGTATCGACTATTGCAGCGAGCGTGCTTTCAGAGTACATCTATTGCAGGATAGTCCATAAGAAGAATACGACGAGAGACTTATCAGCAGTTGTTACCGGATTGCTGCTTGCACTGAATCTGCCGAGCTCGGCACCTATCTGGCTTGGAATCCTGGGAGGCGCATTCGCCATCATCATTGTAAAGGAACTGTTCGGAGGCCTGGGTCAGAACTTCATGAACCCGGCACTCGGTGCCAGATGCTTCCTGCTTATCTCATTCGCAGGACTCATGACAGATTTCTCTGATTATCCGGGATTTCAGGATACATTCGGAGGCGCCACACCGCTTGCTACCTTAAAGGCTGGCAAGAGCGTAGATACGATGCGCCTTATCCTTGGAAATATTCCGGGAACAATTGGTGAGACTTCAATGATAGCAATTGTTATAGGAGCTATCTTCCTCATCCTTATGGGTGTTATTACTTTAAGGATTCCAGGAACATACATCCTGACTTTTGCTGTTTTTACAATTATTTTTGGCGGACATGGATTCGATATGAATTTCCTCGTGAATGAGCTTGCAGGCGGCGGACTGATGCTCGGTGCATTTTTCATGGCTACCGACTATGTCACGAGCCCGATCACTCCAAGCGGACAGATTATATATGGAATCCTGCTTGGCGTGATGACAGGAATCTTCAGATTCTTCGGCTCATCAGCAGAGGGCGTTTCATACGCCATCATCTTCTCGAACCTTTTCGTACCTCTTATTGAAAAGGCTACGATTCCGAGAGCCTTCGGTATCAGAAGAGAGAAGAAGGAAAAGAAAGCAAAGGAGGCATGAGCATGAGTGACAAGAAATCAATCGTTCGTGATGCAATGAGACTTACAGTGATCACGCTTGTCTCAGGACTTCTTTTAGGACTTGTATATCAGATCACTCTGAAGCCTCGTAATGCTGCAGCAGCGAAGGCTACGAATGACGCATACAAGGCAGTATTTGAGGATGCAGCCAGCTTCAAGGACTATGCTGACTTTGATGCTGACAAAGCAACGGCTCTTGTGAAAAAGGCCGGATATGACAATATTTCAATATCAGCCTGTGTCGAAGCTGATGACAAGAGCGGCAAATCGCTCGGATATGTAATCACCGTTGTGACGAAGAGCTATGGCGGCAATGCCACCTTCTCTATGGGTGTCACAAATGACGGAACGATGAACGGATACAAGATAACTGATATTTCTGATACACCGGGACTTGGTATGAAGTCTACAGAACCGAAGTTCATGGATCAGTTCAAGGGCATTTCAATCGGCAAATATACTGTGACAAAGGGCACACCTGGTGACAATGAGATTCAGGCCATCAGTGGTGCGACTATCACATCACGCGCCATCACCAATGGTGTGGATGCCGGATTTGAATATTTCAAGAGTATAGCAGGAGGTGAGCAGTAATGGATAGCCCGAAGGAAAGACTATATAATGGTATCGTTAAGGAGAATCCTATATTTGTCCTCGTGCTTGGTATCTGCCCGACTCTCGCAGTCACGACATCTGCCATGAACGGACTCGGAATGGGACTTTCCACTACGGTCGTTCTCGCATTATCTAATGCGCTTATTTCAGCCCTGAGGAAGATGATTCCGGATCGTGTACGTATGCCGGCATTCATCGTAGTTGTTGCATCGTTTGTGACTATAGTGCAGTTCCTGATTCAGGGATATCTGCCAAGTCTGTATGATTCGCTTGGTATTTATATCCCTCTGATAGTCGTGAACTGTATTATCCTTGGACGCGCAGAGAGCTACGCATCGAAGAACCCGGTGATCCCATCACTCTTTGATGGACTTGGAATGGGATTTGGATTTACGGCTTCTCTTATATTCATCGGAGCTGTAAGAGAGCTCTTAGGTTCAGGAAGTATTTTCGGAGCACAGATCCTTCCGCTTGCTGATAAGGCAGCCGGTAAGGCCGGATATACACCGGTTTCAATCTTCGTACTGGCACCTGGAGCATTCTTTATCTTAGCGCTTCTTGTAGTCATCATGAATATAGTAAGAGAGAAGCAGGCCGCAAAGGGCAAGCCGCTTGCACCTATCGAGAATTCCTGCCTCTGCAATGATGAGGACAGTCTTGAAGCTGCAATGGACTCCAGCAATCCTAATGTCAAGGAAGCTGTAGAGAATCTGAAGGCAAAGCAGAAGGAGGCGAAGTAAATGAGTAATCTGGCACTTATATTTATCGGAGCATTCATCGTAAATAACGTGCTCCTGAGTCAGTTCCTTGGACTGTGTTCGTTCCTCGGCGTATCGAAGAAGACCTCCACAGCAGTAGGAATGGGCGGAGCCGTAACCTTCGTCATCACGATCGCATCGGTCGTGGCAGGACTTCTGTACAAGTACATCCTCGTACCTACAGGATTCGAGTATCTGGATACCATAGTATTCATCCTCGTGATCGCAGCTCTCGTACAGGTCGTAGAGATGTTCCTTAAGAAGAATGTTCCATCACTGTATCAGGCTCTTGGTGTGTACCTGCCTCTTATCACGACCAACTGCGCTGTACTTGGTGTTGCACTGAAGAATGTGACAAATAACTACAATATCCTTCAGGGTGTAGTATACGGACTCGGTACAGGTCTTGGATATTTCCTTGCAATCGTAATTCTTGCAGGTATCCGTGAGAAGTATAAGTACAATGAATACCCGAAGTATTTCAGGGGTACTGCAATGACCCTTATCACAGCCGGACTCATGTCAATGGCATTCTTCGGCTTCTCAGGAATGATCTAAGGAGGGTTTAAGTATGGTAAGTGGAATTATAATGGCGACTATCATCATAGGAGCCGTCGGATGTGCTATCGGATTTCTCCTGTGTCTGGCTTCTGAGAGGTTCAAGGTAGAGGTAGATCCAAGAGAAGAGGAAGTGCTCGGAGTGCTTCCTGGTAATAACTGTGGTGGATGTGGATATCCGGGCTGCCCTGGCTGTGCGCATGCTATTGTGACTGGTGAAGCACCTGTAGGTCAGTGTCCTGTAGGTGGTGCTCATGTAGCTGCAAAGATCGGTGCCATCATGGGTGTTGATGCCGGTGAGTCGGTGAGAATGGTGGCTCATGTCAGATGTATCGGTGACTGTGATGCTGCTTCTACCAAGTACAATTATGCGGGTGTGAAGAGCTGCTCAGCCATGGCATTTGTGCCAGGCGGCGGTCCTAAGGACTGTAAGTATGGATGCATGGGATTCGGTGACTGCGTTGAGTCCTGCCAGTTCGATGCGATCCATATCGTAAACGGAATCGCCTATGTGGACAAGGAAGCCTGCAAGGCCTGTGGCAAGTGTGTTGAGGCCTGCCCACGTGATATCATAGAGCTGATTCCTTATGATGCATCAGAAGTTGTGGACTGCCGTAACAAGGACAAGGGCAAGGATGTCATGTCAGTCTGCAAGGTCGGCTGCATCGCCTGTCATCTCTGTGAGAAGACCTGCCAGCACGATGCCGTCCATGTAGTAGACAATATCGCCTACATCGATCAGGATAAGTGTGTAGGCTGCGGAGACTGCGCCGCCAAGTGCCCGAAGAAGGTCATCACGGTCCTGCATAAGGCCTCAGAAGAGAAAACAGCATAGGATGAAAAAGGGGACGGGTCCCTTTTTCATCTTTTTGAAAAGCACCGCTTGTACATTGAGTACGAGCGGTGCTTTTTTATGGCGTGGGGATTACGAATGCATTAAGTGTCTGAACCCAGAAGAATATGACTATGACAGCAATACCAATTCTCACCAGGTGGCCTATGATGGGCCATCGTTCACGAAAGTAAACATATTTCGGAAAAATCTTTTGATATTGAAGGCATCAAATACGCATATAATGCCTATTATGCAGAAGATTATATTTATCACATTGTCATGTTCAGCCGTGTCTCCATAGACCAGAATGGCGATTATCGCAGTGAGCAGGGAGAGATATGTATATGTGGCAATCACCATTTGAAGTTGCTATTTACTTTAACTGTACAGTTATTTATAATGGGGTTTGAATGACAGAAAGGGAGAGCGCATCCTGTAAGGACATACAGAATGGTAAGTGGCTTTCAATCCTGATTGGCAGTGATCTATGCATGAAATGGGAATTGTGCTTCATCTGGCGAAGACGCTGGATGAAGCCGCTGAGGAAAATCATATAAGCAGATATGGCTCGGTGACTCTGTCTGTAGGAGAGGTGTCAGGTATTATGACGGATTATTTCACCGAGTGCTGGGATTATTTCAAGAGCAGACACCCACTGCTTAAGGACTCGGTTCTGAAGATAGAGACAATACCGGCAGTCACATTCTGTTCGAACTGTGAGAAAAATTATCCTACCGTGAAGTATGGAAAGACCTGTCCATACTGCGGATCAGGCGAAACCTGGCTCATCACGGGCAATGAATGTGTGATAAAAGAGGTAGAGGCTGAGACCTCAGATGGTACTGAGGGCACAGTAGTAAAAGAAGTCGGGGAATCAGGAGATTATTACCAATGATCAATATAGTTCTACATCAGCCTGAGATACCATTCAATACCGGTGCTATCGGTCGTACCTGTGTAGCCACCGGATCAGCCCTGCATCTCATATATCCACTTGGATTCATACTGAATGATAGGTATGTAAGGAGAGCAGGAATGGATTACTGGGACAGACTTGATCTGACTGAGTACAATGACTATGATGATTTCTGTGAAAAGAATGAAGGGCTGACATATAATGGAGAGGATTCTCCGGATAAGCCGGGATCGAAGCTCTGGTTTGCAACTACCAAGGCCAGACAGTGCTATTCGGATGTGCATTTCGGTCCGGATGACTATATCATGTTTGGCAAGGAATCAGCCGGCATTCCGGAGGAGATTCTGGTAGAGCACCCTGGTGCGTGCATCAGAATACCTATGCTGGGAGATACGAGATCACTTAATCTGTCGAATTCTGTAGCAATAGTGCTGTATGAAGCACTGAGACAGAACGGATTCCCCGGATTAAATGAAATGGGCAATCTTCACAGGCTCTCCTGGTCATAAGAAAAAGGATCCGAGGTATAATAGCTGATATTTCTGCAAAAAATATGTGCATCACCTGTAAAGCAGGCGGTGCACTTTTCTTTTTATATCAGGATTTCCAGATCCCGACCTGTTCCTTAAGCCAGGTCTCAAATGAATCCATTCCCTGGCCTGTCTTTGCTGAAACAGGGAAAATACTGATATCCGGATTCAGTCTTTTGGCACGTTCCTTGCATTTTTCAACATCGAAATCAAAATATTCAAGAGTATCCATCTTTGTGATGACGAGTGCATCTGACTGTTCAAACATCAGTGGATATTTGAGCGGCTTGTCATCGCCCTCAGGTACTGAGAGTATCATGACTTTGAGCCCTGCTCCTGTATCAAATTCTGCTGGGCAGATGAGATTACCAACATTTTCGAGGAAGATCAGATCCTTGCCATCGTATCCCATTGAATCAAGGGCACGTTTTGTCATGCCTGCGTCCATATGGCACATGCCATCTGTATGAGCCTGAATGGAGGTGGCACCGAGATTTTCAATCTTTACAGCATCTACATCTGAAGCAATATCAGCTTCCATTACGGCGATATCCATATCATCCCTCAGATCGGTAATGGTGCGGGATAGAAGGGTGGTCTTTCCTGAGCCTGGACTTGACATCAGATTGATGAGAAGTGACCCTTTCTCCTTCATTTCTTTTCTGATAGCATCTGCATCCCTGTCATTTGATTCCGTGACTGAGGCATTCAGTTCTATAACCTTCATTTGTCATCCTCCTTGGACAGAGATATCTGTCCCTCAAGCCAGCTGATCCATTCGTCGAACCCATCACCGGTCTTAGCCGAGATCGGGATGACCTTGAGTGAAGGATTGGCGTAGTTCAGGCTGTCGCAGAGCTTGTTGATGCTGAAATCAAAGACTGCTCTGGTGTCGAACTTGTTGACAAGGAGAATATCACCTACCTTGAACATAAGAGGGTACTTGAGTGGCTTGTCATCGCCCTCAGGCACTGACAGGATCACGACTTCCTTGTTCTGACCTACATCGAATTCGGCAGGACAGACCAGATTGCCGACATTTTCAAGAAATACAAGGTCGAGATCATCGACTCCAAGCTTTTCAAGACCTCTCTTTGTCATGTCTGCATCCATATGGCAGGAACCACCGGTATGGAGCTGGATGACCTTGGCACCAGCATCAGCGACAGTCTGAGCATCCACGTCACTATCGACATCTGCCTCCATGACCCCGATTCGGTATTTATCCTTTAGCATGTCTATGGTGCGTACAAGTGTAGTAGTCTTTCCGGCACCCGGGCTGGACATCAGATTCACGAAGAAGACATTCTTCGATTTCAGATAGTCTCTGACTTCAGCGGCTACCTTGTCGTTGTCTTCAATAACTCTCTCCTTTGTTTCCAAAATCTCGAATTCTCTATTGCTCATTTTGATTCCTGTGTGTTCACTAAGGATAGCTTATAACTATCAACTCATAACTTGTAACTTTATTCCTGATATTCTGGAAGCTTCTTATGAAGCGTTATATTCATTGCACGCCTGGCTGCATATTTTCCTACTTCCTTGATGCGGTCCTCGTAGCGATGCATGTCTGAGGCATGTGGCAGATCACGGGACAGATGAATGGCATCGAACTTGCAGCGGGTAGTGCAGAGACCACATCCGATACAGCGGTTGTAATCTACAATAGAAGCTCCGCATCCCAGACAGCGTGAAGCTTCCTCCTGTACCTGCTCTTCTGTAAGAGTTGCACGGAGATCTGAGAATGATCTCTTGGCCTGATCTGTTGTGACTCCATCCTTCATTGTGATAGTGACTCTCGGAGTCCTGTCATATGAATCAATGCTGATGTCATCTTTATCGAGTTCCTTGAACTCACGGAGGTCTCTTGCGATTGTGAGGCTTTGGCCAGGATGTACAAAACGATGCATTGACTCAGCAGCCTTCTTGCCATCGGCTATTGCATCAATTGCAAATCCTGCTCCATGGTAGATATCTCCGCCAGCGAAGATATCCGGCTCTGCAGTCTGGAAAGTGATGTCATCTGCGACAGCACAGTTGCCACGGCCTGTCTTTACATTTGTCCCGTCAAGCAGATTGCCCCATTCGGCAGACTGGCCTATTGCCATGAGAACTGTCTGACATTCAAGAGTGATAGTCTCATTCTCATCATACTGAGGATTGAATCTGCCATCAGCATCCTTTACCTGAGTACATTTCTTGAAGGTAATTGCGGAAACCCTGCCATCAGCAGATGCCAGTTCCTTAGGCCCCCAGCCGTTCATGATCTCAATTCCTTCAGCCCTGGCCTCTTCGACTTCATCAGCTGCCGCAGGCATTTCATCAGCTCCCTCGAGGCAGAGCATTGTGACCTTGCCAGAGGTACAGCGCAGGGCAGTGCGTGCGACATCAATTGCCACATTACCGCCGCCGACTACGACTACATCACCAGGGAGCTTCACTTCATCTGTAGAACCATCCTCTGACAGCCCGATAGAAGCTCGCTTCAGGAATGATACACCTGATTCAACACCCTCTGCATCTTCGCCAGGGACTCCGGCTTTTCTTCCTCCCTGAAGACCGATTGCGAGATAGAATGCCTTGTATCCCTGATCTCTTAGATCCTGAATGGTCACATCCTTCCCTACATCGACGCCACATCTGAATTCAACGCCCATCTGCTTTAATACATCTATTTCAGCCTCGAGGACATTTTTTTCCAGACGGAAATTCGGGATTCCATTGAGGAGCATTCCACCCGGACGTTTTTCTTTTTCAAAAATGGTGACATCATAGCCTCTGGTACGCAGGTAGTATGCACAGGTCATTCCGGCTGGACCAGCACCAATGATGGCCATTCTGTAATCGCTTCCCCACATGCCGCCATCATCCTTCTCACATACCGGGATGAAACGCTTGTCTTCATGAAGCTCCTGCTCCGCGATGAACTTCTTGATCTCATCAATTGCGACAGGAGAGTCGATAGTGCCTCTTGTACAGGCATCTTCACAGCGTCTGTTACAGATGGCTCCGCATACTGCAGGGAATGGATTGTCCTGCTTGATGAGCTCAAGAGCATCCATGTATCTGCCTTCCTTTGCCAGACGCACATATCCCTGAACGGCGAGATGAGCAGGACAGGCTGTCTTACATGGGGCGGTACCTGTATCATAGACATTGATCTTCGCATCTTCTCTATATGATGGATTCCACTTGTAAGGTCCCCACTTGTGATTGTCAGGAAGCTCAGACAGCGGGTACTTCACACGGCTGCCATCAGCCCTGCATAGCTTCTGACCGAGCTTTGCTGCACCGACAGGGCAGACTTCTACGCACTTGCCACATGCTACGCACTTGTCTCTGTCTACATGTGCGCGATAGGCGCTGCGGCTCATATTAGGCGTATTGTACAGCTGGGATGTACGGATGGCATTGCAGACTCCAGGAGCACAGTTGCAGATTCCTACGATCTTGTCCTCGCCATCGATATTTGTGATCTGATGGACGAAGCCGTGCCGTTCTGCACGCTTAAAGATTTCCATGGCCTCTTCTTTAGTGATATAGCGGCCTGTATGTCTCTCGACACAGAACTCAGCCAGATCACCGACACCCACGCAGAACTCGCCTTCAATCTCACCATCACCTTCACCGCGCATTCTCTGCTGCTTGCGGCAGGTACACTGACCAACACTGATTTTGCCATCGTACTTGTCAAGCCAGTGAGAGATCCGCTCCAGGCTGACTGATTCAGGATTTGATTCGATCGCAGTCTCTACCGGGATGACATGCATTCCGACTCCTGCGCCTCCTGGCGGGACCATAGGAGTGAGCGGTTCCAGTGGCATCTGGGTCATCAGATTGAAAAATGTGGCCAGTTCCGGATGCTCATCTGTGAGCGGATCCTGCATCATCATGAATTCGGCAGAACCAGGTACGAAGATCGGCATATCATACTGCTTTATGCCTTCTGGATTCTCTCTGTTGAACTCTATAAGACCGAGCCATACGAGATGATCAACCATTTTCTGGGCCTCATCTACTGACATATGATTCATCTCTGCCAGCTTCTCTATACGGTAGTTCACACGTGTCTTTTTAAAGCTCAGCATGAACTTCACTTCATCCTTGGTGAGAAGGTGATCTAAGGCCCAGTATTCCGGGTCATCATAGGTCATGTTCTTAAGGATCTTCGCATCCATCCTGTCTGTGATCAGCTCCCCGAGCTGCAGGACGAGCTTAGCCTTTTCAGGATCGTCAGGAGTGTACCCCTGCTCCTGACGGTAATCCCCATCGTTTATAAACCTGCCCTTTTGTTCCTTCATTTATTACCTCCACTTAGTGACAGAACATGAATATCTGTCATAAAACATACTATGAATATTATAACGCAATATGTTTTTAAAAGGAATTTTTTTACACAGTACATTGTGATAAAATATTTCACCTGATGAAACTTTTCGCAGTGATACACTGTCTAATAGGTGTAAGCAAACGAAAGGAAGTGATACAAAGTGTTTTCCCGGGAAAGAAAAAGCACTAATGAAAAGCTTATTGAGAAAGTGCTCCTTGAAAAATATAACAGCTATTACCGGATGGCAGTGAGCTTTACACACAATGAGGCAGACGCAGAGGATATCGTGCAGGAGGGTGCATACAGGGCCATAAAGAATGCCAGGAGCCTGAAGAATCCTGAGTTCGCAGGAACCTGGATCTACCGTATCATGATGAACGAGATTTACCGCAGTGTACAGAAGAATCAGCCTGATTCACTTGATGCGATGGACTACCAGGGCGAAGGGAAGTCAGATACCTATGAGGATACAGACCTTCAGAGGATTCTGGATTCACTCGATCCGAAGGACAAGGCTGTTATACAACTTAAATATTTTGAAGAAATGAAGCTGAGAGAAATCGCAGAGATCCTCGGCGAGAATGAAAATACGGTGAAGAGCCGGCTCTATAGAAGCCTTAAGAAGCTGAAACAGGACATGGAGGCAGAAGGTTATGACAGATGAATTTGAGAATATGAAAAAAAGATACGCCGGTTATTCAATGGATGATAAGGCGGTAAACGAAATGAAGAACAGAATGGTACAGGCAGAGTTTGAAAACAAGATGGCAAAAAGGAAGAGAAGTATAACAAGGTGGGCTGTAGCAGCTGCGGCAGCGCTTACGATATTTATCCTTCCGAATTCGAATGCAGGTGTAGCAAATGCTATGGGAAATATCCCTGGAATCGGTGGATTCTTCCAGCTTATCACACTTCGTGAATACTATCAGAACGATGGAAGGAATGAGGCGAGCGTAGCTGTATCAGGGCTTAAGTCAGATGATAAGACCGCAAAGAAGACAGCCGATGATGTAAATAAGGAGATAAAGGAGCTCACTGATAAGTATGTACAGGAGTTCAAGGATACAAAGAGGATGAAGGGTCATGAGGCTCTCGATGTAGATACCAAGGTCATTGACAAGACAGATAAATACTTCACTCTGAAGCTGTCAAGGCTCACGACCGCAGGCGATAGCTATCAGGAGAATCACTACTATACGATATCGCTTGAGACCGGAAAGCAGATAAAGCTGGCAGACCTCTTCAAGGATGGTGCTGACTACAAGGATGCACTTCTCAAGAACGTAGAGAGTCAGATGGAAGAGCAGGTAAAGAACTCTGACGAGGTCGCTTACTACTATACCGACAGCAAGAATGGTGAGGGATTAGATGACTTCAAGGAAAGTGACCTGACTGACAAGGCCTCGTTCTACCTCAATAAGGATGGCAATATCGTGATCTGCTACAATCAGGGAGATGCGGCTCCGATGTACATGGGTGCGCTTGAATTCGTAATCCCGAATAGTGCAGTAAAAGATATACTGAAGTAAAGAAACTATCTGCCGGTTAATATACAGGCAGAGCAACCATACAATTCAATATACACATAGTCCAACAGTGGGACGGATGCCATTTTCTAATATGTGAAAATGGAATCCGTCCTTTTGGGTATCCGATGAAAAATGGAGCCGTCATTTTGAGTAATCAGTGCGATAATGTCACAATGAGTTAGCGTCAGGTCTCATCGTATATAGAGTCACCAAATAACTCGTGTGCAAGCCTCAGACTGTCATGCATAGCAGAGAAGTCAATCTGACAGTGACCATTGGAGACTCCGATAGGTACAGTGTCATTGAAACCATATATACGTACGTCCTGTGATTCATCAAACTGATATACGATTATCTTCTCTTTCTTCGGGTCTATAATCCAGTATTCTCTGACACCTGCATCCCGGTATTTGTTGAATTTGATATTCATATCCCTGGAACGGGTGGAAGGGGAAAGAATCTCTATGATAAGGCGTGGTAGGCCATGATTGCCAGACCCCCACATATATTCGCTGTCAGACGGACCATCATAATCACCCTTGCAGATAACAAATATATCAGGCTCAACTATTGTAAGGTCATCATTGTCAATAGCCACATCTGATGGAGCTGGAATAGCCAGACAGGTCTGCCCGCTTTCCTTGATGCAGCTATTAAGCTGAAATATGATCTCACTGGTAAGTACCTGATGTATACGTGCAGGCGATGCCATATCATAAAACACACCATCTATCAGCTCAACTCGCTGGTCATCCGGGAGTGCGAGATAATCAGCCTTCGTATATTCGCCCTGACGGGGATAATCATGTGTATTGAAAGACAGTGCCTCGACGACAGCCTTGCC
Source organism: uncultured Lachnospiraceae bacterium (assembly GCA_900315505.1). Classification (GTDB taxonomy): domain Bacteria; phylum Bacillota; class Clostridia; order Lachnospirales; family Lachnospiraceae; genus Weimeria. The sequence goes on from OMZG01000003.1 coordinate 90,206, forward strand.
GAACTGCTGATACTTCGACAGGCGTGCCTTCATGACCTGATCACGTCCGACATTCTCACTGCCGCTTGAATACCGCTGCATGGCAGCTCTGTCTTCACTAACCCTGGTACCGGCAGGAGTACCATAGTTCGCAGCAGTAAGCGCCTTCTCAATTGCCTGAAGGGTATTATATCTTGGATACTTTGTGAAACCACCGAAGACTTTCTGGACAGTGCTTAAGGATACGCCTGACATATGGCTGACCTGCTCATAGGAAAGCCCCATTTCTTTCCTGATACGGTTCATCTCTTCAATCGTCATATGATACTCCTTTCAGATAAATATCATTTATTGATAGAACTATCGTATCAAGAATATATCATTTTGTCAATACAAAAAAGAGCCGTGGAATAAATCCACGACTCAGTGCTTTTTTTTATCAGTTCTCTGCGGAGCAAGCCTCTGTGTTAACAGCAGCTGACTTCTGTCTTCTGAAGATAAGACGGAAGATCAGACGGATAAATGGTCCACAGAAGAAGATCTGCCATGCGAGTGCCATAGGAAAATTCATTGCAGCTGTCTGAAGCCAGGTAGCGATGAATCCGGCATTTGAATAATCCTTGAAGAGGATAGTAGCAACAAGACTCATAGCAGGGCACATCAGGCATACTGTAAGTGCGCATCTGATGATAAGTATGATCGAGAATGGCATCTCTTTTGTGACAACTCTCTTTGTGAGAAACATCGCAGGCTTCTCCATTACGAAGAGCTCAAGTACGATAGCTACCGGCCACATGATACGCATCTCTCCGAATGCCATAAGGAATACCTGATTGGTCATTCCACCCAGATTCAGTGAAATGTTGTAACAGATCATGGCATAGACCATCATGAAGGCCATCATGACTGTAAATACGAAGTTTTCCAGTTTGTTCTGCGGCATATTCTGCATAAAAAAATACTCCTTTCGTCGTGATACCTGTGTTGTTCGGGTCCACTCGTCAGGGAGCATTATCGTTTCCAATTATTTTTACCTGTATCAAATTGTCAGAATTACTTGCTCATTTAGTACAATTCTATTGTACTCCGATTGCATACAATTTCAAGTTTTTAATTTGATACAATTGAATTTACATCTGAAATAGTATAGAATCAGCGTATGTATTACATTATAACGAACCCAGCCTCGCAGTCCGGGAATGACCATGACAGAATTGTGAAAAAATTAGAATCAGCTCTGCGCGACAGGCAAATTGATTTTGAAACGAAATACACTCATGCAGCTGATGATGCAGGGAGAGTTGCAAAAGATATCTCCACCAGAGACGAAGAAAACACCATTATAGTCGTTGGTGGTGACGGTACGATCAATTCGGTGGTCAATGGAATTGCTGATTTCTCAAAAGTGAAGTTCGGATTCATTCCTGCGGGATCTGCAAATGATTTTGCGAAGGGACTTGAAATACGGGACATAAACAGAGATCCGGGGCAGGACGAGAATATCAGACATATCACAGATGGAAAAGTGCGTCGGACAATTGATCTGGGGCAGATCGAGTATGATGGAAATACGAGACTGTTTGCGGTTAGTGCGGGTATCGGCTTTGATGCTGCAATATGCAAAGAGTCAGATGATTCAGCGACTCGCAGCTTTTTCAATAAACTGCATCTTGGAAAACTGACCTATGGCGTAATAGGACTGAAACAGCTGCTCATGGCTCCGGAGGTAAAGTGCGATATTACACTCAGTAATGGGACAGAGTTTCATATAGGAAAGCTTGTTTTTGCGACATTCATGAATACGCCGTATGAAGGTGGTGGTTATAAGTTCGCTCCTGACGCTGTTCCGACGGATGGGGATATCAATGTGTCAGCGATAGGTGATCTGTCAAGACTTACGGTTCTTATTAATTTTCCATCGGCGCACAAAGGTACATATTACAGGGTGCCGGGAGTATTCCATTCGAAGGCACCTGAGATAAAGGTGCACGCAGATGAACCATTGTGGGTCCATACAGATGGTGAAGTGATCGGACAGCCAACAGACTTTGTGATACGTTGTCTGCCTGAAACGCTTAGGATGATAGTATGAGCAGTGTCGCGCGGCACTGTTCTTTTTTAAAAAAAATACTTGACAAATAAAATGGATTTGATACAATTAGATTGCACAAAATCGATATGACTTCAAGGAGGTAAGATTCATGGGTTTCTATGATTATTCAGTTAAGAATGCAAAGGGTGAGGACGTACCTATGTCAGACTATGAAGGCAAGGTAGTCCTCGTGGTGAACACCGCAACAGGCTGTGGATTTACTCCACAATATAAGGATCTTGAGAGCATTTATGAGAAGTATCATGACAAGGGCCTTGAGATATTAGATATCCCATGCAATCAGTTTGCAGGCCAGACTCCGGGGACTGATGAAGAGATCCATGAGTTCTGTACTCTCAAATACAATACACAGTTCCCTCAGATGAAGAAGTCAGAGGTGAATGGACCTGGAGAGCTTCCTCTCTATACCTATCTCAAGTCCCAGCAGGGCTTCAAGGGATTTGGAAAAGGTGCGAAGGCTCTTGCGATGGGAGCTCTTCTCCACAAGATTGATAAGGATTACAAGAACAATCCGAATATCAAATGGAACTTCACGAAGTTCCTTGTAGACCGCAAGGGCAATGTGATCGCCCGTTTTGAACCTACAGAGGATATGAAGGACGTAGAAGCAGCAGTAGCTGCTCAGATCTGATCATGATGCATCACCTGTATATAATGCAGGTGGTGTTTTTTATTTGCGGCTGATATCGAAATATAGTATAATCGTGAATTATGAAAAAGTTACGCAAGGTTATAGCAATTGCACTTATTTTTACAATGATTCTGCCGCTTGGCGCGTGTGGCGACAGTTCTCCGGATGCGATGACACCGCATAGCAAGACTGGACTGTATTTTGACACAGTCATTACAATCACTCTCTATGGAAATGCATCAAAAGCCAATAAGCGTCTCAAGGAGACTTTCAGGCAGGCAGAGTACTATGAGAATCTGTTGTCAAATACGGTAAAAGGCAGCGATGTTTCAAAAATCAATAATGCCAACGGTCAGTATGTGAAGGTGCATAAGGATACTCTTGAGGCACTTGAGGCGGCGGTAAAGTATTCTGAGCAGTCTGATGGAGTATTTGACCTGACAGTTGGTGATCTGAGTGATCTCTGGGATTTTAAGAACAATACAGGGACTGTGCCTGACAGGCAGGCGCTGAATCAGGCACTTGAGCATATTGACTACAGGAATGTGGAGATAAATGGTGACAGGGTGCGCCTGAAGGATCCTGACGCGAAGATAGATCTTGGTGGAATAGCAAAAGGATTCATCGCTGACAAGATGAAAGCAAAGCTTGAAAAAATGGGAGCAAAGAGCGGTATCATCAATCTCGGTGGCAATGTGCTTCTGATTGGGAAGCGACCTGATAAGACAGCATATACTGTCGGAGTCCAGAGACCGTTTTCAGATGACGGGACGGCACTTTTTACAATAAAAGCTTGTGACACTTCGGTTGTGACAAGCGGTACCTATCAGAGATATTTTGAGAAAAATGGCCGCATCTACCATCATATACTGAATCTCCAGACCGGTTATCCCTACAACAACGGACTTGATTCTGTGACCATCATCACGAAGCAGTCGACAGAAGCAGACGCTCTTTCCACGACCGTCTTCTGCATGGGCCTTGACAAAGGCCTTGCATACGTGAATTCACTCAATGGCGTGGAAGCAGTCTTTGTAAAGACAGACGGCACGATAGTGAAGTCAGATAATGTTGATAAAGAATATCAGTTCAAAGAATTAAAATGATATTTTTTGCGATATTTAAAAATGCAGAATATTGTGAGTATCAGGCAGAATCCTTCTGCGAATATGACGGCTGACCAGACTCCGTTTACTCCTCCGAATATTACCGGAAGGGTGAGTACGCAGATCACTTCGAAGAACAGGGTTCGTGCGAACGATATAAGTGCCGAGATCGCTCCATTATTTAAAGCTGTAAACAGCGACGAGCCGAATACATTGTATCCCATGAATACATATGAGAATGAATATATCATGAATGCCGTAGTCGTGAGCTTCAGCAGATCCTTATCATATCCTACGAAAATAGCACATATCGGTTCTGCGAAGACTTCTGATAGAACCACAAGTACAATCATGAATGCAGTAATGATATGCAGGGCTCTTCTGAAAAGTCCTTTTAGTTCTTTAGTATCACCAGCCCCGTAATGGTAGCTGATCACCGGTGCAATTCCCATTGAAAAACCAAAATACACGCCCATGAAAATAAATCCACCGTACATTATGACACCGTATGCTGCGACACCGTCAGAACCGGCATATTTCATCAGCTGGAAATTGTACAGGATACTGACGATCGACGTAGCTATATTGGTCATGAATTCGGAAGCTCCGTTTCCAGTGGTTCTTCCGAGCCATTTCCATGAGAAACGGGTTCGGCCCAGGTGAAGGAATGTCGGATTCTTTTTCCATGCAAAATAGATGAGTGGCAGGACTCCGCCAATAGTCTGGCTCATGACAGTGGCCCATGCTGCACCAGGGACTCCGAGATGCAGAAGCCCGCAGAGCACCCAGTCCATTACCATATTCGTGCAGCCGGCGGCAACAGTCACCTTTAGGCCAAGAGTAGGCTTTTCGGCAGTCACCATGAGTACCTGATACATGTACTGTAGTATGAACTGTATATTGCCGTACATATTGATGCGGCAGTAGGAGATGCAGTAAGGGAGCATCTTATCAGTTGCTCCGAAGAGCCGGGATACAGGTTCAGCAAATACAATACCTATGATACTAAGAACTATTCCAAGTACTATAGCAGTATATGTAAGAAAAGAGAAAAGCTCATTAGCCTCTTTTTTCTGATCCATTCCCATCTTCATTGAGATGAGAGCGCTTCCGCCGGAACCAAATACAGTTCCGACTGCGCCGAGGATCATGACAAAAGGCATGATGAGATTTACGGCTGCAAACTGCAGAGAGCCTGCATAGTTTGATATAAAGAATCCGTCCACCATTCCGTAGATCGAGGTGAATATCATCATCATGATCGATGGAGTGGTGTAACGGATCATTTTTTTATAAGTAAAATGATCTTTTAGCTGTATTTTCATTATTTGCTCGCAGCTGTTGCCGGGATTGTCTTCTTTCCAATGGCAAGAAGAATTGCGGTAAGGATGGCGATGCAGATGATGAGTGTGAGCCACCAGTTCTCAGTGAAGCCTGCAATGATGTAGCCGATGATGCAGACACCTACGACAACTGCCGCATACTGCATCTGGGTCTGCACATGATTCAGGTGATTACACTGAGCACCCGAGGACGACATGATAGTCGTATCGGAAATAGGTGATATATGGTCTCCGCATACAGCGCCTGCAAGAACAGCAGCAACTGCGAGGATCATCATTGTCTCATCTGACTTGGAGAACATATTTACAACGATAGGAACAAGGATTGCAAAAGTTCCCCAGCTCGTTCCTGATGAGAATCCAATGAATACTGCAATCAGGAAAATGATCACCGGAACGAATCTGACTACTGAAGGACTCAGGTTCAGTGAGTTTCTTACGAAATCACCAAGTCCAAGTGCATCTGTAGTTCCCTTAAGTGTCCAGGCGAGAACGAGAATCAGTATGGCAGGCATCATGAGCTTTCCGCCTTCAGGAACCGAATTCATGAAGTCTTTGAATCCAATGACTCTTCTAGGCAGGTAGTAGATGAGCAGGAATGCGATAGTTACCAGACCTGCAAATACTAGTGACTCAGAAGATGAGCAGTTGGCAAAGTCTTCTACCAGATTCTTTCCACCGTTCAGATGACCGGTCCATATCATGCAAAGGATTGCTGTAGTGATCATTACGACCATAGGAGCGATCAGGTCTGAAACCTTGCCCTTCGTGTATTTCCCGCCCTCTGTGACATCTTTTTCTTCTTCCATATTCTGGAATGCTTCACCACCGGAGGTGAACAGATCACCCTTTGCGGCATTATCCTCATGGACTTTCATGAGACCGAAATCTATTCCCTTGATTGAGGTAAAGAAAACCATGTACAGAGTCAGCAGTGCGTACAGATTGAACGGGATTGTAGATAAAAACATCTGGAATCCAGACATAGAGCTGCCCTTCGGTACGTATGAATTGACTGCGGCTGCCCATGATGAGATAGGAGCGATAATGCAGACAGGAGCAGCTGTCGCATCGATGATATAAGCGAGCTTGGCTCTTGATACCTTATACTTATCTGTGACAGGTCTCATGACTGAGCCGACAGTCAGACAGTTGAAATAGTCATCTACGAAGATCAGTACGCCGAGAAGTGAAGTAGCGACTAGTGCGGAACGTTTTGACTTCAGATGCTTTGTGGCCCATTCTCCATAGGCTCTCGTGCCTCCGGATTCCTGCATCAGGATGACGACCATTCCAAGCAGAATCATAAACATCAGAATTGAGAAATCGACACTGTTAATCATCGTATTGAAAAAAGTATCGAAAGCCTTCCACGGATGAAATTCTGCCGTAAGAAGAGCTCCTAGTGCACATCCAGCGAATAGCGAGATATACACTTCCTTCGTGATAAGTGCCAGTGCGATAGCAACTATAGGCGGCATCAGAGACCACCAGGTTCCAACAAACATTACGAGTACCTCTCTTTGTGAATAATTTGTGAACTATAAAAGAATACCGCAAATAATAAGTAATTGCAATAGAAAAATCAGACATGCGACGGTTCTCTGTCTGATTCAGAATTATCAACTTGACAGATACCCCTAAGGGGTATATACTTTATCACAGTTGAGATACCCGAGAGGGGTATCGAGATACAGCAATAAGAAAGGAAGATTCTTATGACAAAGTATAATGTCACCGGGATGAGCTGCGCGGCCTGCCAGCAGCATGTGGAGAAAGCTGTGCGCAAGGTTCCGGGGGTAAAGAACGTAAATGTAAGTCTTCTTACTAATTCAATGAATGTCGACGGAGATGCTTCTCCTGATGCCATTATGAAGGCTGTTGAGAGAGCCGGATACGGGGCCAGGCCTTTTGGTGCTGCGGCAAAGAATGATGCATCTGCTGGTTCTGCAACCGGAGCTATCGCAGCGGAAGAAGATATGCTTGCAGACAAGATGACTCCTAAGATGATCAGGAGACTTGTGAGTTCCGTCATTGTTCTTCTGATCCTTATGTACTTCTCAATGGGAGTATCTATGTGGGGCTGGCCGATGATTGCCGCTCTTAAGAATCCTATTTCACTTGGAATAATAGAGATGCTTCTGTCGGTGATCGTGATGTTTATCAACAGGAACTTCTTTATCAATGGATTCAGAGGACTTTTCCATGGTTCAGCGAATATGGATACGCTTGTTGCGCTTGGTTCTGCGGCTTCATTCGGATACAGCCTTGTGGCACTTTTTATAGAGATAAATGCAGCCTGGGCAATGGACATGGATACGGCTATGGATATCTCGATGAAGTATATCTACTTCGAGACGGCAGCCATGATCCCAACGCTCATTACAATAGGTAAGACACTTGAGTCATATTCGAAGGGGCGCACGACTGACGCTCTGAAAGGTCTCGTGAAGCTCGCTCCGAAGACGGCGACAGTTGAGCGTGACGGAGTAGATACAGAGGTAAGCATTGATGATGTGCAGATTGGTGATATCATTGTTGTAAAGCCTGGTGATAGTATTCCTGTAGATGGTTTTATTACAGAGGGCCAGACAGCAGTAGATGAATCGGCCCTCACAGGTGAGTCTGTTCCTGTCGATAAGACTGTTGATGATGCTGTAAAGGCTGCTACGACTTCTACATCAGGATTTATTAAGGTCCGTGCAACCAGAGTGGGAACTGACACTACACTGAGTCAGATCATCAGGATGGTATCAGACGCATCAGCCACGAAGGCGCCTATAGCAAGAATTGCTGATAAGGTAGCTGGTGTATTCGTTCCGGCTGTAATGCTTATTGCTCTGGCAACACTCTTCGGATGGCTGATCGCCGGTGCGGTATTTGCAAGTGCTTTTACAAGAGCTGTGTCAGTCCTTGTGATCTCATGTCCATGTGCCCTCGGACTTGCAACACCGGTTGCTATCATGGTAGGAAACGGAATGGGAGCCAAGGCCGGTATCCTTTTCAAGACAGCTGCATCGCTTGAGCAGGCCGGACATATCGAGACAGTAGTTCTGGATAAGACTGGTACTATAACAAACGGTACTCCAGTCGTAACAGACATCATCCCTGGTTCTGTAGATGAGAATACGCTTATCACGCTTGCGGCTTCACTAGAGTCGAAGAGTGAGCATCCTCTCGCTGTTGCAGTAAATACATACGCAGGAGAACACAATATTTCTCTTAAGGAGACAGATGATTTCAAGGCTCTTCCAGGAAATGGCCTTACTGCCATTATTGATGGGAATGTAATAAGCGGTGGTAAGAAGGATTATATCGAGACTATCATAAATGGTGATATTTCAGATATTGAGGAAAAAGCGGATGGGCTCGCAGAAAAAGGAAAGACTCCTCTGTATTTTGCATCAGGTGATAAGCTGCTCGGTGTAATAGCAGTTGCCGATACGATGAAGGAAGAAAGCCCTGAGGCTATAAAGCAGCTTCATAATATGGGTATAAAGGTCGTAATGCTGACCGGTGATAATGAGTGCACTGCCAAGGCTATAGGAAATGCAGCAGGCGTTGATGAGATCGTGGCAGGCGTTCTGCCTGATGGCAAGGCCGCAGAGATCAAGAGGCTCAGGAAGTCAGGCAAGGTAGCAATGGTCGGAGATGGTATCAATGATGCTTTAGCACTTACCCTTGCAGATACAGGAATCGCAATCGGAGCAGGTACTGATGTGGCAATTGATGCAGCTGATATAGTGCTTGAGAAGAGCAGACTCACGGATGTGCCGGCAGCCATCAGGCTTTCGAGACAGACGATTAAGAATATTCATGAGAACCTGTTCTGGGCATTTTTCTACAATGTGATCTGCATCCCTCTTGCCATCGGACTCTATCAGGCACTGTTCGGATGGCATTTCGAGATGAGACCGGCAGTAGGAGCACTGGCAATGGCTTTCTCATCTGTTACAGTATGTTTAAATGCCTTGAGGCTTAATCTTTTCAAGGTGTATAATACAAAGCATGACAAGCCACTAAGGGGTCATGAGAGGCTTCCGGAAGTAGGAAAAGCAGAAATAGTAAGTAGTAGTGAAAGTGAGGTAAATGACATGACAAAGACTATTACAATCAAAGGTATGATGTGTGAGCACTGCGAGATGACAGTCAAGAAAGCTCTTGAGGCACTTGACGGAGTTGATTCTGCAACAGTGAGTCACGAGAAAGGCACAGCAGTCGTAAATCTCTCTTCGGATGTGCCTGATGATGAGATGAAGAAAGCTGTTGAGGATCATGACTACGAAGTCCTGAGGATTGCCTGAGTCATACATACATAGTTATGATTGGGACGAGTCGCTTTTCATCTGATGATTTTTTCAGAAGATGAAAAAGGGACCCGTCCCCTTTTTCATCTTTTTATGATAGAATATCTTCGGAGGTTTTTTTATTATGCAATATGATCTGAAAAAGAGTCTGCTTCTCTATGCGGTTACTGATCGGAGATGGCTGAAAGAAAATCAGTCACTCTCAGATGCAGTAAAAGAAGCGGTAAATGGCGGAGCGACCATGATCCAGCTTCGAGAAAAAAATATGTCAGATGATGAGCTGAAAAAAGAAGCACTGCTGATAAAGGACAGCTGTAATGTGCCTCTGATAATTGATAATAATATAGAAGTCTGTAAAGCAGTCGGCGCTGACGGAGTGCATGTAGGTCAGGATGATATGCCTGTGAAAGAGGCAAGAGCAATTCTGGGTGATGATTATGTCATCGGTGCAACAGCTCATAATGTATCGGAGGCAATTCAGGCAGAAAAAGAGGGTGCAGACTATCTTGGAGTCGGTGCAGCATTTGGCTCTTCGACGAAGAATGATGCGAAAAAGATAATTTCACTTGAAGAGTATAAAAAAATTACCCAGGCAGTTTCAATCCCGGTAGTAGCGATTGGTGGAATCAATGAGACAAATATCATGAAGCTCAAAGGACTAGGTCTGTCAGGAGTAGCTGTGGTATCAGCAATTTTTGCAAAAGATGATATAGAAAAAGCGACCAGAGAGATGCTGAATATGGCGTTGTCAGAATTCGAATAATACTAAGAAAAGCCCAAGCCATTGCCTTGCAAGTGGTTGCGGCCTTTATAATAGAATCATGACTTTATCTGTTTTGCTTTTGAGCTTTCTGTCGATGAGACGAATGAATTCAGGAGGTACTGGTTATGAGAAAATTTGAAGGATACATGCACGGTGTGGACCTCGGCGGCTGGCTGTCGCAGAAGGATTCCGATACGAAGGAGTACATGGATACTTTTATCACAGAGGATGATTTCAGGCGGATAGCAGATATGGGGCTTGACCATGTGAGGATTCCGGTTGACTACACTACAATTGAGGATGAGGAAGATGCCAGGCCGATCGAGAACGGTTATAAGCATCTGGATGACGCAGTTTCCTGGTGCAGGAAGTACGGACTTCATATGATAGTCGACCTGCACAATACCCATGGATATACCTTTGATCCTCTGGTAAAGGACATGGACCGCACCTACTTTTTCCATAATGAAAAGGAGCAGGAGAGGTTCTATGCGCTGTGGCAGAGGATTGTTAAGCGATACGCGAAGGATACAGACATTGTGGCATTTGAACTGCTGAATGAGGTGGTTCTGCCGGAGATAGCTGAGGACTGGAACAATATCGCTGATGAGGCGGTAAAAAGGATGCGTGAGATTGTTCCTTATGCATGGATCATCATAGGTGGCGTGAATTACAACAATGTGACTGATGTTCCGAAGCTTCATAAGCCTGCTGATGAGCATATCGTATTCAATTTCCATTGTTACGAGCCACTTATTTTTACACATCAGAATGCGTACTGGGTTGAAAAGATGCCGCGCAATCTTCATGTGACATATCCGGATACCATTGCCAGTTACAGGAAGATAGGTGAAGATAATAATATCCCTATCGAAGCGCTTGGAGCCATGGGCGTATCAGCGGATGACCTTAAGGGAAAGCAGATTTTTGAAAGGCTTTTCGAATCGGCTATTGAGACGGCAGAGAAGTACAATGTGCCTCTGTACTGTGGTGAATACGGTGTCATTGACAATGCGCCAAAACCGGACACCCTCAGGTGGATCCAGGACATTACGTCAGTATTCGATGAGCATGGAATCGGGCGTGCATTATGGAACTACAAGGCAAAGGATTATGGTCTCGTTGACAGCGCATATGACGATATCAGGGATGAAATGGTAAAAGTCATGTAACTGAAATGTGATGATCCTTATCCAGCCTGATCGTCTCATCTGAGATCTCTTCCACGAACTGACTGTTGTGGGAAGCGACAATGATGAGACGGTCAGGGCTTTTTAGATTGCGGATACATTCAAGAACGAATTTTTCACCGTCTTCATCAAGACCATTCAGGGGCTCATCGAGTATCAGGACATCTGGCTCCATCGCGAGAACAGCGGCAAGTGCGCATCTCTTTTTCTCTCCGCCACTCAGGTTGAACGGAGCACGGTGGCGCATGTCGGATAGAGAAAGTGCTTCAAGAAAATGCTCTGTTCTCTTATGGACTTCATCCTCCGGCAACTCCAGCTGGTAGAGTCCGAACGCGATTTCATCCTCAACACTCCTGGTGAAAAGCTGTGTCTCGGAATTCTGAAACAGATATCCAATGCGGCTGTGAAAAGCAACGGCATTTTTCTTATTATGCAGATATTTCTCAGTAATCTCAGTTCCATCAAAAATGTACTTACCCTTTGTTGGAAAGGAGAGTCCATTAAGAATCCTGAAAAGAGTAGACTTCCCACTGCCATTCGGGCCGGTGAGACAGTAGCATTCCCCGGCTGTAAGTTTTAGATTTATATTATCGAGAGCCAGTGTGCCATCGTAATACTTGTAAGTTACATTCTTTAGTTCAATCATATTGAATTATCAGACATGGGGACGGTTCCTATGTCTTTTTAGCTAAATTTTTTATTTAAAAAGGCAGGAGAACCGTCTCTCTGTCTTAGGCTCCTGGATGAAAAATGGGACAGGTCCTTTTTCATCTTTTTCAAAAACCCTCATGTTATTATGAAGAAAACAATCATTAACGGGATGATACATGCATACAGTATATCATAAACCGATAGCTTATGCCTTGTAAAATTCCTGTATGTACCGTTGAAGCATCTGCACTCCATAGCTTCCGTTGTCTCCTCTGACATTCGGGACGATTTGAGAAATACAGTTCCAAGTATTCCGCCTGCTGCCTGCATGCGTGATTTGTCCTGGCGATGAACAGATACAGCACGGAGAATATATGCCTCGTGGATCGTCTGACATAAGCGTGAGAGAATAGTCAGGAATCTGACAGTCATATCAAGTGTCATAGTGAAAACATCAGGTAGATGCAGCTGTGAAAATGAACCGGTGATCTCCTTCCAGCTCAGGTCTTCATTCATGATAGCAAGTATAAGAATCGAGACCAGAACCTTCATCGTGACTGTAAGCATGGTCCGCGGATTGCCTAGAAATACTGCCGGGAGCATGATGATCATTGTAAAAATGACCGGCAGCGGAAGTCGTTTCAGGACACGTGTCATGGAATGAGTCGGAAGAAAAGCCAGGTGCATCAGTTCGACAGCCAGTACGGTTATCACAAATATGGCATTCGAAGAGCAGGCACACAGAATGATAGCAAGAATTGAAACGAGCATACGAAGAACAGGAAGGACTTTTGAATCCTTCCTGTATCTGGTGTCATTATCTATTATTCCTGAAATAAGTCGTAAAATCCTGTCAGTCATACAGTCTCTGTCTCTTCACGTCTGCCGAGTACAGCGCCTATCAGCCTGAAAACTATGATAAGTACTGCGACACCGATTACTGCGCTTAGTATATATGCTGTCCAGTCAGGCAGTCCTTTGAGTGAATAATCCGGAAGCAGTGATTGCAATGAGAATCCATCTGCCATTCCCCTAGGTGTGTATCCGGCTCCTGTTTCAGCAATCTCGTCAGTTCCCCATTCACCCCAGGCTGTTCCCTCGGCGATAAGTCCGAGAGGGGTAGCAACGATCAGGGCACCTAGAAGAACTTTAAGAGAAAGGGAGACACCCGCCTCTTCTTTCTTTTCTGAGAAAAATCCCGGCGCAGCCTTCATCACGAAAGCAAGGATTGCAACCGTAAATACGACCTCAGCCAGTCCGAAGATTGTCAGATGTCCTGCCATCATTGAAGGTATTGAGACATTCAGACCGTAAGGGCAGTATAGCGCATTCCCGGCAGAATCCCTGAAGAGCATCGGCTGGATTCCGAATTCAACGGCGGCACAGAAGGCAGCAGCATTGATTCCTATATATGAGCCGGCTCCGGCGGCGACGAGATCCCTTTTCTTATTCGTCCCGAAGTGAGGGGATATCACATGAGCCACGGCATATCCTACGAACGGAAGCACAAAAGCCATGTTAAAGCAGTTGGCTCCAAAAGACAGGATTCCGCCATCACCGAATATGAGCGCCTGAAGTAGTAGTGCCACACTTACGGAAATACACGAAGCATAAGGCCCTAATAGGAGCGCTATCAGAGTTCCGCCAACAGCGTGCCCAGTCGTGCCTCCTGGGAGCGGGATATTAAACATCATTCCAAGAAATGAGAACGCTGCTCCGACGCCCATCATTGCCACCTTTTTAGGAGGCAGTTCTTTTTTTATTTTGTTCACTGAGACAATCCAGGCAGGCACAACGGCGGCCGTCATCACGGCACAGGTCTGGGGACTCAGATAATTATCCGGGATATGCATACTTTTCATAAGCTCAAAACCATATGATCATGATTTACCGGAATGTGGCTCTGAGCAAGTTCCTTTCTTTAAATTTAATTGGACTTTTCTGCCGATAAAAGCTATCATTTATATTAAGAAAAATTATTGAAGGAGACAAGCCCCCACGGGGGTTATTTTTTGGAAAAATGAACCATACACATACACATGACCCCGAAGAGGTAAAGGCAATCGTAAACCGTCTGGCTAAGGCGGTCGGACACCTCGATTCAGTGAAGAGAATGGTAGAAGACGGAAAGGACTGTTCAGATGTGCTGATACAGCTCTCAGCAGTCAGATCTGAGATCAATAATGCAGGCAAGCTCATTTTAAAAGAGCATATGGAGCACTGCATTGTAGAGGCTGTGGAGCAGCATGATGACGAAGCTATCCAGAAGATGAACAAGGCAATTGACCAGTTTATGAAATAGGATTATGGGACAGACATTATATTTAGATTTAGGAACAGGAATAAGCGGTGATATGACTGCAGCAGCTCTAATAGACTTAGGCGGAGACCAGTCATTATTGAAGAAGGGGCTCGATAGTATGACCGTCGGTGGGTTCAAGACAGAAATTACAAGGGTGAAAAAGTCAGGAATCGACTGCTGTGATTTCAATGTGATCCTTGACAGCAAGCACGATGGTCATGACCATGACATGAATTATCTGTATGGTCCGGAAGAGACTCAGGAACATCATGCTCATCACCATCATCATGAGCACCGTAGCTATCAGGATATCAAAGATATAATCGACAAGGCTGACATTACAGATGGTGCGGGAAAGCTGGCACATAAGATTTTTCTTATATTAGCAGAAGCAGAGTCGAAGGCTCATGCAGTACCTGTTGATGAGGTGCATTTCCATGAGGTGGGTGCAGTAGATTCGATAGTAGATATACTTTCGATCGCAATACTTTTTGATTCACTTGATATAAGTGATGTAATCATCCCACAGATCACAGAGGGTACAGGTCATGTCAGGTGCCAGCACGGAGTGATTCCGGTTCCGGTGCCTGCAGTCGTAAATATCGCTGAAAAGTATGCTCTGCCGCTTCATATAGCAGAGGATAGATATGGAGAGCTCGTGACACCGACAGGAGCAGCATTTGCAGCTGCAGTGAAGACGAGTGAAGAACTGCCTGAGAAGTTCCATATCAAAAAGTGCGGACTTGGAGCAGGCAAGAGAGAATATGAGATTCCTGGAATCGTGCGTGCGATGATAATAGAGAAAGTCTGAATCAGTAAACATTGATGGGAGAATAGAGCCATGATTCTGATCTTGTCAGGAAAATATCAGGGAGAAGAGACTTTTGTAAAAGAGCATTTCCCTGGGAAAAACATACCCGCAAAGAATGTAGATGAGTATGATTTTTCAATTGAAGAAGATATAGATAAGGCCGCAGCAGAACTGGCTGTACAGGTGATGGAAGATAAAAGTGATATCATACTCTGCCATATCCTGGGATGCGGAGTCGTGCCGATAGATGAGATGCAGAGATATCATGCAGAGCTTGTCGGGCGTACATCCTGCCTTCTTGCAGAAAAGGCCGATGAAGTCTGGATAGTAAGAGCAGGTATTGGTCAGCAGATAAGATGAAAAAGGGACCCGTCCCCTTTTTCACTTTCAATGTTTTTTATATAAAAGGAATTGAAATGACACATAATTACGAAGAGATGGGTTTTGCAAAAATAGATACTGACCGGAAAGAGCGGACCGGTTTTCCTGAGGTTGTTTTCTGCGAAGGAAAGCAGGATGATTTTCTTGTAGAGATATATAAGAAGCTTGTAGAAAAAGAAGGTCAGGCCTTCGGTACGAGGGCAACGCAGCATCAGTACGAGATTGTAAAAGAGGCTATTCCTGAGGCTGAATATGACCCTACCGGAAGGATTTTGAAGGTTGCTCCGAAGGATCCGGTTGAAAAAATCGGACTCATCGCTGTATGTACCGCTGGTACTGCAGATATTCCGGTTGCTGAGGAAGCTGCCCAGACTGCCGGGTATTTCGGTGGAAATGTTGAGCGGATATATGATGTGGGAGTCAGTGGGATTCACAGACTTTTATCAAAGACCGATGCAATCCAGAAGGCTAACTGCGTGATCTGCATAGCAGGAATGGAAGGCGCGCTCGCAAGCGTGATAGGCGGGCTGGTATCTAATCCTGTGATTGCTGTTCCAACGTCGGTCGGCTACGGAGCAAGCTTTCACGGAGTATCGGCGCTGCTTACCATGATCAATACCTGTGCCAATGGAGTCTCAGTTGTAAATATTGACAATGGTTATGGAGCTGGATATATAGCGACACAGATCAACAGACTGGCGGTGCGAGGTAAGAGGTGCCAAGCGTGAGGTAAGAGATGTCATGGCGTCAGGGGATTATAGAAAAAAATATAATAAGATCAGGAATGGGATTCCACAGGAAGTCAGGGATAGAAAATCAGAGGCAATAGTCGGGAAAATCAGACAGAACTGGAGCCGCTTCGATTCATATGATAGAGATTTTCTCTGCTATTATCCGCTTGGAAGTGAACCGGATCTGCTTGAACTATGCAAATGGATTCTTTCAAATAACTGGAATCTGTATTTTCCTGTGACAGAAAAGGATGGTATTCATTTCTACAGAGTAAATGATCTGGATGGTTTTGCGAAAGGTACCTTCGGAGTCATGGAGCCTGTAGACAGGTCTGTAGAGTACAAGGGAGAGTACGGAGTGTCATTCACACCGGGACTCGTATTCGACAGGCAGATGCACCGCATCGGATATGGCGGAGGTTACTACGACAGATTTTATGCGGCGCATCCTGATATTTGCAGAATCGGGATCTGCTTTTCGGAATGTCAGACAGAGGCAATACCTTATTATGAGTGGGATAAGCCGATGGATATGATATTTACAGACATTGAACAGGAGGCTTGAGAGAAAAAAGAAATGAAGCAGTACAGGAATTATATATTTGACCTTTACGGAACTCTTATTGATATTGAGACAGATGAAAGCAGTCCCACACTCTGGAAAAAGATGGCAGGACTGTATTCCGTATATGGAGCTGATTACACCTTTAATAAGCTCAGAGCCGGATATGCTGAAATGGTAGTAGAAGAGGAAAGAAGGCTCGGCGAAGAAACAGGATATAGTTATCCTGAGATAAAGCTGGAAAAGGTATTTGCAAGGCTCTATATTGAGGCAGAAAAAAGGCATGAGTCAGATCTTTATTTTAATGATTGTGACAATCCGGAGCAATTTATGAAAACAGATTTCATCTGCTTTATTTCCAATGCTTTCAGAGTGTTGTCCCGTAAAAAATGCCGTTTATATACTTATACTAAGAAGGTTCTTGATACACTTAAAGGAAGAGGCTGCGGGATTTATCTTCTTTCCAATGCACAACGTATCTTTACAATGCCTGAGATAGAGCAGACCGGTATAGCACCATATTTTGATAAGATCTATATTTCTTCAGACTTCGGTGCGAGAAAACCAGAGCCTGCATTCATGCAGAAGCTCCTGTCAGACAGTGGCCTGAAGACAGAGGACTGCGTAATGGTCGGAAATGACTACGATTCCGATATAGGAATCGCAGCAGCAGTCGGAATGGACAGCATATTCTTAAATACTTTTAACCTCTCAGAACAGGAACGGATCAGCCGCCTTGATGTAATGCGAAAGCGGGTCGGAAAACCTGCTTATACTCCTGTACTTACTGTAGAGGATGGGGATATAGGTGAGATTCTGAAATCAGAATGAGGCTGTTGTCTTCATGGACGGAGATAAAGGGCACCCGGTCATTTTCAAGTAATCATCATATATTTGAAAATCTGTTCGACTTATGGTAAAGTATTTAGGCTTACATGAGTCGGACTTTTTTATTGGAGAAATATATGACGATTGAAGAAATATGCAGAGCTGCATATGAAAATAAGTATGTGACGGCAAAGCTCGGGACAACAGAGAAAGATGATCTGATAGATCGCGCTGCGGATGATCTGGTAAAAAATACAGATGAAATACTAAAAGCCAATGATATAGATATGAAGAATGGCGCAGGGCGAGGCATGGCTAAGGGGCTTCTTGACAGGTTGCATCTGACTGCTGAGCGAATAAAAGGAGTAGCCGATGGCATGAGACAGGTTGCCGATCTTCCTGACCCGGTAGGTGAGGTCACGAAGATGTGGAAGCGTCCGAATGGCCTCATGATCGGACAGAAGAAGGTGCCTATGGGAGTCATAGGAGTCATATACGAGGCCAGGCCGAATGTGACAGCTGATGTATTTTCCCTATGCTTTAAGACTGGTAATACCGTGATTCTTCGTGGTGGTTCAGCAGCTGCAAATACGAATAAGGCAATAGTCGATTCTCTTCATGAGTCGCTTCAGGCAGCGGGCCTTCCTGATGAGTGTGTGCTCTATATCGAGGACACTTCTCATGAATCAGTGAATGAATTCATGAAGATGGACAAATATGTGGATCTGCTGATCCCTCGTGGCGGAGCCGGCCTTATCAGAAGTGTCGTGGAGAATTCCACGATTCCTGTGATAGAGACAGGGACAGGCAACTGCCATATCTATGTGGATGAATATGCAGACATAGATATGGCTCTTCGTATCACAGATAATGCGAAGACCCAGAGAATCGGAGTCTGCAACGCGGCTGAGTCTCTTGTAGTTCATGAAAAAATAGCACCGGTATTTCTTCCGAAGCTCGCTGAACTATTTAAAGGACGCGTGTCACTTTTTGCAGACGAGCAGGCAAGAAAGTATCTCACTGATTCGTATGAAGCTACAGATGAGGACTTCGGCAGGGAGTATCTCGATTACAAGATGTCTGTAAAGACGGTATCGGATATTGATGAGGCAATCCGTCATATCAATCACTACAATACAGGCCATTCAGAGGCAATCATTACTGAGAACTATACGAATGCGCAGAAGTTCCTCGATGAGATTGATGCAGCCTGTGTGTATGTGAATGCATCGACGAGGTTTACAGATGGCAATGAATTCGGTTTCGGAGCAGAAATTGGCATCAGTACTCAGAAGCTGCATGCGAGAGGACCGATGGGACTCGACGCGCTGCTCTCGAGCAAATATATAATATATGGAAATGGACAGATCAGAGAGTAATATCTCTTTTAGTAGAAAATATATGAGTGAATTTGAATACAAAGGTTCTCTCTCGGCCGTCACGACCGATATCCCGGTTACAGAGCCCCAGAGACAGTACTACTTTATGGGTAAAGTGAAGGAAATAGTTGATGAGAAAACAAGGGACCTGGGAAGGCCTCTTACTTTTCATGTGACGACATTCGGATGTCAGATGAATGCCAGGGATTCTGAGAAGCTTCGCGGAATCCTCTTAAAATGCGGATATACAGAGAAGGATGATGAAGATTCAGACCTTGTGCTCTACAATACCTGTACAGTCAGGGAGAATGCTGATAATAAGGTTTTCGGCAGACTCGGAGTCCTTCATGGATATAAGAAGAAAAACAAGGAGATGCTAATCGGCCTCTGTGGCTGCATGGCTCAGGAGTCACCTGTCATAGAGAAGATCAGGAAGAGCTATCCGTTTGTCGATATGGTCTTCGGCACGCATAATGTCTATATGCTTGCCGAGATCCTCTACGAGAGGCTTACTGAGGATAAGAAGATTGTTGATGTAAGGGATAAGGCAGACCAGATAGTAGAGAATCTGCCGCTTGAGAGAAAGTACTCATTCAAGTCCGGAATCAATATCATGTTTGGCTGTGACAATTTCTGCAGTTACTGCATCGTGCCATATGTCAGAGGACGTGAGAGAAGCCGTGAGCCGGAAGCCATTATTGATGAGATAAAGAGACTCGTGGCCGATGGTGTGATAGAGGTAATGCTCCTCGGACAGAATGTCAATTCATATGGCAAGGGACTTGATGAGCAGATCAGCTTTGCAGATCTCCTCCGCAGGGTAAATGAGATTGACGGGCTTAAGAGAATCCGTTTCATGACATCACACCCGAAGGACCTGTCAGATGATCTGATAGATGCGATGGCAGAATGTGATAAGGTATGCAATCACCTGCATCTGCCACTTCAGTCAGGAAGTGACAGAATCCTAAAGGACATGAACCGTCACTATACTAAGGAGAAGTACCTTACTCTAGTTGATAAGATAAGGAACAGGATCCCTGATATCGCCCTGACAACAGATATTATTGTGGGGTATCCGGGTGAGACAGAGGGAGACTTCGAAGAGACGATGGATGTCGTGAAGCGTGTACAGTACGACTCAGCATTTACTTTTATCTATTCGAAGAGAAGCGGGACACCAGCAGCAAGACGCGATGACCAGATACCTGAAGAAGTGATAAAGGACAGATTTGACAGACTCCTTGCAGAGGTCAGAAGTGACGGTGAGAAGAAGGCAGGGGCACTTACGGGACAGACTCTTCCGGTTCTTGTCGAAGAAGTAAATAAGCAGGATAAATCACTTGTTACCGGACGTCTCACGAATAACAGCGTAGTGCATCTGCAAGGAGATGAATCACTTATCGGAAAGATAGTGGATGTAAGGCTGGAGGAGTGTAAGGGGTTCTATTATTTAGGGGATAGGATTTAGGGGATAGGATTTAGGGGATAGGGGATAGTGCTAATCCCTTTAACAAGGAGACTACATGATTTCATTCATCGACGGATACATAGAAGAAGTATATGATGGTATGATCGTTATCGACCATGATGGAATGGGTTTTGAGATGACCATGTCTGGGAACTCGATTTCAAAGCTGCCTTCAGATCATAGTCAGGTCAGGATATATACGCTTCTTAATTTTAATGAAAATTCAGGGCTTAGTCTGTACGGATTCTATGACAGGGAGGAACGGGATTTTTTCACGCTTCTTACAAGCGTATCAAAGGTCGGGCCGAAGGCTGCCATGGGCGTGCTGTCTGTCATGACACCTGATGAGCTGCGTCTGTCGGTCATTGCAGGAGATTCGAAGTCTATATCAAAGGCTCCCGGAGTAGGAACCAAGATGGCTGACAGGATCATTCTCGAGCTTAAGGATAAGATAGATGTAACAGACCTTGCAGCAGGCGATGATGGCAGTAGTGAGGCAGTCGAACTCACTCAGTCATCAGTGAAAAATGATGTGCTCATAGCACTTACAGGTATGGGATTTGCAGGACGTGATGTCTTATCAGCAATGAAGAAGATTGACGGAGCCGAGGACATGGATCTCGACACCCTGCTTGGTGAGACGCTTCGTGTATTAGGGAGCAAGTAATGGAAAGAAGAGTGATCACAACTGAGAAACAGGCCGAGGATATAAAGCCGGAGAATTCGCTCAGACCGAAGTACCTCTCGGAATATATAGGTCAGGCAAAGATCAAGAAAAGCCTCAGTATCTATATACAGGCTGCAAAGGACAGGGGAGAACCGCTTGACCATGTGTTGTTCTACGGCCCTCCGGGACTCGGAAAAACTACGCTCTCCGGCATTATTGCAAATGAAATGGGCGTCCATGTCAAGATTACATCTGGTCCTGCAATAGCGACTCCTGGTGATATGGCAGCAATCATCATGGGACTTAAGGAAAATGATATCCTTTTTATTGATGAGATACACCGTCTGAACAGACAGGTGGAAGAGGTGCTCTATCCTGCAATGGAAGATTTCGCTATAGATATTATGATAGGGAAAGGTCCGACAGCAAAGTCAACTCGTATCTCTGTACCTCATTTTACTCTTGTCGGTGCTACAACAAGAGCCGGACTCCTGTCTGCTCCGCTGCGTGACAGGTTCGGGGTTATTTTTCACATGGAGTACTATACTCCGGAAGAGCTTCAGACCATCATCCTTGCTTCAGCAAAGAAGCTCGCGGTGGAGATAGATGAGAACGGAGCATATGAGATGGCTAAGAGATCCCGTGGCACGCCTCGTCTTGCAAACAGACTCTTAAGAAGAGTGCGTGATATAGCCCAGGTACGTTTCGACGGAGTCATCACAGAGGAAGTAGCGGCAAAAAGTCTTGATCTCCTCGAGGTCGATTCGATGGGACTTGATAAGACAGACAGGAAAATCCTGCTCGCAATCCGTGACGCTTTTGATGGTGGCCCGGTGGGCCTGGAAACTCTCGCAGCCTATGTCGGAGAAGATAAGGGTACTATAGAAGACGTAACCGAACCATACCTCGTCCAGACCGGCCTCATCGTCCGTACCCCCAAGGGAAGAGTACTTACAGAAAAAGCAATGGAACATCTTGTAAAAAAGACGTAATAACTTTATAATGGTGATAGTTTATTTTTACCTGTAAAGGAGACAGATAATGTCTGCGAAGAAGAGTACGACAGTAGTGATAGGCGGCAGAGTATATACTCTGAGTGGATTTGAGGATGAGGATTATCTGCAGCGCATCGCCACATATATAAATAGCAAGATAGATGAATTCACAAAGGTGGATTCATACCGCAAGGCAAATGCTGACCAGAGGGCCCTTGTTCTCGAGCTGAATATAGCCGATGACTACTTCAAGATGAAGGAGAAGGCAACGGATCTCGAGACCCAGGTGTCCCAGAAGGACAAGGAACTCTATGATCTGAAGCATCAGCTCATTACGAATCAGGTGGACAAGGAGGATATGTCGGAGCGTGAAGAAGCTCTCCAGAAGGAGAATCAGGAACTCAAGGCTATCAAGGAGAAGCTTGAGGCATCTCTTGCAGATGCGCTCTTAGGACCTGTCAGCGATGATGACGAGGATGCGGATTCATCTGACAAAAAGAAAAAGTAATTATGAAAAGACAACTGGAAGTTCTTGCTCCGGCAGGTGACCTGAAGACGCTTCGTACGGCAGTCATTGCGGGAGCAGACGCAGTATATTTTGGTGGAGAATCATTCGGGGCACGTGCGTATGCCGCGAATTTTTCATTTAAAGATGCAGAACAGGGGATTGAGTTTGCACATTCAAGAGGTGCAAGGACATATCTTACAGTCAATACTTTACTCAAGAGCCTTGAAATAGAAAAGCAGGTTTACGATTACCTGAAGGATTATTACAATGCGGGAATAGATGCCGTGCTGGTGCAGGATATAGGACTCATGCAGCTGATCAGGGCTTATTTTCCTGAACTCCATCTGCACATATCTACCCAGGCAAATGTGACATCAGAGTATGGAGCACGCTTTTTTCAGAGGCTCGGAGCATCCCGCGTAGTACTCGCAAGGGAGCTTTCTCTTGAGGAGATAAAAAGAATTCACGATGCAGTTGCTATAGAACTTGAATGCTTTGCCCACGGAGCACTCTGCGTGTCATACTCAGGACAGTGTCTCATGAGCTCGGTGATAGGCGGCAGAAGCGGCAACAGAGGTCGATGTGCCCAGCCATGCAGGAAGTGCTATGATCTGCTTGATTTAGCCAGAAAAAAGAGAAGCGTTCCCGGTAAATACCCGATCAGCATGAAGGATCTCTGTACCATAGAGGATGTGAAGGCACTTTATGATGCCGGCTGTTCTTCTCTTAAGATTGAGGGACGGATGAAGTCTCAGGAGTATGTGGGGGCAGTAGTTTCAGCGTACAGACAGATTGCAGACGAGGTAATGGACGATAGAGAGCCGGATGATGCAGAGATGATCAGAGATGCAGTTCTTCATTCGGGAACACGTGGAGGAGGCACAGATGGCTATCTGCACAGGCGCAATGGCGCGGATATGATCACCTTCACGGATTCGTCATTTTTATCCGTTGGACCATCATCCTTTTTTGTAAAAGAAAAGAAGACCAGGGCAGCATCGGTATTTACCGCAAGGGTCGGAAAACCTCTGTCGATTACAATTTCAGATGGGAATAGGGAAATCCGCTTCGAGGGCCCTGTCGCCGAAAGGGCAAGGAAGCCAGGGAATGTCACAGAGGAGATAAAGGATAAGATAGTAAAGACCGGTGATGAAAGAATTGAGATCACAGATGTATCGGTGGATGCAGACAGTGATGTGTTTGTACCGATGAGCCTTGTGAAGGGCCTCAGACGTGAAGCAGTTCAGAGGTTCCTTGGCGGTATCACAATAGACAGAGGTGAGCCACTGTCATTCGAACCTATGAAGCCACAGAAGAATAAGGGAAAGAACGATGACCGTATGCTGGTAACCTGCATGACCGGCGCTCAGCTGAAGGTGGTATCAGCTTTTCTCAGGAATAGTGATATCATTGGGATAAATTATGATCTGTATTCGCTTATGAATGCAGATGATATTGCTGGTCTGTGTCAGAAGAAATATCTGTGTCTGCCGGAAATCCTTAGAAGCGATAAGCTTCCTCAGATAGATGCAGATCTGTTTGACGGATTCATCGTTTCATCGTATGATGAGATAGAATATGTGCATGAGAGGTATCCGGCTAAGCCGGCAATCTTCGATTACAGGCTGTACTCCTGGTCAGACAGGAGCAGGAAAGAGCTTATATCATTCGGAGCAGAATATATCTGTGCACCCTTAGAGCTGAATGAAAAGGAACTCTCGCATATTGATGAAAGCAGCTCATTTATCTGCGTATATGGCAGGACGCCGGTCATGTATATGGCTAATTGCAGCCATAAGAACAGTGTGGGGTGCGATAAGAGACGGGAAGTGCTATACTTAAGGGACGAGAGAAAAGCGGATTTTCCTGTCGTAAATCTCTGCAGCAGCTGCACGAATGTCATATATAACAGCCTGCCGACATCACTTATTCCTTTTGCAGGAAAGATAAGTGAGATGGGATTTGCCGGATTCAGATTTGATTTTACGATAGAAAAGACTGATGAAGTATCAGAGGTTCTGAATACTTTTCAGAAGAATATCAAGGAAAATGCTTCGGAGGATATCAGGGCTGATGTCACACGGGGACATTTTCACAGAGGAGTGTCATAGTGATCCACCTGATTACAGAGGTCTCGAGACTGACCTTTATCATCATATTTGCGATATATACCTATGACTGCTTTGCGGCTCTTCGTGTCGAGAGACGGGGAGATGATTCCACGAGGCTGTATGGCAGGCAGAAGGCAATGACATATCTGTTCCTTGTCAATGGGAATCTGCTTCTGTTCCTGAATACCGAGGAACCGAAGATATTTATCATGATGCTTGCGGAGATTATCTTCGTGGTGATCGCGATGATCATCTATAATAAAATATATGAGAGCGCGAGCAGGGCTGTAGTCAATAATATGTGCATGCTACTGTCAATCGGATTTATCATGCTGACCCGCCTGAATCAGGCAAAGGCACTGAGACAGCTGCTTTTCGCATGTGTAGCTCTTATCATTACCTGCTTCATTCCGCTTTTCATCGGGAATGTGAAGCTGATCAAGGGCCTGAAGCTTTTCTACATTGTGGCGGGAATACTTCTGCTTGGCATAGTAGCTGTAGCCGGAGGCACTACGTATGGAGCAAAGATTAATATTAGTGTAGGCGGAATTGCAATCCAGCCATCTGAGTTCGTAAAAATACTCATGGTACTGTTCATTGCCTGCATGCTGTATAAGGATACCTCGAGGAAACAGGTTTTTACAACAGTCATCCTGTGCTGCATCCTTATCCTTATTCTTGCATACTCGAGAGATCTCGGCAATGCCATGATCTTTTTCCTTACCATGCTTGTCATGGTGTATGCGACCACGCAGAAGCCGGTATATCTGCTGGGAGGCGCGGGACTGTTTGCAGTAGCGGCGCTTGTCGGATATGCGGCATTTGCTCATGTAAGGACCCGTGTTATCGCGTGGAAGGATCCACTGTCTGTGGTTGACGGAGCGGGATACCAGATCAGCCAGTCGCTCTTTGCGATAGGCTCGGGCGGATGGTTCGGGACAGGGCTCTATCAGGGAATGCCGAAGAGGATTCCGGTAGTGGAGACAGACTTTATTTTCTCAGCGATATCAGAGGAGCTGGGAGGATTGTTCGCACTATGTCTGATCTTTATCTGTATTGCGAATTTCCTGATGTTCTTTAATATCGCTCTCACGATAAAAAACAGATTTTATAAAATAATTGCAATAGGACTTGGAGCACTGTACGCTTCACAGGTTTTCACGACACTCGGCGGTGTCACGAAGTTCATCCCGTCTACAGGAGTCACCCTCCCTCTGATCAGCTACGGTGGAAGCTCTCTTATGGCTACGATGCTCATGTTCGCAATGATAGAGGGACTCTATCAGTACAGGGGTGAAAAGGAAGAAATATATGAGACAGAGACAACGAGATACAGACAGAACAGATGAGCCTGAGCAGAAGGGAAAGAGGCGGCGTTCTCTGAATGTCGAGGCAAGCGTCATCACCTATGTGTTCCTTGCGCTTTTTCTGATGCTGATTGCCTACTTCATATACTTCATGGCCTTTAAGAGCGAGGATTTCATCAACAATCCTGCAAATCCAAGGGTCAAGGGCTTTGAGAAGCTTGTGGTGCGAGGTGAGATACAGGCTTCTGATGGAACAGTCCTTGCGAGAACCGTGACCAGGAATGGAAAGGAAGTCCGTGAGTATCCAAAGGGACGCGAATACGCCCATGTCGTCGGATTTAATTCCAATGGAATGAGTGGTATTGAGTCAGACAAGAGCTTCTACATGCTTCGTTCACATGCGTTCATTCTCGAGAGGGTCATGAATGATCTGAAGGACCAGAAGAATCCTGGAGACAATATGGTGACATCTCTTGATACGAAGCTGCAGGATGCTGCATACAACGGTATGGGAAGCTACAAGGGAGCAGCAGTTGCTATAGACTGTGAGACCGGTGGAATCCTGGCAATGGTTTCTAAGCCTGACTTTGACCCGAATACAGTGGAGTCCAACTGGAAATCACTGTCCTCGAGTGAGGATTCAGCACTCCTGAATCGTGCCACACAGGGACTTTATCCACCAGGGTCAACATTTAAGATAATAACGGCATTATCATATCTGAAAAATGGAGGTAAGCTGACAGATACCTTTGACTGTAAGGGCTCATACACACAGGACGGTTACACGATCCACTGCTACGGCGGAGAGGTACATGGCAATCAGACATTTAAGCAGGCCTTCGGTAATTCATGTAACGTAGCCTTTTCCCAGGTGGGGCTGTCACTTCCGAAGGGAGCGCTTAAGAGCACGGCACAGGAATTTTATTTTAATAAAAGGATTCCAGCCGATTTCTCGAATGTGAATAAGAGTCAGTTCACCCTGAAGAGCTCTGATAATCAGGCAATGGTAATGCAGACTGCTATCGGCCAGGGAAATACACTTGTGACACCGCTGCATATGGCTCTTATATGCGAGGCTCTGTGCAATGACGGGGTGCTGAAGACTCCTTATGTGGTCGACCACATCGTTAACGACGGCGGAAGCCTGGTCAGGAGACATTCGGGCTCCGGGCAGAGAATCTGTACCGAGAGTGAGGCTCATACAGTCAGAAGTCTGATGAGGTATGTGGTCACGAACGGTACCGGACGCGTGGTCAATTCGTCTGCATATACGGCCTATGGTAAGACCGGAACAGCAGAGTTCTCTTCGAATAAAAATGAGGCTCATTCATGGTTCGTAGGCTTTGCAAAAAAAGGCGATAAAAAAATTGCAGTTGCAGTGATAATGGAAGGCGCTGGAGCAGGCTCTTCACATGCGGCGCCTCTGGCGAGAAAGTTGTTTGAGACATATTTGCGATGATACTCAGAATAATACTTACTATAGTCCTTATCATCCTTGCTCTTATAGTGTATCTGCTTTTTATCCCTATCGCCTTTTCTGTGGGGGGTGATTTCGATGAAAGGGCATTCAGGGTAGTGCTTCATGATCCGCTCAGGCTTATCAGGCTCCGGTTTGATACATCTGTGGATGAAATGTTTTCTCTCAGGCTGTTCTATATTTTCAGAATAGGCGGGAAGAAAAAGGATGATGAAGAGCAGAAGGCTGAGAAGAAAAAAAAGGATACAGGGGATAGGACAAAGGGAAAAGGAAAAAAGAAAGGCGGATTTAAGGACTTTGTGAAAAAAAGGCTGAAAGTCATTATAAAGAGTATTTTTGCTTTCCTTAAGAGATGCAGAATTCATGTAAGTGACTGCGATGTTTACTTTTCGACAGGAGAGCCTGATACATCAGCACTGATTTACGGAGGGATTGCGTCACTGCCATTCATGTACGGGAAGCATACGAGGGTCGACGTAGACCTGCTGAGTGATGATCCGTTCGTGAAGGGACATCTGAAAATCAGTGGTTCAATTTTTATCTGTATTCTGTTATACTATGTGGTAAAGATTGTGGTGACAAAAGGAGAATGATTTATGACCAGAGATACGTTCAATAATACAGTGACTTCCCTGTTTGAAGGACTCGACAAGAATTTTTCCACGAAGCAGGTGATTGGTGATCCGGTTCATGTCGGAGAGACAACCATTATTCCGATTATCGATCTGTCATTCGGAATGATAAGCGGGGCATTCAATGGTGAGAAGAATTCCAACAGCGCCGGTGGAGTCGGGGTGAAGGCACGTCCGCAGTCAGTTCTTGTGATAAAGGGAGATTCAGTGAGGCTCATGGATATCGGAACCAGGACAGGAATGGACAAGCTGCTCGATCTCGTCCCTGATTTTGTCGATATGATCAGAGGAAAAATGAGTAATAAAGCATCAAATAAAGAAGAAGATAAAGAAGCCAGAGAAGCTGCAAAGGAAGAAATAGAGGAGAGAGTACAAAAAGCAAGTGAGAGTTGTGAGTTGTGAGTTACGAGTTATGAGTTGCAATTTAAAGTAAGTTTGCAATAAAAAAGGAGATGACTATTCTGGCATCTCCTTTATTTTTAATTGTTGGATTAAGAAATGATTGTGTTAAAAGCTCTTAACTCTTAACTCATAACTTTTAACTCACAACTCATCATGCTCTCTCAACAGCACCGGAACGAAGACAGGAAGTGCAGACGTATAATCTCTTAGGAGCACCGTTTACGATACATTTAACAGACTTTACGTTTGATTTCCAGATTCGGTTCGATCTTCTATGAGAATGGCTCACATTGTTTCCGAAGTGAGCGCCTTTGCCACAGATAGCACACTTTGCCATTTCTTAGCACCTCCTTATCGAATAATCTGCTTTAATAAGTGCCGTCCTCACGACACAACTATTGTATTCTACCAAAACGTTAAATAAATTGCAAGAGTTTTTTTCGGAATAATTGAAGTCGTGAGACAGACCTCTGGTAGGGCAGACATTTATGGTTGAAATTTCCTTGATTTACGATATAATTATGTATATTTGTTTGAATCAGATAGGAGGAATTTATGCAGGCACAGGGTCAGATGGAAAATGATCTGGGGAAGATCATTATCGATACCGACGTTATTGCCACCTATGCAGGTGCTGTTGCGGTAGAATGCTTTGGCATAGTGGGGATGGCAGCGGTCAATATGAAGGATGGTCTTGTCAAGCTTCTGAAGAAGGAGTACTTAGGACATGGCATCCAGGTACATTACAACGAAGGCGGAAGTATTTCTCTTGATTTCCACTGCATTATAAGCTACGGGGTCTCGATAGCAGCTGTTGCTGCCAATCTAAGAGAGACAGTCAAGTATAAGGTAGAGGAATTCACAGGCTTATCAGTCGACAGGATAAATATTTATATCGAGGGCGTTCGCGTCATAGATTAAGGAGGATACATTGGCTATTAATTCAATTGATGCAGCCCAGCTGTCAAAGACCTTCCTTGCTGGCGCCCGTTATCTAGAAAATCAGAAAGATCATATCAACGAACTGAATGTGTTCCCGGTACCGGATGGTGATACAGGAACGAATATGACAGCTACTATCATGTCAGCGGCTCAGGCAGTTTCGGCGATCAAGGATCCTGATATGAAGACCCTGTCCAAGGCTATCTCTTCAGGATCTCTCCGTGGAGCCAGGGGTAATTCAGGAGTCATCCTGTCACAGCTGTTCAGAGGCTTTACCAAGGTCATCAAGACAGTTGATACGATTGATGCGAAGACCCTTGCTGAGGGCTTTGAGAAGGCTACACAGACAGCATACAGAGCCGTAATGCAGCCAAAGGAAGGCACAATCCTTACAGTCGCCAAGGCAGCAAGTGATGCGGCAACAGAAGCTGCCGGACAGACAGATGACCTGCTGGAGATCGGACAGAAGATTGTAGATGCCGCAACGGCAGCTCTGGAGTCTACACCGGATCTCCTTCCGGTACTGAAGGAAGCAGGAGTAGTAGATTCAGGTGGTTCAGGACTTCTCGAGGTACTGAAGGGTGGATTCGATTATCTGTCAGGCAAGGATATAGATATTACGATCGCTGCAGAAGCTCCTGATGAAGAGCAGATCGAGGAGGAGGAAGAGGTAAAGTATGAGTACAGTGTTTCCTTCTCACTTCGGGCATTCGAGAGCTTCGCAGCCGGAGTAGATTCAGATCTGGCATCATATCTCAATGGAATAGGAACGGATGTAAAGCTTGCGGCAGACAGCAAGAGGATGGATATTTCACTTCTTACCAATGCTCCTGGCAAGGCACTGAATCATGCAGTAAAGCTTGGCAGTGCGTATAATATAAGCATCACAAATGTAAAGCTGGATGGAAAGGCTGATAAGTCGCCTGTAGAGAAGGCAGAGGAAGCAGCACCTGCACAGGCAGAGCCTGAGAAGGAGATCGGTTTTGTAGCAGTATCATGTGGCGACGGACTTGACAGCATCTTCAGGGAGCTTGGAGCAGATGTTGTCATCAAGGGTGGCCAGACAATGAACCCATCCACGGATGATATCCTGAAGGCCGCAGAGAAGGTTAATGCCAGGAATGTATTTATTCTTCCAAATAATAAGAATATTGTGCTTGCTGCCAGCCAGGCAGCTGAACTGCTGAAGGATAAGAAGGCAATAGTGCTTCCTGCAAAGACTATTCCGCAGGGAATCACAGCACTTGTCAATTTCATTCCTGATCAGTCGGTAGAAGAGAATGAAGAGAGAATGAAGGAAGAGCTCGCCAATGTGAAGACCGGAGAGATCACCTATTCTATTCGTGATACTTCGATTGATGGCCGGGAGATAAAGGCCGGAGACTATATGGGGCTTACAGATGATGGTATCAAGGCAGTGAATCCTTCCATCAGAGGGGCTTTCATGGAGATGCTCGGAGAGATGGTGACAGATGATTCATCACTTCTTACCATCTATACAGGGGCTGATTCGAATGCAGGCGAGACAGCAGAGATTCAGTCAAGAATCCAGAAGGAATATCCTTCACTCGAGGTTGATGTCCAGAATGGCGGACAGAACGTTTACTATTACATCGTAAGTGTTGAGTGATGAAGCTGAGTGACGATATCACAGTAATCAAGGGAATCGGAACAAAGACGGCCGCCCCGTTTCGGAGGGTGGGCGTCTTTTTAGTCTACGATCTCCTGACATATTATCCCTCATCCTACAAGACGTATCCGCCGATTTCAGATGTACTTGATGCAGAAGACGATACGGCGGTCGCACTATGCGTTTCTATTAGAAAATTAGATGAACGGTATGCAGGAGGCAGACTGATGAGCATAGGGCAGGCGACCGTATATGGTGCGCCGGTGCAGCTGGTATGGTTTAATAACCGTTTCCTTAAGAAAATGATCCATCCAGGAGTCAGATACGTTTTCTATGGGAAGATTTCATACAGATCGAAGATCCCTGAGATAGTCCAGCCACAGTTCTTTTCTGTCAGGGATTATGAGAAGATTATCGGGAAAAAGCTTCCTGTATATCCGAAGGTATTCGGGTTGACTGATAAGATGATAGAAAAGGCTGTCACTAACGTTCTTTATGAAATCAGCGTGGGTGAGTATCTGCCACAGGAAATAACGGAGAGATACGGATTGTGCAGTATAGATACTGCTTTCAGGGATATCCATTTTCCGGAAAATGATGAGATACTTGCTAAAGCACAGAAGCGGATCAAGTTTGATGAATTCTTTTTCTTCATGCTTTCTCAGAGAAGGCTTGCAGAAGAGGAAAGCCAGGTGCCGAATACGCTCGGGAGGTTCGACCTGTCAGTGGCGGACAGTATAAAGAAGGCCCTCCCATACAGTCTGACAGGCGGACAGGAAAAGGCTCTTGATGATGTGCTTTCAGACTTCAACGGAAAATATGTGACGCAGAGGCTCATTCAGGGTGATGTCGGAAGCGGCAAGACCATAGTAGCGTTTATTGCAATGGCAGTGATGGCAGAGAACGGATATGTGTCTGCAATCATGGCTCCGACCGAGGTGCTTGCCAGGCAGCATTATGTGAAGTTCATGAAGATGACAGAATCTCTCAGACTCGATATTCCATGTGTTCTGCTGACAGGCCATGTGAAAGGAAAGGCCAGGACGGCAGCGCTTGAGGAGATAGCATCAGGCAGACCGATGCTTGTCATCGGAACACATGCACTTTTTCAGGAAAAGGTGGAGTTTCATAACCTGGGACTTGTGATCACTGATGAGCAGCACAGGTTCGGAGTAAAGCAGAGAGAGTCACTGTCATCCAAGGGAGAGGCAGTTTTCTCAATTGTTATGAGTGCTACTCCGATTCCGAGGACTCTTGCGATGATAGTGTATCAGGGACTGAATATATCTACCATCACGGAGAAGCCGTCCGTCAGGAAGCCGCTTAAGAATGCTCTGATTAAGCCTGCCATGAGAAGGAATGCGTATGCGCTTTTTATAAAGGAGATACGTGCAGGCCATCAGGGAATCATCATCTGTCCGCTCGTTGAACCAAGTGAGAATGCAGAAGGGGAGAATGTAGAGGAATATTACGAGAGAATCAGGAGATCATTTCCTGATGATATCACTATAGGGAAGCTGTACGGGCCGATGCCGGCTGATGAGAAGGAAAAGGCAATGGATGACTTCTCATCAGGGAAGACGTCTCTTATAGTGTCGACGACTGTCATCGAGGTCGGAGTTGATGTGCCTGATGCAACAGTTATCATGATAGAGGATGCTCAGAAATTCGGACTTGCCCAGCTTCACCAGCTTCGAGGCAGGGTGGGCCGTGGAGATGCGCAGGGATACTGTATCTTTGTGGATACGAGTGGTGCAAAGGAGCCTTCTAAGCGACTTCAGATATTACAGCAGTCGAACGATGGCTTTTATCTGGCAAATGCAGATCTTAAGATGCGCGGTCCTGGAGATACATTCGGAGTGCGTCAGTCAGGAGATATAGCCTTCAGGCTGGCTGATATCTACAGCGATTCTGAAATCCTGCACTGTGCATGGCAGAGTGTTGATCAGATCATGCAAGAAGATCCATCTCTGTCAAAATATCCAGAGCTCTGTAATCATGTGCAGGAATTATCGGACAGGACATACAGCAATCTCTGATCCCTAACCCCTGACCCCTGGCTCCTGACCTCTGACACCCTTACAAAGGAGAAATACAATGTCCTTCGATGGAATTACCGTGCACGCGCTTGCACGAGAACTGAATACGGCGCTTGCTGGCGGGCGGATCACGAAGATCGCCCAGCCACAGCCGGAAGAACTGATAATTACAGTAAAGAACAATGGTGGAAAGCATCTGCTGCTTATGAATGCGAATGCCTCGCTGCCACTGATATACCTTACACAGGAAAACGAGGTATCGCCGCTCAAGGCACCCGGATTTCTGATGCTCCTGCGAAAGTATATAGGCAGCGGTATCATAGAGGAGGTCAAGCAGCCGGGGCTTGAAAGAGTGGTAAGGCTTCGCATACGTCATCTCGATGAGCTCGGAGATGAGGCCATCAAGTACCTGTACATTGAGATAATGGGCAAGTATTCCAATATCATTTTTACAGATGACAATAATAAGATAATAGATTCGATAAAGAGGATAGGTGCCAATACCTCTAGTGTGCGTGAGGTCCTTCCAGGCAGGGATTATTTCATTCCGGCACAGAAGGACAAGTACAATCCCTTTGAAATATCTGAGATGATGTTTAAGGAGGATATTCTGAGACGTCCGCACGAGACGGCAAAGGCGATCAGCTCGGGAGTGGTAGGCTTTTCCTTCGTGACATCAAATGAGCTCTGCCTTGAAGCACAGGTGGATCCTGCAGTATCGACTGCGGCACTTACGACTGATGACAAGCAGAAGCTATACGATGCTTTCTCCAGGCTCCTTGATACGATCGACAATGGTCAGGCTGAGCCAGTGATCTATTCAGATACGGTGACAGGGAAGCCACTTGAATTCTCAGCCTGGCCGCTTCTTGCATATGCAGACTCCGAGAAAAAAGAACTGTCAAGCGTCAGTGAAATGCTCTATACATTCTATGCTTCGAAGAATACATATTCCAATATGAAACAGCGCTCGGCAGATCTGAGGAAAAATGTGAAGAACCTGATCGAGCGTGAATCAAAGAAGCTGAATCTGCAGGAAAAGCAGCTGAAGAGCACCGAGAAAATGGATAAGTACCGCCTCTATGGAGAGCTGCTTCATACCTACGGATATTCAGCGCCTGAGGGCGCGAAATCCTTAGAGGTGACGAATTATTACACGAATGAGCCTCTTACCATACCGCTTGATCCCGGGAAGACCGCAATGGAATGCGCGGAGAACTATTTCAAGCGATATGATAAGCTGAAGCGGACGAAGGAAGCTGTGACGGTTCAGATCGAGGAGACAAAGAAGAATATAGAGCAGCTTGATTCGATACTTACGTCTCTTGACATGGCAGAGGATGAGGGTGATCTTTCCGATATCAGGAAGGAGTTGACAGAGGCAGGCTTTATCCACAAGAACGCTCATGGCAGGAAGGAGAAGGCACTGAAGGCAAAGCCTCTACATTTCGTGACTGATGATGGATTCGATATTTTTGTCGGGAAAAATAATTACCAGAATGAGTATGTCACCTTCAGGGTGGCCGATTCGGATGACTGGTGGTTCCACGCAAAAAAGATTCCCGGATCTCATGTGGTCGTAAAGACCAATGGAAAGGAGCTACCGGATAAGGACTTCGAGATAGCAGCACAGATCGCTGCCTATTATTCCAGGGGCAGAGATAATGACAAGACCGATGTCGATTATGTCAAGAAGAAGGAACTGCGGAAAGTGACAGGCGGGGCTCCCGGATTTGTGATATATCACACGAATTACTCTATGACTGTGCATCCGAAGATTACAGGAGTCAGCAAGCTATAAGCCATGAGTCTCAGGTTACGGGCTTGGAACTTTAAACTAAGAACTCAGAACTTTTTGACAAATAACAGCATAAGATTTATAATATATTAGATTGTGTTCTGACAGGAGGCTTTTATGCAGTTTATCAATATAGGCTATGGGAATCTGGTCAGCTCTGATAAGATTCTCTGCATAGTTTCTCCGGATTCCGCACCGGTCAGAAGGCTGGTACAGAAGGCGAAGGAAGAAGGCACTCTTGTAGATGCGAGTCAGGGAAGGAAGACAAAGGGTGTGATCGTGGCTGAGAACGGCCGGGTCATTCTCTCGGCTTTCAATCCGGAGACAATAGCAGGCAGAATGCATAGTGAAGTAA
This sequence comes from uncultured Lachnospiraceae bacterium, assembly GCA_900315505.1. Classification (GTDB taxonomy): domain Bacteria; phylum Bacillota; class Clostridia; order Lachnospirales; family Lachnospiraceae; genus Weimeria. The sequence goes on from OMZG01000003.1 coordinate 125,617, forward strand.
CAGACGAGGAATAGACATGGCAGAAGAAAAGGGACTTGTAATAGTACTTTCAGGTTTTTCCGGAGCAGGCAAGGGAACAATAATGAAGCACCTGCTGAATAAGTATCCGGGAAAGTATCATCTCTCAATTTCCGCAACAACCCGTGACAAGAGACAGGGTGAAGAGGACGGGAGAGAATATTTTTTCAAGACCCGTGAGGAATTTGACAAAATGGTTGAAGATGACGCATTCCTTGAGCATGCAACCTTCAACGGCAATTCATACGGGACTCCGAAGGCATATGTACAGCAGCTCATAGATGAAGGCAAGGATGTGATCCTTGAGATTGAGGTGAAGGGTGCTCTTCAGGTAAAGAAGATATTCCCTGATGCACTGCTTCTGTTCGTGACACCGCCTTCAGCTACAGAGCTTAAGAACCGTCTGGTCGGGAGAGGTACTGAGACGAGCGAGGTTGTCGCCCAGAGACTTGCGATTTCAGCTCATGAGGCCCAGCTGATGCCACAGTACGATTATCTCGTGATCAATGACAGAATCGACGACAGCGTGGAGAGAGTGCATGAGATCATTCAGAGTGCACACTATGCCACTAAATATAATGACAGCACAATAGCAGAATTACAGGAAGAATTAAAAGCTTTTTCGAAAGGAGAAAATAAATGATACATCCATCCTATGTGGAACTGATGAAGGTAGTAAATGAGGGGACAGACGTAGGTGAGGAGCCTGTAGTAAACAGCCGTTACTCAATAGTCTGTGCTACCGCCAAGAGAGCCAGACAGCTGATCGATGGAAAAGCACCTCTTATTGATACCAAGCCTAAGGAAAAGCCGCTTTCCATTGCTGTAGATGAACTCTATACCGGACAGCTTCAGATCCTCACAGATGAAGAGGCTGAGCAGATGGCTGCTGACGAGGCAGAGCTTAGGGCAAAGATAGAGCAGCGTCAGAAGGAGGCCGAGGCCGAGGCTTCACGTAAGGAGAACGAGGACGCAGAAGAGGCAGAAGCTGATGAGCCTGATGAGGATACGGATGATGCTGATGATATTGCAGATTTTGATGATGATTCGGCAGACGATTCAGAGAATCCGGATGACGGCGAATGAAGAAGCTGTTTTTTGTTTCGCTGGGATGTGACAAGAATCTTGTCGATGCAGAGCATATGCTTTCCCTTCTTCATGCTGATGGTTATGAGATCACAGAGGATGAGGAGGAGGCAGATGTCATCATAGTCAATACCTGCTGCTTCATTGAGGATGCGGCCCAGGAAAGTGTCAATACGATACTTGATATGGCTGATCTCAAGCAGACGGGGCATCTGAAGGCACTCATAGTCACAGGATGCCTTGCTACCAGGTATGCGAAGGATATCGGAGTTGAGATCCCGGAGGTTGACGGAGTCGTAGGAGCCAGCTCATACGATGAGGTGAAGGAAGTACTTGACAGAGTCCTCGCAGGTGAGGAGCATGTAGAGACGGATGATGATGTTTCACGTACTCCTGAGGATCATGGACGAATCCTCACCACAGGCGGGCATTATGCATATCTCAAGATTGCAGAGGGCTGTGACAAGAACTGCTCATACTGTATCATCCCGAAGCTGAGAGGCCATTACAGATCATTCCCTATTGAGAAGCTCGTTGCTGAAGCTACTGACCTTGTAGCTTCTGGTGTAAGAGAGATAATTCTCGTGGCCCAGGAGACGACTCTGTATGGTACAGATATCTATGGGAAGAAGTGCCTTCCTGAGCTCCTCAGGAAGCTGTCAGAGATAAAAGGTCTTGCATGGATCAGGATTCTTTATGCATATCCTGAAGAGATAGATGACGCACTGATAGAAGAGATGGCACGTAACCCGAAGGTCTGCCATTATATTGATATGCCGATCCAGCATTCCAATGACTATATTCTTGGCAGAATGGGAAGACGCACATCAAGAGCTGATATCATAGATGTCATAGGCAGGCTCAGGAAGGCAATGCCTGATATCTGTATTCGTACAACTCTCATCTGCGGCTTCCCTGGAGAGACAGAGGAGATGCATCAGGATCAGGTAAGCTTCATCAGAGAAATGAAGTTTGACAGGCTCGGTGCTTTCCCGTATTCGAGAGAAAAGGATACTGTTGCCTACGATATGCCGGATCAGGTGCCTGAGGTCACGAAGCAGCTCTGGTATGATGAGATAATGAGAGTCCAGCAGGAGATCACCTTCGAGAAGAATGAAGAGCTCATCGGAAAGAAGCTTGAGGTATTCATTGAGGGTGAGATCCCCAAGGACAGGGTATATGTAGGACGGACATACAGGGATGCGCCTGATGTGGATGGATATGTGTTCATGGACAGGGATTACCAGAGAATGAGTGGAGATCTCGTTAAGGTCCGTATCACAAAGACAAGGGATTATGATCTGATTGGAGAGATTATAGATGAAGATGAATCTGCCGAATAAACTGACTACGCTGAGGATGTTTCTGGTACCTGTATTTGCAGTAGTATTCCTTGTGGGTGGAATCGACAATTATGCTACGAGGATTGCAGCCTGCATTATTTTCTGTGCAGCGAGCATCACGGATATGCTCGATGGCAAGATTGCCCGCAAGTACAATCTGATCACCGACTATGGTAAGTTTATGGATCCTCTTGCTGACAAGCTTCTCGTTTGTACAGCAATGATATGTCTGATGAGCTTCGGTCAGTTGCCTGCATGGTTCCTGATCGTAATAATCGCAAGAGAATTCATCATAAGCGGATTCAGGCTTATTGCAGCAGACAATGGTGTAGTGATCGCAGCCAGCTACTGGGGTAAGTTCAAGACTGTGTTCCAGATGGCAATGGTCATTGTGATGATTCTGAAGATCAGGGTAGCACCATTTGCACTGTTCTTCGAGGTGCTTGAGACCCTGCTCATGTATATAGCAGTGATCCTCACTGTTGTATCTCTTATCGACTATCTGGTAAAGAACAGAAATGTACTTAAGGAGCAGAAATAATGCTTACCGCTGATGCTCTTGCCTCACTTCTGATAAAGAAGAGGATAAGGGTCACCACAGCCGAGTCCGCTACAGCCGGAATGATAGCTTCGTGCCTCGCTGATACACCTGGGATGAGTGACTGTATGAAGGAAGCTTATGTCACCTATTCGAATGAGGCAAAGGAAAAGATCCTCGGGGTGAAGGAAGAGACCATTTCAGAGCATACGGTGTACAGCCACGAGGTGGCAGCTGAGATGGCAGAGGGAGCCAGAAGGGTAAGCGGAGCAGATCTTGCACTTTCTGTGACAGGAATTGCCGGACCGGGAGGAGGCACATCCTCACAGCCTGTAGGACTTGTGTATATAGGAGCATCATACAGGGATACGACTGTTACGAGAAAGTATATTTTCTCAGGAGACAGGAATAAGGTTAGACGCAAGGCGTGCATAGAGGCCTGTCGTCTCGGGATTACCCTTATTATAAAATAAAGGAGACTTATATGAGAGTTATAGCCGGAACCGCCAGAAGCGTGCCGCTTATGACACCGGAGGGCTGGGATACCCGTCCTACGCAGGACAGGATAAAGGAGACTCTTTTCAATATAATTCAGATGAGAGTTCCGGGATGCAGATTCTTAGATCTGTTCGCAGGCAGCGGACAGATGGGAATTGAGGCTCTGAGCCGCGGGGCAAGGCATGCAGTGCTTATCGACAATGACAAGCAGTGCGCTGGATGTATCAGAGCCAATCTCACGAAGACAAAGTTTACAGACAAGGCTACATTTATCCAGAGACAGATACCATCAGCACTGTTCCAGACACGGAATGAGGGACCTTACGATATTATATTCATGGATCCTCCGTATTCCCTGCACAATGAGGGAGAAGTATTAAAGAGCATTGCTGACAATGATCTCTTAGCAGATGGTGGAATCATCATAATGGAGATGTCAAAGGACAGAGATCTTTCATTTGTGGAGGATACTCAGTTTGCCATATCAAGAGTAAAGCAGTACAAGACAAATGAGCATGTCTTTCTGGAGAAAAAATGAGAGTAGCGATATATCCGGGGAGCTTTGACCCGGTGACATTCGGACACCTTGATATAATAAAGCGTTCTGCAGCAATGTTTGACAAGCTGATAGTTGCAGTGCTTAATAACAGCGCGAAGAAATCTCTCTTTACGGTTGATGAAAGAGTTGAGATGATAAAGGAAGTCACTGGGAATATTCCGAATGTCAGTGCGGATTCCTTTGACGGGCTGACAGTCGATTATGCGGATGCAGTCGGTGCAACCGTAGTGATAAGGGGACTTCGGGCCGTGACGGATTTCGAATACGAGCTTCAGATCGCTCAGACGAACAGAGTGGAGAATCCGGAAATTGATACGGTTTTTCTCACAACATCATTGAAATATTCCTACCTTTCGTCTACAATAGTAAAGGAGTTTGCGTCTTATGGCGCTGACATTGGCAAATTTGTACCGAAGGAAATAGTTCCGAAGGTGCTTGCAAAGTACAGTAAGGAGAGCTGACTATGGCTAGTGAGATCGAAGACATCATTGACAGCATTGAAGATTTCATAGAAGAATGCAAGCCGACAGTTTTTTCAAGCGGCAAGATAACGGTTGACAAGGATCAGCTCGAGAGCCTTCTTGAGGAACTCAGAAGCAGGACTCCTGTCGAGATAAAGCAGTACCAGAGGGTGCTGAAGAATAAGGATGCAATCCTTGACCAGGCCAATAAGCAGGCTGATGCGATCATTGCAGAGGCAAAGGCCAAGTCAAATCAGATGATGAGCGAGAATGAGATCATGCAGCAGGCGTACGCCAAGGCTAATGAGGTAGTGGGGATCGCCCAGAAGAATGCTGATGAGATCCTGACAAGGGCCACTGAGGATGCAAATAATATAAGGCTTTCTTCGCTCAAGTATTCGGATGATCTGATGAAGGGCATTGGCGATGTCCTCTCATCCACGATCAATACGACTCAGACGAGGATTGGCAATTATCTGAACACTATGAAGGGTTATCTCGATACGATAAATGTCAACCGTTCCCAGTTATCGAAGTCACTTGCTCCTGAAGAATCCAGTGAACCAGAGGCCCGGCCACAGCCAGAGAAGGAGACTCCGGCAGAGTCAGATAAAGAGGATAACGAGCAGTAATTACGAGTATAAGGGGCTGTGAAATAATCGCAAGGATCTATTATTTCACAGTCCTGTTTTTATTTTATGAAGAGAAAAGAGAAGGAAAAACTGATATTTCCAGACAATATAGAGGCAGTGCTTTTCGACCTGGACGGAACCCTGGTGGATTCCATGTGGATGTGGCCTCAGATAGATAAGGAGTTCCTGAATGACAGGGGGTTTGAGGTACCAGAAGGTCTTAAGGCTGATATTGACGGGCTGTCAATGTCAGAGGATGCGGTATATTTCAAGAAAAGGTTCAATCTGCCTGATTCAGAGGATGAGCTCATCGATATCTGGAATAATATGGCATTGCATCATTATGAGGAGGATGTGAGACTGCAGCCGGGTGCTGAAGAATTTCTCTATTTCCTTAGGAGAAAGGGAATCCGGATGGCAGTGGTGACCAGCAATTCAAGAGTCCTCTGTGAAGCGGCTCTCAGGGCTAATGATGTAGAGGATTATTTCGGCGCCATAGTGACTTCAGAGGATGTGTCACACGGGAAGCCTGACCCTGAGGGCTATCTTACGGCTTCGAATATGCTTGGCGCGACTCCACATGACTGTATCGTATTTGAGGATCTGCCTGCAGGACTTACTGCGGCGCATGAGGCGGGGATGACACCAATAGCGTTTGATGATGACTATTCCAGGGCATATCTTGATGAGAAGCAGGAGCTCTGCCACCTGATTATAAGTGATTACCGGGAACTCATGGGATGAAGCAGATAGTAGTTGACGAGCGGTTTTCAAAGGAACGGCTGAATAAATATTTATCAGGAATTCTCCCGAATGCTTCAATGGGATTTATCTACAAGATGCTCCGCAAGAAGAATATAGTATTAAACGGTCGCAAGGCTCAGGGAAATGAACTGCTGAGTGCCGGGGATGAGATAAAGATATTTTTCTCTGATGAGACATATGAGAAGTTTTCAAAGAAAGGTAGCCCGGTAATCCATAATGCCCTTCCAGTCAGAGTCATTTATGAAGATAAAGATATAATAGCTGTACATAAGCCAGCAGGGCTTCTGTCGCAGTCAGACAGGGCCGGTGGTGACTGTGTGAATGCCAGGATTATCTCATACCTTGCGCAGAGGAAGGAATTATTACCTGATTTTACTCCATCGATTGTGAACAGGCTTGACAGGAATACCAGCGGTATAGTGCTTGCCGGAAAGACCTATCAGGGGGTCCGTGTTCTTACAGAAGAGATCCGTGAGAGAAGAGTCATCAAGACGTACAAGTGTATCTGCGAGGGTGATTTTCCAGGGGAGGGGACTGTGACCGCGTATCTGAAGGAGATTGAAGGTAATCAGGTAAGGGTTTTCAGCAGTGAGGTAGCCGGCTCGAAGAGGATAATCACTGAATTCATACCGGAAAGAAGGCTCGTTGGATTCACCCTGCTTCGGGTCATACTTCATACAGGAAGGAAGCATCAGATCAGGGCGCAGCTGTCAGCACTTGGTCATCCGGTTGTGGGTGATCCGAAGTATGGTCATGGCAGAGGGATCATGTATCTGCATGCGTATTCTGTTGAGATACCTGAGATAGGACTTATCACTGATCCGGTTCCGGATAATTTTACGAGGTTTATAAATGCCCACCTTTAATTCACGGGGGCTCCGTGGCTCCTCATTAGAGGAATGTGTCAATCATACAAATGATGTGCTGAGACAGGACGGCCTGGCTCTGATCCAGAAGATACCGACACCTATCACCCCGATAGATATCGACAAGGCTACCAGACATATCACCCTTGCCTATTTTGATAAGAAAAGTACCATTGATTATATTGGTGCTGTACAGGGAATCCCTGTCTGCTTCGATGCAAAGGAGTGCAACGTTGATTCATTTCCAATGCACAATATCCATGAGCATCAGATGACATTCATGGAGGATTTCGAGAAGCAGGATGGGATATCCTTTTTCCTGATATATTTCAGCCATCGTGAGATATATTATTATATGCGGTTTGAAGAAGCACTTCATTTCTGGAACCGCGGCAGGAGCGGAGGCCGCAAGAGTGTGAGGATTGAGGAGCTTGATGATGAGTTTTTCTTCAGCTCTTCAAACGGCTATTTTCTGCCATATCTTGACATGATCAATAAGGATCTGGGAAAAAGAGGTTGACATCAGTATACTAATACGTTACTATGGTAAAGTAATAACGTAGTAAAGGAGATAAAGATGAACAGTCTGCTGCATACGCCAGAGGGCGTGAGAGACATACTTGGTGATGAGTGCCAGAAGAAAAACTATGTGAAGAAGGCACTGACGTCTCTCTTATTTTCATATGGATATGACCAGATAGAGACTCCAATGTTTGAGTTCCTCGATACTTACAGCGAATCACTTGGCTCTACTTCTGAGAGAGATCTGTTCCGTTTCTTTGACAGGGATGGGAATACACTTGCATTGAGACCGGATTTCACACCGTCGATTGCGAGAGTCACGGCGAGATACTTTTCGGATACAAAGGAGACAATCAGGCTCTGCTATGAGGGCAAGGTGTTCCAGAATCATCACTCCCTCCGCGGCGAGATGAGTGAGCAGACTCAGGTCGGTGCTGAGCTGATCGGGGATTCTTCGATTGAATCAGATGCTGAGATCATTTCCATCATCGTAAATGGTTTCCTGTCATGCGGACTCAAGGATTTCCAGATCAGCATAGGACATGCAGATATCTTCAATGGACTCATAGAGGCAGCAGGATTCTCTGATGAAGAAGAGAATGATGTGCATGACTTTGTGTCGAATAAAAATTTCTTCGGACTCTCAGAATACCTTTCACATAAGAATATTGACAAGGATCTGATCTCTCTGTTCGGACTCCTGTCCAAGATTTTCATGAATCCTGACGAGTGGAAGGATTCACTTGAGATGGCAAAGGCATATCCGAAGATATATGGAGCACTTTCTCATCTGTATGAGATGAACGAGCTCTTAAGCGCATACGGTGTTGAAGACTATGTAAGCTTCGATCTGGGACTTGTGAGAAGCCTCAAGTATTATACAGGAATTATTTTCGCAGGATATACATTCGGGAGCGGCAAGCCTATAGTGACTGGTGGCCGGTATGACAATCTCCTGGGACACTTCGGAGCAGACAGACCGGCTATCGGATTTGCAATACTTATAAATGAGCTGATGCTTGCAATCGACAGACAGAAAATCGAGCTGCCGGTTGAGAATGCGAAGATTCTTCTTCTGTACCCGAAGGATAATGTCAAGGAAGCTATCAAGAAGGCTGATTGGCTCAGAAAGGCCGGCAACAGGGTACTGCTTCATTCATACAATGACAGAGATCATCATGACAAGCTCTGTATCAAGTACGCAGCATATACAATTATGGAGATCGGAGGCGAAAGATGAGCTCTAATGATGAAATGATAACGGTTGCTCTTGGAAAAGGCCGCCTGGCAAAGAAGGCTATGGCCCTCTTTGATAATATTGGCCTGGGCGTCGAAGAGATTCATGACCCTGACACGAGAAAGCTTATTTTCACAAATGAAAAGGAGAACATCAGATACTTCCTGTCCAAGGGACCTGATGTGCCGACATATGTGGAATACGGTTCGGCAGATATAGGAATTGTCGGAGAGGATACAATTCTTGAAGAGAACAGGAATATCTACGAGGTTCTTGATCTCGGATTTGGAAAGTGCAGGATGTGCATTGCAGGACCTGAAGAGGCAAGGAAGCTGCTTGACTCTTCACACTTCATCAGGGTAGCCACGAAGTATCCACGCATTGCGAAGAATTATTTCTACAATCAGAAGCATCAGACAGTCGAGATCATCAAGCTGAACGGATCTATAGAACTGGCTCCGATTGTTGGACTATCTGAGGTCATTTGTGATATAGTAGAGACTGGATCGACACTCAGAGAGAATGGACTTGTGGTTCTTGAAGAGGTTGTTCCGCTTTCAGCGAGAGTTGTTGTCAATCAGGTCTCGATGAAGATGAAGAACGCTCGCATTACTGAGATTGTAAATAGTTTACAGAAGGAAATTAACAACTAAGTTACGGTCTTGTCATACACAGTGAGTTGCTCGAGGCACGCTCTCGCTAATGCTTAGACGCAGCGGTGCATAAGCGGCTAAAGGACAGCCGCTAAGCACCGGCGTCACGCTATTACCTCTCGCAACTCCTGTGATGCCAAGACCTTAGTAAAGGAGATAAAATGCAAACAGAAAAATTGAATGAGGATAACATTAATACTCTGTTGGAAAAGCTGCTGAAGAGAAGCCCTATAAGCTATGGCAAGTATGAGGCAAGTGTTAATGAGATCATAGAAAATGTCAGGGAGAACGGTGACAAGGCTGTTTTTGAGCTTGAGAAGAAGTTCGATAAGGTCGACCTGAATCCTCAGAATATCCGTGTAACCAAAGAGGAGATTGACGAAGCTTATTCTAAGGTTGATGATAAGCTTCTGACTGTGATCAGGAAGTCTCTTAAGAATATAAGAGCTTTTCATGAGAAGCAGAAGCAGAACAGCTGGTTTACGACCGACGAGAAGGGAATTTTCCTCGGTCAGAAGGTGACTCCGATTGCTATTGCTGGTGTGTATGTACCAGGCGGAAAGGCTGTTTATCCATCATCGGTTCTTATGAATATAGTTCCTGCAAAGGTGGCCGGTGTGCCGAGGATCGTGATGTGCACTCCTCCAGGACCTGATGGAAAGGTTTATCCGTCAACTCTTGTTGCTGCAAATGAGGCGGGTGCTGATGAGATCTACAAGGTTGGTGGTGCTCAGGCTATAGCTGCGATGGCATTTGGTACTGAGTCCCTACCGAAGGTTGACAAGATCGTAGGACCGGGAAATATCTATGTAGCCCTTGCAAAGAAGGCTGTATTCGGATACGTAAGCATTGATTCCATCGCAGGACCTTCAGAGATACTTGTACTTGCGGATGAGACTGCAAATGCTCACTATGTGGCAGCAGACCTTCTGTCTCAGGCTGAGCATGATGAGATGGCATCTGCTATTCTTATCACGACGAGCCAGAAGCTCGCAGAAGATGTAGGAAAAGAGATAGAGGGTTATCTGCCAAAGCTGTCACGTGAGGAGATCATCAGAAAGTCACTTGATAACTACGGACACCTCTTCGTTGCTGACAGCAAGGAGGATGCAATTGCGGCAGTCAATCAGATAGCATCAGAGCATCTTGAGATCGTGACTGCTGATCCGTTCCTTGATATGACAAAGATCAGGAATGCCGGAGCTATTTTCCTTGGTACCTGGTCATCAGAGCCTCTTGGCGATTACTTCGCAGGTCCGAATCATGTGCTTCCTACAAATGGTACAGCAAAGTTTTTCTCAGCTTTGTGCGTAGATGATTTCATCAAGAAGTCAAGTGTGATATCATATTCAAGAGAAGCACTGAAGGAAATAGCTGATGATATCGAGGATTTCGCTGAGTGCGAAAAGCTGACGGCACATGCGAACTCGATCAGGGTTCGTTTCGACGCCTAAAGCACATAGACGAAGCCTGGCGTTAGCGATGACTGGAGATATTATGAGCAGAACTGCTACCATAAAGAGAAAAACTAAAGAGACTGATATCGAGGTCACTATTGATCTCGATGGAACCGGGAAATATGAGATAGATACTGGCATTGGCTTTTTTGACCACATGCTGTCTGGCTTTGCAAGACACGGCTTTTTTGATCTGACACTTAAGTGCAGGGGTGATCTCGAGGTAGACTGCCATCACACGATTGAGGACTGTGGGATCGCACTTGGTACTGCGATCAAGGAAGCACTCGGAGACAAGGCCGGTATTGTGCGTTTCGGCTCATCCCTTCTTCCGATGGATGAGACACTTATCCGCTGCGTTATTGATCTGAGTGGGCGCCCGTATCTGGTATTCAATGAGGAGTTTAAAAATGACCGCCTAGGTGATTTCGATACGGAGATGGCCAAGGAATTTTTCTACGCGATTTCCTATTCATCAATGATGACACTGCACATAGATGAGCTTCATGGTGAGAATTCACATCATGTGATCGAGGCTACGTTCAAGGCATTCGGAAGGGCGCTGAAGGAAGCAGTCAGTAAGGACGACAGGATAAAGGGCGTGCTTTCTACAAAAGGGAGTCTGTAATGGAACACAAGAGTATTATTGCAACCATATATATCAGGAACGGAAGAGCAGTAAGGTCAAAGGATGATAATGCAGAGTCGCAGGATCTTGTAGGTCTGGCAAAGTCATACAATGACAGCGGAGTTGATAAAATTTTTCTTGTAGATCTGTCAAATGATGAGTCAGAGCATATGACAAATCTGGTTGCCATCAGGAATGTCAACAGGAATATCGATATCAAGACCGTTGGTGCCGGGAATATCAAGCGTGAGGATGATATCAAGCTTTTCTTTTTTGCCGGTTGTACAGAGGTGGCTCTGAACGGAGGCAAGCCTGAGACAATTGATCTGGTGCAGAAGGCTGCAAAGCGTTTTGGCAAGGAAAAGATTCTCGTATCTGTTGATACGGTAAACTTCGCATTCAAGACCAGGGATTTTATCAGGAACTGTGTACACGAGCTGGTACTTATGAATCCTGACCTCGTGAAGGGCCTTGAAAATATCACGGATATTCCGTATATCCTGAAGCAGGATGACTACGATCTGGACGGGATCACGGAGATTCTGAGGTCAGAGTCCATCCGTGGACTGTATGGTAAGTTCATTGACGATGACGATACTGATATAATGCAGCTGAAATCAGACCTCGCTGACAGAGGCATAGTGATGGACAATTTCAATCCTAAGCTGCAGTGGTCAGATCTAAAGGTAAACAGCGACGGTCTCGTGCCTGTCATAGCACAGGATTATCAGACGGGTCAGGTGTATATGCTTGCATATATGAATGAGGAAGCATTCAATACTACTATCCGTCTCGGCAAGATGACATACTGGAGCAGATCCCGGCAGGAGCTATGGACCAAGGGACTCACGAGCGGACATATCCAGTATGTAAAGAGCCTTACGGCCGATTGCGATTACGATACTATACTTGCCAAGATTAGCCAGGTTGGAGGCATCGCCTGCCATACCGGAGCTCCATCATGCTTTTTCAATGAGATCATCAAGAAGGAATATATAGAGCGTAGTCCGCTTCGTATTTTTGAGAATACCTACAATCTCATCAAGGAGCAGAAGGACTCACCGGATGAGACGTATGCGAAGCAGCTGTTCAGGGGCGGTATGGATGAGGTACTGCAGAAGATCGGTGAGGAAGCAGCAGAGGTAATTATCGCCGGCAAGAATACCGGAGATACAGAGGCTATTCATGAGATCACTGACCTTATCTATCACCTTATGTTCCTGATGATCGACAAGGGCATCACCTGGGAAGAGATCACGAGGGAGTTGTCTCAGAGATGAGTTATGAGTTTCGAGTTGTGAGTTATGAGTTATAGAAAGCTGATGCTGACTGATGATGTGCTTATGAGCATTGAGGAGCCTGGCAGGTATATCGGTAATGAAATAAATTCGACGATGAAAGACAAGTCGCAGGTTGATCTGCGATTTGCCTTTTGTTTTCCTGACGTTTATGAGATCGGGATGAGTCATCTGGGGATTCAGATCCTCTATGAAATGTTCAATCGCAGAAGTGATGTATGGTGTGAGAGAGTCTATTCGCCGTGGCCTGATCTGCATGCGATCATGAAGGAAAAAAATATTCCGCTCTTTGCGCTTGAATCACAGGACCCTGTGCATGAATTTGATTTTCTGGGGATCACGCTCCAGTATGAGATGTGCTATACGAATATCCTTCAGGTTCTTGATCTTTCAGGCATTCCTTTTCGTTCTACGGACAGAAGCGATGACGATCCTATTGTGATTGGTGGTGGTCCTTGTGCCTACAATCCGGAACCTATAGCACCGTTTTTCGATCTGTTCTATATAGGTGAAGGTGAAAATGAGTATAATACTCTTTTTGATCTCTATATTTCAATGAAGAAAAATGGAACCTATTCCAGAAAGAGTTTTTTAAGGGAAGCTGCACAGATACCTGGTATTTATGTGCCATCGTTATATGATGTGGAATATAACGATGATGGTACAATTCAGAAGTTTTATCCATTATTTGATGATGTCCCAGCTGTAATAAAAAGACAGGTGGATACTGATATGGACAATGCGCCGTATCCTTCGAAGCCTATCATCCCTTATGTCCGTGCGACTCAGGACAGGGTTGTCCTTGAGGTAATGCGTGGCTGCATCAGAGGCTGCAGATTCTGTCAGGCCGGAATGGTTTACCGTCCATGCAGACAGAAATCCATTGAAGTCCTGAAGAAGTATGCCATTGAAATGCTTGAAAATACCGGATATGATGAGATTTCTCTGAGTTCTCTATCCACAAGTGATTATGAGCAGCTGCCGGAGTTTATTGATTTCCTGATCAGCGAGTGTGAGAGGAGAAAAATAAATATCACTCTGCCATCGCTTCGTATCGATGCATTTTCTCTTGATGTGATGAGCAAGGTGCAGGACGTGAAGAAGAGTTCCCTGACATTCGCACCGGAGGCCGGGAGCCAGAGGATGAGAGATGTCATTAATAAGGGACTGACCGTGGATGATATCATGAATGGTGCAAGAGATGCATTCCTTGGAGGCTGGAAGAAGGTGAAGCTGTACTTTATGCTTGGACTTCCTACAGAGACCGAGGCGGACATGGAGGCAATTCCTGACCTGGCTCAGGATATAGCGCACCTCTACTATGATACACTTTCTGACAAGTCCACAAGAGGGGGCAGATGCCAGATCACCATATCGACATCATTCTTCGTACCAAAGCCCTTTACACCGCTTCAGTGGGCGACCATGTACACTCCTGACGAATACCTGCGTCGTGCAAAGGTAGTCAATCACAGGATGAAGGATGAGCCGAACCACAAGTGCCTGTCATACCAATGGCATGAGGCGAAGACCACGGTGCTCGAGGGAATCTTTGCCAGGGGAGACAGAAAAGTAGCTGATGTGATAGAATACGCATACGATCATGGCTGTTTTTTTGACGCATGGAATGAGTATTTCAAGCCTGAGATGTGGGATGAGGCATTCAGGGCCTGTGATGTGGATCCTGATTTCTACACTATGAGAGAACGTGATCTATCCGAGATCCTGCCGTGGGATTTCATAGACACAGGAATCAGCAGACGTTTCCTTGAGAATGAATGGAAGCGTGCAGTCGGTGATCAGGTAGTGACACCGAACTGTAGAGAAAAATGTTCGGGATGCGGATGTACACAGTTCAGAACAGGTGTATGTATGAGATGAAAAAGGGGACAGGTCCCTTTTTCATCTTGTTAAAAAAATTTAATTTGGTGAAAAAGGGACCTGTCCCCTTTTTCATCTTTTGGAATCATGGACGTAAGAGTTAGATTTAGTAAATACGGACCTATAAAGTATGTCGGGCATCTGGATCTGATGAGGTATTTCCAGAAGGCTCTGAGGAGGAGCGGGCTGCCACTTGCCTTTTCGAAGGGATTTTCACCGCATCCGGTCATGTCATTTGCATCGCCGCTCGGGGTTGGGATCACGAGCGAGGGTGAGTATATGGACTTTTCACTGGAGTCAGATTTGCCATGTGAAGAGATTCAGGACAGTCTGAATGAGCAGATGGCAGAGGGAGTGGAGATACTGTCGGTGACAGAGAGGCATGACACGAAGAAGGCAATGGCAGAGCTTAAGGCAGCATCATATCTGGTGTATTTCAAAAGGATAAGTCCTGACATGAATACGGATTATGAATTCATGAAAAAGCAGATAGATGAGAGAATAAAGAACGCAACTTCACTGGTTGTGACGAAGAAGACCAAGAAGAGCGAGAGGCAGGTTGATCTGCTGCCGCTGATATATGAGATTGAGGTTATGGAGTCTTTTCCTATAGAGAAAAGAGACCATTATCTGCCGGACTGGAAGCATAATGGATTCAGGCTAGGAGAGAATGATCCGGCTGTATATATGAAGGTAAATGCAGCAAGCTCTGATAACCTGAAGCCAGAGCTTCTGATGAATGCGGTATTCAATCCGACCGGTGCAGAGAATTATTTTACTATAGGGGTTCACAGGCTTGATATGTATGGAGAAAAGGACGGAAGCCCTGTTTCTCTGGGAGAGCTTGATGCATGAATGATACCGGATGCTTTCTGGTCTATGACCATTATGAACTGAATAATAAGAGATTTATGGTGCTTGCATGCTTCAGGCAGGATGACAGGAAGCTTCTGTACATCAGATATTTTGCTACAGAAGAAAAGTCAGTTGCAGGAAATGTCTATGTGGCACGGATTGAGAAGCGGGTACAGAACGTGGGAGTTTTTCTGACTATCCCGGATGGACATGTATTCGTTCGCGACAAGGACTGTCGGAATCCTTTTTATGTGAAGAAGCAGAGCTTTAAGAAAAATTTCTCGGTCGGTGATCTGATCCTGGTGCAGATAGAAAAGGATGCGATAAAGACGAAGGAACCCGAGGGTAAGCTTTCGATATCGATTAAGACACCGTACTTTATCATGGAGAAGCCGGGGAATGAGGTCAGCTTTTCAAAGAGGCTTCAGGCAAAAACGAAGGAGAAGT
Source organism: uncultured Lachnospiraceae bacterium (assembly GCA_900315505.1). Taxonomy (GTDB): domain Bacteria; phylum Bacillota; class Clostridia; order Lachnospirales; family Lachnospiraceae; genus Weimeria. The sequence continues at coordinate 141,361 of OMZG01000003.1, forward strand.
TTTCAGATATAAAGTGTAGGGATAAATCTCTACTGATAAGAACGGCTGCAGCAGGCATTGAGCCTGATGAGCTTCAGAAAAGGATAGATTCATCATCAGCAGAGATGGATGAAATTTTTTCCAATGGAAAAAATCACACGGAACCAACGCTTGTATGGCAGGATGATGATCTGCTGAACAGGCTTCTATCTGCATTTCCCTTTGCCAGGAATCATCTGAAGGTCACGAGGATAAGGACATCGGACAGAAATATCTGTGATAGTCTGGGAGAGTACGGAGAATTATACAATGATGATGGTCTGTCCTTACTTGATTTATACCGTATCAGGACAATTACTGATAATCTGTTAAAAAAGACTGTCTGGCTGAAGTCAGGCGGTAATATAGTGATAGAGCAGACCGAGGCTCTGACGGTCATCGATGTAAACAGTGCAAAATCTAAAAGATGCCAGCCATTTACTGTGAATAAAGAGGCTGCGACTACAATAATGGAGGAGATAAGACTTCGGAATCTGTCAGGTATCATAGTCATAGATTTCATGAAGATGCATAGCGACGATGAGAAGGATGCCATCTGCTCCCTGATGAGAGCATACGCGGACAGGGATTTTGCAAGAACTTCTATTGAGGGTTTCACGAGGCTGGGGCTATTGGAGATGACAAGAGAAAAACTTTTTCCATCAGTAAATCAGACCTTGACAGGGCATCTGAATTATGGTACTATATCTAGCGTTGACGCCCAGTGAGGTAGGTGAAGTCTGTCAAAATGACAGCGCCGGAACTGGCGGAGGAAACACATAGTTTCAGTACAGGAGGTAATAATGTACGCAATAATCGCAACAGGTGGAAAGCAGTACAAGGTTTCCGAGGGAGACGTTATCAGAGTCGAGAAGCTCGGCAAGGCTGAGGGAGACAAGGTCACATTCGATCAGGTACTTCTCGTAGGCGGAGATGATGTCAAGGTTGGAGATCCGACAGTGAGCGGTGCTTCAGTAGATGCTTCAGTAGTAAAGGAAGCAAGAGCCAAGAAGGTCATCGTTTACAAGTATAAGCCAAAGACAGGCTATCACAAGAAGAACGGTCATCGTCAGTCATACACAGAGGTAAAGATCGAGAAGATCAATGCCTGATGGTAAAGGTCAGGATAATAAGGTCCGGTAACGGAAGCTACAGAGGCTTTGAATCAGAAGGTCATGCAGGATTTGATGCATACGGCAAGGATATCGTATGTGCGGCTGCTTCAGTCCTAATCATCAATACAGTGAATAGTATAGATATGCTTACTCCTACCATGGTTTCAGTGACCACGAAGGAGGACGGAGGATATCTCACCGCTGTATTTCCTGAAGGAACAGAGGAGAAGGCCCAGGTGCTTCTTGATTCAATGGTTTTAGGACTGAGACAGATTGAGAATCAGTATGGAAAGAAATATCTTTCCATCGAGTACAAGGAGGAATAAGAATGTTAGAGTTAAATCTTCAGTTTTTCGCTCATAAAAAAGGAATGGGATCAACCAAGAACGGTCGTGATTCCGAGTCAAAGAGATTAGGTGCCAAGAGAGCTGATGGTCAGTTCGTTAAGGCCGGCAATATTCTCTACAGACAGCGTGGTACCAGGATTCATCCGGGAACCAATGTAATGAAGGGTGGAGATGATACCCTCTTCGCTACAGTTGACGGAGTTCTTCGTTTCGAGCGTAAGGGCAGAGACAAGAAGGTTGCAAGCGTATATCCTGTAGCCGAGTAATTTTTCTTTAGAGACTTTTGGCCTGATCCTGCTGTATAGTGAGATCAGGCTTTTATTTTTCTGTTAAGAGGTGCGTTATGTTTGCAGATCGTGCGAGGATAATCATCCAGTCAGGGAAGGGCGGAAACGGACATGTCAGCTTCAGACGTGAGAAATTCGTGCCGGCCGGCGGACCTGACGGAGGAGATGGAGGCAGAGGCGGAGACATCATCTTCGAGGTTTCGGATCAGATGAACAATCTGTCAGATTATCGTCAGAGAAGAAAATTTGCAGCGACCAATGGTGAAGAGGGTGGCAAGAAAAAGTGTCACGGCAGGGATGGTCAGGACTTAGTCCTGAAGGTACCAGAAGGCACTGTAATAAAGGAAGCTGAGACCGGTCAGGTAATCTGTGACATGAGTGGTGACAATAAGCGGGTCATCGTGCTGAAGGGTGGTAAAGGCGGAATTGGCAATATGCATTTCGCGACCTCTACCATGCAGGCTCCAAAGTATGCCAAGCCGGGTGGAGAGGCAAAGAGCCTTGAGGTGATCCTTGAACTGAAGCTTCTTGCTGATGTAGGTCTTGTCGGATATCCGAATGCCGGAAAGTCAACACTTCTGTCGAGGCTGTCAAATGCAAAGCCGGAGATTGCCGACTATCCATTCACGACGCTTAATCCCATACTTGGCGTAGTAGATATGCCTGGTGGAGGGAGCTTCGTGATGGCTGATATTCCGGGAATTATCGAGGGTGCCTCTGAGGGTGTAGGCCTTGGTCTTGAGTTTCTGCGTCATATCGAGAGATGTAAGGTACTCATCCATATGGTAGATATATCAGGAGTCGAGAGGCCTGATCCTATTGAGGATATCAGGGCAATTAATCTCGAGATGGCAGCTTATAAGAAGGAGCTTCTTGATAAGCCGATACTAATTGCCCTGAATAAGGCTGATACCAGACCTGATGATGCAGAGGAACTCAGGCAGAGGGTCGAGAATACCTTTCACAGGAAGACATTCCTGATATCAGCTGTCTCCGGGCAGGGAGTAAAGGAACTCATGGGAGAGGTAGCAAGGAAGCTGGATGAATACAAGGATGAAAAGGTAGTGTATCAGTCCAACTTCAATCCTGATGAATTCTTCAAGGAGGACGACAGCTTCAATATCGAGGTCAATAAGGACGGTGAATACGAGATTACCGGTCCAAGGGTTGAGAAAATGCTTGGATTTACGAATCTTGACTCGGAGAAAGGCTTTGCTTTTTTCCAGAAATTTCTTAAGGAGCAGGGCATCCTGAAGAGACTTGAAGAGATGGGTATTCAGGATGGCGACACAGTAAAGGTCTATGACCTTGAATTCGAATATTATAAGTGAGTTGAGAGTTACGAGTTATGAGTTTTGATTTAAAGAACAAACAGAGGGCCTATCTGGCAGGAATGGCTGCAAAAATGCAGCCTATTTTTCAAGTCGGAAAAAGCGAAGTCACACCTGAAATTGTAGATGCAATTGATGAGGCTCTTGAGAAAAGAGAGCTGATCAAGGTTTCAGTGCTGAAGAACTGCATGGACACGCCTGCAAATGTCGCTGATACCCTTGCTGGCAGGACTAAGTCTACTGTTATCAGAGTCATCGGAAGAAAAATCGTGCTGTACAGGCCGGCAAAGAAGCCTGTGATCGAGCTTCCGAAATGAGCAGGATTGGAATTCTGGGAGGTACATTTAATCCTATACACAATGGGCATCTGTATATAGCAGCGGAGGCCTACAGGCAGCTCGGACTTGATGAGGTCTGGATCATGCCGGATGGTATTCCTCCACACAAGGATCAGGATGATGAGGTCACGAGATATCAGAGAATAGAAATGTGCGAGACTGCGATCCATGGCATTTCATATATGAAGGTCATTGCCAGGGAACTCCGGACTGATGGCCGCAGCTATAGTTACATCACCCTGTCGCAGATCAGGAAAGAACATCCTGCTGATGAGCTGTATTTCATAATTGGTGAGGATTCTCTGAATATGTTTCCTACCTGGGTTCATCCGGAGCTTATAGCACAGGCCGTGATTCTCGCTGTTGCAGTGCGCCATGAAGAAGAGAACAGGGATATAAAGACTGTCTGTGAAGACCTTCGACAGAGATATGGGGCTTTGACAGCGCTTCTTGACACTGAATACATGGATATATCATCAACAGAGATCCGGAATATGATCCGGTATGATCTGCCTGGTAACAGAGAGAAGCTGTCATACATGCTCCCGAAGAGTGTACTGTCATATATAGAGGAACACAGATTATATTCTGATGGAGGGATAGAATTGTCACCTAAAATGGATATTGAGTCAAGTGATTTTCCAAAGATAAAGGCTGATATTTCAAAGAAGCTTGAGAAGAAGCTAAAGCCCTCGAGATATACTCACACAATAGGAGTGGCATATACTGCTGCCTCACTGGCTATGGCACATGGATATCCGATGGATGTGGCCTTTATTGCAGGATTTCTGCATGACTGTGCGAAATATATGTCTCCTGATGAGCTTCTCACCTTCTGCGAAAAGAAAAAAATCGATATTACAGATGCCGAGCGCAGAAGCCCACAATTGCTACATGCGAAGGCCGGTGCATATCTCGCACGGCATGAGTATGGGATAGAGGATGAGGATATCCTTCATGCGATCACTGTTCATACGACCGGAATGCCGGGGATGAGCCTTCTCGATGAGATCATCTTTACAGCAGACTATATTGAGCCGAACCGTGATAAGGCGAAGAGGCTTACAGAGATAAGGCAGGCAGCATTTAAGGACTTCCAGCTGGCAATACAGATGATACTATCAGATACTATCGAATACCTGAAGGAGACAGGTAAGGATATAGATGAGACTACGTACAGGACGTATGAGTATTATAAGAAGTTGTGAGTTATGAGTTGAGAGTTGAAAGTGATAACCGTTAAAATATTATTATAAGGAAATTGAAATGATAAATACAATTGACGTTGTAAGAACTATTAAGGCAGTTCTTGAGGATAAGAAGGGAGAGGATATCGATATTCTCGATATATCAGGAGTGAGTGTCGTTGCTGATTACTTCGTGGTGGCAAGTGCTTCAAATATCAATCAGCTGACTGCGATGAAGGATGAAACAGAGGAGAGATTGTATAAGGAATATCAGATCAGCCCTAAGAATGTAGAGGGTAAGAGTGGCTCTACATGGATACTACTGGACTATGGCGATGTGATAGTACATCTCTTCACTAGAGAGGACAGAGCCTTCTATGATCTTGAAAGAATCTGGAAGGATGGTAAGAAAATTGAACTATAAAAAAGGAAACCATGAAAAACTCATGGCTTCCTTTTGGGGGCGTATGAGCGGTGCGGGTCAAAAGCACTGCTCTTATTAGTGACGTCCGTTCGTGAACAGACGGAGTACTCCAAAAACTTTTCCTAAAATCTGGCAGTCAGGAACGATGATCGGATCCATATTGTCATTCTCAGGCTGCAGGCGGATATGATCCTTCTCCTTGTAGAAGGTCTTCACTGTAGCAGAATCATCTACAAGCGCCACTACCATATCTCCATTCTCAGCGGTATTGCATCTCGATACCATGATGGTATCTCCATCGAGGATGCCTGCATTGATCATTGACTCACCCTTCACTCTGAGCATGAAGCTCTCCTTATTCGGGACGTACTCAGCCGGGATAGGGAAGTATGCTTCGACATTCTGTACTGCGAGAAGCGGCTGGCCGGCTGCAACACTGCCGATCACCGGTATATTGGTCACCTCGCGACGGGTGAGATTGAAATTGTCATCGAGGATCTCAATGGCACGAGGCTTCGTAGGGTCTCTTCTGATATAGCCATTCTTCTCGAGAGTATTCAGATGTGAAAATACTGATGATGTGGACTTCAGATCTACTGCCTCGCAGATCTCACGCACTGATGGCGGATAGCCCTTATTCAGAATCTCGCTCTTGATGAAATCGAGAATCTCCTGCTGCTTCAGTGTGATCTTTCCATAACTCATAATAGCGTACCTCCTGTCAGGAACTGTCTTCGTTACAAGTATCATGTCTTATTGCTTATCAGGATTATACCATATCGAACATAAGATTTCAAACACTTTTTCGAAAAATTTGTTCTGAATTTCCTGCTATAAATATCTTTTTTAGTACATTATAATTAATTTCTTGAAGCTGTTGACATTAACGCGTTAAAGTGATAGATTATTCCTTAAGCTAAACATAGTTATTCTATAGGAATTAAAGGAATAATGAAAAAGAGATTACTGACTGTTTTATCTTTTATACTTCTTTCAGCTGTAATTATTACCGGATGCGGCCTGAACAGGGATGCAGAAGGAAATACCACGGCGAAGAGGGTGACGCTTATCAATGTCTCCTATGACCCTACGAGAGAACTGTATGAGGCATACAACAGCTATTTTGAAAAGAAATGGAAGAAGGAGACGGGACAGACCGTGGAGGTCATCCAGTCTCATGGTGGAAGCGGGAAGCAGGCCCTTGAGGTTGCTAATGGTCTGAAGGCTGATGTTGTGACGCTGGCACTTGCAGCTGATACAAATTCAGTAGCCAGGAGCGGACTTATCGCTTCTGACTGGCAGAGCAGACTGCCGGATAACAGCTGTCCATATTATTCGACGATAGTTCTTCTGGTTCGTAAGGGGAATCCGAAGAATATTAAGGACTGGGACGATCTGACGAGATCTGATGTATCAGTAGTGACACCCAATCCCAAGACCTCAGGTGGCGCCAGATGGAATTATCTGGCTGCGTATGCGTATGCACTGAAGAAATATGACAATGATGAGTCTTTTGCCATAGAATTCATGAGGAAGCTATACAGGAATGTATCGGTGCTGGATTCAGGAGCCCGTGCATCGACAACCTCTTTTACAGAAAATGGTCAGGGAGATGTGCTGATATGCTGGGAGAATGAGGCTTATCTCACCCTGCAGAATGATGGGAAGGATTATGAGCTAATATATCCGTCCGTGAGTATCAAGGCCGAAACGCCTGTAAGTGTAGTGGATTCAGTGGTGAAGAGTCATGGCACGAGGAAGGTCGCTGAGGCATATCTTAAGGATCTGTATGAAAAAGAGGCTCAGGAGATTTGCGCGAAAAATTATTACCGGCCTTCCGATACAGCTGTTCTAAAGGAGCATTCGAAGCAGTTCCCGACAGATCTTGAAATGGTGACAATCGATGATTTCGGAGGATGGGATAAGGTCACGAAGAAGCATTTCGCTGATGGCGGCATATTTGATCAGATATATGAGTAGAAAAGTAAAGAGATTGTAGAAGGTACATATGGAAAGAAGCACTTCAAAAAAAATCATACCGGGATTCGGACTTACCTTCGGTATCACAGTAGCAATACTGGGTCTTCTGGTGATACTCCCGCTTTCATATATAGTCATTTATACCCTGAAGCTGTCGCCAAAGGAATTCTTCGGGGTTATATTTACCAGGAGGGTTCTTACAAGCTTCTGGATAAGCATTTCTACTGCATTTATAGCCATGCTGATAAATACAGTAATGGGAATCCTCATAGCATTTGTGCTGGTAAGATATGATTTTCCTGGCAAAAAGCTGATGGACGGACTTATTGAGATTCCATTTGCACTTCCAACGGCAGTGGCAGGTATTTCACTTACGGCATTGTATCGTGAGAACGGAGCGCTGGGGAGATTTTTTCATCACTTCGGTATTCCGGTAGCGTATTCAAGATTCGGAATAGTTATAGCGCTTACCTTTGTGAGTATTCCGTATGTAATTCGCTCTGTACAGCCGGTGCTTCAGAATCTTGATCCATCGATCGAGGAAGCGGCCAGCTCTATGGGTGCCTCGAGGTTTAAGACATTCAGGAAGGTTATTTTTCCTGAGATAGAACCGGCAGTGTTTTCCGGTGCGGCACTTGCATTCGGCAGGTGTCTCGGTGAGTACGGAAGCGTGGTATTCATAGCCGGAAATATGCCATATAAGACTGAGATCGTACCACTGATCATCATGAGTAAGCTCCAGGAATTCAGCTACAGCGAGGCGAGTGCGATAGCATTCGTGATGCTGATCATTTCATTCCTGATCCTTATGATATCGAATATTGTGGCTTCTCATAATATAAAGATAAAGGGAGGTGTGTCATAATGGAGCAGAAAAAGAATGACGGAATCCTCAAATGGGTGCTGATCATAATAGCAGCATTTTTCCTTTTCATTATGGTTATCATGCCTCTTGGAATGGTTGTGGCCGGTTCATTTGCGATGGGCTTTAAATACTATATCGCTTCTATTACAGATAAATATACGCTGAAGGCACTGTCGCTTACGCTGCGTGCTACTATAGCATCGGTGATATGCACCTCTGTATTCGGACTGATGGCAGCATGGGCAGTGACCAGGTATTCGTTCCCCGGGAAGAAGATAATAAAGAGTATCATTGATATTCCGGTGACGATATCGCCTGTTATCTGCGGTATGATATTTCTGCTCCTGTTCGGAAGACAGGGATTCATCTATCCTCTGCTTGACAAGGTAGGAATCGATGTAATATTTGCTGTTCCGGGAATTATCATCGTGACCGTATTTGTCACGCTTCCTATGGTATTCCGTGAGATAGTGCCGGTTCTTGAAGCAAGAGGAACAGAAGAGGAAGAGGCTGCTGCGATGATGGGAGCGAGCGGATGGACGATCTTTACGAAAATTACTTTTCCTTCGATCAAATGGCCATTTATATATGGAATGATCCTCTCAGCATCGAGAGCAATGGGTGAATTCGGAGCTGTGTCCGTCATCAGCGGACATCTGAGAGGACTGACCAATACACTTCCACTGCATGTGGAGATACTCTTCAACGAGTTCAATACTACAGAGGCATTTGCAGTTGCGTCGATACTTGTAATGCTTTCTATCGCTCTTCTGATACTCCGACTGGTGCTTCAGTATGTCAGCAAAAGGAAGATAAGCAGGATGCAGAAGGCGACTGCCTGAGATCATATTCACGAAAGGTCTGTAAAATATGTATGTGACTTTGGATGATGTAAATAAAAGCTTCGGTGATTATAAGGCATCGGATCATGTATCATTCTCTATAGAGAAAGGAAAACTGACCGGTCTGCTCGGACCATCCGGAAGCGGCAAGACTACTATTCTCCGTATGATAGCGGGACTGGAGTCGCCGGATAGCGGAAATATCACCATAGATGGTACTGTCGTAAATGACATTCCTGCCAGCAAACGTGGGATCGGCTTTGTGTTCCAGAACTATGCGCTGTTTTCCTATATGACAGTAGAGGATAATATAGCGTTCGGACTCTCTGTGCAGAAGGTAGCGAAGGAGAAGATCAGTCAGAGGGTCAGCGAGCTGATAGAGCTAGTAGGTCTTAAGGGAATGGAAAAAAGATACCCGTCCCAGCTATCAGGTGGACAGAGACAGAGAGTGGCCTTTGCAAGAGCGATTGCTCCGAGACCGAAGCTTCTGCTGCTTGATGAGCCATTTGCAGCCATCGATGCGAAGGTAAGAGTGGAGCTTAGGACCTGGCTCAAGGAGATGATAGAGAAGCTTGGAATTACAAGCATATTCGTGACTCATGACCAGGATGAGGCCATAGAGGTAGCAGATCAGATCATCATACTTGATCATGGCAGGGTAGAACAGTCGGGTACACCGGTGGAGATATACCAGCATCCAGACACCGCCTTTACCGCTTCATTTGTAGGAAATGCAACGGTAATCCCTGATTACCATATCTTCAGTCACTTTGAGGATATACATGGTGCCTGCACAGCTGTCATCAGACCTGAATTCCTGCATCTGACAAGAATAGGTGAGGTGGAACAGTTCCCTAATTCATCAGAAGAGGGGATTGTGAATTCAATCCTGTTCCGTGGAAGCCACATGGAGATAAAGGTCTGGGTCAGGGGTTCTCTTCTCACCGTGAACAGACCTTTGGAGGCCGGTCAGGTAGAGATAGGAGAAAAGGTACATATCTTCATATATCAGATATTCGTGACGACCGGGGATAAGGTATATCATCTGAAGAATGAGGCTCTCTACGATGATTCGGTAGTCATCTGATATCCCATGAATAAATGTGTTGAAATGAAAGGTATTCGTATGAATCTGAAGGTATATACAACCGATGTGCTGATCATCGGTGGAGGAACAGCCGGATGTGCGGCAGCCATCAGGCTTAAGGAAAGCGGACTGAGAGTCATCATTGCAGAAAAGGCAAATATCATAAGGAGCGGATGTCTCGCAAGCGGAGTCAATGCGCTGAATGCATATATTTCCAAAGGACATACGCCTCAGGACTATGTGGACTATGCAATGAATGATGCGGACGGAGTGGCAAGAGAAGACCTGCTTCTGTCTATCAGCAGGAGATTCAATCATGTGACAAGAGAGCTTGAAGAGGCCGGACTTCCGATACTTAAGGACAGGCTGGGACATTATGCAACCCGCGGCTGGAGAAATATCAAGATTAACGGAGAAAATATAAAGCCTATTCTCGCAAAGCAGGTTGAGGAATGTCCGCTGGTCGAGGTAATAAACCATGTAAATATCACTGACTTCATCATAAGGGATAACCGCGTCTATGGAGCCGTCGGCTTCATGGTAGATACAAGGGAGGCTGTAGAGATATATGCTGAGGCCACGCTTATAGCAACCGGCGGAGCCGCCGGTATGTACAGACCGAATAATCCAGGCTTCTCAAGGCATAAGATGTGGTATCCTCCATTCAATACAGGAGCCGGTCTTGCAATGGGAATCAGGGCAGGCGCTGAGATGACAACCTTCGAGATGAGGTTCGTGGCATTAAGATGCAAGGATACAATCGCCCCTACAGGTACAATTGCCTCAGGCGTGGGTTCTCCACAGCTGAATGCAAAGGGAGAGGAATATCAGAGAAAATACGGCAATACCACATCAGAGCGGGTATATGCCTTTGTAGCAGAGAATATGAAGGGAAATGGCCCATGCTATCTGAAGACAGAAGGCATATCCCAGGAGACTGATGATGACCTGATAAAGGCATATCTTAATATGGCCCCGCAGCAGACTCTCAAATGGATGTCAGGTAAATTCCCTTCAGAGGAGAACGTGGAGATCGAGGGTAGTGAACCATACGTGGTCGGTGGACATACCGGAAGCGGCTACTGGGTGAAGGAAGACAGGAGCACTACGATAAAGGCACTGTACGCAGCCGGAGACATTGCAGGAGGCGCCCCTCAGAAATATGTGACGGGTGCTCTGGCAGAGGGTGAGATAGCGGCAGAAGGAATCCTTCAGTTCATGAAGGATAATACAAAGAACCGTATGCCACATCCGAAGAACTTCGATGAGGATGTCGCGGAAATAGTAAAGCAGTATGACAGGTTCTTTGATAATGATGGGATCGGATATTCAACCGATGATCTGGAAGAGACCATGCAGAAGATCATGGATCAGTATGCAGGAGGAATATCCACATACTACAGGTTCAATGAAGCAGGACTCGAGCTTGCGGATAAGAAGATACAGGTAGTCATGAGGCTTTCAGATACTCTGAAGGCTAAGGATGACTATGATCTGATGAAGATCTATGAGCTTCGTGAGCGCCTTATCGTATGCAGGGTACTGATAGCCCACCTGAAGGCACGCAAGGAGACACGCTGGCCTGTATTTAATTCCAATTCTGATCATCCGGAGAAGAGCGAGAAGTACAGGAATGTATTCGTAAACTCTGTATATAAGGATGGAGAAATAAAGATAAAGTACAGGAAGATCAGAAAAGATAAAGAGCCTGTGGCGCAGGCCGTACAGTGACTGGAGGCAGATATATGAGTATTAAGATAAATCCTAAAAAATGCATCGGATGCAGACGCTGCGTGGATGAATGTCCGGGCAATCTCTTCGCGATGGATGAAAATCGAAAGGCATATATCCGTGATGTAAGAGACTGCTGGGGATGCGCTACCTGTCTCAAGATCTGCCCGCTCAATGCAATCAGTATGTACCTCGGAGCAGATATAGGCGGAGATGGCACCACAATGATAGTGAAACCGGTAGGCAATGTTCTACACTGGATCTTCGAATCACCAGAAGGACAGAAGCTGTTTGTGGATACCGACAGGACACAGTCAAATAAATATTAGCACAGGGATGAACTGATATAACAATTTATGATAACAGTATATAAAAAACCTTTATTACGTGTTGACAATCGTAGTTGTATGTGCTACATTAACATAGTAACTCGATAGGAAATAAGGGATAATGATTACTTAAGCGAAAGGAGCTTGTTCTAATGAGCGAAACATCACATCTGGACTCTCTGGAGGCAGAAGCCATTTATATAATCAGGGAAGTCGCAGCGGAATGCGAGAAGCCGGTAATGCTGTATTCGATCGGAAAGGATTCATCTGTAATGCTGCATCTGGCTCTCAAGGCCTTCTATCCTGAGAAGCCGCCATTTCCGTTCCTTCACATTGATACTACCTGGAAGTTCAGGGAAATGATAAAGTTCCGTGACGAGACAGCGAAGAAATATGGTCTCAATATGCTGGTATATACCAATGAGGAAGGACGAAAGAAGGGAATCAATCCTTTCGATAACGGAGCCTCATATACCGACATCATGAAGACACAGGCTCTGAAGCAGGCTCTGACCAGGTATGGATTCACGGCGGCCTTTGGTGGCGGAAGACGTGATGAGGAGCAGTCAAGAGCAAAGGAGAGAATTCTTTCGTTCAGGAATGCTGCCCAGGCCTGGGATCCGAAGAATCAGAGACCAGAAATGTGGAAGCTGTATAATACGATGATCCACAAGGGAGAGAGCATCAGGGTATTCCCTCTGTCGAACTGGACGGAGAAGGACATCTGGCAGTATATCAAGAGAGAGAATATAGATATCGTACCTCTGTACTTTGCAGCGGTGAGACCGTGTGTGGAAAGAGACGGGAATCTGATCATGGTAGACGATGACAGAATGCGTCTGAATCCAGGTGAGAAGCCGATGATGAAGAAGATCCGTTTCAGAACCCTGGGATGCTATCCACTTACAGGCGGCTTCGAATCTGATGCTACCACTCTTGATGAGATCATTGAAGAGACTCTCGGTGCAGTAGAGTCCGAGCGTACCAGCCGTGTGATCGATCATGAGGGTGTAGGAAGCATGGAGAGAAGAAAGAAGGAGGGATACTTCTAAGGTGCATTGATATTCAGTTGTCAATGTGCTTGCCAGGAAGGTTAATAATACTATGAATGACTTACTTAAATTTATAACCTGTGGTTCGGTAGACGATGGAAAGTCTACCCTGATAGGACATATACTGTATGATTCCAAGCTCCTCTATGCGGATCAGGAAAAAGCGCTCGAGCTCGACTCCAAGGTCGGAAGCAGAGGTGGCAAGATAGACTACTCACTTCTCCTGGATGGACTCACAGAGGAGAGAGAACAGGGAATCACAATAGATGTAGCCTACAGATACTTCACGACAGATAAGAGAAGCTTCATCGTGGCAGATACTCCGGGACATGAGGAATATACGAGAAACATGGCTGTAGGTGCTTCATTTGCAGACCTGGCTGTAATCCTCGTAGATGCATCTCAGGGAGTACTCGTACAGACAAGAAGACACAGCCGTATAGCGGAGCTGATGGGTATCAGATACTTCGTCTTCGCAGTCAATAAGATGGATCTAGTCGATTACAGTGAAGAATGCTTCAATGAGATAAAGCAGTCTCTTAAGGAACTCAGTGATGAGCTGGGGCTGGCTCATGTGATAGCTATACCTGTATCAGCTACTGAGGGTGATAACGTCACCAGAAGGTCAGAGAAGATGCCATGGTATGACGGTCCGGTGCTTCTTGACTATCTCGAGAATGTACAGATAGATCATGGTGAGAACGAGGAAGGCTTCTATATGCCTGTACAGAGAGTCTGCCGTCCTGACCACACCTTTCGTGGATTCGAGGGAGGGATCGAAGCCGGTAAGGTGTCAGTAGGCGATGAGATCACTGTATATCCAAGTCTCGAGAAGGCAAGGGTAAAGGGCATTCTCAAGGCTGCAAAGGAGAGTGACAGTGCATCAATCGGTGCTCCGGTGACACTGACTCTCGACAGGGAGATAGATGTATCAAGAGGCTCAGTAATAGCAAGGGACACGAATCTGCCACTGTCAGACAGGGTAGAGGTATCAGTGCTGTGGATGGATGATGAGGAGCTCACAAAGGGAAAGAACTTCTTTGTGAAGCTCGGAACCCGACAGATACCGGGCCTCGTGACAGATATCCTCTACAAGGTGGATGTAAATACCGGGGAACATAAGCCCGCAGAGACCCTGAAGAAGAACGAGATCGCCAGAGTCGTGGTAGCATTCACAGAGAAGATAGTCGTTGATGAATTCGACAAGCACAAGACTCTCGGCGAGATGATCCTGATCGACAGGATCTCATATATGACAAGCGCCTGCGGAGTAGTAGAAAAAGTACTTGATTCGAGGTCTGTACTGGATGGTAAGGTGACACCTGAGATCAGGGCACAGCTTCTCGGACAGACACCGGCAGCATTCGTGCTTGCTGATGCCTCAGAGAATCTGAGTGATAGTGATGCGCAGAAGGTCGAAAAGAAACTCCTCGGCAACGGCAAGCATGTACTGCTGATCAGTGACAGTGAAGCCACGGTAGCAGTACTGACAGCGCTGAATAATGCAGGAATCATAGCACTGGTATCAGGAAAAGCTGATCTCGCTGGCTATGATAAGTATAAAAAGCTGGAAAGCGCCGACTCCGATCTGACAGGAAGCGCACTGATAGAAAGCATAGCTGATCAGATAGATAAGGCTACAAATCTGTAAAAGGAATATCTACTAAGACACAGGCCGGCAGAGATGCCGGTCTGTTCTCATATATGGATAAGAATCACCTGCGGATAGAATATACAGGTATAAGAAGATAGCATCCCTCGTGGATGGTATCAGGATCAGAAAGGTCATTGGCAGAGCAGACATCTGACACGAATTCGTCGTATGTCTGCTCCTCATCGTCTCTGTACTCTGATGAAAGAGTCGTAAGAGTATCTCCCTCTGTAAGGAGAACACTCTCATAATGCTTCTCCTTCTCAACAGAAGAAGCGGCTCTTGTGGACATGGTGCATATAGATAAAACAAGAGTAAAAATGGCAGTAATGATAATAGCAGATATTAGCATCCTCCTGTAAAGAAGCTGTCTGTGTCTGACTGCAGCCCTTGATATATGTCTGTGAGTATAATTCATTCTCGTATTCTTCATAACGGTGCCTCCTTGTTCGATGTCAGTTCTAAAAATCTGTTCACAACAGATATTCGGAATATCTGTTCGGTGAAATCAGTATATCATGTGAACAGACATTTGTCAAACACTTTTTCGAAAAAATCTGTTCGATTTTATGCAATACTTTTGGATTTCTCCAATCTGTAATTGTGGTATAATCTGTAGATATGAGTACAGATAAGCCACAGATCAGAATTTCAGTCAGACGCCTGGCAGAGTTTATCCTGCGAAGCGGGGACATCACAGAGGGGATGGAAGTCCGCGATACGCTTGAGTCAATGCAGGCTGGCAGCAGGATCCACAAGAAGATACAGAAGAGTTCAGGCAATGATTATCATGCCGAGGTAGAGCTTGTGGTCCGCATCGACATGGGGGATTATGACCTTGTGGTGCAGGGCAGGGCTGACGGCCTGATCTACAGTGAGAAGATGCAGAAGAACAAGGAGCCTGCTGCATACGAGGGACTTGAAAAGTACACTTTTGAAAAAGGTTTTTTCCCACATATAAAGACAAGCAATAAAATAGAAATTGACGAGATAAAGGGGACATATCAGGAACTCAGATTCAAGAAGGAGCCGGAACCTCTACACCTGGCCCAGGCAGAATGCTATGGGTTTATTTTCCTGTGCGCAAACGGACTTGATGAATGTGATATCACTGTTACCTACTGCAATATCGAGACAGAAATCATAAAAAAATTCACGAAAAAATATACGAGAGAAGAACTGACATCATTTTTTACAGGGCTTGTTGAAAGCTATCGCAGATGGTCGGACTTTACCTATTATTTTGCAAATACAAGAACTGAATCCATTCACCAGCTTAAATTCCCATTTGAATATCGTGAGGGTCAGTTTGACCTCCTGTCATCGGTGTACAGGAGCATTGTGCATAATGGCCTTCTGTTCCTTATGGCTCCGACCGGTACCGGGAAGACTCTGTCTACGCTGTTTCCATCTGTCATGGCGATGGGACAGGGGCTTGCAGACAAGATTTTCTATCTGACTGCGAAGACGATGACTGCAAGAAATGCTCTGTCTGCCTTTGAGCTTTTTGAAAAAGGCGGATATCGCGGAAAGACGGTTGCTCTTACCGCAAAAGAGAAAATGTGCATCAATGAGACTGTGGAATGTAACCCGGAGAGCTGTCCATATGCGAAGGGACATTTCGACAGGATAAATGATGCGATGTATGATCTGCTGCAGAGCCATGATATTTTTTCCAGAGAGGTAATAAGGCAGACCGGTGAGAAAAATATGGTATGTCCATATCTTCTCGAATACGATCTCTGTGACTGGTGTGATAATATAGTCGGGGATTTCAACTATGTATTCGATCCGAAGGCATATCTGAAACGCTTTTTCGCAGCCGAGAATAAGGACAACTATGTATTTCTGATTGATGAGGCTCATAATCTGCCAGAACGTGGCAGAAAGATGTTTTCTGCAAAGATTAGTACAGGAGAGATTGCGGCTGCAAAGAAGCCGATTCCAAAAGCT